>JBEKRS010000039.1:0-53394 GCA_049518535.1 Occallatibacter sp. | reverse complement strand
CGCAGAACGCAAAGAGAGCAGTCGTGTTCCCATTTTGGTGTTGAGATTTCCCGTTGAAGTCCGTTAAACAATTATGCTCCAGCAGATAAGGACGGTGCATGGTTGCTGTCCCCCAATGGATCAGTTTGCCGCTGAATTGCCTGCTGGTTGGTGAACTTCGAGCCCCACTGGAGCAAGCTGCCAATTAGCCGTCATCCCGTGCTGTCAGTGTTTTGCGTTTCTCCCCGTTTTACTCAACGTACCCATCCTGTTCTCCCATCCACTCCACAAGCTTTTGTTGCAGTTCCTCTTTGCTGGGCAGGTAGAGTTGGTATTCGCGAGCGTGAATGTTGGCGTCTTTGGGAAGGGTAATCTCGACCAAGGCGGAATTCTTTTTCTTGCAGAGCACGATGCCGATGGTGTGGTTCTCCGCCTCGGTTCTGACGCGGCGGTCAAAGTAGTTGACGTACATCTGCATCTGGCCGAGGTCCTGATGCGTGAGCTTGCCAATCTTGAGGTCGATGAGCACGTAAGATCGCAGCAGGCGGTTGTAGAACACAAGATCGACGAAGAAGTGCTCTTCGTCGAAGGTGAACCGTTTCTGCCGGGACTCAAAGAGAAAGCCCTTCCCCAATTCGAGCAGGAACTTTTCAATGTGGGTGACGATGGCCGACTCCAGATCGGACTCGGAGTAGCGGGCCTTTTCCTCAATTCCGAGAAACTCCAGAACGTAGGGGTCTTTGAGCAGGTCTTGCGGCTTGGCGACGTGCTGCCCCTGGCGCGCCAGGTCGCGGATCGCCTGCTTGTCGCGGCTGAGGGCCAGCCGCTCATAGAGGCCGGCATCGAATTGGCGCCGGAGTTCGCGCAGAGTCCAACCCTGCTGGGCTGCCTCAATCTCGTAGAAGTTGCGCTCCTCCTCTTTGAGACCGATCAGGAATACATAGTGCGACCAGCTCAGAGAAAACGGATGGTGCAACGAATCAGCCGGGGAATCCAATTGGCCAGACAATGTCTGGCCAATTGGCGAGGACCCAGGGTTCTCGGTCAATGGTAGGGGGAAAGGCTGGAATTGGCCAGACGCTGTCTGGCCAATTCGTGGAACCCGTTCTGGATAAACCAGATAGAACTGTCGCATGTACTTAAGATTGCTGATGGAAAAGCCGCTACCGAACTCGCGGGTCAGTCGGGCAGCCAAGTCTCGGACGAGTTCCTTGCCATATTGAGCGCGGTCGGCTCCCTGCTGCTCCTGCTCGAAGATGCGGCGGCCAATCTCGTAGTTCGTATAGACCTGAAGCAGGTTAACGCCGCGGGCGGCGCTCTGACGAGCCGACAACACCAAACTGCGGATGGCTTCGTATAGCGGAGTGGATTTCCGGCTTGTAGTCATTGCAACCTCTAAATGTCCTCCAAAATCTTAGCGCTGTCGGTATTGAGCGCCATGACCTCGCAGGAGATGTCGTCAATACCTTGATAGCCTGCTCAAACATAATGGAAGGACTATCGTGCGACTTGCGGGCTACCCATAGGATAGCCGTAGTGGTCGCGAACTGGAGAAGCGCCGGATTCACTGCCCAGCTATCCATATGGGTTCCGTCCGAGCTTGGTCCGACTGAAACGGCGACAGAAATTCGATAAAAACGAATCGAAAAACGATCCACGCGAAGGTCACGGCGCGGGCCATCGTCGTCGGGAACCACGCCGAAATCAAAGCAATCGTTCAACTCTCCGGTATCCGCGAATGATCGCCTATTCCTAGATGATCCTGGGTAACGGAAACGCGCGCAGAACCAATGTATCGCGAGATATGCAGCTCTCAAGCAGAAGCCTCCAGCGCGTCGCCAGACGAAGAGATCAATCGTGGTACGAAATGATCCCGCTGTTTATATTGCATAGTCACTGCAATATATGCCACACTTCTATTGAAATGCACATTGCAGATTAGAACCACGGTGCGTCTGTGCTTTGGAACTCCAGGGTCGTTGATGATTTTTTTCGGTAAGGAACTGTTCGCGCAAAGGACTGGTCCGATTTTTGCGCGTAACTCGAAACCCACTCTGCCCTTTTGGGCGGGGCAACCATCCGTCGTCTGATGGCTGACGACCGGGGAGACACAAATATGTCTCGTACAGAAATGATCGAAATGGTGTCAAATGGACTCATCGGTAGGCGGCTCCTGAATGTCAGGGAGGCTGCCCAATATCTGGGGCTCGAAGTGGACACGGTCTACAAGAAATCCAGGTTGCGGGAGGTTCCCTGCGTCAAGGTCGGTCGTGCGTTGCGGTTCGACGTGAAGGCGCTTGAGCGCTACATCGACCAACACACAATCGAAACCATTGACTGAAAGGAGAAGCAAATTGTCCATTAAGAAGAAATCTGATGGGGTCTATGAGGTCCGTTGGAGGGAAGGGGGTCGAAACAAGAGCCTGCGCGTTCACGGGGCTTTTGAATTGGCAAAGAAAATCGAGCGCAAAAAGCTGTCGGCGCGAGATGAGAACCGTCACCTTGACGTAAAGCGGGAAGTAAATTTTCGGATGTTGGCGCTGATCGACCGTTACTGGACGCATTACGGTTCGAAAAAGCTGTCGGCGGATCGTGAGAAAAGCGTGCTGGATGGCATTCGTACAGAGCTTGGAAACAAGTTCGCTCGGGAAGTGGACGGGATCGCAGTCGGGGAATGGTACGAGAACCTGACGGCGGTGCGCGGTCTATCCGCCAGCACGGCAGTCAGGCATTTCAACGTCATGCACCACATGATGGGAAAGGCTGCCTCGATCTGGTCGAAGGAAACCGGTCTTGACCGGAATCCGGCTGATCACGTCGAAGTCAGGCGACCGGATGATTCACGGGACCGTTACTTGTCGGCCAAGGAACTCCAGAGCCTTATGCAGGCGCTCGATGAAAAGAAGTTCCGCAAAGGCACGAAAGCACTCAACCGGACAATTCACCGGATGAGGGTCATCGTTCTCCTGGCCGTTACGACTGGAATGAGGGCTTCGGAGATATGGGGGCTTCTTTGGACGGACGTTATGTATGCGGAAGGTTTGATCGCCGTGCGGGCAAAGCTGAAGGGTGGAAAGATGCGGTATGTCCCGATGCCCTCAGAACTCGCATGGGAGTTGCAGGCCTTTTCGGATGCCGCGAATGGTGACCGGCGGTTTCCGGTCGCGAAAGACAATCTCCGGGTGTTCCCGCTCAAGGGCGGAACGGTCGGGGAGCGGCGGCGGTTGGAAGGAAGCTTCGATGATCTGCTCGAACGGGCAGGAATTGATGATTTCCGCTTTCATGACCTGCGGCACACATTTGCCTCTCACTACATGATGAACGGCGGCGACCTGTACGAGCTGGCCAAGATCCTCGGCCATTCGAATATCAAGATGACGGAACGCTACGCGAAACTGGGGCGGCAACATATCGCCAGAACCGGCAACACGGCGCGTGAGATGTGGAAGCTGTTGGCCCTAGAAGAAGGCGACAAGGCGTACGCGGTCTAGCCGCTGTACGCATATTGTTCGCATGACCTAAACTGACGTTTTTGGATTGCCGCTAAGTTATTTAGAATGTGGTGGCCAGAGACGGGATTGAACCGCCGACGCCGGCCTTTTCAGGGCCGCGCTCTACCACTGAGCTATCTGGCCTCAGTGCAAACTTCGCGTTGCAATTTCTGGCGCGGATTCCGGCATCGCCGGAGAGTATAAGCCTGTCCACGAACAGTCGGCTGCAACAACTTTTTACAGTATATCAACTCCCTTCTTCCCGCGCCAAACCAGTCAAATCCTCCACGAAGCGCACGTCTCTGCTCTACACTGATAGGCATTATGCGTTCCCCCATTTGCGTTCTTTCCTGCTTCGCCTTCGTCCTCGCTGCCACCGTTGCCCACACCCAAGCCCCCAATGTGGCGGAAGCCCGCACCGCCCGCGCCTACCAAGCCGCCGCCCATGACGGTACCCTAACTCTGCGCGCCTTTCTCGATCAATTCCCCAAGGGCGCAGACCTGCACATTCACCTTTCCGGCGCGGTTTATGCCGAAAGCTTCATCCGCGAAGCGGGCGAAGACGGTCTCTGCGTGGACCCCTCGGCCCTCAGTTTCGCGAAACCTCCCTGCACTGCGCCGCTGGTCCCAGCCGCGCAACTTTCCGGCAATCTGACGTCAGCCGACCAGGCGCTTTACGACCGCCTCATCGACTCTTTCTCCATGCGCGGCTTCGTTTCCACCCCCGGCTTCAATGGGCACGATCAGTTCTTCTCGACCTTCGGCCGTTTTGGCGGGCTGAGCAAGCGGCACATCGGTGAATGGGTAGACGAGGTGGCCAGCCGTGCCGCCGCGCAGAATCAGCAATACGTCGAGCTAATGGAGACACCGCCTTTCACTCACGCCGCGCAGATGGCACACGAAAACCCTTTGAATCAGGACTTTGCCCAGTATCGCGAGACGCTGTTCGCCCTCGGCCTCCGCGACGAGATATTCGTTGACCGCGAGGATGTGCGCGCTGCCGAGGCCCTCCGTCGCGACATCGAACATTGCGGCACACCCCAGGCCACACCCGCCTGCCGTGTTGAAGTTCGCTACATTTATCAGGTGCTGCGCGGCAACCCGCCGGAGCAAGTCTTCGCCCAGACGCTTCTCGGCTTTGAGACCATCCAGCAGAGCATGGATGCTCACGAGCCCAGCTACGTGGGCATCAACTTTGTTCAGCCCGAAGACGGCCTTATCTCCATGCGCGACTACACGTTGCAGATGAAGATGCTCGAGTACCTGCATTCCGTATATCCCAAGGTTCACATCAGCCTGCACGCCGGCGAGCTGGCCTTTGGCATGGTGCCACCCGAAGGCCTGCGTTTTCACGTTCGTCAGGCCGTCGAGCTGGGCCACGCCGAACGCATCGGCCACGGCGTCGACGTGATGTACGAGGACGACGCTCAAGGTCTGCTCAAAGAGATGGCCCAAAAGCACATCATGGTTGAGATCAACCTCAGCTCTAACGACGGCATTCTCGGCGTCCGGGGTGCCAACCACCCCTTTCCGCTCTACCGCGCCGCCCACGTTCCCGTCGCACTCTCCACCGACGACGAAGGCGTGAGCCGCACCGACATCACTCGCGAATATGTCCGCGCCGCCACCGACTATCACCTCAGCTATCAAGATCTAAAGCAGTTAGCCCGCACCGGCATGGAACACAACTTCCTGCCCGGCGCGAGTCTCTGGGAGACTCCCGACGCCTTCACCATCCCCGCCGCGCCCTGCAGAGCTCAACCTCTCGGCCAGGACAACCCCACCACCGCTTGCAAAGCCTTTCTTGGCGGCAGTGAAAAAGCTGCCGCTCAATGGGAACTTGAACGCCGGTTCCGGGCCTTCGAAGCCAAGTTTTGATGCGGATTTTTCACGTTTTTGGTTGTCCCGGGCTGGCCGATTACATCGAGTCGCCGCAACCCCGTCTAACTCAATATCAGCCCCCTCGCGCCGATGATCTTGATAATGGCGAGATCTTCGGGCTGAGGAGATGGGGGGCGGAGCCGATCGCGAATCGAGCATATCTGGACTGCGAGTGGGGTGAGTTGCGTCGCCGAACACCGGCATGCGGCCCAGTCTTCGCATTCCTGATCTTCTTTGCGGTTGCAACGCCTCTTTGCTCTCAGCAGCCGCTATCAAATTTAGCCTCCGAGGCAGCTTTACCCGCCGCTCCCCAATCACAGGTGTCTGCCGAGCAAAGTTCGGTGGGCAGCATCCACGGTGTCGTTGTGGACCGCGATGGAACCGTCTGCGAAGGCGCTCGAATCTCCCTCGCTCAGACAGACTCGATCCCTCCATCCCTGAGAACAGCGATCTCAGGCAGCGACGGCCGCTTCGTTTTCGGCGATCTCACGGCAGGCGCCTTCACACTGACCGTCACATCGCAAGGATTTGCGACCCAGATCATCACCGGTTTTCTGCACCCCGGCGAGAGCTACGAGGCGCCGCCGGTCGCCATGCTGGTTACCACCGCTCAAAGCGAAGTTCACGTGACGGCATCGCAGGAGGAGATAGGTCAGGAGCAGCTCAAGGAAGAGGAAGAGCAGCGCATCTTCGGCTTCATTCCAAACTTCTATGTCAGCTACGTGCCCAATGCGTCGCCTCTCACTTCAAAACAGAAATTTCATCTCGCCTGGCGCACCTCAATCGACCCCATCACAATTCTCGCGACCGGATTCTTCGCCGGAATCGAGCAAGCCGACAACCAATTCAGCGGCTATGGACAAGGCTCCGAAGGTTACGCCAAGCGATTTGCAGCCAACTATGCTGACAACTTCATCGGCACCATGCTCGGCAACGCCCTCCTGCCATCTCTGCTGAAGCAGGATCCACGCTACTTTTACAAAGGAACCGGAACCACGCGGTCGCGCATTCTCTATGCCATCGCCAACTCGGTCATGTGCAAGAGTGACAATGGCCGTTGGCAACCGAACTATTCCGGACTCCTCGGGGGCATCGCCGCGGGAGGCATTTCCAATCTCTACTACCCGGCAGCCAATCGCAATGGACTGTCGCTGACCTTCGAGAATTTTGGTATTGGCATTGCCGAAAGTGCAGCCCAGAATCTCTTTCAGGAATTCCTGGTCCTCAAACTAACTCCGAAGATCCCCAGTTACAACTCGTCGAAGCCATAGAACTCAAGCCATGGAAGACTATAACCTCTCAGATCCTATAACTAGACCTCGGCAACCAAGCCTTCACTCTCAAGCGCGTTGCTGAAAGATGCCGTAAAACGCAGAACGGACCCGATACGCCACCAGCAGCCAAAGAAGCGTCGCAAACGCCCCCATCCCAATACCGCCAGGGTTCATCAGGAGGTGGAACACAAGGATGTTGAACAGCACGGGACCGAGCAGAACGAGCCCGAGCGGCACATAGCGGTTCACCAGCAGCAGAATCGAGGAGATAACCATGATTGCGCCCACCACGTAGAAGTAATGTGCCGCAAACAGGGCGGCCGTAAACTGTCCCGCCAGCCCTTTAGGCATTGGCCCCATCGGAATGAAATTCAAAAACATGTTGGAGCCGAAGACCAGAAACATCAGACCCAGCAGATAGCGGGCAATAATCGAGACAATCTTCATTGCATTCTCCTTGAATCGGGTAAATTCGGAATTAAGCCCCGCCAGAAAGCCAATCCAAGGCTTCGGCGTAGAAGCTCCGCGGAGGGAGGAAATTCTCCGCAGGAAATGGATGGCCTCATATCGCCAATGGATTCAAAGGATTTATCCGGTAGCTCCACGATCCTTAGCGGTCGACGATGCCAACCGAAAGTCTTGTATAAACTCGCTGCGCGGAAAAATCGATGGCAGTGCAATGCTTGTGGCTCCTGACGTTGCCATTTGCGGAGGAGTTACCCAAAGCACTTTATTGGTCATATCTTTGGCGATAGCAACCCAGATATTGTGTCGATTTTGTGCTATGCGCTTAAGGGCATTCATGGGCTATTACACTTGAGGGGAGGAACTCCAAATGTCCATTAGCCAAGCCGCGATCCCGATAAGCTCTAACCTGCGGCCGGGCCGAATTGTTTCTTTGGATGTGTTTCGCGGAATTGTGATTGGCGCGATGATTCTGGTTACCGATCCCGGCACCTATAACTACGTCTACAGTCAGCTTCGTCACGCAGATTGGATGGGAGTAACAGCGACGGACATCATATTTCCCTCGTTTCTGTTCATGGTGGGCGTGTCGATTCCGTTCTCGTTCGCTTCACGCATGGGGCGGGGAGCCAGTCGAGCTTCACTGGCACTGCATGCTCTTCAACGCAGCGCGGTGCTCATTTTGCTCGGGCTTGCGGTCAACGGATTTCCCGATTACAACTGGCACACGCTGCGCATTCCCGGCATCCTTCAGAGGATCGCACTCTGCTATTTATGCAGCAGCCTGCTGTATCTGCTGGGAACCCAAGCGGGACCGAAGGCCGAGACGGCGCGAAGCTCAGCGCGGGTCGTGTTGATTTCGAGTGTGGCGCTTTCGGCGTTGGCGCTGTATTGGGCGATGCTGAAGCTGGTGCCAGTTCCGGGCATTGGGGCTGGACATCTTGACTCGTTTGGCAATCTGCCGGCCTACATAGATCGCTCAGTCTTCGGCGTGAACCATTTGTGGGCTTGGGGCCTTACGCCTGGGAGGGGAGTTACTTACGACCCTGAAGGCATACTTAGCACTTTGCCTGCGATGTTTTCGACCTTGATTGGAATTCTTGCGGGCGAATGGTCAGTCACGCATCGGCGAGAATGGGTGAAGGCGGCCGGTTTGGCGCTGATGGGAGTTTTACTGATCCTTGCGGGGTGGTGGCTGAGTCCGCTGCTGCCACTGAACAAGCGCATCTGGACCAGCACCTTTGCGCTTTTCAGCACAGGAGTGAGCCTGCTGGCATTCGCCGTGGTCTATTTCGTCGTGGACGTTTGGCGCTGCCGTCGCGGCATAACTCCGGCGCTCATTCTGGGCACAAACGCAATTCTCGCTTTTGTTGTTTCCAGTGTCATTACATCGCTGCTGAGCCTGCATTTCGTTTGGCACGGCATGAGTGAGACGCCGCACGAATGGTTAAACGACCGCTTGTTCGTAAGCTGGCTGCCTGTGTACCCTGCGTCTCTCGGCTATGCAATCGTGATTGTTCTGCTGAACATTCTTCTCATCTACCCACTTTATCGAAAGCGGATTTTTGTGCGGATCTAGGCTGACTGCGAGTACTCAACTGATCCACTGCCAAGACAGAGAAGCTGGAAGGAACCGGTGCGGAGGTCAGTTTCGCGATACACTAAACCCTGGCAGGAGGACCGGGCGGTCGCTGCCGGAGGCTTGGGAGACTGAGCCGCCGGGGGAGGAAAGTCCGAACTCCGCAGGGCAGTGTGCCGGATAACGTCCGGGACGCGGGCTTCAAGGCCCGTGGACGGCCAGTGCCACAGAAAAGATACCGCCTCGGCTACCCCTCTTTCGGGAGGGCCTCCCTGGAAACGCAATACCCGAGTTGGCCCGGCTTGCCGGGCTCGCTCGCCGTTGCGGAAACTCCAGCGCCGAGGTAAGGGTGAAATGGTGCGGTAAGAGCGCACCGCCCCGGCGGTAACGTCGGGGGCAGGGTAAACCCCACACGGAGCAAGACCAAATAGGGAGGGAAGCGCGAGCCAAGAGCCAGGCCCACGCTGCGCACCGGCCCGGCGCGCCCAGGCGGCTTGTTGCAATTGCCGAAACCTCCGGGTAGGTCGCTGATGAGTGTCCGCGGCGACGCGGCGCCTAGAGGAATGACCGCACACGACAGAATTCGGCTTATAGGTCCTTTTGCCGAATTGTTTTGCCAAACAAGACAGCCCCGGCGGGAAACTTCCCCGCCGGGGCTGGCCATTTTTAGCGAATCAGCCGCTCGCTGTAGCATGAAGAAATGCTGCGAGTGAAATTGTTGGAAGCGGGAGCGCGCGCGCCCGTGGTGGCCCATCCCGGTGAGGATCTAGGCTATGACCTGTTTGCGTTGGAAGGCGCGGTGCTCGCTCCCCGTGCCACTGTCAAGGTCCGCACCGGCATCAGTGTCGAGGCCCGCCACCCCCAGACCGGCGCGCCGTTGGGCTTGCTGGTTCGGGACCGCTCGTCGATAGCGGCACGTGGAATTGCCACCACCGCCGGAGTCATCGATGCCGGCTATCGCGGCGAAATTCTAGTGCTAATGACCAACCTGGGCGAGGCCACCGTCGAGCTGAAAGCCGGCGAAAAGATTGCCCAGATGATTCCCGTGCCTGTACTCACGGGAATCGTGGAAGAAGTGGAGACACTGGAAGACTCGGCCCGCGCGGAAAAAGGATTTGGCAGCTCTGGACGATGATGGGTTCAATCTATCCCACCCTTGCGAGAGGCAAAACTCGCAAGGATGGGACACCAACGTCTCGCTAACACACTCGAAGCGCGACTAACTCCGGTAACTCATCGACTCGCTAACTTGCTATTCATCCCCCAGCCCATCATTTTTGTGGTAGTTCGGATACGGAGGAATAGGAATCTCCGGCACAGGATGGGCCTTCAGCTCTTCCAGCACCAGTTGCACGCCCGTTTCGAGCTGCCGGTCATGTCCTGCAGCTTCGTCCTTAGGCAAATCCTCGACCGGCACATCGGGAGCGACACCATGGTTTTCCACCTCCCATTGGCCGTTGAGGCCGTAGATGGCGTAGCGCGGTGCCATCACGTAGCCATTGTCCAGCAGCGACGGGTAGCCGCCGATGCCCACCAGCCCGCCCCAGGTGCGCGTGCCCACCAGTTTGCCGACGCTGGCCTTGCGGAAGTACCAAGGCATGGCATCGCCACCTGAGCCCGAGTTCTGATTAATAAGCATCACCTTGGGGCCGAAGATGGCGCCCACCGGATCATGAACCGGCTTGCCGTCGCGCTCGATCGCTCCTGAAAGAGGAAAACGCTTGAGCACGTCCACCACGTAGTCGGCGATCAGGCCACCTTCGTTATAGCGCTCGTCCAGCACCAGCCCCTGCTTGTTGAGTTGCGAATAGAAGTAGCGGTTGAAGTTGGTGTAGCCAGCGCCGCCCGTGTTGGGCATGTAGACGTAAGCCACCTTGCCGCCGGATAACTCGTCCACCTTGCGGCGATTCGATTCAATCCAGTCCAGGTTGCGCAGGCCGTCCTCGTCGCCGATAGGAACTACTGTGACGTCGCGCGCGTCCTTGCCCTCCGGGTTGTAGGCGATGTGGAGAATGGTCTGCTTGCCGGCCGTTCCGTCGAAGAACTGGTAGAGATTATCGGCCGCATGCAGTTCGCGGCCATTGACGGCCAGAAGGTAGGCACCCGTGTGGACGTAGACGCCCGGCAGGGTCAGCGGCGACGCCAGGCCAGGAGTCCAGTTCTGCCCGCCGAGGATTTTGGCGATGCGGTAGCGATCTTTTTCGACCTTATAGTCGGCGCCCAGCAGGCCCGTCTTGGGCCCGTTGTCGGGCATATGCGGTCCGCCAACAAACATGTGGCCGATGGTGATCTCGCCCAGCATCTCGGTCGAGAGATAAGTGAATTCGGAACGCGAGGCGAGCCCGTCGAGATAGGGTTTGTATTTTGCCTCGATCTTGGGAATGCTCAACCCATGGGTGTGCGGGTCGTAGAGAAAATCGCGTTCAATCCGCCAGGTTTCGTGGTACATTTGCCGCCACTCGGCGCGTGGATCGACCACGGTTTCAAGTCCGCCCATGTTCAGCGCCTTGCCCGGTGAGCCGTCGCCGGGCTTCAGGTCGTCCGCCGATGCGATGGTCCACGCGGTCTTGCGCGCATAAAGCACCTTCGAGCCATCGAACGAAAGATTGAATGCGTCGATATCGCTCAGCACCACCTCGGGCTGGCGCTTTTCCACCGTAAACCGCCATACAGCGTGAATGCCCGAACCTCCGTTATCACTCGAGCGGCCGAAGGGCGCGCCTTCGCCAAGAAAGAGAACGCCAGTCTTGCCCACGGCCACACCGCCATAGTTGCGGGCCGGAATAGGCAGCGAGAGGATGCGGTCGCCAATGTTTTCCAGATCCACTTTGACCTCGACCGGCTTGTCGCTGTCTTTTTTATCTTTGTCGGAGTCCTTAGCGGAGTCATCCCTCTTGTCGCTGTCTTTCTTATCTTTGTCCGCGTCCTTCTTATCCTCATCTTTCTTCTTATCGCTGTCCTTCTTATCAGTGTCCTTTTTATCGGAATCTTTGTTATCCGCGTCTTTCTTGTCGTCCTTCTTCTCCTCGTCCTTGATCTTCTCGTCATCACTCTCTGGAGGAACCGGCGAAGAGCCGTACTTGGCCAGCACCACTACATAGGCAGCGTTGGTTTGCGCGCGGTCCAGCGACGACAGATCGATGCCCGCCTTCGAAGGTCCATCGTCGGTTGAGGCCAAAAAGTAAAGGTACTTTCCATTAGGGTCGAACGACGGGCTGAACGCGTCGCTCATGCCGTCGGTCACCTGTGTCGATTTGTGCGTCTCGAGCGAGTAGAGAAAGATCGCATTCAACTGGTTGTCGAGGTCGCGTTGATAGGCGATCCACTTCGAATCCGGCGACCAGGTTTCCCCAAAGTTCGTGCCGAAACTGCCGAAGGTACCCTTATCCACCAGCACCGGCTTGCCCGTCGGCACATCGACGTACCACAGGCGCAGATGCTTGTCGGAGTAGGCGATGTGCTTCGAGTCGGGCGACCAAGTGGGCCCATAGAAGAAGCTCGGCTCCGGGCCAAGGTCGATGACGGCGGGTGCCTTGAAGCCGCTCTGGTCGTGCAGATAAAGCTGGTACTCGCCGGAGGCGTCGGAGAAATAAGCAATGGTCTTGCCGTCCGGCGACCAGGACGGGTCGCGCTCAGCCACGCCAGAAGTCTGTGTCAGGTTGCGCGTGTCGCCCTTCTCGGCCGGTACGGTGAAAATCTCCCCATGTGCCTCGAAAACTGCGCGCGCGCCGGTCGGTGACAGCTCCGCGTTCTGAATCTCGTCCGGCGTCAGGTTGACCCTGTGCGGCACCAGGCTGGCTAGCTCGCCGTGAATCTGAATCGAAACTGTCTTGTCGGCGTTGGTCGCTGTGTCCAGCAGGTGAATCGCCCCGAACTGCTCATACACCAGCCCACCCGGGCCCGCCTGGAATGACTTCAGATCCAGACCGGTATTGGGAACCACCTGCCTCACTTCCTTTTGAAACATGTCGTAGCGGTAGAGCGTGACCGGGCCCGAACGGTCGGAGAGGAAATAAATCGAGTCGCCCACCCACACTGGATTCGAATCGTTCGAGTTTTCGCGCGGCACCTTTGTCAGGTCAAGACTCTTCAGATCGACAATCCAGATCGGCGTGGTTTGGCCGCCAGTGTACCGCTTCCACGCCGGTTGCCACTTGGTGAAGGGCTGGTAGGCCAGCGATCTCCCATCCGGCGAAAATGAGGCCTGAAAACCAGATGGCAGCGGCAAAGGCTCAGGAACGCCCGTGCCGTCGACATGAACCCGAAAGAGCCGCTCATAGTGTCTATAACTCGCCGCGCCGCTTGTGATCAAAATATCTTTGCTGTCCGGCGACCAGCCCACCACGTTACTGCCGGTCGGGTGCCAGGTCACGCGGCGCGGCACTCCGCCCGTCGCCGGAATGATGTACGCGTCGTTGTTGCCGCTCAGATGCGCCGAGTAGGCGATCCAGGCGCCATCCGGCGAGTAAATTGGGCCGGCGACCACCTGTCCATCGGACGTAAGCCGCTCGGCCACGCCACCTTGGCGGCTGACCGTCCAAATATCGTCGGCGTAGCGAAAGGCGATCCGGTCCTGCGAGAGCGACGGGTTGCGCAGAAGTAGCGGCGCTTGGGTAGCAACGGCCGTTGAAGAGCCTTGGGCGGGAACAACGACTTGGAAAAACAAGCCAACAGCAAGCAGGGCAATAACGAGCCGGGAGTAAACGCGGATCACGGGGCCTCCATTGAAATGGTCGATTAGGAATTCAGTTCAAAAAGGGTGCGGAAATTTGCAACAATTCATCCTACGTCAAGCGGGAGCGGGAAGTTTCCCGAAAACTCCTGCTTTGACAGGTTTTCCTGCATTTTGTCATCCCGGAACTCACCGCCGCCGCTCTGCGTATCTAGAAAAGGAGAAAACCACCTCGTTTTTCATGGTCTCTTTTGGCTACGAAGCCTACATGAGCCGCTCTCAGATAGCCCCATTGCCGCGTCCATAGGAACACGGCCGATTGCGTACACTGGAAAGATCAGAGTTGGAGCCAATTATTGACGTAGGGAAGCAGAACCATGTTATTCGGTGAGGCCTTCAAACTCGCGCTTCAATCCTTGTGGGCGAACAAGCTGCGCACTATCCTCACGCTGCTTGGCGTGGTTATGGGCGTGGCCTCGGTCATCATGGTCGTCACCCTGGTCAATGGCGCCAACAAGTACGTGAGCACCAAGCTCGTGGCCCATGGCGCAGACGTGCTGACTGTTTCCCGCATGGCCAGCGTCATCTTCTCCGCCAACGACTACCTTCGCTATCAGAAACGCAAGATTCTGCGCATAGAGGATTACGACGCGATTCGCGACAGCTGCTCGCAATGCGCCGAAGTTGGTGCGCGCCTCGATCGTTACACTACCGTGGCCTACAACGGGCACTCCAGCACCGGTACCGACGTGCGCGGCATCAGTTGGACCATGCTCACCCTCAATAACATGGACATCGTTCTGGGCCGCGGATTCACCCCAGCCGACGACGAGCACGGAACGCATAATGTCATTGTCGGCTATGACATCGTGGACAACGTGCTAGGCGACGGTGACCCTATCGGCAAGGAAATCCGCGTAGACGGCATCCTTTACACCATTGTCGGCGTGGGCGATCGTCAGGGCAAGACGCTCGGCCAGTCGCAGGACAATTGGGTAGCCGTGCCCCTCACCACCTATCAACAGACTTACGGTTACAACGACTCACTCGACATCTACGCCCGCGCCAACGGCAACGCCGAAGCCATGGAGCAGGCCAAGGATGAAGTGCGTGTGCTGATGCGCGCTCGCCGCCACAACCCTCCCGGCCAGCCTGACGACTTCGAGATCGAAACCAACGACACTTTCCTCGACATCTATAAGCAGATCACCTCCATCTTCTTCACCGTAGTGGTGGGTATCGCCTCCATCTCGCTCGTGGTTGGCGGCATCGTGATCATGAACATCATGCTGGTCTCGGTCACCGAGCGCACCCGCGAGATCGGCGTGCGCAAAGCCCTCGGCGCACGGCAGAAGGACGTGCTGCTTCAGTTCCTCATTGAGAGCGCAACCATGGCGTTGGTCGGCGGAGGCATCGGCGTGCTATGCGGCGTGATCGTAGCCAAGATCATCACGGTCGTCATCGGCTTTCCTACCAGCGTGCAAACCTGGAGCGTGCTAATGGGCCTCTTCATGGCCACCGCCGTTGGAGTTTTCTTCGGAGTCTATCCCGCCAGCAAAGCCGCCAGGCTCGACCCGGTAGTAGCGTTGAGAGCGGAATTGTGAAGAAAGCTATCAGCTTACAGCTGTCAGCTGACAGCTGCCGATTGGCGCTTGATGGTCCGTTTTTGCAGTTAGCAGTTCACGCTTAGCTTTAAGCTATTAATAGGGAGCGACATGTCGCAATCGTTTCGGGATTTGCAGGTTTGGCAAAGGTCCATGCAATTGGCGATTGCGGTCTATCGTTTGACACGTGAGTCCCCACGCGAAGAAATCTACGGACTGACCAGCCAAATGAGGCGCTCGGCAGTGTCTGTGCCGAGCAATATTGCGGAAGGACAGGGTAGGCTAAACCCCAGTGAGTTCAGACAGTTTCTCGGCATTGCTCGAGGTTCTCTTTGCGAGTTGCAGACTCAGCTGGAAATAGCTCGCTCACTTCGTTTGGAAAGTCCGAGTTACTTGACGGGGCGGAGAATTTGTCGCACGAAATCGGAAAGATGATTTACTCGCTTCTCGAATCCTTGAAAGACCAGATTCGGTAGAACTGAGAACTGAGAACTGAGAACTGTAACCTATCACCCGGCGGTTGGTTGTTAACTGTTAGCTGTCAGCTGTCAGCTAGCCAGGAGCATCATGGCACAGGGGCAGACTATCGAATCCGTAAAGATGGCGTTGAACACGCTTCGGACAAACAAGCTGCGCTCCGGGCTAACCATCCTCGGCATCGTCATCGGCGTAACCACCGTCATCACCATCTCCTCGGTCATCAATGGACTTAACAACCGCGTCTCCGAGTTTGCCGATTCCCTTGGCTCCAATGTTCTCTGGGTCTTCCATCTGCCCCTCGGTCTAGGCCGGCCCACCACCGAGCAGCTCACGCGCAAAAAGCTCACCGTCGAGGATGGCCTGGCCATGCGCGCTCTTCCCCATGTGGTCGCCGCAGACGCCGGTCACCAACACGTGCAGGCGCAGTTCCGTGTAGGCGACGTCAGCGTCAAGTACAACGGCAAGAAGATAGCCGGAACCATTCTGCAAGGCTCAACAGCCCAACTGGCCGATGTCTCCGAGCTGACTCTTCTCGAAGGCCGCCTCTTCACCGATGCCGAAGATCAGCGCGCAGCCCACGTCTGCGTGATCGGCCACGACACCTGGGAAGAGCTCTTCGGCAACGAGTCGGCGATTGGCAAGGAAGTGAGCATAGAGAGCGGCATGTACACCGTCATCGGCATCGTCGACAAAAGGAAGTCGCCCTTCGGCAGCGGCAAAAACCAGGCAGACAATATGGTTTTCTTTCCCTTGGGGACCTTTCACAATCTCCATCCCGAAGACAAGGACACATGGATCAGCGTCAAGTACGATGATCCGGCGAACAAATCCTTGGTTGAAGAAGAAATTCGTGAGCTGCTGCGCATTCGCCGCAAGGTCAAGGTCGAGGCACCGGATAACTTCGAAATCTTTGGCCCTGACTCACTCACCAAGTTATGGGGAAGCATCTCCGGCGGCCTCTTCGCGTTCATGATCGCCGTCTCTAGCGTCGGCTTGATGGTGGGTGGCGTCGGCGTGATGAACATCATGTTAGTTTCGGTTACCGAGCGCACCCGCGAGATCGGCATCCGCAAAGCCATCGGCGCCACCAAGCGCACCATCCTTACCCAGTTCACCACTGAAGCAGTAACCTTGTGCGCTGTCGGCGGAGTGTTCGGCATAATATTGGGCGCCGTGCTTACCTGGATCGTCTACGAATTGCCCATAGGTCTGCCCGCCACGCTCTCCACTCTATGGGTGCTTATTGGCTTCGGCGTCTCATGCGCCATCGGCCTGCTCTTCGGCATCTATCCCGCCTGGAAGGCCGCCAACCTTGACCCCATCGAGGCGCTGAGATACGAGTAACAGCCATCCGCTGTCAGCTATCAGCCTTCAGATGTCAGTGATCTGGATACCCACTCGGCATGTGAAACCGAGGTTGTCCTAGATGTATACCCGTTTGACGAATACAAAAAATCATAGGTCGCACCTTTCCGCTGACTGCCAATAGCTAACCGGTTAAAGTTGACAAATAGCTGATAAATAGCCGAAAACTGTTCATTATCCGTTACACTTACCCCAAGGATGCCCCACTCCTTGGCCCAATCCGTCGAGATCCTTACCACCGTCCTGACCCTGGCCGGGATAGGTTATTTTCTAGCCGCCCTGGTCGCGGCGCAATTCTTTCTATCTGCACGGCGTCGCCCGTTAGCCGCCTTTACTTCTGGCGTCAGCATTCTCAAGTCCCTCAAGGGCATCGACCCCGGCATGATCGACGCCTTTCGCAGCCACTACCGCCAGACCTACGCGGGCGACTTCGAGCTGCTCTTCGGCGTTACCTCCTTGGACGATCCAGCCGTGGCTGCCGTCATGAGCTTGCAAACTGAGTTTCCCGGCGGCACTATTCGGCTCTTCGAGTGCCCGCTGCAGCTGGGAACCAACGGCAAGGTCAGCACCCTCGCTCAACTTGTCACTCACGCGCGCTACGATTTTCTGCTAATTAACGACTCCGACATCACCGTCGAAGCACACTATCTTGAGCGAATAATGGCGGGCTTCGCTCCCGCGCCGCGATCGGCCGGCAAGGCGAAGAAGCCCATCGGGATGGTCACCGCTCTCTATCGCGGGCGCGCTCTCGAAACTCTTCCCTCGCGACTTGAAGCACTGGGCATCGCCACAGACTTCCAGGCCGGCGTGCTTTTGTCCAGGATGATCGAAGGTGGTCTGAGTTACGGCCTCGGATCCACGCTTGCTATAAGTCGCGAAGCACTCGACAAAATTGGCGGACTGGAACTCCTTGTCAATCATCTGGCCGACGACTACGAGCTAGGCCTGCGTGTGGCACGAGCCGGCTACCGCGTGGGGCTCTCACCCGAGGTCGTCGAAACCGCCATTCCAGCCTATGGATGGAACGGCTTCATCGACCACCAGTTGCGCTGGGCCCGCACAGTCCGCGACGCGCGCCCCTGGGGCTACGCCGGACTCATCTTCACCCATGGCCTCGGCTGGGCGCTACTCAACGTCATCGCCAGCGGTCTCAGTCCGCTGAGCTTGTGGCTGCTTGGGTTGAGCTTCTTCCTCCGCCTCGCATTGGCGATGAAAGTGGGCGCCGAGGTGCTAGCCGATCATCAGGTACTTCCTAACTTGTGGTTGCTGCCGCTGCGCGATCTGCTCGCTATGGGTCTTTGGGCAACCGGACTTGCCGGCAATACGATCGTGTGGCGCGGCGAGCGCTTCACTCTCAAGAACGGAAAACTCCAAAAAGCCAACGAGCCGCAAGCCAGCTAACTGCAGTTGTAACTCCTGGATTTCTGGATGAGCAGGACTCCGGGGGAGCAGAAGCTTCAGTCCCTTCAAGAAAGAACGAGTTTGTAACCGCGGTGGATTTTGCCGAGCTGGCGATGAAAGTGCCCAAAATGTGGGAGGTAATGTGTCTGCACAAACCTGCTCTTTGCCAAAGCTTCGCCTCGGAAGCCGGTCGGTTCGCCTCGCGTTTCGCTGCCGTCGGGTGCTACTAAGTGAGTTTCGTCCAGGCCTGGGTTGGCTCGATCTGTTTGAACGAGGCAGTTACGTGTCATCGAGATCCCCGATAATTCGTCACTATCTATGATGCTATTGGCCGCACGCGATGGCAGCAGCCCTTCAATGCCGGAGCAGGGACAGTCGTTGCGCCCACGCAACGAGAAAACGATCGAAAGAGTGCCGGCGAGATTCAAATTACTTTTTTTGGGTTGAATTCCTTTCAATCTATCCTGACTCACCGACGCAAAGCAATAACCATCACAGGACCGAGAAAGCAGGTCTTTACTCAAGTCTCATGGGACCCATTAGGGAGAATGTCCAAGCATGTCAAATCCATGTCAAGCTCGCAATGTCGTCGCAATATTGAGAAGCAGGACCAGAGTGCCGTTCAGGACCGGGCTCCTGCTGGCCGCCAGTGGCCTATCGGCGCATGCGCAGGTCAGCGTCACTACCTGGCACAACGACGTTGCTCGGACTGGGCAGAATCGCAATGAAACAATCTTGAATACCTCAAATGTCAACCCCACACAGTTTGGCAAGTTTTTTTCGCAGACAGTTGACGGATATATCTACACCCAGCCGCTCTACCTACCGAACCTGACGATCGGCGGACAGTCGCATAATGTTGTGTTCGTCGCCACCGAGCATGACAGCGTGTATGCCTTTGACGCCGACAACAACGCAGGCACCAACGCGAATCCCTTATGGTTTGCCTCGATGCTGACTGCGGCGCACGGGGCTGCAACCGGCGCTACGACGATTCCCACCGGCACCGGGTCCGACATTTACCCCGAGATTGGAATCACAGGAACTCCGGTTATCGATCCGGTGAGCGGCACGCTCTATGTGGTGAGCACAACCTTGGAGGGAGTTAATTATGTCCAGCGGCTCCATGCCCTGGATGTAACTTCGGGAGCGGAGAAATTCGGCGGTCCTGTGCTCATCTCGGCGAAGATTTCCGGCACCGGGAACGGCAGCGTGAACAGCGTTCTGACCTTCGATCCGGCGTGGGCGAACCAGCGGCCCGGCCTTCTGCTGCTCAATGGAATTGTCTATATTGGCTTTGCATCCTACGAGGACGCGGGCCCGTTTCATGGGTGGATACTCGCATATAACGCTAGCACGCTTGGCCAAACCAGCGCGTTTTGCGTAACTCCGAACGGCACGGACGGTGGTGTTTGGATGGGCGGCGCGGGGCTTGCGGCAGAAGTCATTGATCCGGTCAATCATCCCTTCGGACGCATGTTCGTTGCTACCGCAAATGGCGACTATACGGCGTCCCAACCTTACGCTGCCGGCATGGACTATGGAGACACCATTCTTAATCTGGACCTCACCAACGGCGTGCCCACGGTCCAGGATAACTTCACGCCTGCCATCCAGGCCACAGAGGAGCAGGAGGATGGAGACCAAGGGTCTGGCGGGCTTTTGATCCTCCCCACTCAGACAACCGGCAGTTACCCGGACCTATTAGTGCAGGCGGGAAAATCGGGTGAAGTATACCTGCTCAATCGCGATAATTTGGGCGGATACAACCCCTCCGGCGATCAAGTGGTGCAAGGGCTTCCGTATGCGGTCGGAAACGTGGGCACTTGGTCAATGCCCGCATACTGGAACGGCAATGTCTACTATTGGGGCGTGAATGACACACTCAAGATGTTTCCGCTTGTGAACGGACAACTTACCGGCCCCACCGCCGTCTCTACCGAAACTTACGGTTATCCCGGAGCAAATCCTTCAATCTCAGCCAACGGCAACACCCAGGGAATTGTCTGGACCATCGACTCGGAGTCGTTCGCCTCCCCAGCCGGCCCTGCTCTGTTGCAGGCGCACGACGCAAGCAACTCTGGCAGCACGCTCTATTCGAGCAGCACAAACGCGTCGCGTGACAACCCGGGTCCTGCGGTTAAGTTCACTGTGCCGACGGTAGTCAATGGAAAGGTCTATGTCGGTGCGCAATACCAGATGAGCGTCTTTGGATTGCTTAGTGGACAACAGACGACAGCCACTCCGCAGCTAAGTCCCGGCGCGGAATCTTTTACCGGCAGCCTCACTGTGAGCATGAGCGACACAACGCAAGGCGCAACCATTTATTACACCCTGGATGGCAGCACACCCACCGTGTCGTCCACGGTCTATGTAACTCCAATCAACATCACAGCCACAACGACGATTCAAGCGATGGCGACCGCGCCGGGATACCTTCAGAGCAGCGTATCCTCGGGAACCTATGTTAGCTCTCCGCAGGCAAGTGCGCCCACTTTTTCGCCGGTGGGCGGAAGCTACAGCACATCGCAGTCGGTGACGATCAGCGATGCAACCAGTGGGGCAACCATCTACTACACAACCAACGGGACGACGCCGACAACTTCGTCCACTCAGTACAGCGGCGCGATTACGGTTTCGTCGACAGAAACAATTGAGGCGATTGCCGTGGCCACTGGTTATTCCCAAAGCGCCTTGGCATCTGCATCCTACACAATTAGTCAGCCAACTTCCAGCTTTGCCGTTAGTGGAACTGCGGTGACCCTCTCTGCCCCCGGTGCAACCACTGGCAATACGTCGATCATCACCGTGATACCTATAGGAAGCTTTACAGGCAGCGTAGCACTGACCGCGGTCGTCACAAGCAGCCCGAATGGTGCACAGAATCCGCCCACATTAAGTTTCGGCTCGACCACTCCGGTAAGCATTACCTCCACGGCAGCGGAAACAGCCACTCTCACCATTACAACCACGGCGCCTTTCAGCGCGAAATCTACTCCTTCCAAGCACCCCGGAGTTTTTTGGTATGCAGCAGGCGGTGCAACTCTGTCTTTCCTCCTTCTCTTTGGAGTCCCCAGCCGTCGCCGTTGTTGGCGAACCATGTTAGGAATGCTGGTGCTTCTTGCGGCCATCAGTGGAGGTGTGCTTGCGTGCGGCGGTGGAGTTAGTGGCAATGCCGGAATCACCAACTCCGGCACCACCGCAGGAACCTACACCGTGACCATAACGGGCACTTCAGGCACGACCACAGAGACGGGCACACTTGCCCTCATTGTGCAGTAACTCTTGGTTGAATCGCGCGGTCATACTCTTTAAGTGACAACTCAGCCCGGGCTATTATTCTGAAGTGTGACTACAACGCCCTCCCTACCTACCAGCTCCCCGCTTCGGAGGAGTTTCCTCCGATCCTTTTTTCGATGGTTTGTCATTGCCGTGGCGCTTTTTTGGTCGCTTGCCGCACTGACGCTAGTGGCCGCACGATGGGTTGACCCACCGACCACAGCCGTGCATATCGAGCGCCGCCTACAGGCCTGGATACACCGCACGCCGTATCGCGAACGCTACAGATTCATTCCGATTAGCCAGATCTCACCCAATCTCCAGCATGCTGTCGTCGCCGCGGAGGATGCGCGTTTCTACCAACATCATGGCTTCGATTGGCACGCGATTGAGACCGCTGCTCAAGAGGATTTGGAAGGCTATCGCACGCGCGGAGGTTCCACAATTACCCAGCAACTGGTTAAAAACCTATTCTTCGGAACGGGCCGCTCTATCCTCCGCAAGGGCGCAGAGGCCACTTTGGTGCCGGTGGCAGAATTCGTCCTCGGCAAGCAACGCATTCTGGAAATCTACCTCAACGTGGTCGAATGGGGTTCTGGCATTTATGGTGCAGAGCCGGCGTGTCATACCTACTACCGAACCACGGCCCATAATATCGGGCGGGAGCAAGCGGCACGGCTCGCCGCAATTCTGCCTGCTCCCCTCAAGCGACGGCCCGAGCGAATGAATAGCTACAGCACCGTCATCTTGAGGCGGATGAGCCAAATGGGCTGGTAATTTTGAGCAGCATTTTCGATTCTGCTCTTTACAGAATCTAGGCCGCCGAGTGGCTTTCTCGCGCCGGGGTCCCCGGCGACAGGCACACGTCGCAGGGGTGGAAGAAAAAGCCACATTTTATGCTGTCCCGATGTGAATCGAAAACGCTCTTAAGCGGCTACAGCGACGGGTTTCATCGCGTGTTCGACTGCGACAGCAACCGCGACCGATGCGCCGACCATGGGGTTGTTGCCCATGCCGATCAAGCCCATCATCTCCACATGCGCGGGTACGGAGGACGACCCGGCAAATTGCGCATCCGAGTGCATCCGGCCCATGGTGTCGGTCATGCCATAGGAAGCAGGGCCCGCAGCCATGTTATCCGGATGAAGTGTTCGACCCGTGCCTCCACCGGAAGCGACTGAGAAGAACTTCTTCCCTTCCAGCAGTCTTTCCTTTTTGTAAATCGCCATCACCGGATGCTGGAAGCGCGTCGGATTGGTCGAGTTTCCAGTAATAGCCACATCGACCCGCTCCAGGTGCATGATCGCAACACCTTCCCGCACATCGTCAGCGCCATAGCACCGGACGGCAGCGCGCTCGCCGGTGGAATACGCCTTTTCTCGAACGATCTTTAGTTTGCCAGTTGCGTAGTCGAATTCGGTCTGAACATAAGTAAAGCCATTGACACGCGAGATAATCAGAGCCGCATCTTTTCCCAGACCGTTCAGGATCACGCGGAGCGGAGTTTTGCGTGCATTATTGGCCGAGCGGGCAAGCCCGATAGCGCCTTCGGCGGCAGCAAAGGATTCGTGCCCCGCGCAGAATGCGAAGCATCCGGTCTCTTCGCGCAGCAACATTGCCGCCAGATTCCCATGACCGATACCGACCTTGCGATCATCGGCGACGGAACCGGGAATGCAGAAGGCCTGAAGTCCGGTCCCGAGTGTTTCAGCAATCTCTGCAGCCACGGCCTGGTTTTTCTTGATGGCAACTGCCGCACCGATCAAATAGGCCCAGCCCGCATTCTCAAAAGAAATGTTCTGGATGGACTTTACGATTTTGCGTACATCGACATTCTTGTCCAAGCATATCTTCTCGGCCTTCTCAAGCGACTCAATGCCGGCAGCGGCAAGAAAGGAGTCGATCTGCGCAATCCGTCTTTCGTATCCTTCAAACAAAGCCATGATCTTCTCCTTATTCCTTGCGAGGGTTGATGGTTTTGACGGCGTCGGCAAAGCGGCCATATGTACCGGTTGCATTAGTCAGGGCGGTCTGTGCATCCACTCCCTTGGCAATCGAGTCCATCATTGGTCCAAGCCGGACAAACTTGTAGCCGATGATCTCTTTATCCGCGTCCAGAGCGAGTTCTGTCACGTAGCCCTCGGCCAACTGAAGATAGCGCGCGCCCTTCTCGCTGGTGCCATACATGGTTCCGGTCACGCTGCACAAGCCTTTGCCTAGGTCTTCGAGGCCCGCGCCGATAGGCAGCCCATCTTCCGAAAACGCAGTCTGTGTGCGGCCGTAGACGATTTGCAAAAACAGCTCGCGCATCGCCACGTTGATCGCATCGCACACCAGATCGGTATTCAAGGCTTCAAGAATCGTCTTGCCGGGAAGAATCTCAGCGGCCATCGCTGCGGAATGCGTCATTCCCGTGCAGCCGATCGTCTCGACCAGCGCTTCCTCGATGATGCCCTTCTTGACATTCAACGTTAGCTTGCAGGCACCTTGTTGGGGAGCGCACCAGCCCACGCCGTGGGTCAGACCGGAGATATCGGTGACTTCCTTCGCCTTGGTCCAGCGGCCCTCTTGTGGAATAGGTGCCGGGCCGTGATTCGGACCTTTGGTAACCACGCACATCTGTTCAATTTCGTGTGTATGCATCTGGAGTTGTGCTCCTTTGTTTCGTTGAGATGAGAACAAGCATTTCATCAGCTTCTATCGAGCCATTTGGCGCCGGAAGATCCATCGGACAGCTTGTTCTTTGAGAAATCGGATGGCCTGCAACGCCAACAGTCGGCCCCAAATTGCCGTCAGGATGACTCAGTAAAATGGCCTCTTCCAACGCGGTTAACTCGGATTTCGCCGATGGCCGATCTGCTGCCATGACACATCTTGGAACAAGAACAATTTTTTCAGATCGGCCCGATTATAGACCGCCCGCTACGCCTGCGATGTGATCGCCATCGCATCAGATCGAGCCGTTCCGGGGGCTGCTTTTCGAAGAAGGCCCGCATTTGACTGAAGGCTATTCTGCACAATAGAGCCCTCGTTAGCGCAAAGATCAGTCTGTCCGGTGACTGCTGAGTTATATCGGGGGAATAAGTAATTTTCACTGCAAACTAATGAGAATCTTGATGAGACCTTTACCCGATTCAAGCGGCTCGAGCGCCTTGCCGATCACTGCGCCAGTCATACGAGACCGGTCGGTGCCTCTCATTGCATATCCGGGACGAGAAGAACTGACGAGAAGATCGCCGCGTCGAATCGCTCCATTCTCCGTAGTTACTTTGCACGGGACGATTCCAGTAATAGCCAACGGAACCTCAGATTGAAATTCATCCGTTCCAAGCGCATGAGAACTGCTAAGTACGCCAGGCTGGGTGGAAAAGATGCCTGCGATGGAAGTGGCATATGGTTTCGCGACTTTCACAAAGCGATCGCTGTGTCGACCGTCGATGGCCAGTAAGTCACCCGGCTCATACTGAGTTAGAAGGCCTGAGACATGAACTGACTCCGCATAATCGCCGCCATTCGCAAAGAATTTTCCCGCGGCATGCACATTGCCGCCCGTGTCAATCCTTGCAACCTGAGTCATCGCATTTGGAGCTTGATTTGGGCCGAGAGTTCCGACCACAAAGGCGTTCTGGCCGCCCCAATTAAACATGACGGCGTACGGGCTCCAGATGTTGAATCCTGCAATAATACCGAAGCCAACGGGAAGATCCCTCCCCGCAATAGTAGTTGGATAAACTGTTGCCTTATTTCCCGAGCCAAGAAAGTTTGAAATGGTTCCCCCATCTACTGTGGTTCCAAGACCGCTTCCCTCAATTCGGAACGTCCCTGAAGATGTTGCTCCCTTGGCATTCTCCAGACACATGTTGGGAAAGTCCACAACCCCATAACCAGTCAAACTGGATCCGGAAGCGACGGATATCGCAGTCCCACTTGTAATAGTAGTGTCAGGTTTAGCGCCAGGGCTTGAGGTTTCCTGGCAGTTTGAAGATACCCCGTTGGCTGAGCTTTCTCCCACGAAGTTATAGACGTTGTTGTTCCAGTTGCTGTTCCCCGTCAACTTTAGACAAGTGCTCGATGTGGAGGAAGCGTTACATGTAAAGGATAATTGCGAATGATATAACTCCACGCCCAATGTTCCGGCCTTGCTCAGGATTCCTATCTGTCTGACATTTACGTTGAACTTCAAGTCGGTCCAGTGATTGTAGCCAAAGCTCGCGGTTCCCCCGTTTACGGTCATTAGCAGATCTATTGCACAACTCGTGTTTGTGACTGGGGTGCCGAGCTGGACTCTTGATATCACGGACCGTTCCATCCATCCACCATTAATATTGTCCAGCCACAGACATGCACTGCCGCTCTTGATAAATCCATCGATCTGAAGATCCTCGAAGCTGGCCCCAATGATGGCTCCGGAGTGAATTCCTGAGACGCCTTCCGATGTCCCATGAATGGTTATGCCGCTTACTTTCCCGGCCTGTGTAATCACGAACGGAATCATCTGCCACTCTATGCCGTCCCCAGATCCCGTATAGGTAGGGACAGTGAGCGCGGAGCCTGCACCAATCAAGGATTGGGTTGGCTTTGTCATCATGATAGTTGTCGAATAAACATAACTCCCAGCAGGAATCACTACTTGACAGGCGCTACGGCAATCGTTGAATGCGTTGTTCACCTGAGCGCCAATGTCAGACCCTGAAAATTGATCTGCATATCTAACCTGAGAGAGTATCTGAGGATTGATAGTAGCCGAGTTTCGCAGAACCGTTTCTCCTGAACCAGTTGACTGTGCGCCAGCAACAACTGCGCTTGCAAGAAAAGGTATAACTATTAAAGCACCAATTGAGAGACTACAATCCTTCAGCCTACATGCGATCTTCTGAGATAAAGAAGCTTTTGGTGTAAGAATCTGTTTTACTGTGATGTATCGCATGTTCGATCCTCCTTCAGCCGATTTTATGTTGCTTTTGACTCGATGTAATACTGGTGGTTTTGCCCACGTCTGCCTCCATGTTCGCACGCAATCTGGTAATCCTCGCAATCTTTGCGCAGTAACTGTTTGAACCGCTACAATGCCATTGATTATTCTGAGAATGATTACGGGATATTGGATCTATTGGGAGCGTCACAGGAGGGCAAAGGTTTAACAGGAGGGCAAAGGTTTAATCGAACGTTTCACTCAACCTTAGATCGCGCAGGTATCATTGTCGGGCCGACCGCCATCTATGTAAACTCCGTCCAGTTGAGTAACCAACCGTCCGAAGCCGCAAGATGAGGCCCGGGATCTACAAATGTGCATCAGCCACTAGCGTCATCATTTGACAACTATGCGCGCGCTCGGCAACCGAGAACGCTTCTCGAATGCAACCTCGGCGTTGATCGTATCGCTAGGCTATCGATGGCTCATCGTTTAGAATATCGTCGTCTTCGTCTTCACCCGGTTCGTCTTCCGGCAGTTCACCGCTGTCAGGGTCTTCGATTGGCTCGTTATAGTCCGGCTCTTCAAAACGCGGAGCGGGTATTCTCTCTGGATCTTTTGCCGGCGGGTACGGGAAGGTGGCCATATTTTTCTCCTGGCATGTTCTGATGCGAGGAGCATTATTCGGGCTGCACAAAGCCGGAAACCGCGTCAAGGTAATCCCGCCGTGGCCGGGTCGCCCCGCTGTTTTCGCATGCTCGCGCGCAGCTGCCGCACGACGCCCGAGTAGCGCTAAGGAACAATTCGCGGGTTCCGGTCCCGGTATGGAAACTCATCGCTGGGCGCCGTCGGGTCAGACCCGTATGGGGTAACTCGTTCCCAGTTTTTCTTCGCGCGTTGCTATGAGATTTGGCGCAATGACTCCGCCGCTCGCAGAGCGAGGCCGTGGGCAACGGAGGTAAACTCGTTGCCACCACGAATGCGATCCTCGCCAAAACGAGTTTCGAAGATGCGGCGCACCGCGGGCACGAATGAGCTTCCGCCAGTAAGAAATACGCGGTCGATCGCATGTGGATGGATGCCGGAAGCTTTGAGGAGCTTGTCAATCGAATTCTCGATGGCTTGCAAATCATTCTCGATCCAGGATTCAAATTCGCGACGCGTGACGGAAATGCGCAGATCCATGCCGCCTTCGCGAAAGCGGAATTCGGCACTATGACTGTGCGACAACTCGAACTTGACCTGCTGCACTGATTGATGAAGCTGGTAGCCGAGGTCTTCTTCAATGAGCGTAATCAAGGCCTGGATCTTTTCCGGTTCCAACGCTCGAATGCGCGCACTTTTCAATAGTTCGCGCACGGAATTTGTGCGCAGAAAGGAGAGATAGTGCCAGCGCTCGAGGTTGCCGTAAATCCACGCCGGTACAGCGGGCAGCAGTTTATTCAGCGAGCGTGCTTCAGAGTTCGATCCCAGTGCGGGTGAAACAAGTTTGCGAATGATGCGCGCATCGAAGGCGTCTCCCGCAAGCCCTACTCCACTGTTGCCGAGCAGATCCTGTGGAGCACGTCCGCGACGGCGCACGCCTGGACCTACACAAAGCAGCGAAAAGTCGCTGGTGCCGCCGCCAAAGTCGCCGATCAAAATCAATTCGTCGTGGTCAAGTGTAGCCTCGTAGGCGCAAGCGGCCGCCACCGGCTCCATCTCGAAATCCACGCGTTCAAAACCCGCAGCCGCAAATGCAACCCGCAGCCGGGAAACGGCAAAGTCGTCATCCTCCGGTGTTTCTGAACCGACAAAGCGAACAGGGCGGCCTACCATGGCATAGCGAATGGGCCTTTCAAATTGCGTTGCTGCATGTTTGCGCAAATCGCCGAGCATGCGAGCTATCAAGTCTTCCATCTTGTAGCGGCGGCCAAATACTTCCGTTCCTGTAAGCGATCGGCTGGAAAGGTGAGACTTGAGTGACTGAACGAGGCGACCCTTTTCATCGGCCTGAAGATAACGTTCGATGGCGGCCGGGCCTGTGAGGACATGCGTTTTCCGGGGTCCGATTGCCGTTCTGATTTGTTCAAGATAGAGAACCGAACGAAAAGATTCTACTTGGGCGCCAAGCGACGGGAACGAAGCAAAGTGCACTTTTGAATCTTCGTTCAAAAGAGCGACGGAACTGTTTGTAGTGCCGAAATCGAACCCAACGGCATCCAGCTGACTATTTATTGTTTGCATCGGCTCTATTATTTCGTAGCTTGGCAAATCTTGCCGGTTTTGTTGGGAAGGCAGGGGAAAAGTTGTCCGTTTGCATAGATGTACCGGTAAACGGCGGCTGGAAAATCGATCGCACTAATACATATCAGATCAGGGAAACTAGAGATAGGTAACGGGATTGGATGTCGCTTCGAGCAACATTTTGTCCTATCCTGGGTTGCATCCAATAGAGGGTGGATTCGAAGAGGAACCCTCAATCGATTGAATTGCTCACAAGGAGATTCGTCTATGCGTTCTTGCAAAATTTGGTATACATCCGGTTTCAGGCGCGCTCTCTGGCTGCGGCCTCTGTGTCTCATGATGACGTTTGCTTTGCTTGCCTCGGTTGGTGTGATCGAGGCCAGAGGGCAGGACCAGCAGCCCGTTCCGTCGGAGCAGGCACCGCCGCCACCGCCGCCACCAGGCCCAGATCAAGGCAATCCGCCGGGAGTGGCAGAGCCGCCGCAGGCCGCTGCTCCATACTTGCCTCCACAACAGCTAGATCAACTGGTGCAGCGGATCGCGCTCTATCCTGACTCGTTGCTGGCGCAGACGCTTACAGCGTCTTCGGTATGGGAGCAAATTCCCGAAGCGGCCGGCTGGGCCGATCAGCACGTGAACCTGCACGGCGATGCGCTCGCCGATGCCATAAGAACCGACAACCTGCAGTGGGACCCAAGCGTAATGGCGCTGCTGCCGTTTCCCCAAGTGCTGGATATGATGGCGCAGGATCCCGGTTGGACGCAACAATTAGGCGGCGCAGTGCTGGCGCAGCGCGGAGACGTGATGGATGCCGTGCAGCGCGACCGGCAGGAAGCCTATAACTACGGCTATCTGAGAACGAACCCCTATGACACGGTGGTCAATAATGGGGAATACGTGGAAATCCTCCCCGTGAATCCCGCGTATATTTATGTGCCGTACTATAACCCCGCGCTGGTGTTTGTGGCGCCGCGGCCGGGGTTTGGAGTGGCGATCCGGTTTGGTCCAGCGATCGTAGTGGGCGGCGCGTTTGCACCGTGGGGCTGGGGCACCATCGGCTTCGGCTGGGGAGCGCACGCCATCTTCATCGACCACACACCGTGGAACCGGACGTGGGTAAATCGGCGCTACTATGTTCATCCTTATGCGCGCCCGTTTGTGCATGGTCCGGGGCCGCGCGTAGAACATCACGAGATCCGGCGCGACGACCGCAGGCGATAGAGTTCAGACGACGTCAAATGACCCCGCGGACGAAGACCTTATCCGCGGGGTCATTTTATCGACCAGGATGGATGAGTGAGTTTCCGATCACTGCAAATAGCACGGCTTGTGCTTGACCGATTGCGGGCTGGCGGCAAGTCGGCTCCAACAAACTTTCGGCCTAACTGAATCTAAGCAAGAGAACTGATCGGGGGCGCGGTTGGACTAATGAGCGTATGCCTTAGTGGTGATCGTTACTGTGACGCCAATCCCAATAGGCTTTCTTGTCGGCATCGTTGCGTTTCTTAAAATCCATGTGGTCTCGATGAGTGTCGTGTTCCCATTGACTGTAATAACCGGATTCAGGTGCCCATTCGTGGTAGTCGTGGTAATAAGGATCATAAACGCGCACATTGCCCTCGCAGCCAGTGCTGAACAACGCGGTTGCTAAAATCGTTACGAAAATCAGCGGAGTGAAATTCTTACTAAACGAACTCATGACGTTCCTCCTTCAAATTCTTCTTTATCAACTGCCGCAGTCGGTGATAGATGCCGGGGTAACGAATCGGGTTGCTTATCGACGAGGTCAATGGACACTTTGAACCTCGTTGTTGCTGCTCCGGTAATTGGGGACTACAAGAAGATTGAGGCTCTCCATCAAGGTCCAAACGTGTGCCAGAGCAAAAAGCGAGAGCCGCTCTAATCGCCTGACTTTGGCGATTCCGGCCAAACAGGATTGGCCAACTGGATAGTCATCATGGGACCATCGGGATACATAGGACCCTGCTCTCTGACGAAGATTGGGGCTTGCCCGCCAACGGCCCAAATCTGAATATTCGGAGGCTCCTTACCGATCAGAGGCGCCAGTACGCCAGCCACTCCACCGAGTTCGATCTTGATCTCATAATGAATCGCCTTTCGAGGAGAGTCGCCCACCGAAAAACCCTCTTCGCCGCGCTTAGAGAGAACAAGTTTCACCACTCGCGGCTTGGGTGTAGCCACCACCATGGAAACTGTTGTCTCCGGGGCATCGGACCGCATGTTTTCTACCACCAGGGGAACCATCCCGTTCGCCAGGTCTGACGGCAGATCAATATGTTCGGTCTTAACTTCTTCTTTCCCATCTTTTGCTGTGGAACGAACGGTGACTTCGCCGCTGGGGGCATCGATCATGAGATCCATTGGATGCGGAAAGGAAGGCCCTTTTTGAATATGGTGGTAAGTGATAAGTTGGAAGGTACGGCGTTGCGAAAGGACCGTTGTCTCATCGTCAATGGAGCCATCTTTGAATCTGAAGAGCGTTTGTGTCGTAACCCGGTCGCCATGGACGACCTGAACGCTGTCTCCTGAAGCGACAACGTGCCCGTCCTCCGCACGCAGTTCGAGAAAGCCGTGAATGGTCCCTTCAACACGGCGAACGGGCGTCGAATCGGCTTGAGCCCCCGGTCGCCAGGCGCAGATCAGCAGGGCAATCAGTGACCAGGATCGGAAACGTTGCACTAAGAAACTTTTCATGCGATATGTACCTGGAGGCAGCATCGCCTCGTGCGTTTAGATGGGGTCCACGCCGGATGAGTTGTAACCCTCATCGCCCGTCCGTAATTGGAGTGTGCACAATCAAATCTTGTGCCTGGATTGAAGCTAGGAATATCGTTTCCTGGTTTTGCGATTGCCGAGATTCTGAAATCAGCGAGTTATGTGTTTCCAACACTGGGGCAAGATTCGTTCCCGGCACCATAAAATCAGCGATTTGCCGAGCCTTCCCCTCATCGATAGAGATACGCTTTCACGCGGATGATCCCCCATCACTATGATGGAGAGAGCGTCCGCTTCCGATGCCTGCCACCGACAGCCCAACCCGCGCACTGCCTACGCTGCACGAGTTCTTCGCGCCCGGCGGAATCTTGGCGCGCTCGCCGCTGCCTTATGAATATCGTCCCGGCCAACTCGAGATGGCCAAGGCTGTCGAGAGGGCCATGGAAGAGCGCCGCCACCTGATCGTCGAAGCGGGCACCGGCACCGGAAAGACGCTAGCCTACCTGCTGCCTGCACTGCGCACCGGCCAGCGCATTATTGTTTCCACCGGCACCAAGGCGCTGCAGGATCAGCTCTACTTTCGCGACGTTCCTTTTCTCGAAACGCTGATAGGCGAGTTGCGCGTCTGTTACATGAAGGGCCGCGCAAACTATCTTTGCCGCCACAAACTGGTCGCCCTGCGCGATCAGCCGATTCTCTCTGGCCTGGACGAGATCGACCAGTATCGCCAGATTACCGAGTGGGAGCAGACTACTGAAACCGGCGACCGCGCGGAGATTGCAGGACTACCAGAGTCGAGCGCCCTCTGGCAAAAGCTCGATGCGCGCGCCGAAGCATGCCTGGGGTCGACTTGCCCCGATTATCGCCGCTGCTTCGTTACCGAGATGCGGCGCAAGGCTCTCGAATCGGACATCATCATCGTCAACCATCATCTGTTTTTTGCTGACATGGCCGTCAAGCGTGAGGCCGCAGGCGCTCCCGATGCCGGCATTCTGCCCGATGCCGCGGCCGTGGTCTTCGATGAGGCGCATGAGTTAGAGGATGTAGCTTCGAGTTACTTCGGCCTTTCGGTCAGTAACATTCGCTTTGAGGAGTTAGCCCGCGATACTGATGTCCTGCTGCGCGGCAAGGAAGGCACGGGAAATCTGCCCGCCGTCACGCAACAACTCCGCGATCGCGCACGCATGTTTTTTGCGGGCCTGCCCATGAGCGGCGAGGGACGCCAGCCTTTCACCGAGCGCCAGGAGTTTCTGGAATCCTCGGGCGACCTTTACATGGCCGTGCGCGCCACACTCCAGCGTCTTGAAGCGGAGATGGACGTACTGACCGACATCGACGAAGCGCCGGGACTAAAGAAACGCGTGGGCCGTCTGCGCTCGGAGCTTGAATTTCTGCTCGAATCCAACGCCCACAATATGGTCTATTGGATGGAGCGCCGCGCCTATGCCGGAGCCCCCACGGAGAGGTCCTCCGGACGAGCCGCCGGGTTCAAGTCGCAGGCGCGTACCACCTTCCTGCAGGCCACGCCCATCGATGTCTCTGAGTTACTCGCTGAGTTAGTCTTTGAGCAGATTCCCACCGTGGTGCTCACCTCGGCCACGCTCACCGTGCAGGGCGGCTTTGAGCATATTCGCAAGCGGCTCGGACTTAGCGAGGCGCGCGAGTTAGTCGTACCTTCTCATTTTCGCTACGGCGAACAGGCGCTGCTCTATCTGCCGCCGGAGATGCCCGACCCGCGCGACCCGGAGTTTCCCGAAGCAGCCGCTCAATGTATTCAAAAGGTGCTCGAAATCACTCGAGGTCGCGCCTTTTGTCTCTTTACAAGCTACGCTCAGATGCGCGACTTATACGAGCAACTGTTGCCGGTGCTAGACTTTCCTATTCTGCTCCACGGCACCGCTCCGCGCAAGGCGCTGCTGGAGCAGTTCCGTGAGACACCGAATGCAGTCCTCTTCGGCACTTCGAGTTTCTGGCAAGGCGTGGACGTGCAGGGCGAGGCTCTCAGTTGCGTCATCATCGACCGGCTTCCCTTCGCTGTGCCAAGCGATCCGGTAGTCGCCGCACGCATGAAAGCTATCGAGGAGGCAGGCGGCAAGCCCTTTTTCGACTACCAGGTTCCATCTGCGGTACTAACCCTTAAGCAAGGCTTCGGCCGCCTAATTCGCTCCCTTGAAGATCGTGGCGTGTTAGTTCTGCTCGACCCCCGCATCCGCAAACAAAGGTACGGCCAAACTTTCCTCGCCAGCCTGCCGCCCTATCGCATGACAACTGCCATCGAAGATGTTAAGAATTTCTTTAATAACTCCCGCTAAACGATTTCAAAACCGCGCTGTCAAGCCAAATGAGCCCGACCTTCCCCGCCCCGTTAACGGCTTGATCTGGCCTAGTGATCCGCTAGCCATGAAATCGTCTAAGTTGACACCTCCCAACGGTAGCTCATAACACTTATTGAAAACATTGTCCGCGGCGGCATACGCTTGCAGGTGTCCGCGCTGATAACCTACATGGAGATTGAAGAGCGCATAGCCCGGTGTAACTTGCTCGAATCGGAAAGGATCGAAGCGAGATTTGCGATCTACACCCTGAATGCCAATCCCGGCGGCAAATCCTTTCATCTCATTGTCGAAGGCTACGCGCGCGTTAAGCGGCATCATCTGATAAAGCGAAGTCGATGTGTCGAGCCGCTCACCATGCAGCCAGCCAGCTGCGCCGCTGAGGATGCCTCGCCCAAACTTGTCGTCGTTCCAGAGCGCGCCTGTAGCACTCAGGTCGGCCCCGTAAATCCTGGCATTGTGGTTAGCAAAGCGCAGTTGAGCAAAGCTGCTCATGCCGGAAATCACAGTGGCCAGCGTGTCCACATCGATATAACTCTGGATATAAGTCAAGTGGGATGTAAGCTTAATTTCCCACGGCTTAAGTGCCGGATTGCGCCAGCTTGCCGTTCCACTCACGGTGTTGGCGATTTCCGGCTTAAGGCCCACATTGCCCACGTAGTAGTTACCATCGCCAAACCAACCGATCATGCCGCTCGCCATCATGTTAGTTGACCAGGCATAGCGTTCGTAAAGGTTAGACGAACGTGTCTTGCGTGCAAAGACAAATTCATAGGTGCTTGCCGTATTCGCCTCATAGCGCACCAACGCGGTGGCGTCGATATTCAAATCGGATTTGGCACGACTCGATGCATTAAAGGCGTCCGCATCGGCAGCATACATGCTCGAGTATCCTTGCACGGGGCCGGCGTTTGTCCAGACTGTGTCGTTGCGCAGGCCGAACAGCGTGGTCCATTGCGGATTCCACTTGCTTGCTAACTCGGCATAAGTTCCCAGCCGGATTCGGCGACCATCGTTGATGCTCACAAATGGATCTGGTCCCATCATAGGCGCTGTGTCGGCCACGGCGGGCCAGCGGTCGTCAAGGACAAAGCGGTGCAACTCATTGCCGACGCGGAGTGTCTGCCGTGTCAGGAGCGGCGCTTCAAAGTTCATCGTGTAGCCGAGATCCCTTCCGTGTGTATTCATCGGCATGCTCATGGGCATAGGAAAAGTCGATTTGTCCCGGCCGATGTTCATCGTGTGCCAAGTATTCTGCCAGAAGATATGTGCGTCGAGCGCGCCGTACTCGATACTTCCGCGGTAGTGCAGGTTGAGCGACTCGGCGTAATTGCGCACTAGGTCCATACGCGCGTTGGCAAAGCCCTCGTAGGGTGTATGGTGCAGGCTGACCGCGAGGAAGATTGAGTTGCTTTCGCTTTGCGCAGTCAGAGTTACAGTGTGATCGGTGCTCTGCGCATAGGTAGAAGTTACTCTATGGCCGCCGCCATCGGTATAATCATCGTTCGTGGCCCACGATCCGCTATAACCCAAACTCAGATTGCGCCTGGTAACCCACTCGGTTAGCGAGCCACCGTAATACTGCCCATTGCTGCGATAAAACCCCCCGGATGTTCCTTCTTCGTGCAACCGCGTACCCGCAGAGGCTATGACCGGAGGACGCGACTCTACTACAACCGTTCCGCCAATGCTGTCGCCACCCAAACTGACTGGAGTTATGCCGGCCATGACAGTGACTTGTGCCGACGTTGATGGAGAGATGTAAGAGAGCGGCGGGTTCATGTGATTTGCGCAGGCCGAGGAGATTGTCATGCCATCCACCACTAGCTTAGCGCGTTCATCGCCCATCCCATGTAGCAGCGGAGTGGAGGCAAGCTGGCCGTTCTCGCGCAGGCTCACGCCGGACGCCTCTGCCACGATCTCGGCCACGTTGCGGCTGCGTGTTTGTTCGGCGCCGCTCACCGTAAGCCGGGTTGCGGCTGCAGTCTCGGTTTCCGGCTCATTTACGTTGACAACAGTTTTTAGAGGACCTATGCGCAAAGTTATATTGAGAACCGTCTCCCTTCCGGCAACAACTGCAATATCCCGCACGATTGTAACTTCAAAGCCGGTGACAACAATGGTTGTCTGGTAACTTCCCGCGGAGATGCCGTCGAAGATGAACCGGCCAGCAAGGTTAGTTACGGCAGATTCCGTGAATTTTGAAGCGATGTTTTTGAGTTCAACCTTTGCTCCCACAACGACCGCGCCGGATGGGTCTGTTAACACTCCGGCGATGCGGCCCGTGGCGAGTGAGGTTTCAGAATCATCGAGAGTTTGTTGAGCATGAAACAACGTAGCCGGCGCACATAGGCAGACAGCTGGCAGCAATGCCAGTAATAGCTTCGCTTGCATGGCTTTCCCTCCTAACTCGAATAAGCGCAAAGTGTCAGGACGGGTCAGGAATATCAGATCCATCCACGATTACGACGACTTGTACGCGAGAGGAGCTGGAGGGCCGCGCTTGGGATGACTACGCGGAGATAGGGTGTTGCAACGGGCCTGGGTCTGCGACGCGGGTGCCGTATGGAAGGTGTCCGCGGCATAGAACGCACCGACGGCTTCGTGCTTATATGTCGGAGGATGAGTTACACGAGCACTCGCTGGACAGCATGGACATTTTTCGGAAACGGCCGCAATGCCCCGCTGACTGCCGCTTAGTTGTCCCGTCATCCCCATCGTGCAGTGATGCTTGCCCATTTTGCGGCAGCACGCCGGAAGATGCGCGCCTATGCCGGGAGCGAGGAAAGGCGTAATCAGCGTCCAACTGAAGAGCATCATCAGCGAGATGGCGATGGTGCGGCGCATAACTAGACCAAACAGTATAACTCCAGTTCGCCCCTTCGCCAGGGCAAAGATTTCAGGAATGCTCTAGAATCGCAACAGACCCTGCGGCTGCGGCCGCTTTCCAAACTTATGTCGCGCAACTTATACATTCTGGCTGCCACGCTGCTTTTGTTCGCGCTGATCTCGGCGGTGGTATCGATGGTGCCTTCGAGCTTTCAGCCCGGCCTGCCGGCCAACGGGTCGCTGTGGCGGACGGTGGCGCTGTTTTTGCTGCTGGGAGGCTTGTGGGCGGCGCTCGCTGGCCTGATGAGCCATCTCTTCGAGCAGGTGGACAGGCGCAGCGAAGAGGCTCGCCAAGCAGTGCGGCGCAAGAGGCCCGGGGAACCATAACCGTTTGGAGCCATAGCCACTAGAATAAAAGCCAGGGAGTTTTTCCCGCACAGAATCGAGCAGACGCAGATGTATGAAGTCACCGTAGAGGCTGGATTTTCCTCCGGCCATTACCTTCGTAACTACAAAGGCAAGTGCGAGAACCCGCATGGGCACAACTACAAGGTGCGTGTGACGCTGACTGGAGTTGAATTGGACTCCGCAGGACTGCTTCTCGACTTCAAAATGCTCAAACAGGTGTTGCGCCCTGTCATCGATCGCATCGATCACCGGATGCTTAACGACATGGAGCCGTTCATAGTGCTGAACCCTTCGGCCGAAAATATCGCCAAGTATTTTTATGACCAGACCAACGACCTGTTGGCCGCGATGACCGAGGGCCGCGTGCGCGTGAAGGAAGCGACTATCTGGGAGACGGACACTACCACTGCTACCTACTACGAGTAAGCAGTCGCCCGCAAATTTTCTGCGACAAAGCCGTTACTCTCAGTTCATCTGCGGGGACTTCGACTTAAGATATTTTTCGAAGGGGATTTCAAAAAAATAAAGTTCGTTGCCGTCTGCGTCACGCAGCTTGCGCAGGTGCAAGCTGGCGCCCTCCAGCGGATGGTCGAGCCCTGAAACGTCGTAGAATAGAAAACCGGCGCGGGTCGAGTGCGGCTCGACCGTCAAGTCGTGGTACTCGAAGGCGTCGTAGTCTGCTTCGATATCCTTGTTGCTGGCCTTGGGTTTGAGATCGATGTCGGGGATTGGACCGGGCAGTGGAATCTTGATGCCTTCACGTTCCTGGCGAGTCATCAACCTTTCGACATCCTCCGGCTCAGCGGTTTGGATCTTGTCGCCCGCTGCTGTCAAGAAGACAATCCGCGCCTCGACCATGCTGATGGGCCGGTCGCTGTTGTTGGTAACAATCAGACGGATAGGCATTACTCCATGGCCGAGGTAATCGACGCGGAAGATAGATTCCTTCTCACGCGTGTCGTAGGGTTCGACGGCTATCGCCACCTTTTCCCGGTCGTGCACCTCAACCGCTGCAAATGTTGTGGCTGGCTGCACCGGAGGCTGCGTTCGATTCTTAGCTATCGCGGGCAATGTCAACCAAAGCAGAAGCAGCGGAGTAATCCGCAAAGTGTTCATCGTGCTCGACTGTATCATTAGACTTATCCGAGGGGAAGGTAACTGTGGTTAGACCCAGGGAAGGTGACTTTCGTATCTAATGGTCCTCTTTTTATACAATTTGACATTAGTGGTGACTCTAATCGGAGGTGCGCCTTGGTGGCTTTGGCGCATGGTTACTACACAAAAGTATCGCGAGGGAATGTTAGAACGCTTAGGTTTTATTCCCTCCCGATTCGGTAAGACGCCTAACTGGTCGGACCACACGCATAAGTGTGCACATTGTTCGCTATGGCGTATTGTTACTACTCAGAAATATCGCGAGGGAAAGTTAGAAAGATCGGAATCGATTCCGTCCCAATTTGACAAAGTACCTCGATGGTCGGACCACACGCGTCAAGTTATCTGGATTCATGCGGTTTCAGTAGGCGAGGTGTTGGCTGTGAATCGCCTCGTCAAGACGCTCGACGCCACGCTGCCCGATTACTTTATCGTTATCTCCACCACCACCCGCACCGGCCAAGAGCTGGCACGCGAGCGTTTCGGGGCTAGCCGCGTTTTCTATTGCCCGCTCGATTTGCCTTGGTCGGTTCGAGCCTGGTTGAATGCCTTGCAGCCCAAGCTGCTCATCCTAGCCGAGACCGAGTTCTGGCCTAACTTACTCAGCGGCTGCTATCGAAGAAAAATTCCTGTAGCCGTAGTGAACGCCCGCATCTCCGACCGCTCGTGGCCGCGCTACCGGCGTCTGCGCTCGCTGTGGCGGCCATTTCTCAGCCGCTTGAGCCGTGTGCTGGCACAGAGCCAGACCGACGCTAACCGGTTTAATGCCCTCGGCTGCTTGCCGGAGCGAATCGTGGTGACGGGGAATTTGAAGTTCGATGTGCTCGTGAGCAAAGAGGCGGATGCGACCAATGAACTGAAGAAGCTGGCTGCCGGTTTGAGAATCGTTGTTGCGGGCAGTACGCTCGACGGTGAAGAAGCCGCGCTGCTTGAATCCTGGCCGCAGCTGCTCGAAGCCGATCCTAAATTGGCGATGGTCATTGCGCCGCGGCACCCGGAACGGTTTGATGCGATCACAGCGCTGCTAGAGAAATCGCGCGCCGCGTGGGTGAGGCGCTCCGATTGGCGCGCCAAACCGGAAGGTTCAATCAGCGCCTTGAAGCCCGGCGAGATCGTTCTCCTCGATTCCATCGGCGAGTTGGCCTCGATCTACTCGTTAGCCTCGGTGGCTTTTGTGGGTGGCAGCTTGATTCCTGCCGGCGGACACAATCCGCTGGAGCCTGCGCAATTCGGCGTTCCCATCGTGATGGGCCCGCACTACGCCAACTTCCGCGCCATCACTGAAGACCTGCTCGCTCACGACGCTATCCGCATTGCTGAAAAAGAAGAGCTCGCGGGAGTTCTTGTCGACTTGCTGTGCGATCGGAGCGCAGCCAAAGAAATGGGCGACCGGGCCAAACAGGTTTTCCTGAGTCAAGCTGGGGCAACGAACCTCTGCGTGGAGGCTATCAAAGAACTGCTTCCGGCCGATAAGAGAACGGAGCTCTCCGCATGAGTCAGTCCTCCTTTGCACGCCGCCTGCTGCTTCCTCTGATTCCGCTCTACCGGCTGGTGCTCGCCTTCCGCGAACTTCGGCTTGCCATTGGGCTGGAATCAGTGCGACGGCTGCGTTTTCCGGTGGTCAGCATCGGCAATCTCTCCACTGGCGGTGTGGGCAAGACGCCGCTGACCATCGCGCTCGCACGAGCCCTCAAACAACGCGGCCTGCGCGTCGATGTACTCTCACGAGGCTACGGCCGCGATAGTCAACTCGCTGCCCAGGTCACCATGGACGGGACCGCCGCGGAGTTCGGCGACGAGCCGCTGCTGATTGCGTATGAGGCCAACGTTCCGGTATACGTCGCCCCCGAGCGCTATGATGCCGGCCTGCTGGCCGAAGCCGATGCGGACGCTGAAGCTGCCGAGACTGCTCCCAAACCAATGCCGGCAGATCAGGAGCATGCAAACCAGCCGAATCCAAGCCCTGGGTCGAGTGCCAGCGCGAGCGCCGCTGAATCGAAGGCGACCGGTAAGGATGGGCCTCAATCCGCGCAGTTCCCCTCCGGCACAGGCCTTACGGAAGCACCTCTTCCCGATGACCCATCTTTGGCAAAGGACCAAACCGAAGCCCCATCTCTACCACGAGGCTCGGTTCATTTGCTCGATGACGGATTTCAGCATCGCCAGCTCGACCGCTCGGTGAACATTTTGCTGCTCAATCAGGACGACTGGCAGGATTGGCTGCTGCCGGCGGGTAATCTTCGCGAGCCGATTGAGTCCGCACGCCGTGCCAGCGTCATCGCCGTTCCCGCCGACGAGCCGGAACTCGAGGCAGAGCTCTACGTCTGGGGATGGGATGGGCCGGTCTGGCGTCTGCATCGCAGAATGGAAATTCCCCTCGTGCAAAGCCCCATCGCCGCCTTCTGTGGCATCGCTCGTCCGGAGCAGTTTTTTGCCGGCCTTGAATCCCTCGGCCTGGAAATCCCGCTCCAGCTCGCCTTCCCCGACCACTTCACTTACACCCGCGAAGTCTTGGAAGAGCTGCTGGAGGAGGCGCGTGAAAAAGAGGTCACTGCCATCGTCACTACCGCCAAAGATGTGGTCCGCCTGGGAAGACTCGTTGCCCTCTTTCCGAAGACCATGCCGCTGGCAGTCGCAAGCCTGCGCGTCGAGATCGAGAATCAGTCCGCCGCGATCGACTGGCTGATGGAGCAGCTGAGGTAGAATTCAATCCACCCGTCCCTGTGAGAAAATCAGAGGTTGCGTACGCAGCCCAATTTTCGTTTGCTTGTGGTTCGCCTGGGAGCCATGGGCGACATTCTGCACGCGCTGCCGGCAGTAACGGCGCTGCGGCTGGCTTATCCCACGTGGGCCATCGACTGGGTGGTCGAACCGCGATGGCGGGCGCTGCTGGCGGCCGAGAATCCTGCGCAAATGCCCGGCGAAATTTCCGAAGAGCATACTTCAAACGCTAGCGCCCCAGCCTATCAACCCTTACTCGCTGAGCCGCTGATCGATCGATTACATCTTGCCCCGACAAAACAATGGCGCAAGGCTCCCTTCAGCCGCAAAACCATCCATGAAATCATGGCTTTGCGGGCTGCGCTCCGGGCTAGCGAGTACGACGCGGTCATTGACCTGCAAGGGGCCATCCGGTCGGCGGTGGTGGCGCGCATGGCCGGTTGCCAGCGGCTGATTGGCGAGGCCGAACCGAGGGAGAGAGCGGCGCGCTGGCTCTTCACCGAGCGAGTGGCCACCCAGGGCACGCACGTCATCGAGCAGGACGTGGAGCTAGCCTCAACCATCGTCGGCGATGAGCTGAAACCTGTCCGGCCCTGGCTGCCTATCGACCCGGCCGCCGAGGCATGGGCCAATCAAATCCTGTCTCCGAACATCGGTCAGCCCGCCGTGATCATCAATCCCGGCGCTGGATGGGGCGCCAAGCGCTGGCCTATCAAACGTTACGCCATGGTGGCACATGGGCTTATCGATCGAGGCTTCTACGTTCTCGTTAACGCCGGTCCCGGCGAGGAGCCGCTCGCGGACTTCATCGCAAGCCAAACCGGCGGCGCAGCCACTCCGCTTTCCTGTTCGCTGGCCCAGTTGATCGCCGTTACCCGCCGCATTGTTCTAGCCGTTGCCGGTGACACCGGTCCGCTGCACTTGGCCTGCGCATTGGGCCGGCCGGTGGTAGGCATTTATGGCCCCACCGATCCCAGCCGCAATGGGCCTTTCGGAACACGATTCACGGTCCTGCGCAGCCCCAATAGCCGCCGCGACCACACCCGCAGAGAAGCTCCAGAGAAGGGTTTATTCGCCATTCAACCAGAGGACGTGCTGCGCGCTGCCGACGCCTTGCTTTATCCTGAGACCACCCTCGCAACCGCTCCTCAAACAGACTCTGAGACCGCTTGATGACCGAACCCGGCAATCCGCCGCAACCCGCCACTGAGCAACCTGCCTGTCCGCAACCCGACCCGGCGCCGCGAGACTGGATCGCGCGTTGGCAGCGCATTGCCCGGCGCATCCGCGTTCCCCTCGGCTTTCTCACGACAGCTCTCTATCTGTTCGAACTCGTCCGGCGCGCGCCCCAGCCGTGGGCCGTAGCCTTGAGCCTGGCGCTGGTGCTTCCCGGTCTGGCTTTGCGCGCTTACGCCTCCGGTTATTTGAAAAAGAACTGTGAGCTGGCGGTTACCGGTCCCTACGCCTACACCCGTAACCCGCTCTATCTGGGCTCCATGATGATGGCCGCCGGATTCGCCCTGGCGCTGCTCAGTTGGCCGGTAGCGCTGGCGCTCGCTCTAGGGTTTGCAGTGATTTACGTGCCGGTGATTGCCTCGGAAGAGCGGTTTCTGCGCGCCCAGTTCCCCGGCTTCGACGACTATTGCCGCCAGGTGCCGCGCTTTCTCCCACGGCTGATTCCCAAACCGGACCCGGTTCGGAATCCGGGCTGTGAAAGCGGAGGCAGCTTTTCCCTTTCGCTTTACATCCAGCACCGCGAGTACAATGCAGGGATGGGGGTCGTGCTCCTTTATCTGAGCCTGCTCCTTCTGCGGCCGCTGCTCGCCGTATGGGTGAATCTGCCGCAGTGAACTGTTGCGGAGACCCAAGCAGTCCATTCAGCAAGGAGCCAGCCCGCCGGTGAAGACGCGCACAACCGCAGCAGCTATTTTTTGTGCCCTCGCCCTGGCCTCCGTGGCTCATGGCCAGCAAACGCCCCCGCTCACACAGCCGCGTGCCGGCTTCAGCTTTCCGCAAAAACAGACCCTCACCTATGAAGTGGATTGGCGCGTCTTTCCCGCCGGAACGGCCGTGCTGCGTTTTGAGGCTGCCGGCGACCGCGAGAACGTGACCGCGAGCGCAGACACCACTGGGGCCATTAATCTGCTTTTCCACGTCAGCGACCGCTTCCAATCCAGCTTTGACCGCGCCAAGGGTTGCACCGATGACTTCAACAAGCAGACCGTCGAAGGCCGCCGCCAGGTCACCTCGACGCTACATGTCGATTACGCGCAGAACCGCTCCGTCTTGAACGAAAAGAATCTGGTCACCGGGCAAACCAAGCATGTCGAATCGCCCGTCTCCGGCTGCCTCACCGATTTGCTCACGGGCGTCTTCTATGCTTCGTCGCAGCCCATCGAACTCGGCAAGAACTTCGTCATGCCGGTGGCGGACGCCATGCATGTCGTGCCCGTTACCATGAAGGTGGAAGGCCGCGAGGAAATCAAGACCCCGCTTGGCACATTCAAAACCCTGCGCGTGCAGCCCACAGCCGACGCTGGCGTGGTGAAGAATCGCGGCAACATCTGGATCTGGTACACTGACGATGAGCGCCACCTGCCTGTGCAGATGCGCGCCCGCCTCTTCTGGGGCACCATTACTTTCCGCCTCATTGGCAACGAGAATAAATAGCCACACCCCGGCCGCATCATAGAGCGGCTCCGGGAATAGTCCGAATTAAGTTTTCCCCTCTCCGCTGTGATCCATCTCAAACGCTAAGAAAATCTCCAGTCGCAGCTGCGACTCAGAAGTGTTGGATTCTTCAAAGAATCAACACCCTATATCGAGTCGACACGGGCATGGAGATCGTGATCTTGCTCTGATGCCGTGGATTTGTTGTGGTTCCCGGACCACCGCAGCCGCAAGCGGAAATCAAAATAATTGCCGGGACTCGCAATTTGCCTGGAGGCCTTTTCGTGAATCGATCCGCCCTTTTACTGTCTCTTGCATTTCTAGCCGCAACTTCTACCCTCCTGGGTCAATCATCCAACAGGGCCAATAGCCAGTTGCCGGTAAGCTTCAAAGCTGCAACAAACAATGGGGCAAGCCCAAAGCCATTTTCCAAAGTTGCACTGAGCGGCGGTGTCTCGCTCATGGGCGTCAATGCGCAGGTAGCAACCAACATGAACCGGTATCTGAACCTGCGCGGCACCGGCAACTTCTTCAACTACACGGCCAACAACATCTCGACCAACGGCTTCAATATAGACGCCAAGCTGAACATGGCCGCGGCTGGCGCTTCGCTCGACTTCTATCCCTTTCCAAACCATGGCTTTCGTCTCAGCCCTGGGGCGCTGTTCTATAACCAGAATCGTGTCTCGGCCAACGGCAGCGTCACCAGTGGAACCAGCATTACGCTGAACGACCAGACTTACTATTCAGCTACGGCGAACGCCGTCACTGGCGCGACGCCCATATCCGTGATCGGAAACTTGGGCCTGCATACCAATAAGCAAGCACTCACAGCCACAACCGGTTGGGGCAATGTGATTCCCCGCAAAGGTGGTCATTGGTCGTTCCCCGTGGAACTCGGCGCGGCCTTCATCGGTTCGCCTTCTATCGGTGTGAACCTGACCGGCTGGGCCTGCACCGATCAGGCGCAGACGAATTGCGCCAACCTTGCCAGTGCCAACAATGCGATTGCAACTCAAGTGCAAACCAATTTGACTGCCCAGACCGCCAAGTGGAAAAGCGACCTCGACCCGTTGAAGTATTACCCTATCTTTTCCTTTGGTCTGTCCTATAACTTTCGCGTCCGGTAGCATTGGCAGCGTTTGATACAAAAAGCCGCTTCCATTTCGGAAGCGGCCCTTTCTCATAGTCCAGAATGAGTCCTCGTGCCCCATCCATTCCGCGTTCTTTGCGGAATGGGTGGGAGACCACGAACCCCAAGGCGCGCAAGCGCCGAAGGCCGCACCGCAGGTGCCTATCCGAGTAACTCGCCGAGAATCCCTGGCACAGCCTTCAGCGCCGCGTCGATCTGCGCCTGATCCTTACCGCCCGCTTCGGCAATCTCCGCCTTTCCTCCGCCCGATCCACCGACTAACTTGGCCACCGCGCCGACTAACTTGCCCGCCTGAATGCGCTTGATAACCCCCGCAGTAACTCCGGCGATCAGGGCGACTTTGCCTTCGGGTTGCGCCGACGCCAGCACCACTACTCCTTCGCCCAGCTTCTGCTTCAAGTTATCGACGAGCGTGCGAAGCTGTCCGCGTTCCAGAGAGTCGGCCCGCAAAGTCACCAGCCGCACACCTTTGACGTCCACTCCGCGCGCAAGCGCCTCATCCAACGCCCCGGCGGCCGACTTCATCCGTGCCTCTTCGAGTTCCCGCCGCAATCGCTTCAATTCGTCTTCCTGCGTCGCCAGCTTCGCGCGGAAAGAATCGGAAAGACTCGTCCCTTCCGCCGGAGGAGCCAGTTGCGTCACGATCTGCGAAACAGCGAAGTCCTGTCGAAACACATCGAGCGCACCCATGCCGCTGATGGCCTCAAGTCGCCGAACGCCCGAAGAAACCGACCCTTCGCTCACAATCTTGATCAGCCCAATCTCGCCCGTAGCCCGCGTATGCGTGCCGCCGCAAAGCTCCGTCGAAAAGCCGTCCGACAACTTCACCACCCTCACCTTGTCGCCGTACTTTTCACCAAACAGCGCCATTGCGTGGTACTCGTTCACGGCCACATCAATCGGCACGTCTTCCAGCGTCTCGACCCGCGCATCGGCCAGCACTTCACGATTCACAATGGACTCGATCTCTTCCAATTCTTCGTCTGCCACCTGCGCAAAGTGCGAAAAGTCGAAGCGCAACCGATCCGGATGAACCGCCGACCCAGCCTGCTTCACATGCGTACCCAGCACCTGCCGCAGCGCAGCATGCAGCAGATGCGTCCCCGTATGATTCCGCCGGATTGCATCGCGCCGCTCGCCGTCCACAACGGTCCGAACGTGATCGCCAACCGCCAGATTCTCCTTCAGCAGAGCCTTGTGCGCCCGGACACCTTGCACGGGAAGGACAGCCCCCTCGATCTCGGCCACAGTCGTATTCCCATCCGCCGAAGTAAACCACCCCGTATCGCCCGTCTGCCCGCCAGAATCGCCGTAAAAGCTGGTTTGATCGAGCACAACATCCACTAAATCGCCAACATTCGCAGCCGGAACTCCCACTCCGTCCTTCACAATCGCTAGAACCTCAGCGTTGTTGGCGATGAGCCGCTTGTAACCCAAAAAATCCGTCTTCGGCAATTCGCGATAAGCCGGGCTGGCCGATTTCTGGCTCCCGCCTTTCCAACTGGCCCGCGCCCGGGCCTGCTCTTCAGCGCGTGCAGCTTCGAAGCCGGGTTCGTCGAATGCTACGCCCGCATCGCGAGCCGCATCGACCATGAAGTCCAGCGGTAAACCGAAGGTTTCGTAAAGGTGGAATGCCTCCGTTCCTAAGACAACAGGCCTTTCGTCCTGCAATTCCTGCCATCTCTTCAGCAATGGCTGTGCAACTAAGGATGAGAATCCATCTTTAATCGCCTCTTTCAAATCGATCAAAGGTCTACCCAGCATTAGATCCAGCTTTGCCTCAGTTAAAAGACTTGAATCAAACCGTGAAGGATCTTCTGGACCATCTAATTTTTGAACCTCAAGCCGAACAGCAATTTCAGGTGGAAGTATCTTTGTTATTTCATTCCGAAACTCATACTGTTTCTTAAGAATTTCAATACCTTTTTGAAAAACCAAACGATTCCACTCATCGGAACCATTGAGCATGACACGGGAGAAATGTTTCTCTTCGGACAGGATTACCTTGGCCACACGATCGACCGAATCAATCAATTCTGGATAGGCGCACTGCATCAGGTCGCGCACGGCGTAGACCATCTGGTTGAGAAAAGGTTCTTTTTGGCCAAGCTTTCGTCCATGGCGAATGCCGCGGCGAAGAATCTTGCGCAGCACATAGCCGCGGCCATCGTTCGAGGGCAGCACAGCGTCGTTAATTAGGAAGGTCGCAGCGCGGGCGTGATCCGCGATGATGCGGAGCGATGCCTTATGGCTGTCCGAAAGAATCGCGGTCATCAACTCGGATTGGTTACCTTCGCAGACTAGCTCCCAAGCCTTCTCTATCAGCGGCGTAAACAAATCCGTTTCAAAGTTAGAAACCTTCCCTTGCAGCACCGCCGCGACCCGCTCCAACCCCATGCCAGTATCAATCGACGGCTTAGGCAGCGGATCTAAACGGAAAACAGGAGAAGCATCATGCTTGATGTCACCATTGGAGTGTATCTGATCGCAGATGAACGGAAGTGTTTCAAACCGTTCATGATGCTCTGTACATTCATAGTGATCTATCACACGATCAAACTGCATAAAGACCAAATTCCAAATCTCGACATACCGCGCCTCATCCTGCCCAAACGGCTTATCGACCCCCGGAGTCTCCGCCGCCTCCATCCCCATGTCGTAGAAAATCTCCGAGCAAGGCCCGCAAGGCCCCGTCTCGCCCATCTGCCAGAAGTTATCCTTGAGCCCGTATTCCTTGATGCGCTCCTTGGCGACGCCCGCTTCGATCCAGAAATTCTCGGCCTCGGTGTCGCGCGGCACCCCATCAGCACCCTCGAAGATCGTCACATATAGCCGGTCTTTCGGAATTCCAAACCACTCCGGGCTAGTCACCAGCTCCCAGGCAAAGCCAATCGCCTCTTTTTTGAAATAATCTCCGAACGAGAAGTTCCCCAGCATCTCAAAAAACGTGTGATGCCGCCGCGTAAAACCGACATTTTCCAAGTCGTTGTGCTTGCCGCCTGCGCGAACGCATTTTTGCGACGTAGTAGCACGCGAGTAGTCCCTGCGCTCAGCCCCCAGAAAAAGGTCTTTGAACTGGTTCATCCCCGCGTTAGTAAACAGCAGCGTCGGGTCATTGGCAGGCACCAGAGAGGAAGAGTGCACGCGGCGGTGCCCCTTCGACTCAAAAAACCGCAGAAAAGCTTCGCGAATCTCGTTCCCAGAACGTATTTCCATAGCGTTATCAGTGTATCTAATGCGGCTCACCCTTTATCCCGCTCAATCATGGGAGAATGAAGGTGTACACCGTCATGACCAACGACAACCAAGAAGAATCCGTGCCCACACCCGAAGCAACGACCGTGCCAGACTCCAAGTCTTCCCAGTCTTCCGAGTCTTCCAAGTCTTCCAAGTCTCAGGAGACTTCCGAGCCCATGCAGACTCCCGAGCCTCTGAATACGCCCGCAGCCGAACCCGCCCCTGCGCCCGCTCTGGAGCCCGCTCAAGCACCAGCAGTCGCTGAACCCATTGCCGAACCCATCGTCGTGCCCGTCATCGAAGCCGCCGCTCAAGCCATCGTCGAAGAGCCACCCATCGAAGAACCTCAGGAGTCCTTTGCCGACCTGCTCTCTGCCTTCGAACGCAGCCACTCGCACAAGGGTGAGCCCGGCCAAAAGCAGCTTCAAGGGGTAGTCATCTCGCTCTCGGCCGACCAGGTCTTCCTCGACATCGGCTACAAAACGGAGGGCGTGTTGCCCCGCGCAGCCTTCGACAATAACGCCGACGCCGTCAAGCCCGGCGACCGTTTTCCCGTCTCCGTCACCGGCCGCAATGAAGAACACTATTACGAGCTCTCGCGCTTCAAGGTGACGCAGGCTCGCGATTGGTCGGCTCTCGAAGCCGCCTTTGCCGAGAAGCTGGCCGTCGTCGGAACCGTCACCGAAGTCATCAAAGGCGGCCTGTCGGTGGATATTGGCGTTCGTGCCTTCATGCCCGCCAGCCGTAGCGGAACCCGCGACGCAGCCGAGCTCGAAAAGCTGGTCGGCACCCAGATCACCTGCCGCATTACCAAACTCGATGTTATGGATGAAAACGTGGTCGTCGATCGCCGCGTAGTTCTCGAAGAGCAAGCGCGTGGAGTTACCGAGGCCCGGCGCGGCGCCATGAAGGAAGGTGACACGGTCAGCGGCACGGTTCGCTCGCTCGTCCCTTATGGCGCATTTGTCGATCTGGGCGGCATCGATGGCCTGCTGCACGTCTCCGACATCGCCCACACCCGCATCACCAAGCCCGAAGATGTGCTCACCGTCGGCCAGGAACTTCAGGTTCGCATCCTCAAAATCGATCCTGAAACCAAAAAAATCTCACTCGGCCTCAAGCAACTTCAGGCAGAACCTTGGAAAACTGTCAGTCTGGTCGCAGGCCAGCGCGTTACCGGCACAGTTACACGCCTCGCTGACTTCGGAGCATTTGTCGAGATTGAGCCCGGCATCGAAGGCCTCATCCATATCTCCGAAATGTCCTACGGCAAAAAGCTGCGCCACCCCTCTGACATTCTCAAGCAAGGCGACCGCGTCGATGCCGTCGTGCTGGGCATCAAGCCCGAGGAACGCCGCATCTCGCTCGGCCTCAAGCAAACCCTCACCGATCCGTGGACCGAAGTCGAGCGCAACTTCCCCGTCGGCTCTGAGATCACGGGGCCAGTCACCAAGCTGATGAACTTCGGGGCCTTCGTGCAGTTAGCCGACGGCATTGAAGGCTTGGTCCATATCAGCGAAATCACCGCCGAACGCCGCCTCAACCACCCATCGGATATGCTACACGCTGGCCAAATCGTCAAGGCGCAAGTACTGGCCATCGACAAGGAAAAGCGCCAGATCAAACTCAGCATCAAGCAGCTTGTTCCCACTCACATCGACGAGTACATTGCCGAGCACAAAGTCGGCGATCAAGTCTCCGGCCGAGTCATCGAGCAATCGCCAAGCCTCATCCATGTCGAACTTGGCCAAGGCATCCGCGCTGTCTGCCGCATTGGCGCAGACAGCCTGACCGCCGCGCCGGCCGCGCCAGAAACCAAGCCTGCCGTCAAGCTCGATCTCTCGTCGCTATCTTCGCAGTTGAAGAACCGCTGGAAGGGCAACACCCCCGCCGCCGCAAAACCCGAAGCCTTCGGCGAAGGCCAAATCCGCACCTTCAAAATCGTGAAGTTAGACGCAGAAGCCAAGAAGATTGAGGTGGAGTTAGCGTAGGCGAAGGCCATGCTCTTCCGCACTTTCCAGAACGTATGTGTTCCGTTCTCCACCCAGGCCCCTTCTTATGGTGTTGTCCGTTTGCGCCTTGAACTTGACTTAGTAAAGTATGTCGAGTTTTGAATAAGACAAACGGCCTCTAGAGCGAAGTTTTGCCAATATTCGTTGGGAGAAAGACATGTTGCTTCGAATGCACAAATCCCGAAAGTATACGAGGGCAATTGCCGGATTAATGATGTTGTTCTGCATAGGGCTAATGACAGCTCTTGCCTACTATTATGAATGGACATGCCCGCAGGTCGCCAATGAGTCAAGCGGGCACATCTATATGTATCACTGCGGTCGGACGATGTATCGCAGCGGTCAGACCGAACACTATAAGTGGATTACCGTATATCTAACATTATGGGAGTATCGCTTGACTTATCTGCCGTGGGTCTTGCTTGCAGCAACGATGGTTTTCGGAGCTATTTTGGAGGGTACCCTTCCGGCAGCCGAGAAGTCGGATGATCAACACTGAGAGTACGTTCCACAATTTCCGACACGAGTGCCGGATGCCAGGGGGTCTTCGGTTGTGAGACCTGAAACCACTCTATGATTTTCCGGTCTCAAACCCCTGCTTACTTCGTTGAAAGCCGTTTCAAAGACGCCGTTTTGGTTCAAATCCTCCGATTTTTCAGATCCTGCACTGAGTAAGACAAAATGTCCCGCCTTTTCGACCTCGGAGGCGACAACCTTTCACCTCTGCTCGATGCAGAAGATAATCCTCCGCAAGCGCACAATCGAGGTAGTCAATGGAGCGGGCTTTTCTGTTCCGCGAGCCCCAGGGGACCCCCTCCCCCCTTTTTATATTTTCAAGACCTTGCAGATATTTTTAACCTGCCTGGAATCAACACCGGATCATCGGTATGCTATCTCTCGTTCCCACGACGTCAGAATCGACAATCAGCCAGTCCAGCCTTTGGCCCGCTCCACAGCTCTTCGCCAGCGCCTCTCGCGCTCGGCGCTGGCGTTCAGAAGCAGCCACTTGCACTGTGGTCTCAATGTGACTACAATTGAATTGAAGGCTTAACTTCAAGGAGAACCCCCATGCCCACCGCCGACACCTACGTCCGCGCTCGCATCGACACGAAGACCAAGGAGCGTGCCTCCGATGCTCTGGAGGCCATGGGCCTATCCATCTCTGATGCCATCCGCCTGCTGATGCTGCGGATTGCCGACGAGCACCGCCTGCCCTTCGAGGTCAAAGTCCCCAATGCCACCACCCGCAAGGCAATCGTCGAACTTGAGGCTGGCAAGGGCAAGCGCTTCGCCAGCGTCGAAGCATTGATGGCAGATTTGCATGCACACGATTGAGCGTTCGTCGGCATTTAGACGCGACTTTAAGCGCGAAGCCAGAGGCCGGCACAGCGCAACACTCGACGTAGACTTGGTGTCAGTTCTTGTTGCCTTGGCAGACAATGTCCCATTGGAGCCACGACACCGCGACCATGAACTGAGCGGCGATTGGACGGGCTATCGTGAGTGCCACGTTAGGCCTGACCTGCTGCTGATCTACAAGAAGCCAGACTCGGAGACCTTGCGCCTGGCTCGTCTTGGTTCCCATAGCGAACTCTTTGGCTAATTCACAGAATTCGTTACTCGCCCCACCCTTTCGCCCGCTCGACAGCCCGTGACCACTTCCCGCGCCGCTCGGCCCGTTCGCTCGCATCCATCTTCGGTTCAAAGCGCACGTCGCCTTGCCGCTTAGCGCGCAGATCTCCCGGGTTAGCCCAGAAGCCCGTCGCGAGCCCAGCAAGATAAGCAGCGCCCAGCGCGGTCGTCTCGGTCACTTGCGGACGCACCACCGGCACGCCAAGCACGTCGGCCTGGAACTGCATGAGCATGTTGTTCACCGCCGCACCGCCATCCACTCGCAGCGCAGCCAGCGGCGTGGTCTCGCTCTGGACCGCCTCCAGCACGTCGGCCACTTGGAAGGCGATGCTCTCCAGAGCCGCTCGCGCAATGTGTCCAGGCTTGGTACCGCGGCCGAGACCGATCAGCAAGCCGGAAGCATGCGGGTCCCAATGCGGCGCACCGAGGCCCACAAACGCAGGCACCAGCACTACTCCGCCCGAATCCGGCACGCTGGCGGCGAGCGCCTCCACATCTGCCGAGGAACCGATCAGCTTCAAATTGTCGCGCAGCCACTGCACCACGGCTCCGCCGATAAAGATACTTCCTTCGAGTGCATACTCCAGACGATGCTGAGCGCTTGCCGCGAGCGTGGTGATCAGCCGATGCTTCGATCGCACAAACCCCGTGCCGTTGCCGTCTTTTCCGGTCCCGATGTTCAGCAACAGAAAGCAGCCCGTTCCATAAGTATTTTTTGCCTCGCCGGCCTTCCAGCACAACTGGCCGAAGAGCGCGGCTTGCTGATCGCCGGCTATGCCTGCAATCTCCGCACCGCTCAAGCCGAGCGTTGTGGTCACTTCGCCCACACGCTCGCTCGACCATACCACCTCGGGCAACATGCTTTCAGGAATGCCAAATATACGCAGCAGCTCCGCATCCCACTCGCCGTTGACGATATTGAAGAGCAGTGTCCTCGATGCATTGGTCACGTCGGTGACATGGCGCCCGCCGCTGGTCAGGTGCCAGATCAGCCAACTGTCCACGGTTCCGAAGGCCAGCTCGCCACGCTCAGCTCGCGCCCGCGCGCCCGGCACATTGTCTAGAATCCAGCCTACCTTGGTCGCGGAAAAATATGGGTCCAGCACGAGGCCAGTCTTATCCGACACCATCTCCTGCACCCCGCTCTCGACTAACTCCGAGCATCGCGCGGCCGTGCGCCGATCCTGCCAGACAATGGCCGGATGAATCGCCTTGCCCGTCGCCCGCTCCCACACAATCACCGTTTCGCGCTGATTAGTGATTCCGATAGCCGCCAGGTCGCGGGGCCGCGCGCCCACCTTGCCCAGAGCCTCTGTCGCGCAGGCAAGTTGGCTGGTCAGAATTTCCATCGGGTCGTGTTCCACCCAGCCGGCTTGCGGAAAGAATTGCTCGAACTCATGCTGCGCCACAGCGGCAATCGTGCCCGCCTCGTCAAAGAGAATCGCGCGGGAACTAGTCGTCCCCTGGTCCAGTGAAAGGATGTAAGCCATCGCGTGTCGTCCACCTTCGGCATCCAGTCAAACACGGCTGGCTGCGATTGGGCAAGGAGAGCGGAGTGTGCGAATGCATCAGATTAAGTGCCCCAGGTCCCGCTTTTGGGACCTGGGATTCTCGCAGGAAAGCCTGCCCTGAGCTTGCCGAATGGGTGCAGTCCTCCCGCAAGGCCGGAGTGAAATCTTCGCATAAGATTACGTCCCGTCAGCGCACAATAAAAGAATGACCAATGACCTGAGGTGCGATTTGTTGCTGACTGCTGAAAGCTGATCGCTGACGAGGTAGAGGATGTCCCATCTGTAGTTGAAAGTTGAGCGGCGGTTCGGCCCGGTTCTGGAAGAATCGGGTTGCCAACCTTTTACAAGGAGAACCGCCGTGAAGAGAGCTTACCGTACCATCCGCAAGC
>JBEKRS010000038.1:0-54837 GCA_049518535.1 Occallatibacter sp. | reverse complement strand
ATCGCAGGGGCTAAAGCCCTCCTCTTTTATTTGATCTTTTCGGCACGACTGAAGTCGTGCCCTGACACGATTGATGGCCGAGTTTAAGAATATCCCAGGTTTGAAAATCCGGACTTGGGGTGCCCGGCCTGGAAGGTTTCCGCATCGCAGGGGCTAAAGCCCTCCTCTTTTATTTGATCTTTTCGGCACGACTGAAGTCGTGCCCTGACACGATTGATGGCCGGGTTTAAGAATATCCCAAGTCCGAAAATCCGGACCTAGGACACTCGGTCTGAACGAACAAAAGCAGGTCCTTCGACTTCGCTGCGCTTCGCTCAGGATGACAAATTCGAGGAGGTAGAAAGTTGCGGGGTGGAACCTACTGCGAGCGGACAGCGAGCGGCTGGCCGCACCGCAGGGGCTAAAGCCCTCTTCTTCTGTTTGATCTTTTCGGCACGACTGAAGTCGTGCCCTGACACGTTCGATTGTAGCTTGTTGAAGAAACCCAGGTCTCGATGTAATGAGACCTGGGAGACCACGAACCTTGTGCGCGCGGATAGCGCGCGGCTGGCCGCATCGCAGGCGCTATTCTTCCTCTTCTTCTACGGGGCGTTTGGCGTTGGCTAGGATTTTGTCGGCTACTAACTGCGGGACTATGTCGTAGTGGTCCATCTCCATGCGGTAACTGCCCTTGCCTTGAGTCATGGAAGTTAGAAGGGTTCCATAAGTCAACATTTCGGCCATGGGAACCTGGGCGTTGATCACTGTTGTGCGGCCCTTGGACTCCATGCCGGCTACGCGGCCACGGCGCGAGTTTAAGTCACCCATAAGTGTGCCGGCGAACTCGTCAGGGGCTTCGATCTCTACCTTCATGATGGGTTCGAGCAAACAGGGCTTCGCCGTTTCCATAGCTTTGCGGAAGGCGAGGCGGCCAGCCATCTTAAAGGACATTTCATTTGAGTCCACATCGTGATAACTGCCGTCATAGACGGTGGCTTTGAAGTCGACTACCGGGTAACCGGCGAGATAGCCACGGGCGGCTGACTCAACAATACCTTTCTCGATAGCGGGGATGAAGTTGCGGGGGATGGCGCCGCCGAAGACTTCATTTCCAAATTCGAAGCCGCCGCCGCGAGGCATGGGCTCCATGCGAATTTTGCAGTCGCCGAACTGGCCGTGGCCGCCGGTTTGCTTCTTGTGGCGTCCCGGCGCTTCGACCTTGGCGCGGATAGTTTCGCGATAAGGAACCTTGGGCGCCTTCAGAGTGACCTCGGCGTGATAGCGCTTTTTGAGGCGGCTAACGATGGCTTCGATGTGCGGCTGGCCCGCGCCGGCGATCAAGAATTCATTGGTCTGCGGATCGCGGAAGAAGCGGATGAGTAAGTCCTCTTCCATTAACTTATGAATGGCGGGAGCGAGCTTGTCTTCGTCGGCGCGCGACTTAGGCTCGATGGCATAAGTCATGGCTGGCTCGGGCAGTGGGTGGAGATCGATCTGGACCTCTGCGCCTTTTTGACCGAGCGTATCGCCGGTGAGAGTTTCGCGGAGCTTGGCCACGGCACCGATGTCGCCCGCATGCAACTCAGGAACTTCAACGGCTTTGCGGCCCTGCATGACGGAAAGATGCGAGAGGCGTTCCTGTCCGCGGCGGGTGTAGTTCTCGACCGTGGCGTCGTTTTTGACCACGCCGCCGATGACCTTGAAGAAGCTGATGCGGCCGGCGAAGGGATCGGTCATGGTTTTGAAAACCATCAAGGCCAGAGGTTCTTTGTCGTCGATCTTGCGAGTGGGTTTTGCGGCTTTGTCTTCCGCGTCTGCCGCGACGTCAATGGTGGGAGTGCGGACGACGATGGGCGCGCGCTCGGTTGGCGCGGGGGTGTAGGCCTTGATGAAGTCCAGCAGGTGATCGAGAGCCATGTTGGCCAGGCCGCTCGAAAAGAGGACGGGGAAGATGCGGTCTTCGCGGATAGCCTCATGGAGAGCGGCGATTAGGTGCTCTTCGGCGATGGTGCCCTTCTCGAAATACTCTTCCATCAGCTCGTCTTTGCCCTCGGCAACGAGCTCTACCAGCGCCTCGTGGCGGGACTTGGCGTCGGCTGCGAGGCTGGCGGGAATTTCACCGGTAACCTTGCCGCGACCGTCGCCGCCGGGCGTGTAATAGAAAGCCTCCATAGTTACGAGGTCGACCACGCCGTGGAAGCCTTCGGCATCGGAGATGGGCAACTGGACAGGAACGCAGTTGCGGCCCCAGCGGTCAACGAGGTCGTCAATCAGGGCGCTCAGTCCGCCGCCGCCGCCGGCCTTGGGGTGGTCCATCTGATTGATGAGAACGATGCGCGGGACGCTGGCTTCTTCGGCAAATCTCCATATGCGCTCGGTGACGGCTTCGACGCCATGCTGCGCGTTGACTAGCACCACGGCCGCTTCCACGGGCATCAGGGCTGCACGGGCTTCGTGGGTAAACATATGAAAGCCGGGAGTATCGACGAGATTGATCTTGATGCCTTGCCACTCGGCAAAGGCTACCGCGTTCTGCATGGTTGCGCCGCGGGCCACTTCTTCTTCGTCATAGGCGGTCACGGCCGTGCCGTCTTCTACGCGGCCCTGGGCCGGGGTCATTTTCGCGGCATGCAGCATAGCGGCGATCAAGGTGGTCTTGCCGCTGTGCGCATGCCCCACTACAGCTACGTTGCGGATCTCACTTCCCTGGTACGTTTTCATTGGGATTCTCCTGTGGTTTTTGGCGGATGTTTCTGAAATTGCGGGATGGAATGGGGGCGAAGCAGGGAAAACGTGGTGACGTCCTGGGGGGCGTCCAGGTGGCCGGATTGGAGCGCCACAGCTCCCGGTCTGCCGTCTACCTCGTTCATAAAGGCTTGGGCCGGCGCCATGCAGATGAAATTTAGGTGAATCCGCCAGGCGTCTATTGCTAAGAAATGGGATGCTATCACACGCGGAGTATGAACGTCCTGTGACTTTGGGCACCACCAGCGGCTGCGTTGGGGCCAACCACCTGCGGTGGGGCTAAGTGCCTTCGGCCACCTGCGTTGGGGCCAACTGCCTGCGGCGCTGTGGACAGGCTCGCTAGGGAGGCAACGCCAACGACTACCCGCCTGCTAGCTTCTCCCTGGTCAGCTCGTTCCATGCTGCGATGGCTTCCGGCATAGGCGGGGTGACGGCACCGGGCGCTACGGTCTCAATCACCTTTTGCGGGGGCAGACTACCTTGGGCGTCGCGCAGAAGGCCTTTTACCCAGCCCACTGCGGCCAGGCCGTCGCGCCCGATGAAGGTTTGCTCGATGTAGAACCAGCGCTCGTCCCAGCAGACTAGACGGGAGCCGAGCCGGAAGGCGGCAAATAGCGGCAACGAGCGCCGATAAGTGATCCAGACCGCACCCACCAGCGGCTGCCAGCGTGAGCGAATGATGTGCTCAAGCAGCCGGGTGCGCGCCAGCAGGTGGGTGCGCCCGTAATCCATCATGCTCAGGTAGCGGGCGTTATTCATATGCAGATTCAGGTCGATATCGTTGGGCCAGACGCGCATTTGCAGCGTGTCCTCGTCCAGCACACCCTGCGGGGCGAGTGGCCGGATATGCTGACGGATGGCCAGCGCCGGGATGCGAACAAAGCTGATATAATGAGACAAACGGCTCCCTCGCGTGCGGAGTTCTTTGGATTAAGTGTAGAAGACGCGGCGATTTAGGTTTGTGGCTGCCATCCCCGTAAGGGCACGATTGCATCCTCGCTATACTGGTGTTTTCAATACCCTCATCGGCGACAATTTCTTCTATTATGATGAAACTCTCCCGCCGCAATTTTCTGATCACCGCTTCTGCTGCTACTTTCGCCGCCACAGCCGCTGTGCCTTCCTTTGCTTTACCGGGCGGACAGCGAGTCTTTATTGGCTCCAACATGCCCGATGGCATCCTGGCTTACGACTGGGATCCGACCAAAGGCGAACTTGTTCCTGCAGGCGTGGCCGCCTCGCTTACCAATGCATCCTGGATAACACTTTCGCCTGACCGCGATTATCTTTTCGCCGCTTCCGAGGTGCCCAGCTTCAACGGCAAGCAGACTGGCGAGGTGGCCAGCTTCCGCGTGGCGATGGGCGCGTTGCAGCCGCTTTCAGCGCTGAACTCGGCTGGAGCGGGCACCTGCCACGTGGCTCTGGACCACACTGGCGGCGTGCTGCTTGCGGCTGATTATGGCGGCGGAACCATGTCCAGTTTTCATGTGAGTGAGGGTAAGCTCAAGGCCGCCGGGAGCGAGTACTACTCTACACATGGCCCCAACAAGGATCGCCAGAAGAGCTCCCACGCCCACTTTGGGTCCTTTTCGCCCGACAACCGCTTCGCTTATATGAACGACCTGGGCGGTGATTGCATCCATATCTACAGCCTGAACGCTACAACAGGCGCTCTGACGCCCGCCGGTACTTACCGTACCAGGCCGGGAGACGGTCCACGCACGCTGCATTTTCACCCCAACGGATACACGGCTTACGGAGTCAATGAGCTGACTTCTACGGTGGATGTGCTGGAATGGTCGAAGGACGATGGGAGCTTGAGTTTGATAACTCGTATCGAGTTATTACCTCAGGGGTATCACGGCCCCACGCGTGCCTGCGACACGGTGATCTCGAAGGATGGGAAGTTTGTCTACTTTGCCAACCGCGACAACAACTTTCTTTATAGTTTCAGCGCCGATTTTGTGAGCGGGAGACTAACTCCCATTGGCCGGTCCAGTTGCGGCGGCAAGACTCCGCGCAACTTTACGCTCGACCCTACGGAAGGCTGGATGCTGGTGGCTAACCAGGATTCGAATGTGATCAGTGTTTTTGCGCGGAATCGGGATACTGGAGCGCTGGCCGATGCAGGCAAGAACTTTCCGGCGGCCGCGCCGATGTGTATTTTGTTTGCGTAGTCCAGCGAAGGGAGAACAGGGAGCTACCCAACCCTCAGAGGCTTCGTGCCCCATCCTTGCGATTTCTTTCTGTCGCAAGGGTGGGGGGACCGCAAATTTCCGGGATAGCATTTCTCGGACGATCATCGATCAAACGGAGGGTAATCCATGCCCGACGGACTCAAGCGTCTGCATCACTCCGGACAATCCCACTTTCTTACCTTCAGTTGTTATCACAGTTTGCCATTGTTAGCTCAAATGCAGATGCAGAACTCATTTTTGCTCGCGCTTGAGCAAACGCGACGCCGCTGCCAGATCTGCGTCTTTGGCTATGTCGTCATGCCGGAACACGTTCACCTTCTTTTGAGCGAGCCAGAAGGCGGAATGCTGCCCAGAGCGGTGCAAATGTTGAAGTGCAAAGTCTCCCTTCAGGCCCGAAAGGAGGGCAAGCGAGTTGCAGGAGATATGCCTTTCTGGCAGACCCGCTATTACGATCACAATGTCAGAAGCTCCGAGGGCTTTGTCACACAGCTTCGTTACATTCACCGCAATCCGGTGAAACGCGGACTCTGCACTGCGGCAGAGGAGTGGCCATGGTCGAGCTTTCGCGCTTGGGCGTTGGGAGATATTGGGATTGTCGAGGTCGAGTCCGAAATGAATGTGGCGCGGCGAGAGGCAAGTCGACGGGAGTGTTCTTTCGGTACTTCTGCCCTTTAGGGACGTGCAAACATCCGACCGAATTATGGGATGTCCCACCCTTTCGACGGAAAAAGTCGAAAGGATGGGGCACGGCGATTTGATCTCTGTTCCCGATCCCTCAGGCGCTCATGAGCGCTGGAGTGCCAAGTTGTGCGTTCGCCCCGGCCGGTTCCATTTCCGGGGCAGGCTCTGCGGCGACTGGCACGTGCGCAAGCTCCCAGGTGGAGCGGTCCTTGAGCAGACGCGAGACGAGAGCGGTGTGCATGGCGTGTCCGGCGCGCTCGGCCACCACGCGGCCTTCGATGCGGCGGCCGGCGAGGGCTAGATCTCCGATGAGATCGAGGACTTTGTGGCGGACATACTCGTCGTGAAAGCGCAGCGGACCGTTCTCCGGGCCCTTGGGTCCCAGGATAATGATGCTTTCTGGAGTGGCGCCGCGGATCAGGCCCATGTCGCGCATTTTCTTTTCGTCGGCCTTGTAGCCAAAGGTGCGCGCCGGAGCGATTGCGGTGCCATAAGTCTCGGCAGCCAGATCCACGCATGTTGACTGGTGGCCAACGGGCGCGGGAAAGTCGATGGCGTATTCGATGCTGTAGCCGGAACCGGGGTAGACGCCGATGAATTTATTGCCCTCGCGCACCTCGATCTCGCGCAGCACGCGGATGGTCTCGCGGCGGCGGCGCTGGGTGCGGATGCCCACACTGAGCAAGGCCTCAACGTAAGGCAGGGCGCTGCCGTCCAGGATGGGCAGTTCCAAGTTGTCGAGCTCGACGATGACGTTGTCGACGCCCATGCCGACCAGGGCCGAGAGCAGATGCTCGGTGGTCTGAATCAGTACGCCCTGGCGCATCAAGCTTGTGGCGTAACTAACCTTGGCCACATAACGGCCGATGGCGGGAATTTCAAAATTGTCCAGATCGGTGCGGCGGAAGACGATGCCGGAACCAGCAGGCGCGGGCATGAGGCGCATATTCACCGGTGCGCCAGAGTGCAGCCCCACCCCGTTAAATTCCAGCGGCGCGACGATCGTCTGTTCCAGGTGCGCGGAACTCAGGTGCGCGGACTTAGCCAAAAAGTTCTTTCCTCCACGGTCGAGAAAACCGTGCATAACCGTTAGGTTAGACGTGAAAGGCTACGGCCGTCTTGTGGTATTTTTGCCACACTTTGCCGGAGTTGAGCCACTCGCCTCTCATCCAACCACACGCAACCCACTTGATGCATACTGAGCAATCACGCCTTCCATGGTCACCAGCACCAGTCCTTCGGCTGCGGCCTGCGCGATCAGCATCCGGTCGAATGGGTCTTTATGAATTGGCGGCAGCGAATAGACCCCGGCAATGTGCTGAGGACGCAAAACAAGCGGCGTGGCTGCCAGTTGCTCCAGGGCATCGAACCACCAGGCTCTCGGGTCGCCTACATCCAGAGTGCCCTTCATACTCTTGAGCATGATCTCCCAATAAGAGACCACGCTCAGTACATTAGGACCGGAGAGAACTGCCTTACGCGCCGAGTCTGTGAGTGCTTCGGGAGTGGCGAGTGCCCAGATTACAGTGTGCGTGTCGAGGAGATAACCGGCAGGACGCGAGCCTGCGCTCACAGATCGCCTTCCAGGAACCGGTCAAGATCGATGGGAGCATCCCAGCCTGGCAGCATGCGGATACGGCCTTTCATGCCGCCTAAACGCACCTTGCGGCGCTCCACAGGCGGCGGAGCGATCTGGGCGACAGGGCGACCGTGGCGGGTGATGACCACTTGTTCGCCATGCTCGACGGCTCTGATCAGTTCGGTCAGGCGATTCTTGGCTTCGGCGGTGCTGATGTCCATGCTTGAATTATAGCCATAATTTATGGCTATAACAAGTAATTTGCGCACAAGTAACTAAAATGGCCTTGAAAGGTTCTGAGAAATGCCTGCGACAACCGATCCTCCCATACCCATGCGTGCCCTGTTGGCCGGTGCGCGGCGCAAGCAGACTGCTTTGCTCGATCTGGCACAAAAGCTGGTGCGGGCCGAGTCGCCATCGGATGACAAGGGAGCAGTGGACGCTTGCGTCGCATTGGCCGCTGCTCACGCCAAATCTCTCGGCGGGCGCGTCAAGCTGCATAGGCAAAAGGACTTCGGCGATCTGGTGGAGGCGCGCTTTGGGCCAAAATCCAAAGCCGGCAACGCCGGGCGAACCCTGCTGCTTGGGCATCTGGACACGGTTTGGCCGCTGGGCACGCTCAAGACGATGCCTTGCAAGTTGAGCCAAGGCAGGCTTTGGGGCCCCGGCATGCTGGATATGAAGGTGGGCGTGGCGATGGCCTTCACTGCGCTCGAAATGCTGACCGAGGCTGGCCTGCTGAATCGCGAGATCGTGCTGCTACTGAATAGTGACGAGGAGGTAGGCAGCCCTGTTTCGCGGCCGATAACAGAGCGGCTGGCGGCCGAGTGTGCCCAGGTTTTTGTTCTGGAACCGGCGCAGGGGTTGGCTTACAAGACCGCCCGCAAAGGCACTGGCAATTGGCGCATCGATGTGACCGGAGTGGCTGCTCACGCAGGTGTGGACTTCGAGAAGGGGGCAAGCGCTGTTTTGGAGCTGGCCCGCATCATTGAAACAGTGTCTGGCTGGACCGATTTGAAACGCAGCATGACGGTGAACGTTGGCGTCGTTTGCGGCGGATCGAAGTCTAATGTGATCGCGGCGGAAGCCTGGGCGGAGGTTGACGTTCGCATCGCGAACAAGGCCGATGGTCCGCGCATCGAACGCAAGTTTGCCGCGCTGAAGCCGGTGGACAAGCGCTCGACGCTGGCCGTCTCCGGTGGCATCAATCGCCCGCCTATGGAGCGTACGCGAGGGACGGTCCGTCTTTATATAGAAGCCAAGGCTCTGGCCGCAGAGTTGGGTTTCGTGTTGGCGGAAGCTTCGACCGGCGGCGCATCGGACGGTAACTTCACTGCATCGCTTGGCATTCCGACGCTGGATGGGATGGGTGCGGTGGGCGAGGGCGCACATGCGCGTCATGAATCCGTCCTGGTCGAGCATCTAGCCTATCGAACCGCTCTGTTGGCCGGGTTGCTGACAGGATGCGGCAGGGTGGGGGTGCCTGATACACTCCCCACATGCACCAACCGGAGTGAAACCACGCCATGAAGCATACTCTCCTGATTTTGTTGTTGGCGGCCAGTACCGCAGCCGCAACTGCTCAAACCCCCGCTGCCGCCAAGCCGGCTACCACTGCTGCAAAGTCCGCCACGACCACCACCAAGTCGACGACCACCGCTTCCGCCATCAAGCTACCGCCCGGTGTGCCCCCGATCAAGGGAGTGCAGAAGACCCTTTTCACGGCGGCCTTGCGCTACGAGGACGCAGTGGTTGGAACCGGGACTTTGGCAGAGCCCGGCAAGCTGCTTAAGTACCACTTCACGCTATGGTTGGCGTCCAATGGCACCAAGATCGAGTCCTCCAAGGACCACCCCGGAGCGCCTGTCAAGGACAAGGACGGCAAGCCGGTTCTGGGCGACGATGGCAAGCCAAAGCTGGGCGATCCTCAGCCGGCTACGATCGTGATGGGAATGGGTCGTCCGCTTCCTGGCTGGGATTTGGGTTTTGAGGGCATGAAGGCGGGTGGCACGCGCCGCGTCTTTATTCCATGGGAGTTGGGACTGGGTGCTCGCGAGATTCCGGCGCGCGACGCCGCCCATCCGGCGATTCCCGCCAAGTCTGATTTGATTCTGGATCTCGAACTGGCTGAGGTAACCGACGCTCCGCAGCCGCCTAGTCGCGGCCCGGGTGGTCCCGGCGCTCGTCCGATGCCCGGCACTCCTGGTGGGCCGCCAGTTCCTCACGCTGCGCCCAAGCCGCCAGCTCCTGCAGCCCCGGCTGCACCGGCGCCTGCTCCCGCACCGGCAACGCCTGCTGCTCCGGCGACGCCCGCCACTCCAGCGCCGCCAGCTGGGGCGCCTGCTCCGGCACCACCGCAATCAAAATAACCGCCGCATCGTAATTTTGTGGCGCTATCCCACCCCCAGCGACGAATACTCGTCGCTGGGGGTATCGCTTCTAATGTTAGCTATTTTGGTGAAGAGCTACCGGCTGAAGTTTACATATTTGCGCCCGGCATAAAGCCGAAAGCCGCCCGCGGGGTCAGCAACCACTTGCAGAGGCAAGGGCCGCTTTTTAATCGCGTCTTCGACCGCTGCCACCGTCAACACATCGTGCGCGCCCACATCAGTGACCACAAATTTGCCTCCGACGAATCCTGCGCCGTAGACCCCCGCGGGCAGATTCTCGCCGCCCACCTTGATTGCAACCTCGACGATGAAATAAGCCTGGTACTTCGACGCTACGCCGGTCGAGTAGCCGCTGGTGTCTACCAAGGTTGCCAGCACATAGTGCCCGTCGGCAAACTTCACGCCGCCGGAGTTCCGCAACTGTGTGGTGGCCGACTGGCCTGCGTAGTAGACGCTCGCTGGCAGCAGTTTCTGCGCCTCCGCCGCATTCAGCACCGTATCGCTGCCCTGCGCCTGCATCGATCCGGGAGCCGCCAATATCGTCACGGCCATTGCTCCGGCCACCGCCATCTTCAAGATTGCCGTTAATCGCATTGTGAACCTCCTTATTTCTTCTGCGTACCGGAGTATATCGTACTCGCAGCACTAGGTCTCTGGCCGTATGAATTCGTACCAAATGCGGGTCTGGAGACCCGCACGACAGCCGGTCAGGAGACCGGCGCTACAGATGCAAAATTATGCGGTCAGAAAACTAGCTGATCTTCCTAAAGGCAAGATAGGTCATGTTATCTGCGAAGATGCCTTAGTTATCGATCGATAGCACGTCGTAATAGTAGTTGATGACGACTCGTTTCACCGGGGACGGCAGCTTGGGCAGTTGCACGGTTTTGTCGATGGTTTTAGAACCGCTGGTGATGACCGCGCCCAGGCGCATGACTTTGCCACCGGCTAATTCCAGATAGAGCGGCACCAGCATCCGGAATTTGTCTGGCACCCCTGATTGAGTGAGCTTGAAATGCAGGCTGGTCGAATCGCCGTTGTGTGTAACTTGACCCTCAAAGTGATAAGCCGGCAACTCGGTGCCGTAGACATATTGGTTAAAGAACCAGTCCATTTTGTGATTGCCATCCAGGTCCATCGCTGGACTCATGTGCTTTTCCACGATAGCTTTGAAGTCCTCCGTGGTGGCGGCTTGCAGGCGGTAACTCTCCACAAAGTCGTGCATGGTGGCTTTGAAGCGGTCGTCCCCATCCTGAGGCGTCCACATCATCATCCGGATCATGTGCAGAATATATGCGCCTTTGGGATAGACCAGGTCCTGGTAGATATTCCAGCCGGCTTTGGGCGAGCTGAGCCGTACGCCCATGGTGACCGGACCTACGTCGATGGGACGGAAGCCAAATTCATTTTTGTCGGTGATAAGTTGTCGCTGCTGCTTCCAGAACTCGCGGAAGATGTCCATTTGCTGCGAGGCCTGGAGAAAGATCGTGGCCGATTCATCAGCAAACCCTTCGCTCATCCATTGGTCGCGATAACTCCGAAAGCCTACCGTCTGTCCCCACCACTGATGCGCTACTTCGTGCGGTGTAACTACCTTCCAGTACGTGTCGTACCAACTGCTGCCCAAAAGAAAGTGTTGCTGGGTCTCGTCGAAGAAGCCGCAGATGGGCAGGTAAACCAGCATCGGCCAGCTCTGGCCGTAGTTGCAAGCCGACTGCTGAGTTAAGGTTATGTGCGAAAACGGCAGTTGCCCGAAGTAGTTGGTATAGACCTGCGCGGCGAATTCGCCCTGGCTGAGTTCGGTTCCGAGCATGGGGGTTGTATTCAGCGAGCCCAACCCTTGATTCGCGAGAGGCTCTATAAAGTCCGGGACCTGCTTGTTGGCATAGGCATCGATGGTCAGTTCGCCTTTAAGCGGGTCGCCGAATTTGGCTTCCTTGCTCGAAAAGTTACCCAGAGTAAAGCCCACTACCGGCAACGGTACTTCCGTCGTCCACTCGGTCGTTGTGATCTTGCCATCGGTACTTTCGTTCACTTTGGTTCCCGTGGCAATTAGCTGCAACCCCTTGGGCACGTGAAAGAACATTCGATAGGTAGCATAGTCACCCAGCCCTTGGTAGGAGTTCGGATACCAGTCTTCACGGGCTGTTGGGTAATAGTTTTCCCCGCCTTCGTTGAAGACAACATCCTTGCCGCCGTATGCGATTTTCACCGTAGTTGTCTCATCTTTTTTAAGCGTCTGCGCCAGCACCACACCAAAGTTTGGATCCTCGTCCTTCTTCTCCTGCACAAAGTCCAATGGTTCGCCTTTGGCGTTCTCCACGCTGCTGACAGTGAGGCTTGAGAAGCGATCAGAGTGGAGGTCGAACGGAATCACCGCTACGCCGTCCTGCTCCGCGCGAACTTCTACCGTGGCGAGGCTGGATAAAAACCCGCTTTTCTCGATGGAGACATCGAGGTTTTCATTCAGTATCTTGTAGGCCACATTATGCTCGTTGCCGCTTGCAGTGCCGTTCGCGTACTCTGCGGCGCGATGAAAGGCAAGGGGGTAGATCGGAACTTCATCCGTCGAGTTCCAATTCAGCAGCGCGACCTCTTCAGGCGCAATCCCGCTTACGCCCTGCGGATCGAAGACGAAGAACAAGTGAGCATTCTTCTTTCCATGCAGGGCGGCGAGAAAGTACCCGCCGGGAGCCGGACTCAGCACGTCTTGAAGCAAGCGCAGATCGAGATTCTCGTTCAGATGATGCCGCGCAAAGCTGTGCAACTCTTCTGCCGCCTTGCCATAGGCCGCGTCCGGATCGCCCTTGCCTGCCGATGCCTTGCGTAACTCCGCCGCGGTGTTATCGGTAAAGCGCAGCACCACCTGGTCGAAGTTCTCGTCGAAAACTTCGCTTTTATTGAGAATGGCCAGGTTATGCCGCTCCTGGGCGGTGGGTGGAGTAATGTGCAAGTGGCCTTCGCCCTTGAAGACCGCGCCAGTTTCCTTGCCGTTTACTGCGCCATAAAAGGCAAAGCTGCCATGGAGGAAGGTGAATGTGGCTGCATCGCGGTGCAGTTCAAAGTTATTGACCATAATGACTTCGTTGCCCGGTAATAGGCCACGCAGTTGCTGATAGTAAGCATTGCTGTTGCCGGGATGTTGAGCATGCAGCATAGCAAAGCAATGAATAAGAAAAAAGGTAATTATCGCGAAAAACGTACGAACGCGAATCGACACGGAACGGCTCCTTCTTGGAACATTTTCGTGAAACGAGTATAGGCGATGAAAGCGCGCTACACCGCAAAAAGTCAAAACAAGACTGCTTTCCGGCCATACATCTACCTTCTGCCGTGGCAGGCTGATCATCCTGATTTTCCGCATCGGCTTCCCCTTGAGGACCGGCCGGTGCGACAATCGTTGCGTCGGGATTATAGCGGTTCTCCAGTTGCTGTAAGGAAGACCATTGCAGTTGAGTGGCTTTTTCCTCTCGGGGCCCCCGGCGACAGGTCTTCGTCGCTGGGGGCAGAAGTAAAAGCCACCTTCCATGCCACCAGACACATCGTGTGAACTGGAGAACCGCTCTAACACTCCCGGCAAGGATTCTTTTCCACGGAGATAACCCCCATGAAGCGTCTTTTGATTTGTTCCAGTCTGCTGTTCGCCGCAGCTCTATCCGCGCAGCAAGCCCCGCCGAAGAGCCCGCCGGAAACCGAGTCGGTGAACATCGCCGGCAAAACCATCACTATCGCTTACAGCTCGCCTGCGGTCAGGGGCCGCGACGGGCACATCTTCACCAAGGACGGGCTCATCAGCCACGACCCCAACTATCCGGTTTGGCGCGCTGGCGCTAATGCTGCCACCAAGCTACACACCGAAGCTGACCTGACCTTGGGCGAGTTGGCCGTCCCCAAGGGCGATTACACTCTGTTTGTCGATATCTCCGACCCCAATAACTGGACTCTGATCGTGAACAAGCAGACCGGCCAGTGGGGCCTGCGTTATGACAAGTCGCAGGATCTGGGCCGGGTAAAGATGAATATGAGCAAGCCGCCTGCTTTGGTCGAGAATCTGAATTACACACTCAAGAGCCTTGGCGCCAATGCGGGTTCGCTTACCTTGAGCTGGGAAAACCACTCCGCTACCGTGCCCATCACCGTGCACTGAGAGCCTGCGCGAACAGCGCGATTTGCGGCAGGACGGCTGATTGCACACAATTGCCGTTCTGCCGATACAATAGAAGTGTGCTATCTCTTACCTAGAGGGGTGAAGAACCTTGCCGTTGTATGCATATCGTTGTACTCAATGCGGCCACCGCTTTGAAAAAATCCAGAACTTCTCGGCCAAGCAGGAACTTGTCTGCCCGAAGTGCAATGGCGTGCTGGAGCGCCCGCTGACCGCGCCGCGCCTGCATTTCAAGGGTGCGGGATTTTATATAAACGACTACGCGGCCAAGAGCGACGCGCCTGCCGCCGAATCTGCATCGAGCGCGGCTCCGGCGGAGACCAAGACTCCTTGCGGCGGAGACTGCGGTGCGGCCTGCCCCGCCGTCGCGGCCGCCTCGGCTGACACTACGAGTAAATCACCTTCGAGTTAAGCTGGTTTGGCAGCTTCTCTCGTCCTGTGCGCTGTCTGATTCAAGCGCAACTGGCCATCGCCATAGCATAATGGAGTCCTTGAATCTTCAAGGCTCATCGATGACCGAGAACGACCCGCGCACTGCACCTAAACCCGCCCGCACCTATCCGGCAGCTCTAGTCGTCGCGGCGATCCTGCTATTTGCGGCGGCCCTTGTTGCCGCCTTTTTGTACGCTCGTTTCGCACTGGGCTTTCGCTGCGCGTCAATCATTCTTCTGGTTCCCTTTGTTCTGCGCCGCCGCTCGCTTCTTGCTTGGACATTCTTTGCCATGCTGGCCGGAGCGGAACTGGGCATCGACGCACCGCAAATCGCCGTGCAGACTCACTTTCTCGGCGACATCTTTTTGCGCCTCATCCGCATGATTGTCGCGCCGCTCATCTTTGGCGGGATCGTTACTGGGATCGCCGGCCACAACGAACTACGCAGCGTGGGCCGCGTGGCGCTCAAGTCGATTTTCTTCTTTGAAGCCGTCACCACGCTTGGCTTAATTCTGGGCGCAGTGGCCATCAATCTCTCGCAGGCCGGAGCGGGCGTCACGCTGCCCACCTCGATTCAAGCCACCGTGCCCGCCGCTCATCCCGAAGGCTGGCAGCAGATTCTGCTTAACGTCTTTCCCGAAAACATCGCCAAGGCAATAGCTGAGAATCAGATTCTCCAGGTGGCCGTCTTTGCACTGCTCTTCGGCGCAGCGCTGGCCACTCTGCCCGAGCAGAAACGCGCTCCATTGCTTGCCGTTTTGCAGTCGTTTACCGATACCATCTTTCGCCTCACGCGCATCATCATGGTCGCTGCGCCGGTGGCCGCAGGGGCCGCGCTGGCTTACACGGTGGGCAGCATGGGCCTGGCCACGCTGCTGCCGCTCGCCAAACTGCTGGTCACTTGCTACGCCGCCCTGGCTGTTTTCGTACTTGTGGTGCTCGCGCCCATCCTGCTTACGGCGCGCATCCCCATCGGCCGTTTCGTCGCCGCTGTGGCCGAGCCTGCTGCCCTCGGCTTTGCCACCACATCATCAGAAGCCGCGCTGCCATTGGCTATGGAACGTATGGAGGAGTTTGGCGTGCCGCGCTGGATTGTCTCCTTTGTCATCCCCACCGGCTACAGCTTCAACATGACCGGCTCCAGCATCTATCTCTCGATGGCTGCCATCTTCGCCGCACAGGCTGCGGGGATTCATCTCTCCGTTGTGCAGCAGATCGTCCTTCTGGCCACGCTCGTGCTCACCAGCAAAGGCATCGCCGGCGTGCCTCGCGCGACTCTTATTGTTCTATTGGCCGTCGCCGGTTCCTTCCAGATTCCTGCGGCCGCGGTGCTGATGCTGCTCGGCGTTGATACCCTCATGGATATGGGCCGCACCGCCATGAACGTTATCGGCAACTGCATGGCCGCTGCGGTCGTTGCCCGATGGGAAGGGGAGCTGAAGCTAACAGCTAACTCTTCCTGAGAGGAACAAAATTGGGTTTTGTATATGAAACTGGATACCATGTCTCGCACTTGAGAGATGGAAAGCCACAGCCCTCGCGGAGATCGGCCTCGGCGCTGCGATAATTATTGGGTATGCCGCTGCTCGATCCCACCCCGTCTCCGGTAGAACATGCCGACTATACCACCCTTGAGTGGGAGCCGCTGCTGGCGCTGGTTGCCGGTTTTGCTGCGTCCACCGTCGGCCGCAACGCCATTCTCGACCTCAAACCCTCCACCGACGAAATCTGGATTGCGCGCCAGCATCAACTCACCGACGAACTTCGCCTGCTGCTTGCCGAACAGACTTCCATCCCCGTTGGCGGCCTCTGCGACCCCACGCAACTGGCCGCGAAAGCGCAGATTCCCGGCGCGGCCCTCGAAGCCAACGAGCTGCAAGCCATTGCCCGCCTGGCCAACGATGTCGCCTCCTGGCAATCGCTGTTGCAATCGCCGCCAGTTCGATTGCTCGGCAAGCTGCCCGGCCTTTCGGAACTTTCCGTTGCCCTTGCAGGTATCAGCTTGCGTCCGCTCGCGGAATCCATCGAGCGCACTATTCAGCCCGACGGCTCGCTGGCCGACAACGCGTCGCCTGAGCTGGGCCGCATTCGCCGCGAGCAGGAGCGGCAACAGCGACTCATCGAAGAAAGTCTGCGCGCCGCCTTGCGCAAGCTATCCACCGACGGCGCAACCCAGGAAGACCTCATCACGATTCGCGGTGATCGCTTCGTCATTCCCGTGCGCAGCGAGCTGAAGCGGCGTGTGAGCGGCGTGGTTCACGGCGTCAGTTCTTCAGGTCAGACAGTCTACGTCGAGCCCCTCGAAACCATTGAGCAGAACAACGAGTTAGTGCGCCTCATCGAGGAAGAGCAAGCCGAGATTCATCGCATCTTTATGGCGCTGACCCGCCAGGTCGGCGGCTATTCTCATGCTCTAGTAGAGGGCGCGCGCGTGCTTGCCATGGTCGATAGCCTGCAAGCCCGCGCACGTTTTGCCCGCGACTACGACTGCGTCGCCCCTTCCATCGCGCCCGATCTGCTGCGTCTTGAAGCTGCCCGCCATCCGCTGCTCGAACGGCATCTCCGTACGACCGGCGGCCATGTGGTTCCGCTCACTCTCGAACTCACCTCAGCCGAACGTCAGCTCATTATCAGCGGACCCAACACCGGCGGCAAGACCGTCACCCTTAAGACAACGGCTCTGTTGGCCATGATGGCGCAAGCCGGCCTGCCCGTCCCTGCTGCCGCTGCCAGCTTTCCGGTCTTCACCGCATTCCTCGCCGACATCGGTGACGCGCAATCGATCGAAGCGGAACTCTCCACATTCTCTGCGCACATCACTAACCTCGACCGTCTCTCGCGCCTCGCCAGCAGCCAGGCTCTCGTCTTGCTTGACGAGTTAGGCTCCGCAACCGATCCCGAGGAAGGCGCGGCGCTTGCCGTGGCCATTGCCAGCCACTTTCTTACGGCAGGCGCTTGGTCGCTCATCTCCACGCATCATACTTCGCTCAAGGTCTATGCAGCTAACACTGACGGCGTACTCAACGCCGCTGCTGGAGTAGACGAAGTTACACTCGCGCCAAATTATCAGCTTCGCCTCGGCGTCCCCGGAGCATCTGCCGGAATACAAACCGCAGAGCGGCTGGGACTGAACGCCAGCATCATCGCTGCCGCCAAGCAGAGATTGGGCTCGCAACAGGTAGATATAGCTCGCTTCCTCGATAAGCTGCACAACGAACTTACGCAACTCGAAGAGGACCGCAAGGCCGCGCGCGTCACGCAATACGCATTGAATCAGGAACGCGCCAAGCTCGCACGCGAGGGCGACGTTGAGCTGCGCAACCGAACCAGAGACTTAGAAACCAAGCTAGCTTCGTTGCTCAAGGACTTCGAGTTTCAGATGCGCGAAACCGTACGCGCCATCGAGGATCGCGCCGCGCAGCAAAAGCTATCCAAGGAAGCCGAACGCCGCATCCTGCGCCTGCGCCGCGAGTTTCAGGAGAGCTTCAACCAAACCGTTGTCGCCCATCGCACTGGCGCAGATCAGGGCGATACAAATGCCCAGCCGCACATCGTCAAGCACGTGGCGGCGGGCGATCAGGTGCGCCTCAAGTCGATGAACAAGATTGCGGTGGTGCAGCGCGAGGTTGAGAAAGATCTCTTTGAAGTCGCTCTCGGTCCCATCAAGATGCGTGTCAAACGCGACGACATTGCAGAGGTTGTGCGTGCGGCAGAGCCGAGCGAACGCGCCGATCCGCTGGCCGCCGCTCGCCAACAGAAGAACATTCATGTTACCGTCACCAGCACCAACACCGACGATATGCGCATGGAGATCAACCTTATCGGTCGCACCGTAGACGAGGCCACACAAGAGTTGGAAAAGTATTTAGACCGCGCCTTTCTCGCCGGCCTGCCGCGCGTCCGCGTCATTCACGGCCATGGCGCCGGCATCCTCCGCCGCGGCGTCCGCGAGTTCCTGAAAGGCCATCCCCACGTAACCACAATAGCCGAGGCCCCGCAAAACGAAGGCGGCCAGGGCGCAACGCTGGTGGAACTGAGACAGTAATTGTAAAATAGCAACAATCTAGCCACAATGATTTGTAACGGAGGGCAGGAAGTTATCCCAACTGATTTTATGAGCAGATTGAAAACTCCACAGCAGAAAAAACTCGCAAGCCTCGCCTTGGACCGTCGAAATGTCTATGGGGAGAACGACAAGGCGAGTAGAAAGTCTATTCCTCGCGGGAAGCAGTCGAGCCAACAGGCGCTACGTAGTGCTGCAAAACGACCTTTGCTAAATGCTGAGTCGCTCGTCGATGAGGATACCGCAAACCGTGTGGAATTCGAAGTTCAGAGTGCCGTGATTCAGGCAAAGAGGAAGATTTTCAAGAAACGACCGGACGCACCGCTCGGTGCAGTTATAAAAAGAAAAACCGAACCGTACATCCCCATATGGCAGGGTGGAGACCGGCTTGGTGTTTACAGGGAAATACTTGATCCGAAAAAACGTAAAATAGACCGATCTTAAATTCGGGTGGTTCAGGTCTCGCTTTGTTCTGAGCCTTGGGATAGCACAAAGCCCTTGCGAGCGATTAGCAGCTTTTGGCCCCACCGCAGGTGGTTGCAGATGATTTCTTTCCTTTGCGGCACAATAAGAGATCGAGGTTGGGAGGGAATTTTCGCGAAATGAAGCCTACCCCCTCCCCCCCCTTTATATTTCACAAATCATGCAGTTAATTAACTGGTAAACAGCCGCAACCAGCCTGCTGCACACAGAGCCGCGCGCGACTCGCCGCTTTACGCCATCGCTTCTTTGCTCATCGGCTCAAACTTCAACTGGTTCGAGTTGCGATCAACGTCGATGCGCACATGCGCGCCGTGCAGGACTTTGCCGTTGAGTATCTTGATGGCCAGCGGATCTTGAATCATGCGTTGCAAGGCGCGTTTCAGCGGACGCGCGCCATACGCTGCATCGGAGCCTGCGGCCAGAATCAGTTGCCGCGCGGGCTCGGTCAGCTCGAGCGAAATCTGGCGGTCTTCGAGCAGCTTTGTCAGCTCGTTCAGCCTGAGGTCGAGAATCTTCGACATCTGTGCTGTGCCCAGCGGACGGAAGATCACCATGTCGTCTACGCGATTCAAAAACTCCGGACGGAAGTGTTCGCGCAAGACCTTCATCACCGATTCACGAGCCATGTCGAAATCGTGTTCGCTCTTGAGCGCGTCCGTAATCAACATAGACGCACCTAGATTTGAAGTCATAATCAGCACGGTGTTCTTGAAATCGACAGTCCGGCCTTTGGCGTCGGTCAACCGGCCGTCGTCCATCACTTGCAACAAAATGTTGAAGACATCTGGATGCGCCTTCTCGATTTCGTCGAAGAGAATCACAGCATAGGGCCTGCGCCGCACAGCCTCGGTCAACTGCCCGCCCTCGTCGTAGCCGATATAGCCCGGAGGTGCGCCGATCAACCGCGCCACGGCATGCTTTTCCATATACTCGCTCATGTCGATGCGAATCATCGATTGCTCGTCGTCGAACATGAACTCGGCCAGAGCGCGCGCGGTTTCAGTTTTGCCCACGCCTGTCGGCCCCAGAAAAATGAACGAGCCGATGGGTCGGCGCGGATCGCTCAAACCCGCGCGCGAGCGCCGAATCGCGTTGGCCACAATGGTTAGCGCCGCATCCTGCCCGATGACCCGCTCACGCAGCCGGTCTTCCATCTGTACGAGCTTCTTGACTTCGCCCTCTAACATGCGCGAGACAGGAATCCCCGTCCACTTGCTCACGATGCCGGCGATGTCTTCCTCGTCGACCTCTTCTTTCAGCAGGCGCGCAACAGCGCCGTTCTTCTGCGCCCCGTCCTGCGCAGCGTTCAGCTTCTTCAACTCCGCTTCGAGCTTGGGCAGCTCGCCATACTGAATCTGCGCCGCGCGGTCGAGCATTCCCTTGCGCGTCTGCTCTTCGGCCTCGAAGCGCAGAGCCTCGATTCGTTTCTTGACTTCGCTTACGCGGGTGATGGCTTCGCGCTCGCGAGTCCAGCGCGCGCGAAGCGCCGTAATCCGCTCGCGCAGCGCGGCAACTTCGCGATCTACCTGATCGCGGCGTTCGACGCTGTTGACGTCGGTTTCGCGCTTCAACGCGGCGCGCTCGATCTCGAGTGACGTCGCCTCACGCTCCAACTGATCGATCTCCGTGGGCACCGAGCCAATCTGAATGGCCAACGAAGCCGCGGCCTCATCTACCAGGTCGATGGCCTTGTCGGGCAAGAATCTGTCGCTGATGTAGCGATGGGAAAGCGTAGCCGCGGCCACAATCGCCGAGTCCTTGATGCGCACATTGTGGTGCGCTTCATAACGGTCCTTCAGTCCGCGCAGAATGGCGATTGTGTCCTCGACATTTGGCTCGCCAACATAGACAATCTGGAAACGCCGCTCGAGGGCCGCGTCTTTCTCGATGTATTTGCGGTATTCGTTGAGCGTGGTTGCGCCGATGGCCCGCAGTTCACCGCGCGCCAGAGCCGGCTTGAGCATGTTGCTGGCATCAATGGCACCTTCGGCCGCACCGGCACCCACCAGCGTGTGCAGTTCGTCGATGAAAAGCACGATCTCGCCGTTCGACTCTTCAATCTCCTTGAGGACGGCCTTCAACCGATCCTCGAACTCACCGCGATACTTTGCGCCGGCCAGCATCGACCCCAAATCGAGCGAAATTACTCGCTTGTCCTTGAGGCTCTCGGGCACGTCACCACTGACAATGCGCCGCGCCAACCCCTCGACGATGGCCGTCTTGCCCACGCCTGGCTCGCCGATCAAGACTGGATTATTTTTTGTGCGACGGCTCAGCACTTGGACCACGCGGCGAATCTCCTCGTCGCGGCCAATGACGGGGTCGAGCTTGCCGCGCCGTGCTAGTTCGGTTAGATCCTTGGCGTATTTTTCCAGCGCCTGAAATTTTCCTTCGGGATTCTGATCTGTTACGCGCTGCGTTCCGCGCACCGCGGTAAGCCCTTTAAGGAAGACATCTTTCGTAACGCCAACGGCCACGAGGGCCTCGTGCGCTGGATCTCCTTTGAGATGGATCACGCCCAGAAGCAGATGTTCAGCGGAGACGTACTCGTCCTTGAAGTTCGAGGCCTCGCGGAAAGCTTGTTCGAGGACTTTATTGAGCGCCTGGCTGACACCGGGCTGAGTCGCCGCTCCAGCCACACGAGGCAGTTTCTCCTCGATCTGGTGCAGCTCATGCTCCAGCCGTTCGGTGGGAACGCCAATCTTATCGAGCACCGACGGGATCACGCCCTCGCGGTCCTCGATCAGCGCCAGCAGCAGATGCACCGGCAACACTTCCGGATTGCCCAGTTCGGTGGCCCGCGCCTGCGCCTGCTCCATCGCCTGCTGCGACTTGACGGTAAGTTTTTCCCAGCGAATAGCCATTTTTCCTCAGTTCTCAGCTAACAGCGGACAGCTAACAGCTGAAGACTGTCAGCTGTTAGCTGTCCTTGTAAGCTGCTTTTACGCCACTTTGATTTCGATTTGCTTGGGCTGGGCTTCGGGCTTCTTCTTCAGCTCCAGCTTCAACACACCCGCATTGTAACTGGCCGCCACGCTTTCCGTATCCACAGTTGACGGCAGTGTGAAGGCGCGATAAAAGCTGCCGTAGCGCCGCTCGATGCGATGGAAGTTTTGTTCCTTCTCCTCGGCCTCGAACTTGCGTTCGCCTTTGACGGTCAGCGTGTGGTTTTCAACGCGCACGTCCAGATCTTTCTGGTCGATGCCTGGCACTTCGAGCTTCAACATTACTTTCTGCGCGTCTTCATAAATATCGACCGCCGGCACAAAGCTGGCCGCGGCCACCGGATCATCCCCATCGTTCATTTCACGGAACAAGGAGTTGACGCGATTCTGCAATGCTACGACTTCACGAAACGGGTCCCAACGATTGATTGCCATGAGAGTGTACCTCCAGTGATTTCGATTGTGGGCTGGGGTTATGAGTCCTAGCCGCTCAACTAATCTGATACGAGTATAGCATAAAAGATTCACAAAATATGCGCGCAGTGCGCTCATATTTTGCGATCAATTAGTGTTCTTATTTATTTTCAATGGTTTACTAGAAAGAAAATGATGAATCGGCCTCACTTATCCAGAATTCCGCCTGCTATTGCCGCTTCCCACTCCACTCTAGATAGCTTGAGAAATCAGGCTGGCCTGGCATCTTGAGTTCAAATTTGCCGGTCATTACTCCTTCAACTAATTCGTAGCTCAAGCGGTATTGCGCGCCGGGCTGTGCGGGATCGGAGAGGAAGACGGCCGAGTTCAGCTTGGGCGTGGAAACGTCATAGTGAATGACGTGGCCTTCATTGTCGAAGTAGATGGCCTGAAAGGCTTGCCCATTGCTTGTGGGATAGATATAAAGCATGTCGCCGTGTTGGCAATCGAAATCGTCTGGGGCCCTGCAACCGCTGCTTCTGGAGTGCCGCGCTAACACATGGTCGCGTAGCTCGAGACGGAAGGCGTAACCGGCGGAGGCTTGCGCCTGCGCTACTCCGCCTGTGGTCTTCGCCTCCCATGATCCGACTAGAAAGCGCAACGCGGCCCAGGGATCGGGCTTGGCTGCGGTCTGCGCAGTTTGCGCAGATATTGCGCAAGCAGTCATCAAGAGCAATGCGGCCAGAAGGGCAAAGCGTATCTTCATGGGCAGAGTCTACTCCAGCAGAGCAGATCGCTGACGCTCATTTCTCAAATTTTCGCTCCTGCTCTTCCCAGTTTTAGACACCCACTACAATAGGGACAGATGCCGCACCCTTCCTCTATTCCCTCACTCATTGACTGGCACTGGCTGTGGTTTATCGTGGCGTCATTTCTGGCCGGAGTGCTGAATGCTGTTGCGGGCGGCGGCTCGTTCCTCTCTTTTCCGGCGATGCTGAACATGAGGATTCTGCCGGTGCAGGCCAACGCCACAAATACTGTGGCCCTCTGGCCTGGCCAGCTCACCTCGGTCGCGGCCTACCGCGAAGATATCCGAAAGAACCTGCGCCTTGCTCTGCCGATGGGCGTGGCCGGATTGATCGGCGGCACGGCCGGAGCGTTAGTGCTGCTCAACACGCCGCAGAGAACTTTTCTGCATCTGGTACCTTGGCTGCTGCTCGCGGCCTCTTCGATCTTCGCCCTCACTGGCCCGGTTTCACGCTGGCTGAAGGCGCGCAAAGCCGCCCACGGCGCAACTCACGCACCGCGCCGACTGCCGGTTTTTCTGGTGACTACGGCGGTTTGTTTTTACATTGGCTACTTCGGTGCGGGCGCTGGTTTTCTGCTCATCACCGTGCTGTCGCTGTTCGGCTACCAAGATCTACAGGAGATCAACGCCCTCAAGGTCGTCTCTACCACGATGGCCAATGGCATCGCCGTCGTCATCTTCGCGGTTAGTGGCCAAGTCGTGTGGCGCTACTGCCTGTTAGCTATGATCGTCTGCGCCATTGGCGGCTATTCGTCAGCTCGATTGTCCCGCCGCGTCCCGCAGTCGGTGCTCCGCGGCGCAGTCATTCTTATCGGCTTTTCAATGGCTGCCTGGTTCTTCTGGAGAAGTTAGTGATAAACGCGCGTTGGATTACAGATTCGATTGGCCTTCTAGCCGGCTTTTGTACGACCTTATGCTTGCTGCCGCAACTGCATAGTATCTGGCGGCGTAAGAGCGCCCGCGACGTTTCTCTCGCCATGTTTCTGGTCTTTGGTTTTGGCGTTGGCTTGTGGCTTATTTACGGCATCCGGATCGCATCCCCACCTGTTATCGTTGCTAACGGCGCCACTCTCGCGCTGATCATAGCCATCCTGGCGCTCAAGCTGCGTTACGACGGAAAGCAATAATCAGCTAACAGCGGACAGTTGACAGCGTAGAGACAAAGCCGCTAACTGTCTGCTGCAAGCTGTCCGCTGTAAACTGAAGCTATGAGCCACGAAGGCATCCGCGTCGTCCCCAAGGACCACGAAGCCAACGAGAACGAAGCTGAACGCCCGCTGCCCCGCATTGCCATCACACCGGAGAAGGTCCGTGTGCTGCTTACAGAGGGCAAGGGCATGGAGATCGATTGGGTCGACGGGCACCGCAGCGCCTGGAACTTTGCCTGGCTGCGTGAGGCTTGCCCCTGCGCCACTTGCGTCGATGAGCGGAAGGCCGAGGGCCGCAAAGCCGGCCAGCCGAAGCCCAAGCCCGCGGCTGTTCTGCCCATGTACACCCCGCCGCCCAAGCCCGTGAGCGCCCATGCCGTCGGCCGCTACGCCATTCAGTTCAACTGGCAAGACGGCCACTCAGGCGGCATTTATTCCTGGGATTACCTGCGCCGCGTCTGCCAATGCCGCGAGTGCACATTCGCCGCGGAACAGACTACAGGCGTGCCCAACTAAGCCAGGTGGCCATCGAAAAGCTGATCAGAATTACCGCGCCGCGAATGCTATAGCGGATACTTCTCCAACTCGACGCAGTGCTTGGCTACGGCGCGGCTCAAGGCTGCGGCATCGGCCGGAGTGGACTTTGCCAACCGCCGCAAAATAGCTAACTGAGTCCGCAGCAGATCGCCTTCGCCGCAAGCGGCCAACACGCGTCGCGCAGCTTGCTCGACCAGCGCCATGCTCTCGTCGGCTAGCAAGCCCGTCATGTTGGCGGCAACTTGCGCTGCCGGACCTTTTGATGCCGTGGCCAGCTTGCGGGCGCGTAGCAAGGCCGACTCCAGCGCATAAACCTGCATGATGATTGCGGCCAGGTCGGCCATCGTTTCCTGCTGATCCTGCAACGTGGTGCCGAAGCGCTGACTGGCCACACCTGCGGCAAAGAGCGCAATCTTCTTGGCCAAAGCCAGCGATTCCGCCTCTCGCGCCAGCAACTCGCCCCCGCCGGAACCCACTTCAAAGCTGGGTGGCTGCATCACTTCGTCCATTAATTTTTTGATTGCCTGCAGCAATGGAAGTTGCCCGCTCAAGGCACGCTTCATCAGCCAGCCGGTGATGATCAGCAGGTTGATTTCGTTGGTGCCCTCAAAGATCCGATTGATGCGCGCGTCGCGGTAGTAGCGCTCTGCCGAGTACTCCTCGACGTAGCCGTAGCCGCCCATGGTGGCGATCAGCTCGTCGGCGACAAGGGTCAGCATCTCCGAGCCGTAGACCTTCAGAATCGAGCACTCGACAGCGTACTCCTCGATGCGCCGCTGGATCTCGCGGGGCGAATGAGCCTCCTCCGCTCCCATCTCCGCCAATCCCGCGTCGATCATGCCTATCGTGCGATAGGCCATGCTCTCGGCGGCGTAAAGCCGCGTCGCGCTGGACGAAATCTTACGCTGGATAAGGCCGAAATCTGCGATGGATTTGCCGAAGGCCTTGCGCTCCTTGGCGTAGCGGATCATGTTGCCGAGGATGTGTCGCGCTCCGCCGATGCAGGCCACGCCCAGTTTGAACCGGCCAACGTTGAGGACATTGAAGGCAATGTGATGGCCCTTGCCGGCCTCACCCAACAGATTAGCGGCGGGAATCTTGCAGCCATCCAGCACCAGCGGGCAGGTCGAAGAGCCGCGAATTCCGAGCTTATGTTCTTCCTTACCCACTGTCACTCCCGGCGTGTCGCGCTCGACCAGGAATGCGGAGAACTTCTCGCCGTCTATCTTGGCGAAGACGGTGTATAGGCTGGCGATGCCGCCGTTGGTGATCCACATCTTTTCGCCGTTGAGGGTGTAGTGCTCGCCGTCTGCCGATAAGGTGGCGCGGGTGCGGATGTTCATAGCGTCGGAGCCGGAACTGGCCTCGGAGAGCGCGTAGCCGCCGATCCACTCCGCTGAGCCAAGCTTGGGAAGATAGCGCCGCTTCTGCTCCTCGGTGCCGTACCAGACCAGCGGCAGCGTGGCGATGCCGATGTGCGCGCCAAAGGCCGTCGAGAAGCTGGCCAGCACCGAAAGATGGTCGGTGATCACCGTCGAGGTCATCTTGTCCATGTCCATTCCGCCGTACTCTTCGGGAATATCCACGGAGGTAAAGCCTAATTCGCCGGCCTTGCGCATCAACGCCTGCAAGACGCCTGGCTGTTTGGCCTCGATGGCTGCCGTGTTAGGCAGAATTTCGTCGCGGGCAAACTGCGCGGCGGTAGCAGCAATCTGACGCTGCTCCTCACTCAGATCCTCAGGCGTGAAAACTTCGCTAGGCGTACGGGTTTCCAGCAGAAAGCTACCGCCTGCTGCGGCAACGATGGGGGAAGCGGAAATAGTGGACATAAAAGAACTTGCCTCCTGGGTACTGCCCACTTTACCCCAATCCAGCGACGCCCGCAACCACACGCAGGCATGGAAATGTCGATCGGTTGATCTAACTCAGCGTGAGGGCCGATCTCGGTTCCCAGTTATAGGAGCGGATATTTGTGAATATGAAATGCATCACAACGGCGAGTGCGGCTGGGCGTGCCATCCTTCGCATCTCTTCCACATTCCACTCTCTCTGGCAATGACCTAGAATCTTGCCATGGCGGCTCGATCTCCACTTGAAGTTCTGAATGCACGCATCGTTGCGTGCGAGCGCTGCCCGCGGCTGATTATGCACACGGCTGAGGTGGCTCGGGTTCGCCGCCGCGCCTATGCGGAGTGCGCGTATTGGGGCCGGCCCGTGCCGTCGTTTGGCGACCTGCATGCCCGGGTGCTTGCGCTGGGGTTGGCTCCCGGTGCGCACGGCTCCAACCGGACAGGCCGGATGTTTACCGGTGACGGGTCGGGAGATTTTCTATTTCCTGTGCTGCATGAGGCCGGCTTTGCCTCGCAGCCCGGCTCGGTTTCGCGCGACGATGGCATGAAGCTCACGAATTTGTGGATCAGCGCCGTAGTACGCTGCGCACCGCCGGGCAACAAGCCCACTCCCGAGGAGCAACGCAACTGCGCTCCGTTTCTCGACGAGGAAATTCGCCTGCTGAAGAATTTGCGCGTGGTGGTCTGCCTGGGCAAGATCGCATTTGATGGATTTATAGCTTACGCACGGCGCACTGGAAGGCTAACTTCTGGCTCCGGCGCGGTCTTCGCTCACGGCGCGGAAGTTACTTTGCCCGACGGGCTGATAGTTATCGCCAGTTATCATCCCTCGCTGCAAAATACCAACACAGGCAAGCTGACACGGCCGATGTTTTTCGATATCTTCAAGCGGGCGCGGGAGTTAGCCGTACACTGAGGACATGATGGACTCGTATTCACAAGAAATCCTGAAAGAACTGCTTCGGGCGGAGAATGACGTTGTGCCTGTTGCGGCTACTGCGCAGGGCCGCGCGAAGAAGCCTGTGGGGAAATTGGATCACTGGTCCGCGGCTGTGTTGCTGGAGCGGGCGGCGTATCTGCGCAAGCTGGCCAAGAATGGCGACGGATCGGCGAGCGAAACGCTGCAGGAGTTTCCGCGGCATTGCGCGATGCTCTTGTTTCGTAGCCGCGACGGCGGGGCTGAGGTGCATGATAACTTCGCTGATCTTTTCTACGTACTGGATGGGCGAGCTGCGCTGATGACTGGCGGCGCAGTTGTGGGGGCCAAGCTAATTGCGGCGGGAGAGACGCGCGGCGACAAGGTCGAAGGTGGCGCACGGCAGGAGCTGCGGGCGGGCGATGTGGCGCATGTGCCGGCGGGCGTGCCCCATCAGATGTTAGTGGCTAGCGAACAGACGGTCACTTGCCTGGTGATGAAGATTCAGGAGAATCCATAAAGCGGTCTCAGGCTGGGCGAGCGACCTTTTCAACGAAGTAAGTAATCAACCCGACGGGTAGGAAGCGAACGAAAAAGGCCGTGAGCCTGGTATTTAAGTTTGGGATCAGTGTACGCTGGCCGCGTGCCAATGCGGCGACGCCGAGGCGAGCTACATCCGGTGCCGACTGCATGGCCCGATCTTTGAATGCGCCGGCGTGGGCTATGTCGAAGAACTCGCTCTCGGTTGGCCCTGGGCAGAGCGCAGTTACCTTAACGCCGAAGCGAGCTACTTCAGCGGCCAGACCCAGCGCGAAAAAACGGTCGAAAGCCTTGGTGGCCGCATAGGTGGAGATATAAGGCACGGGCTGAAAGCTGGCCGCCGATGCCAGCACAAGCACCCAGCCACGGCGGCGCTCGACCATGTGCGGGACGAAGAGGCGCGTGAGGCGCACCATGGCCTCGCAGTTGACTCGGACCTGGCTCAACTCCTGGGTAATATCGCTCTGGGCGAAGGAGCCGTATTGGCCGAGGCCGGCGTTGTTGACGAGGATATCGACTGTGATGCCCGCGCCTTCGGTGGCGTCATAGATTTCCTGCGGCGCTGCGGGGTCGTTCAAGTCGGCGACGACGGTGCGGACTTCCGTACCCCTGGCCGTGAGTTCGTCAGCCAGAGCTTGCAGGCGATCCTGACGGCGCGCGGTGAGAATAAGCTTGGCCCCGCGCGCGGCTAACTCCCGCGCCAATGCCACGCCGATGCCGGCGCTGGCGCCGGTGACCAGCGCCCATTTTCCGTTGAAATCGTGTGTAGTTGCCATCGCGAGTCCATCATAGCGGATGGATGGCCGGCGGGGGAGAGACTAACTACTGTTTGCTCGCGCGCTCAAGTCAGGAGATTCCGCTGGCGTTGAGGTGCGATCCATATTTCTTGTCAGAACCCTTGATGTGGGAGATGAGCCAATGGCGCAGGAAGCCCATTAGCTCGAGGTCGAGCATAATGACAGGAGATTTCTTGAGACGCGCATTTAAATTGGATATCTTGGCGATGAAGTTTTTGTGTTCGGTTTTGTGCGCGTCTGTAGCTTCGTAGTCGGTTTTGGCGAGTAACTCCTCTTCTCGAGCGAAGTGAAAGATGGTGTAATCCACTAATTGGTCGAGAACGGCTTCGAGTATCTCCCTTTTGTGACCGACGGTAATTCCATAGTGCAGTTGGTTGATGATGCCAATCAGTTTTTTGTGGTCGTCGTCCAGCACCTCGACTCCCACGCTTAGATCCCTTGTCCAAGTCATGAAGTCCATATGCAGCTATCCCCCAAGGCAGATCGGAAATTACTGCAAAGTCTTGCTTTTTTCGTTGTGCCGCTAGTGAATTCCTGCGGCGTTCAAATGCGCCTTGTAATTCATGTCGGAACCTAGAATGTGGCCTTGCAACCAATTTTTGAGGAAGTCCATGGCCTCCGCCGAAAGTGCGTCGAAGTGGCCTTTCTTGTATCGTGCCTGAATATTGAGGACCAACCTGGTCAGGTCCCGGTGTTCCTGGACGTGCTCTTCCGTGGCGGGATAGCCGGTTTGGGCGAAAAACTCCTCTTCACGTGCAAAGTGCGTCCCGGTGTACTCCACCAGGCCATCAAGGACTCTTCCCAACCTTTCGGTTCCGTGGCCAGCGGTAATACCGTTGTGAAGATCGTTCAGCAGGTCAATTAATTTCTTGTGGTCGTCGTCCAGCACGGCCACGCCTACGCTCATCTTTCCGGTCCAGGCGATAAACGGCAGCTGCATAGCATTCCCCTCGAATGCTATTTTGCGCCGTTTTGACCCGCGCGCACGAATCCCCCGAGTTGGGGACTGCGGGCGGCGCTCCGCGAGCCTCTACATTTGCGGGAGGGCTGTGTGCTCGAATCTACCGGGAATTGCCGTTGAGCGCAACTAAAAAGATGAGAGAAACAAGCCGGCGTCAGGCACGATTCACACGGCCAAGGGCGTCCAGGAGGCCATCTTCAAACTCTTCATTGAGCCACTGGCTGAAGGGCTGAAAGTCCTCGTCGCGGCCGAGGAAGTCGCGCACCATCTGCCGGCCGGGCTTGGAGCCGCCTTGTTCGATCACGGTTCTGCGATAGCGGCTGCCGGCGTCGCAGCCCAATAAATCCGTGGGATCGAACTGGGCAAAGAAGTCCAGGGCGATGACTTTGTCGAAGGCGTAGGTGTAGTAATTCGACGAGTAGCCGGTGAGATGGCCGAAGCTCGAATACATGCGGTTGCCTTCAAGCCAGGTCCAGGGCTGAAGGCTCAGGTAGAGCTGTTTGGTGGTGAGGTCGAGGTCGAGTCCCTTGGGGTTGCGGTCGTGCAGGTCGAGCGAGAGGGTGGTGTAGTAAAGCTGCGAACGGACCCAGTCAGCGCGCCCAAAGGCTCCGGCGAGCTTCATTTTCTTAATGGTCTCCGAGGGGAGGGTTTCGCCGGTTTGATAGTGCCTGGCGAAGGCCTGGAGCAGCTTCTCGTCGCGGAAAAACTCTTCGAGCATCTGCGAAGGAACCTCAATGAAATCGCCCTCGGTGGCAAAGCCGGAGAGGCCAGCCCACTCGGTGTGGCCGCCGAGGATGGCGTGCATGAGGTGGCCGAACTCATGGAAGAAGGTGACCACATCGCTATATTGCAAGAGGCCCGGGTCGGGATGCTGATTGGACTCGCTGGGGCTGGACTCCATCTGGTCGCCGCCGGGGAAGTTGCAGATGAGTGCGGCTTCGGGCAGGGCGCGGCCGCGCACACCGGTGACTACGGGGGCTGCGGAGAACCACTTATCTTTTCCCTCGCGGGGATGCATGTCGAGATAGAAGCGGCCGACTGGTTGGCCGTTGTCAAAGACGTCAAATACCGAGACGGCGGGGTGCCATGCGGGAGGGGTCGAGGGGCGGAACTCAATTTTGAAGAGGCGCGCCGCGGTTTCAAGCACACCGGCTTCGACCTGCGCATAGGGAAAGTAGGGGCGCACGGATTGGGAATCGAAGTCGAATGCTGAGCGGCGAAATTGCTCGTACCAGTAGCCGCGGCTGGTGATGTCGATGGCTGTAAGGTCAGGCTGGCGCTTGCGAGTGAAGTCGAGAATCAGCTCGTGCTCGCGTCGGGCGCCGTCGAGGCTGGCTGCGGCCAATTTGGAGATGAACTCGCGCACGTTGGCCGCTGAACCCATCATCTGATCGGCGGTGGCAAGGTCGGCCCAACTGCGGAAGCCGAGCACTGTGGCGATCTCCTGGCGCGTGGCCAGCAGGTCGAGAAGGATCTGTTGATTGGCGGGATAGGCGCGAGTGTTATAGGCCAGGAACATGCGCTCGCGGAGGGCCGCGTTGGTGGCGAAGGTCATCACCGGCTGCATGTCGGGTGGGTCGGTGGTGAGAGTCATACGACCTTCGGCGTCTGCGGGATGGCGGGCGAGATAGTCGGCGGGAAGGCCATCGAGTTCGGCGGGCGTGGCTTCGATGGTCTTGGCGCCTTCCTGAATGTTGCGGCTGAATTCGAGCGAAAGGCGCGTGGCTTTTTCCTGGAGGGCTTGCAGGCGGTCGCGCGTGGCCTGGTCTTTGTCCACGCCGGCCAGACGGTAGCTGAGCAGCGTGCGTTCAACATAGTGCTTGGTGGCCGGGGTCGCGCCGTCAAGATCAATCGCGGCGAGAGCCTCGTAGACATTGCGGTTCAGGCTCAGAACGCTCGCGGCCTGCGCCACACGCTGGGCTTCCTGCTGCGCCTGGTCGCGGACGGCTTTGTCAGCAGCCACGGAGTTGAGCACGCCGGCCTGCGCGCCAGCCAGATTCAGGTGTTCGATGGCCGTGTCGTAGAGGAGCAGCGAGTTCTGCGGAGTGCGCTTGCCTTCGACAGCCAGCAGGGCGGCCAACGCGGATTGATGCGCCGCGAGACGGGCACCGACCCAGGCTGAAAGCGCCTCGGCGGACTGGGCTCCGTCTGCCTCCCAGGCGTGAAGGTTTTCGGTTGCGGCAACGGCGGTTTGAGTCTCAGCAGGCATAGTGGGTGAACTCCTCCGAAACTCCAGACTAACAAGGCACGCCCGTCTCGAGAAAATTCAGCCTCCAGACAATCCAGTGGATACTTGATGAGCCGGGTGAGTGTCGATTCCGAAGAAAGGACAGGATTTTCGCGTAGAGAGGATACCTTCAGGCTAAAGCCTCATATTTATTTTGTTGTATTTACGGCACGACTAAGGTTGCTCCCGGATACTCTTTTGATTCGATTGCCCGGATACCCTAAAAGCGCATCGAGTATTCAGAGCGAGAGCCGGCCTTCAATACTCTTAAAACTGCTTTTCAAAAACGAGTGAATTGATGGTATCTTCTAATTCATCCCGTAAAGGCGCGCGATGGGATATTCCCCGCAAGCGATCAGTCTACGATCAGCCGTCTTGTACTTCGACATTTGAACCGAATATGCCTTTGCATTTCATGCCGAGACCCGGCACACGTGTCGATGGCTTGTTTCCAGGCGGCGGTTTTTAGGCGCTGTTTCTGAAGACCAAACCGAAGACGAGGGCAAACACATGACCCAGACCTTTGAAGCTCCTGACGCTCTTAATGTCTTAACCGTGGAAGAGGTCAAGCACCTCACCGAGGATGGAGGCAAGCCGGCCGATACCCTCATGAATGTTGTGGCATTGATCGCCACGCGTTTCAACACCGATGTCTGTTCGGCGTATTTGCTGGAGCCGGATCGATCGAACCTGGTGCTGGCGGCGAGCCTTGGCCTTCACCCGCGATGCATCGGCACGTTGCGCATGCCGCTCAGTGAGGGCCTGGTGGGCTTGGTCGCGGAACAGGTGCTACCGGTGGCTGTCGACGACGTCCGGAAACATTCGCGCTTCAAATATTTCAAGGAATCCGGCGAGGAGGAGTATCACTCGTTTCTGGGAGTGCCGCTGATCGACCGCGGAATTCTGCAAGGGGTTCTGGTCGTCCAAACCAAGGATTCGCGCATCTTTCGCGAGAATGAGATTCGCATGCTGGTGGAAGCGGCGAACCAGGTTGCGCCGGTGGTCAGCGAGGCGCGTACTCTGGATCGCTTTATCGGCCCGGCGCAGGAGCGGCTATGGTCTTTGGCGCGGAACGTATGGTGGAGTTGGGACCACGACTGCATCAGCTTGTTTCGCGATCTGAATCCTACGCGCTGGCGGCAACTGAATCAGAACCCTATCTCATTGCTCAGCGAGATACCGCTCGAAGAGATCGAACGCCGCGCCACTGAATTGGTTTTGCATAGCCGCATCAACTATGTTTATCGCCGGCAGCAGGAGTATTTGCGCGAAGATCGAACCTGGGGTGCGAATAATGCAGGGGTGCTGCGGCCTCGTCCAGTCGCTTATTTTTCCGCCGAGTTCGGGCTGCATGAATCTCTGCCGATTTATTCCGGTGGACTGGGCGTGCTGGCCGGAGACCACATCAAAAGCGCATCCGATCTGGATATACCTCTGATCGGGATCGGCTTGTTTTACGGCCAGGGATACTTTCTGCAACGTCTTGACCGCAGTGGCTGGCAGCAGGAGGAATACCTGCACACCGACGTCAGCCAGTTAGCCATGCAACCGGCCATCGGACAAAACGGCGAACCGGTGGTGGTGGAGATTGAAACGCGTAGCGGCTTGATCCGCGCGAAGGTCTGGCAAGTCAAGGTTGGCCGTTGCGACCTTCTGCTGCTTGATTCGAATGTGGCGGGAAATGCGCCTGAGGATCTGGAACTTACTTCTCGCCTCTACGGCGGCGACGGGCGCACGCGCATTCGTCAGGAGCTGCTGCTTGGTGTGGGTGGATTTCGCGCTCTTAAGGCGATGGGCGTCTCTCCAGGGGTGCTCCATCTGAATGAGGGACACAGCGGCTTTGCAGTCTTCGAGGCCATTCGCAATCGCATGGAAGAGGAAGGCTTAAACTTCAACGCAGCTGCCAGCCAGATTCCCAGGGAAGTGATCTTTACTACTCACACCCCTGTGCCAGCCGGACACGACCGGTTTAACGCGGATCTGATCGAGGAGCATCTGGGGCCCTTGCGCGAACAACTGGGAATTTCACACGAGAATCTCATGGGCTTTGGCCGAGAGTATCCCACCGACCATGGGGAGTTGTTCTGCATGACCGTGCTGGGGCTCAAGCTTTCCCGCCGCGCCAATGCTGTCTCATCTCTGCATGGCGAGGTCTCGCGAGCGATGTGGAAATGCCTGTATCCAGACAAGCCGGAAGATTCTGTACCCATCGGCCACATCACCAATGGTGTGCACGTTCCATCCTGGCTGGCACCGCAGATGTGCCGACTTTATGACCGGCATCTGGGAGTCGGATGGCAGAAACACAGTGGAACGGCGCGAACCTGGGCGGAGATTGAGAACGTCGACGATGGCGAGCTTTGGGAGACGCATCTAAGCCTGAAATCGCAGCTTCTCGACTTTGTGCGCCACCGTGCGTGGGAGCAGGCCAAGCGGCGCTCCGAGCCAGATGAAACTCTGCACAAGCTCACCAAAGTGCTCTCGCCGGATGCGCTGACCATCGGCTTTGCGCGGCGCTTTGCCACTTACAAACGAGCTAACTTGATCCTGGCCGATATTGAGAGGCTGGCGTCGATGGTGAACGATCCCAAGCACCCGGTGCAATTCCTCTTTGCCGGCAAGGCCCACCCGCACGATGAACCGGGAAAGAAGGTTCTCCAGCAGATTGCTCAGATGATGCGCGACTCTGATTTCGGAGACAAGTTTGTCTTCATCGAGGACTATGACATTAATGTCGGCCGCCATCTGGTTCAGGGGGTCGATGTTTGGCTGAATAATCCGCGCCGCCCCCTGGAGGCTTCCGGCACCAGCGGGCAGAAGGTCGTCCTCAACGGAGGGTTGAATCTTTCGGTTCTGGATGGTTGGTGGGCCGAAGCTTACGACGGTCTCAATGGCTTTGCGATTGGCTCGGGTAGAACGCATTCCAACATGGATGTGCATGACAGCCGCGACGGCGAAGACCTCTACCGCGTTCTGCGCGATGAGCTGATCCCGCTCTACTATCAGCGCGACCGGGACGGGCTGCCGAGAGGATGGATCAAGCGCATGAAACGTACCATCCGCACGCTTGGGTGGCGCTTCAATGCCGATCGCATGGTGATGGATTACACGCTGAAATGCTATATTCCCGCGGCGGGTGGAACGTCGAGCGAAATCAGGCAACCTTGCTGATCGCCGTTAAAGGAACCGGCCCGGCAAGAGACGGAAGAGGATCGAGCGGGCGCTGATTGCCGGGAAGGCCGGGGAACTGCGAATAGGAGCAGCGGCGAGTTGGATATTGCCCCTGCTGCGACATTCGCTTCTCGTCTCTTATTCGCCGGAGAGAAAAAGGGATTGTCACGCCATGGATCGATTCTCAGAGTGACGCCCTCCCGGTAATGGGATCAAGCCATCAGAGGCGGTCCGAAAATTTTCTTGCTTACCGTGAAACGTTTGGCACTTAAGAAGCACTTCTCTGCAGTTACCTGCGGCTCTTCCTCCCTCACTTCCAATCTGAGCTGCGGTTTCAGGAGGGTGAACGTGCGCCCATTTGCCTTGGTAACTCTCGTAGCATTGTGCTTTACACCTGTCCTAGCTCCACAAACTGCGACGCCCGCAGCAGGTCCCGCAACGGAAGGCAAGCCCGTAACAGCACATGACAAGAACGCTCCTAATCAAAAGGGTGCGAACAAGCCCAAACCAAAGCCCACGCCGCCACCGGGGCTCTATCTGCGCGCCATTTGCACGCTTGAGCCGGAAAAAGACGGAGATATCGGGCAGTGCTTGACCATTGGCGCGGCGGCACCCATCCCCTTGCCAGCATCTATTCCCGGTATCCTTGCGCCTCCTTCCTGTTCGATCGAGTCGGAGAGCCACGACGCGGTCCACTCGCTAAGCGCGGCGTCAATCAAAACGCAACTCGGAACGCTCCCGGCTTCATTCCAGCTTCAGGCCGCAGGCAACTACCTCTATCTATATTCCACGCACGACCCGCTGTCGCCGTCTGAAAGAACACAACAACTCCCCGGTTTAATCACTGCGATTAGCGACATCGCCGCAGCCCGGTTAGGATATGTCTTCGAACTCCATGTTCCCCACGCCTCTGCGCTTGGCAATAGCGTGGCTGCATCTCTGCAAGCCATCGCGCCCAGCGGTATCACGGTTGCGACCACCGGAACCGCCAATGTTCGCGTGACCACCGACGGCACGGTAAGCTGCGATAGCTTAAAGGCTTTCGTCAAGGATTTCGACCATTTCGTGAACCACACCCACTCCGACACTCCGGTTGCCAGCGTGTTCTTCATTGACCCGGCTGCGTCAGGCGATGCGCTCGGTGCGACCGCCGTCCCTTATGCGGCCTCCGGCGACGCGGCGCTGGGTATCACGCCGCTTGCGGCAACAACGACGGGAACCGGAACGGGGGCCAGTGCTGGCTCCGGTGCAGGCACGAGCGCAGGCACGGGTTCCGCTGGCAGTACGGGTAGCGCTGCACCCGCCGCTTCGTCGAGTCCAAGCAGCACGCCTGCGAGCAGTATCCCCGGCAGCAGTTCCGGTGGTTCGAGCGGGCAGACTGTTACCATCTCTACCGCAACGACAGCCGGCTCCGGCGCTGCGACAGCGCAGGCGAACAGCACGACAACCCCGGGTCCCGTAACCACGACTACAATCAGCACAACTCAGCCCGCAATCCCGCCTGCCGCGCCCACCATCAGCGCCACGCCCACAGCGCCCACACCGCCCGCATCGGCGCCGGCCTTTTCCGTCAATGGACGCGATCTGCTTTTTAGCGGCGCTACGCCGGGCGACGACGCATGGATCACGGAGAAGAAGCGTGCTTTAGCGCTGCTTGACCTTCCCCAACCTCAGGTGCTGGTGAATGCATGGATGATTCAGAACTCCACCAGCCGCGCCGATGACTCCGGTAAGCTGACTACATTTCTGCATCAGATTGTTAACTCCTACAATGACACCATCCAGCTTTCGCTTTATATCGGCTGGAGCAAATTGGTGGAGCTTTCTTCGCAGCCGGGCTTCTTTGACGATCCGCTTTATAACTACATCACACTTCGCACTGTGGCCGATCCATCAGGCATTCTTTTAACAGCCACCACGTCAACAAACGCGGCATCAAACGCACAATCAATCCTTAATGCGCTAGACATCAAACGAGGCGTCTGCCCGCCGCGTCAGTACTGCCTTGGCTACCCAATGATCTTCCGCCCCGCGCAACCACGCCTGACAGACATGCTACTGACGCTTTTAGCGGCGAACGATCCAGGCAGCGCCGCCTCCCAAGCCATCAATGCCATCGAGAACGACTCGGTGCCTTTCACATACGCTCAGCCGAGCAACCCATGCGGTGCAGGCGAGGTAGGCCATTGCGAACTTCCAGAAGATGCGTTAAAAGAAATCAAAAAGAATCTATGGCTGGACGAGGATCAACGATGGACTCCATGCAGTTGTCAGCAACTCGATGAACAAATTCTTTACAAGCGGGCCTCCCAAGGGTCCGCGAGCGCTGCGCACCAGCGTCTGCCGCTGGAATGCTTCCGCATCGCCATGCAGCTTGCAGGCTCTCATTCATCCGATATGCTTTCGCAGAGTAAATGGGCTCCGGTCACATTCAACGATATGTCGGTTCCCACGGTCGGCGTAGCTCGCGCCGCTCTGGCTGATTTTCTTTTCAACTACAAAATGAGCCAGGAGTTTCCTCACGAATTCGCACCCTACGATCTAACGGCCAGTGCGCAGACGCTCGATTCGGCGCTGGCACCATACATCCACGCCTTCAACGAGGACTTGCAGGCGTATCAGACCTACATGCGTGCGGAGTTCGTTGTCGGTGTCAACACGCTGAAGCTAACGCGCAACAAAAATACCTTTCTCAATGACGGCCTCATCACTGTCCAGAGCACATCAGGTGATGTAGCCAGCGTAAGCACTGGGACGCAAAGTTACCTGAACGTAAGTAAAGCTCCGAGCGTCTCGCAACTGTTATCGAGCGTCACAGGAGCGAACCCCAGCGGCGCCAACACGACCACGGGCGCACCCAATCCGCTTACCGGATTGCTATCCAATCTCTCCTTCAACCAAGCGCAGGTGCTCGTTGGCGCGCTAGCTGCCTACCAGTCCACATCGCTCAACGTCGGACGCCAGCTGAATCTGGTGGTCAAGCCTCGCAGCCTTCTCGGAGCTGAGGCGGCGGAAATGGACGTGCAGTTGAATGCAGACCAGAGCGGAGCGCCCACCTACTGGAATCCCGGACCGACTGGCGGCGCGGGAAGCGCGGCCGATGTGTCCGATGTTTCCCAGCACGATGTCACCACTCACGTGCGTATCGACTCGATCCGCCTCTTCGATATTTCTTCACTCACTGCTATTGTCAACAAGGGGCGCGATAAACTTCCCCTATTGCCGCCCTTTGTGGAGATTCCTTATATTGGCACGCTAGTTGGAATTCCTCTTTCCGCTGCGCGCGAGTATCACTCCAGCAACGCCGTGCTCAGCGCGGTTATTGTTCCCACGGCAACCGACATCGCCTACAGCCTGCGCTTCACGGCCGATCGTATCCTGCAAAATGATAATGCGATGGCCAGCACGGCTACGGCTCGCTGGACTATACGGAAGGCGGCTTCAATGAGCGACTTTGGATCTGAGCCAGTGCTGGAGTTTCATAAGATAAAGCTTCACTGTATCTCCACGCTGAGCAGCTCGCCTTACCCGGTTGGCATGAGTTCCAGCATGGATAGCTTGCCGCTCACTCCGTCCAGCAGTTGTCAGAACATCACCTTCGATGACGTGCTTCCGGACAGCGAGGATAACTAACCCGCGCTACAATGCGCGACCTACTTCGGCGTTCAGCAGGAAACCGCTATGCTTCGACTCAATCTCGGTCTTGCGGCGCGCGGCGTCACCATTGCTGCGTTACCTATCGCGATTTATCACGACTAATGTCAACACACAGAGTAATTCGAGTAGCGAGAAGCGCGATTATTCAACCTTGACTCTCAAAAACTCGTTGCACAAGAGACGACGCAAATCTCAGGAACCCGCACTCAAATGCCTTGCGAAAGAGGAGACTTTGAATCAACATGTTTGTGCAAAGATATAACAAACATTGGGGCCCCAGGGAGTGAAACCGCCATGGCAACGAGATATGTGATTTGGATTGCGCTATTCTCGATCGTCCTTGTGATTTCGGCCGTCGTAATGAGTAGACCGGCTTTTCGACAGAAGCCAGACTCAGTTGTCATCCGGCGGCCAGGATGCCGATTCCTGGGTCGCCCTCAATCGGCTCAGCCTGAAGCCCAGATCGACTTAGACTACGCACTGCTGAGTCTAGCCGCGTACGGAGATATTAAAAAGAACAAGCCGGATAGGGAAGATTCTCTCATCGACGCCAATAAACTTCTTTCGAGTATGGGCTGGAGCATGTGGACTACCTTTCCGCAGACGAATCTACAAGCGCAAATGGACGCGGTCCATTTGCGCGCCGAGGTATGGTCCAATCGGTCGGAGGGCAGTGTTGTCGTAGCGTTCGGTGGCACGGTGTTTTCTAGCTGGAAAGATTGGAAGTCGAATCTTCACTGGTTCAACCCCTTCCAGCACGATGAATACAGCTTGGTCGCGGGTGAGTTCGGCAGGGAATTCGCTGATGCGTTCGCAAGGCAGAGAAAAACTCCGGGCTGGGAGTTTCTCGAGAAAGCGTCGCTTTACTCGACCGGACACTCTCTCGGCGGCGGCCTAGCAGAGGAGTTTGCGTATTCTCTACCAGCAAACTGTACCGGCGTGCCACGCGTCGCCAAAGTTTATGCGTTTGATCCTTCGCCCGTCACAGGCTTCTTGAGCATAAAGAGAAGCACGCGTGTGGAGAACAAAAAGGGCCTTAAGATCGACAGAATCTACGAAAGGGGGGAAGTACTGGCGATTTTGCGCTCGATCACAAGCGCCGTTCACAAGCCCCCAGCTGTTAACCCAGAGGTGAGACAACTAAGATACAACTTATTCGGTAATGACCGATTTGGAGTGACCAACTCGATCACCGGCCATTCCATCCAAGATCTCGCACTTGGATTAAAACAGGCCGCAGCACCTTTGACTGGAACAGATTCGAAGCGATAACACGGCAAGCGTCAACATTAACTACCTGGGCGATACAACTTATGCTCCAGGCTTGCTGGCATGGCACACTCGAAAGCATGCAGCCGGCGTTACCGCTTCTCCCGTGGCGCTCGCAGTGATCGTAATTTCAGGACTTGCGACCACCGCAAGGACAAAACGGCAGCCTGGGCCAGTTGCGATAAACTCGCCATGAGTGTTCTATCTGGCTAACAATTTCGGTGGGGAGTGGGCCAATAAGCGATACCCGGTTGAACGGATCGCCAAAGAAGATACGATGCGAGGAATGCCCGATCCTCCGAAGGCCATGGCGATTCCGCGACGCACTTGTGGGCCAACGGTTCACAGCCTTTATCGTCATTTTTTGGTAGCAAATGCTGAATCGACCACTTATTTCATATCTCATTTACTTTGTTCCCATCGGCTCAGCAACAAGGTTGTGCGCAAGCCACGGGATAATTACCTGCTTGAAGATGCGCGGGTCTGGCCAGACTCCGACCTGCCTTCCCAGATGACCGCCCGCCGGATTGATCCATGCTTCCTTTGGAACGTCGCCACTGTTCAAAAGTTCATAGATATCGGAGATTGGCACTTGTGTATCTTTAGTTCCCGCGAGAATCAGCATCGGTGTCGTGGGCTTGCCTAGAATATGTTGGTTTACCAACGACATTTTTGAAAATACATCTGCGACTTGATCGAGCGTCGTCACATTATCCAAAATGGACATAAGTGCCGGTACTTGATCGAACAGATATTCGCGATTTCCCAGGAGGGAGTTAACTAGAAACTCCTTTTGAAAGAATAGATCCGTAGGAGGTGATTGAACGCTTACGCACTTTAGGCGGTTTCGTTCGAGTACTGACATCTTTGTGCCCCAATACGCGCCCCAACTGACACCATGCATTCCGATCTTTGTACTATCGATTTCCGGTCTCGTCTGTAGGTAATCAAGCACTTTAGAAAACATTCGATCCGCAGTGGGAGTAGCCTTAATCGGCGATTGACCAGTGCCAGGTCCATCGATGGCGAGGTAGCCGATGCCATACGGAAGGATCGCGCTGAAGCTCTCCGAGAGGTCTTCTTTACGGCTATCTAATCCATTTACTGCAATCACTAGCGGTACAGGTTTCTTAGCGTCTTTTGGCAGCCGCAAATAACCTATAATCTCGGAGCCTTCGAAGGGAATGTGTACAACCTCTAGCGGAGGATCGAGGAATCGCGTATGTGTAAGATAGGCATCAATAGCTTTTGCATAGGCCTGTTTCTTCCCTGGTGAAGTAGGAACTGGCCAGCGACCAAAGGAATAGAGCCGCCACGCACGTATGTAGTCGGCATCCGCCTTAGCGCGGTCCGTAGCTTCCAACTCTTTCCCTTCTGCCATATAGTGGTCTGCGACTCGCATAAAGCCAGCTGCCCACTCATCTTTGGCCGAGGTATGAATGGACTTGAATGCCTCGCGCACATCGTCCGGGGCAAGGCCGATCAGTGGATATCCACCTACCTCGGCGCGATGCAAGGCCTCGACTTTGACCTCATCTAGTGTTCGTTCCTTATGCTCCTGCGCAGTAGCAATGACTGAAGCAAACATCACGAATGCAAATAATAAACACTTAGACTGCACGGAAATCGCGTAGTTCATCCTCAGCTCCAGTGTGCTGGCGACCGCTGCAAGAGGTGGAGGCGCAAGCACAAAAGCCGCGTCTCCACTTATGATCGGCTAGAATCGACATCAAAAGATGGCCTTCATACCGAGCTGAATTGCACGACTTCCGCCTGAACCAATTACCGGATTGGATGCGGCTACGTCCGGTGTTGCGCATCCGCAGCCGAAGCCACCATTTCCTGGCACAGATGGATCGTTGTGGGCCCAGCCGTTTTGACCGCCGTATGGATTGGCAAAGTTGGGGTGATTGATAATGTTGAAGAACTCAGAACGAAACTGGACAGTATAACTGTCATGGAACTTCCAGCTCTTGTCGACAGAGAAATCCACATTGTTGAATCCTGCATCGCGGAAGAGATTGCGTCCCATGGTGCCGAAGGTCCCTAAGGCAGGCGGAGTCATCACCGAATTGTTAGCTTTGTAGCAGCCTGCGGACAGCAAAGATCCCTGTGATCGCGCATGATCAGTACACAATGACTGGTTGATCGCGTAGGCGGGATCTGTCGAACCGTTGGGGTCATTGGCGGGCGGAGTGCCCGGAAGAAAGTATGGCGTCGGATTCGCGCCCGATTTAAAGTCATGTGGGTTGCCGAAGAAATCCCAGCGATCCGTCGCTTCTCCAGTCTGACTAAGGTCGTTTCCTGTATCCATCGGTCCCCAGGGCTGTGCGCCATACAAACTCACAATTGAGACCGCTTCCCAGCCGGATAGCATTTGCGCAAAGGATCGTTTTCCGGGAATGGCATAGGTAGCGGAGAACGTGAGCCGGTTGCGCATATCAAAGTCGCTGCTCGCATATTCGCGCCCTGGATTGTAACTGTCCTGCGGAATTCCGAGCCCCGCACCGAAATCCCAGTTAGCTCCCACGTCATCCAGAGCATGAGAGTAAGTGTAGCCGGCGACCAGCGTCAAATGGTGGAGGTTTCTTGCCGTAAGCGTCGATTGCAGGCCGTTATAGTTCGATTGGTAGATATTCCCCATCTGATAGATGAAGCTTAGAAACGGAAACTTCGCATTGAAGGGGCGGCCGGACTGTTCATTCGCCAGAATGTCGAGCGATGGCACATTCTGGTTGATGTCATGGATCCCAACCAGCTTCGATCCATGCACACCAACGTATGCGACTTCAAGTGAAAGCTCCTGGTTGAATGAATGCTGGAAATTCAGCGTCCAGTTATAGACCATTGGTGTACGAAAGTTCTTCACCATTCCCAAAATGCTGCAAGGGTTTGCGCCACAGTCGATCGTACCAGTGGGAAATACGGTAGCTGGGCCGCCATTGTATCCAGCATCCCAGTTCAGATTTGATCCCGAGAAGTTGATGGTGCCGGTAGCGATTGAGCCAGTACCTGGAGAGCCACCTGGTCCTACGCCCAGAGCGCCTGTGGGAATGGTGCTGATGCCTAAGGAATTATTGAACGCGAGGAATGCCTCCCAGTTCACCATTTCGTAGACGAGACCGCCGCCGGCGCGGAGAACAGTTTTTCCTTGTCCCCGTAAATCCCAAGCGAAACCAACACGAGGTGCGAAATTTGTGTGGTCGCCGTCATAGGGCGCACTAATTCCCTGTCCTACCTGCTCCAGCCCTACCGTAGGGTCAAAGTTCCCCAGCAAATTGTTTTCCTCTTTTACAACGGTGTTGATTTCATAGCGCAAACCTAAATTGACGGTCAGATTCTTGACGGCCCGCCAATCGTCCTGGACAAAGGCCGCGACGCCATAGTTCGAAATGTGACGTGTAGGGTCTCCGACGAGTTGACTTCCGGATGCTGGATATCCGGCAAGAAAGTCCAACAATGAGAGAGTATTGGGGTTTGCCGATGGGATGGCTGCAAGCGTGGGATCGTCGTTTCCGAAACCGAATTTAATTCGGCCACGCACTCCCCCGTACGCTCCGCCACTAAAGCTATCACGATGAAACTCGCCGCCGAATTTCACAGCATGTTTGCCGACAATTACGGAAGCGTGGTCGATGAACTGATATCTCTCGTCCGGCCCTTGAACCTTTGGCCAGTTAAAGCCGCCAAGTTCCTGAGGGAAGACGTAATAGTCGGAGATATTGATCCGTGGCAGACCTCCATACAACGGGTTAGTCACGCCAGTGTTCAGTCCATAGGTTGTGGCAGGATCGTTGTGGTCGTTTGTGAAGGTTGGCTGATAGAGTCTATTGTAGCCAAATCTAGCTTCATTTACCCATTGCGACGAGGGAATCCAGGTCCAGTTGACTCCCAAGACCTGAGCTCTTGTATGAATTTGCGTGAGCCACTTTGCCTGCAACTCGCTTGCGTCCGAAACCGTGCCGTTGTTATTGCCGAAGAAATAGACTCCGCTGATTGAGTTATTAGCGCTGAAGTGATAGTCGATCTTGGCTACTGCATTGTCCGAAGAGACAGTATTCGGTAGGCCGAAGTCGATTGTTGTAGGTCCATTTGGGTTTGTCCCGGCATTGGTCGGGAAACCGGAGCCATCGCAAGATACCGGCGGGCCAAGGGTACACCCCCCGATCTTCAGACTAGGTACGCTTACAGGGATACTTGCGTTGACCAAAGCACTAATCGCGTCGGGAACACTGTCCAGCGTGGGATTGGCATCTCCCGGCAGCGAGACAGTCGCGGGAGTCGAGAGTTGACTAATGCTAGTTACCTGGTAACGCTGTCCTTCATACGCGCCAAAGTAGAAGAGATTGTCTCGCTTGATCGGGCCACCGACAGTTCCTCCATATTGCTCCATGGTTCTGGGATTCTTCGGACCCTGGGAAGTTTGGTTGAAATAGTTCCGGGCATCCAGCGGGGTATCCCGGCCAAACCCATAGGCTGTGCCATGAATCGAATTAGTTCCCGACTTCAAGGCGACGTTGACAATCGCACCGGGCTTCCACCCGTACTCAGCCGGCGGGTTTTCGATCAGATTGAATTCCTGAATCGCATCCACAGGTAGGATGGTCGCGGAATCTCCCGCAATGCCGGCGCCATTGATGATGCTTTGGCCAGAGAATGGCTCGCTATTAAACAAACCTTCGACGATGTAGGCGTTATCTTCGGCACGCGTACCGTTAGTGCTGGTCGTTGAAAAGCCGCCGCCGGGATATCGCACGATTCCTGGGCGCAACTGCAGCAGGTTTTCGTAGTTTCGTCCGTTAAGAGGCAGTTCATTGATCTCCGCCGTTTCGAGGGTGCCGCCAAGACTCGATGAAGTTACGTCCAGAAGCGGCGGCGTCTCGGCAACAACAATCGTTTCCGATACCTGCCCTGGCTGTAAGGCAAAATCGACTCGAACATCTTTGGCAACCTCAATCTGAACGTTCTGTTGCTCGGCGGATTTGAAACCATTTGCCTCGACCCGCACTTTGTAAAAGCCGGGCATCAGCTCAGGTGCTACATATTGGCCCGCCGTATCTGTCGTTAGGGTTCGGGTCGTGCCACGCTCGAGGTCGATGACCTGCACCGTGGCTCCAGAGACCAAAGCTCCCAACGGATCAGTCACACTGCCTAAAATGCGTCCGGTATCGCTCTGGCATAGCAGAATTGTGGGGAAAAGGAACAGTCCTAGCAGGCTAGAGAGGGGGATTCTAGCGATTGACGTGCACACTTGGCGACCTCCAAGAGCGGAATTCGTCTATCTGGTCTGACAGCAATACCACTCCACACAGAATATTGTCAATGATTTTGTTAATTTAATCTCCTATTGACGGTCACGATGGTTCAGCGGTAGAGTGGCATACCAAGGTGACGGACCGACGAGAAACTCTCTTCGTCCGATTGAGATTTGCATGCCGATAGCAACGATCAACCCGTATACCGGCGAGATGCTTCAGGAATTTGAGCCGCTTTCCCCAGAGCAGGTCGAACGTAAGCTGGGTCTTGCAGCTGCGGCGTTCCAGAGGTATCGGAAAACGGCATTCGCAGACAGGGCCCGTCTCATGCTTTGCGCCGCCGAAATCCTTGAGCGCGACAAGTTGCAGCTTGCACGGCTGATCACCACTGAGATGGGAAAACCGCTTATCACCGCGGTCCAGGAGATCGAAAAGTGCGTTTTGGTGTGCCGCTACTACGCCCAGAATGCAGAGAAATTCCTGGCTGACGAAACTTTGGATGCGAATGCAACCAAGAGCTTCGTACGCTATTTGCCTCTTGGCCCGGTGCTCGCCATTATGCCGTGGAATTATCCTTTCTGGCAGGTGATTCGTTTTCTTGCGCCCTGCCTTATGGCGGGTAATGTCGGTCTTCTCAAGCACGCTTCAAATGTGCCCCAATGCGCATTGGAGATCGAAAGAATATATCTTGAGGCTGGGTTTCCAGAAGGCGCATTCCAAACCCTCTTGATCGGATCCGGTCAGGTGGACAGGGTTCTTGGCGATCCGCGGATAGCGGCCGCTACCATTACTGGAAGCGAAGACGCGGGCATAAAAGTCGCAGCTGGGGCGGCAAAACGTGTTAAGAAGGTTGTACTGGAGCTAGGTGGCAGCGATCCATTCATCGTAATGGCTAGCGCGAATCTCGACGAGGCTGTCAAAGCCGGGGTGCGGGCTCGCGTCTTAAACAACGGCCAGTCCTGCATTGCGGCCAAGCGTTTCATTGTCGCCGAGGAGATTGCCGACCAGTTTGAGCGAAGATTCGTTGCCGCCATGAATGCGTTGTCTATCGGCGACCCGCTCGACGAAAAAACAGACATTGGACCCTTGGCTTCCGCAAGCGCAGTTCGGTCGCTTCATGCTGACGTTTGTAAGACGGTCGAAGCGGGAGGGCGCGTTCTTACGGGTGCAGAAATGCTCGACCGGTCTGGATTCTTCTATGCGCCAACGGTACTTACCGACATTCCCAAGGATTCGCCAGCCTATAGTGAAGAGTTCTTCGGCCCAGTCGCCTCTTTGTTCCGCGCGGTCGACATCGATCAGGCAATCCGCATCGCAAACGACGTACGATTCGGGCTGGGCTCGAGCGCATGGACCGAAGACGCAGCGGAGCAGGAGAGGTTTGTCAACGAACTGGATGCCGGCATGGTCTTCATCAACAGCATTGTCGCTTCGGATCCCCGCGTCCCCTTCGGAGGCATAAAAATGTCTGGCTTTGGCCGTGAACTTGGCATCCATGGGATCCGGGAATTTGTGAACACAAAGACTGTCTGGATTCGGTAGGAGGTTCGTCTTGACTAGTTGTGTGGGCCAGTGGTATGACTGCTCGATACGGTTCCCAATGTCCGCGGGCTCGTTGACACATACAACTCCCCAGTATGATTGTCCGGCCGTTGAACGACATGGACCTGGGATGCTGAGAGGGGGAGATATGTATAAAGCGGTTCGCACTTTTAGGTTATATGAACAAATCGTCCAGCAGATTGAGGATTCCATTCTTAGCGGAGCCCTCAAAGCGGGCGAGCAATTGCCTTCGGAGCGAGAATTGGCGACGCGCTTTGCAGTGAGCCGCACCGCCGTTCGTGAAGCAGTTAGGGCTCTGAGTGAAAAAGGTTTGGTTGAAGCCTATACAGGCCGCGGCACGTTTGTTACAGATGGCACGTCGCGAGTCATCCGGCAGTCTCTTGACCGGATGATCAAGATTGGCCAGCCGGAAGGCTCGACCCAGCTAGTTGAGTTGAGAGAGATATTCGAGCCGGAAATATCCGCTCTGGCTGCGCTACGCGTAGAGGAGCAGCATCTCGTCTCTATGCGAGATGCAATTGCGATAATGGACCGGAACATAACCAAACCAGAGGCGTTCATCGAAGCTGACTTGGACTTTCATCTGGCGCTCGCAGAAGCGGCGGGCAATCCGATTGTCCTTTCGCTGCTCGATTCCATTGTTGAGCTTCTTCGCGAGCAGAGAATGCGAATCTTCTCTACGGGGGGTGGACCTGTGCGAGGGCAAGAACATCACAAGAAGATTCTGAAGGCCATAGAGAAGCGCAACCCTTCGCTCGCGCGCAACTCGATGCGAGCTCACTTGCAACAAGTGCGGGAGGATTCGATTGTCGCATCGGCCATGGACAAATCGCATTCAAGCGCGGCCGCTCATTGAGGTAATCAGGAGGAAGGCGGAAGATGGCTAGGCTTGGGTTCATAGGTCTAGGTGTAATGGGAAGCGAGATGGTGATCCGCCTCTTGCAGAAGGGCCATGAAGTCACTGGATACAATCGCACGCGATCAAAGGCAGAGAGACTGATCGAACGTGGGATGAGCTGGGCAGAGACTCCCCGCGCCGTGGCAGAAGCTACCGATGTGACTTTCACCATGGTCACGAACAGCGCGGCGCTAAGTGCAATAACTAACGGTGAGGATGGATTGCTTGCTGGATTGAAGCCGGGGCACATTCACATCGACATTAGTACGGTAAGTCCCGAGGTAAGCCGCGCGTTGGCAGAGAAGGTCCGCGAGAAGGGCGCCGACATGATCGACTCTCCGGTATCAGGCAGTGTGATTACTTTACAAAAAGGCCAACTCTCCGTGATGGTTGGAGGCCGGCGTAAGACCTTTGACAAGGTGAAATCGATTCTGGAAGATATTGGCCCGAAAGTGACCTATGTTGGAGATAACGGACTGGCGCTCGTATTGAAGATAGCTACCAATCTAAGTCTCGCTGTGCAGATGCTCGCATTTTCAGAAGGGGTCTTGCTGGCTGAGAAGGCCGGTATATCGCGAGAAGTCGCTGTGGACGTTCTCACTCATAGCGCCATTGCATCCCCAATGGTTCAGTATCGCGGACCCTTTGTTCTTCAGCTTCCTGCCGAAGCGTGGTTTGACGTAAACATGATGCAAAAGGACATGCTGCTTGCTATGGATATGGGCCGCGCACTTAATGTTCCGTTGCCATCAACCGCGATCAGTAACGAGATACTAACTGCCGCGCGTGGTATGGGACTGGCCAAGGAAGACTTCGCAGTCATGTTCGATGTTCTTGCCCAAATGTCGGGAATTAGACGATGACAGCTTCAACTATAACTGGCAATTCGCGCACCGCTCTGGATAAGAGCCGATTACTTCATTTTTATCGCCAGATGATCGCCATTCGCGCGTTCGAGACGCAGGTGAACGAGTTTTACATGCGCGCGCTCATGCCAGGTCTCGCTCACTCCTATGCTGGACAGGAGGCCGTTGCAGTAGGTATCTGCGAGGCGCTCGGTAGAGAGGATTACATCACCAGCACGCATCGCGGACACGGGCACTGTCTTGCGAAGGGCGCATCGATGGACCGCATGTTTGCTGAGTTACTGGGCAAAGAGACAGGCTACTGCAAGGGTAAAGGAGGGTCAATGCACATCGCCGACCCTGATACCGGCAATCTTGGCGCGAATGCGATTGTGGGCGGCAGCATCGGCATCGCCACAGGCGCGGCGTTCTCCTCGAAATATTTGGGTCAAGGAAGAGTCGCGGTGTGCTTCTTTGGGGAAGGCGCTCTGGGCCAGGGCTTGCTTTATGAAGAACTGAACATGGCACAGTTATGGAAGCTGCCGGTCGTGTATGTCTGCGAAAACAATCTCTACTCTGAATACACCCACTACACGGAGACGACGGCCGGCGATATTCTAGCTCGCGCAAACGCATTTGGCGTACATGCCGAAAGCGTCAATGGGCAGCAAGTGCGCGCGGTCTACTTTGCGGCGTCGCGGCTGGTGGAGCGTGCGCGCAGTGGTGGAGGCCCGGCTTTTCTGGTTTGCGAAACTTACCGTTACGGCGGACATCATGTGGGTGACATCAATCGGACTTATTACCGCTCCAAAACGGAAGAGCAATTATGGCTTGGGGAGCGTGATCCAATCAAGATCTTTGCAAAGCAATTGATTGAAAAAGAGGTAACGGATTCGGCGGACCTGCAGACGATCGAAGCCTTGGTGAAAGAAGAGGTTGTAACCGCAGCCGAGTTTGCCTTGAACGCCTCTTACCCAAGCCCGGAAAAGGCCCAAGAGGATGTCTATGCCGCTAACTGAAGTACGCGACTTGACTTTTGCGCAGGCGGTCAAAGAGGCCATCGCGGAAGAAATGCGGCGCGACTCGACGGTATGCCTCTTCGGTGAAGATGTGGCTGAAGCGGGAACGCCGTTCAAAGTGCTCTCTGGCCTAGTGGAGGAGTTTGGCACTGGGCGTATTATCGATACACCAATCTCCGAGGCCGGCTTTACGGGACTAGCCGTGGGCGCTGCTATGACAGGCCTGCGACCTATCGTGGATATTATGTTCGGCGACTTTGTCACTCTGACTATGGATCAGATGGTGAATCAGGCAGCGAAGGTTCACTATATGTCTGGAGGAAGGTGGAAAGTGCCGATGGTCATGAGAACGACACTGGGCGCAACCCGTAGATCCGGTGCGCAACACTCGCAATCGCTGCATGCATGGTTCAGTCACGTTCCTGGATTAAAGGTTATTCTCCCCTCTACACCCTACGATGCTAAGGGTTTGTTGAAGTCGGCGATACGCGATCAGAATCCAGTGGTGTTCTTTGAAGACAAAATGATGTACAAACTGCGCGGTCCAGTTCCAAGTGAGGAGTATGTGATTCCACTTGGAGTGGCCGATGTGAAGCGAGAAGGCGGCGACATCAGCCTGATTGCTACCAGCAGCATGGTGCAGGTGGCTCTTGCAGCGGCGGACTTACTCGAGGAGGTCGGCATCAGCGCGGAGGTCGTCGACCCGCGGACGACCTGGCCGCTGGACGAAAAGACGCTGGTCGAATCTGTCAAAAAAACCTCCCGAGCTATCGTGATCGACGAAGGCTATGAGCGCTACGGAGTTACAGCAGAGTTAGCTTCGGTTGTTTCCGCTGGGGCCTTCTATGACTTGGACGCGCCCGTAGTACGCATGGGCGCGATGCATGTTCCAATCCCATTTTCACCTCCGCTTGAAGATGTAACTGTCCCGACGGACCAGACAGTTTTTGAAATGGCGCGCAAACTTTGCGGCCGTTCTTGAAAGTAGGCAAGAAGTAGCAAGGGCAGAGGAGGCAGGTTGTGGCATTACCTACCCATGGAACGATGGCAGTGGATTGGGAACGGCGCGTCGATTTCGACCGCTTGCGGATTGAGCGCCTAGCACGTGCCAAGGCATTGCTGGCCAGCTCAGAGATGGGTTCTCTGCTCTGCTTTGACATGAACAATGTGCGTTATATTACTGCCACGCACATCGGCACCTGGGCCCAAGACAAAGCCAATCGCTTTACATTGCTCCCGCAGAATGACGAGCCGATACTTTGGGACTTCGGTTCCGCTGCACGTCACCATCAATTGCATTGCCCCTGGTTGGGTGAGCGCTCGCGACCCGGTATCTCGATGTTGCGCGGTACCATGTCCGCTGACATGGGACGTGCTGAGGATGTTGCGAAAAAGATTCGCGTCGAGCTGGAATTGCGAGGTCTTTATAAGGAGCCTGTTGGAATCGACATAGTCGAACTGCCTGTGCTGTTTGCCTTACAGCGCGAAGGCATCACCGTCGTAGATGGGCAGCAGCTTATGTCCGAAATTAGACTTATCAAAACTCAAGACGAAATAGCGCTTCTTAATACATCGGCATCGCTGGTGGATGCAGCATACGACTCGCTCTACCGGGCGATGAAACCAGGAATGCGCGAGAACGAAGCTGTTGGGTTGGTGAGCAAGGTTCTTTACGACCTTGGATCGGAATATGTGGAAGCCGTGAATGCAATATCCGGCGAGCGTTGCAATCCCCATCCGCACGTTTTCTCCGACCGTATCCTACGGCCCGGCGATCCGGCGTACTTCGACATTCTTCACTCTTATATGGGATACCGGACCTGCTACTACCGGACGTTCGCGGTAGGCTTTGGCTCATTTGCAATGGTCGATGCCTATAAGCGTTGCCGCGATTACCTTGACGCCGCAATCGAGCTTGTTCGCCCTGGACGTACAACAGCGGAGATTGCCTCTCTTTGGCCGAAGGCGCAGGATTTCGGTTTCCCGAATGAAGAAGCGGCTTTTGCGCTGCAATACGGGCATGGAATTGGTCTTGCTATTTGGGAGAAGCCGATTATCAGCCGCCTGGTTTCCTTCGAGCATCCACAGGAGATTAAGCCTGGTATGGTCTTTGCGCTGGAAACCTTCTGGCCTTCGACCGATGGCTGGAGCGCGGCACGCATCGAAGAGGAGATCGTCGTCACTGCAACCGGCCACGAAGTGATCACTCGTTTCCCAGCGGAAAAACTGTTGGTGGCTGGTGCTCCCTACTTCACCACAGGAGGAGCGCTGCCCGCCACACGCGATACAGAGGCCGAACCGAACAGTGAAGTGAAGGCAATGGTTCAGGCAGTTGACGTAGTAACTAAGTAGCTCGATGAACGAGAGGAGCGGAACGTACGCAGCGGCAGTCTGCCAGTTCCCAATAAGATGGCAATTGAGATCATAATGCCCGCACTCGAAATGGCGCAGGAAACCGGGAAGGTCGTTCGATGGTTAAAAAAAGAGGGCGAGACTGTAGCTAAAGGCGAACTGCTGCTGGAAATTGAAACAGACAAGGCTGTCATGGAGGTCGAATCGCAGGGAACCGGTACGCTCAGCGGGGTTCGGGCTAGTGAGGGCGAGGATGTTCCGGTCGGCAAAACGATTGCATGGCTCCTTGAAGCGGGAGAAAAAGTTCCGGATGCGGCCGTCTCCGCAGGGAATTCCGTGCGCGGCAGTAGTGTGGAGACGACACTGACCGGCCCCTTGGAACAAAAGCAGGTTATGGTCGCGCAGCAAGCCGAACCAATGATCTCGCCGAAGGCTCGCCGCCTCCTCCGCGAGCACGGCATTGACGCCAGCTCTTTACACTCTAGCGGCCCAGGGGGAACAATTACGGCGGAAGAAGTTCTTGCTGCTATTGAGGCGCGGAAGAACGTTGTCCCCATCAAGGCAACCAGCCTCAGCACCATCGCACGGCTGATGGCTGAACGCACGACACAAAGCTGGACGACAGTCCCGCACTTCTTCCTCTCTCGCGATGTCGATGCCGAACAGCTTATTGCTTTTCGAGAGCTGTGCGTCTCAACTTTCGAGCAGGAGCATGGTGTTCGCTATACTCACACCGATGGTCTGGTGAAGCTGGTAGCGGCGACACTGGCCAATCATCCGAAGATCAATGCAAGCTGGATCGACGGGGCCATTCGGACAAACGATGAAATCAACATTGCCCTCGCGATGGCAGTTGATGATGGTACCGTCACTGCAGTTATCCGCCAGGCAGACAAGCTCAACCTCGCCGCAATCGCGAAACTGCGCCATGAATTGACCGCTAGGGCTCGTGCAGGCAGGCTGCACGCGACGGACGTAGCGAGCGGAACATTCACCATCAGTAATCTTGGCACCTATGGAATAGACTCATTCAACGCGATCATTACGCCTCCCCAGGCGGCAATCCTCGCTGTCGGAAGAATCGCGGAGCGAGTCGTTGTTGTCGATGGAAAGCCGACGGTTCGACCCATCATGAATTTGACCTTGTCAGTTGACCACCGAGTCACGGATGGAGCACGCGGAGCGGCTTTTCTCGATGCTCTTGCCGAGGCCATTCGTAACCCACAGCCACGTCTTGGATAACAACGCGCGTATTTCGCGATGACCAAACACGTAATGGAGCTATGGGAATCAACGCCCATTCGAGGTGTCCCGAGCGCAGATGCTGCTCTCCTGCAAGTAAACATTCGCGATTTGATCGGCATAGGGTTGGCAGTTACCTGCCGACCCTTGCCATACCAGCGTGCGAACGGGTGGTTGGCACGGCAGAACCAGGAACATCGCGGCGCGGTCGAAGGTTGCAGTAAACTCTCTTCGAGAGAAAGCACCGATGGTGTTGAAGGAGGATGCGTTGACTCCTCGAACAGACTGTAGTCCAGATTCTCGTCGCTGAAGCAGCCTGGAAGCAATCGAGCTGTTCGCCTAGCGGCTGGCGGCTCCGCTGTCATTGCTGACCATGAGGCTCGATACATTCGTCGCCTCGAAGTCAGATAAAATGAGACTTGTAATGCACTCAAGATCGTTGTCGTTCCAGCGCGCGTACCCTCGACCAACTTGGCAGTTTTCAATCGCGAGAAAATCTTAGCGAGAAATCGATTTTTGCTTGTGCAGCGACACCTATTCTCGATGAGTGAATTGGCCTAGAGTCAAGAGTTGACAACAGGATTCTCTGACGGGTCGAATGACACCCAATCAGGCGGCGCTTATTTCCATAGCTTTTTCTTCTCGAAGAGCCTTGATGTCACGCATAGGCGGTTGGCCAAAGAAGCGGCTGTACTCACGATTGAACTGACTGACGCTTTCGTATCCAACCTCAAAGGCTACAGTCGACGCGTCCATCCCATCGACAAGCATTCGCCCTCGCGCTGCCTGTAACCGCAACTGCTTCTGATACTGAAGAGGGCTCATATGGGTTAGCACACGGAAATGATGGTGCAGGGTCGACACGCCCATGCCTGCAATCTCGGCCAGATCGTCCACCCTGACCGGTTTCGCGTAGTTGTCCCTGATCCAGGAGATCGCTCTTGCAGTGCTATGGCTCTGATCTCCTGTAGTCGCAATAGCCCGGAGGCGGGCACCCGCTGGTCCGGAGAGAATCCGGTAGATGATTTCGCGTTGAATCAGGCCGCTCAGGAAAGGAATATCCTGCGGCCTGGCCAGCAGGTCAACTAACCGGCAGCATGCGCTCAGCAGTTCAGCAGTGACTTCGCCCGTGACCATTGCGGGCGTGTCAGGCGCCCCCCCGCGTACTTGGACTTCTTCGCGGCCGATGAGTTCGCGGATCACCGGCATCTCCAGTTTGAGCGCCAAAGCGAGAAGAGGCTTAGCCGCGCTCGCTTCGACCACTTGACTGACAATCGGCAAATCGATCGAGGTTAAAAGGAACCGTGACTGATCATAGGTAAAACTTGTCTGGCCAAGGTCGACGCGTTTGCTGCCCTGTGCAACGACGATCACGCTCGATGTGTACGTTCCCGAGCATGGCGCAGTGGGTGCAGCTCTGCGCACTAGCAACAGACCGGGCACTTCCGTGATCTGACTCTCTGAAGTGCCAATGAACCAGGCAATTTTCTTCGCCAGCTCGGCTCTCAAATCTTGTATTAACAAGATTGCAGGAGGAGCGATGGAGCGCTTGCCATTTGCGTTCATTTCATTTGCCTCTTCCACCACTAATACTACAGTTGTAATTACAAGTGATAATCTAAAAATGCTCAGGCTGGCTCTCCGTATAGGCGATGAAGGCATCGATACAAGGTTGGAAGGGCGAGCTGGTGCGGTTGCATCAGCGGGT
>JBEKRS010000037.1:0-55032 GCA_049518535.1 Occallatibacter sp. | reverse complement strand
AGTTACAACGGCAGCATCCCCGCCGGCGGCAGCCTCACCGGCATGGGCTTCAACGGCACCTGGAACAATGCGACTAACGCGATACCTACTTCATTCATGCTCAATGGTGTTACTTGCGGCGCACCTGTAGGCAGCTTCAAGCTGGCTCCCTCGGCCGCAACACTGGCTGTTACGGATGGCAGCAGCGCCACCGACACTATTACAGTGACAGACGTGAGCCCATTTAGTGGCAGCGCAACTCTCGCCGCAACTGGATTGCCGAGCGGAGTTAGCGCAACCTTTGGCACTAATCCCGCGACCGGAAGCAGCGTGGTAACCTTTACCGCCAGCGCGACCGCGACCGCCGGCACTTCCAATGTGACCATCACTGGAACCTCCGCGGGCCTGACCGCAAGCACCACCATTGCCCTCACCGTCAACCTCGCGCCCACTTTCACGATTTCGCTAGCCTCCCCGCTGTCAATCACTCAGGGCGGATCGACAACCGACACGATCATAATTACAGATATAGGCGGATTCACCGGCAACGTATCGCTTGCTATTTCGGGCCTGCCTTCCGGTGTGACTTGCACAATCGGCACTAATCCGGCAAGCACAACTAGCGTGTTGACATGCACCGCCAGCGCCACGGCTGTAGTTGGAACCTTCCCGGCGACCATCATCGGAACCTCCGGCACGACCACCTCTAGCACCACCATCATGGGCACCGTCGTTTCGTCCACGGGCAGTTTCACGATTGCTTCCTCGCCAACCAATTGCACTATGCCTCAAGGCGGCAGTTGCAGTGTCACCATCTCGATAACGGATATTAGCCCGTTCAGCGGCCAAGTAACTCTTAGCGCCAGTGGCCTACCTACCGGCATAAGTGTCACGTCGATCTCCGTCAACCCCGCCACCACGACCAGCGTAATCACGTTCGCGGCCAGCGCTACCGCCTCTATCGGAACGTCCTCGGTCACTATCACCGGAACTTCCGGCACGCTGACCAATAGCATTCCCATTACATTGACCGTGACCGCCGCACCGAGCTTCACGATTGCGCCCGCTGCGGCTAGTCTCTCTGTAGCGTCAGGCAGCAGCGGAACAGATACCATCGCAGTGACTGACTTGAATGGGTTCGCCGGCAGCGTAACTCTTGCACTGGCTGGATTGCCGAGCGGAGTTACTGCCGCGTTGGGCACCAACCCCACCACCGGAACCAGTGTGGTCACGTTCACGGCCAGCAGCACTGCCATTGCCGGAACATCGATGGTGACCATCACCGGCGTCTCCGGCACCCTCACCGCATCCACCACTATCTCGCTTACTGTGACCGGCCCTGTTGGCGCAGGCATGGCGTGCAACGTTGTCTACACAATTACGCCGCAGAGTTCCACCGCTTTCGGCGCGGCGATCACCATCGACAACACCGGAACGACGGCCTGGACCAGCTGGACGTTACAGTGGACCTTCGCCAACGGACAGACCATCCAGTCCCTTTGGAATGGGATTGAAACACAGAGCGGCGCGTTGGTCACGGTGACCAATGAGAGCTATAACGCCTCCGTCCCCGCGGGCGGAAGTGTGACCGGCATAGGCTTCAATGGAAATCTAGTTGGCGGCAACGCGGTCCCAACAGCATTTTCGGTGAATGGAACCCTCTGCGGCGCACTGAGTGGCGCGCCTCCGCTGGCGCCGACCGGGCTGACAGCCACATCCGGAAATCAGCAGATCGCGCTTGCATGGACAGCAAGTTTGACTGCCACCAGTTACAACGTGCTACGGTCGACCACGAGCGGCGGACCGTACACGACGGTCGGCACTTCGGCTACAACCAGCTTCACTAACACCGGCCTGACCAACGGCACGATTTATTACTATGTGGTCGCGGCGGTGAACACGGCCGGCACCGGTGCCGATTCAACTCAGGTCTTCGCTGAGCCCGGCGCTGTACCTGCAAATGTTACGATCAGTGTTAATCCAACTCAAACCCAGCCGATCTCGCCCTGGATCTACGGAATCGACGCAATCAGCAATGCATCGATTCCCAACGTCCCAGATGTCACCATCTATCGAATGGGCGGCAATCGTTGGACGGCCTATAACTGGACGACGAACGCCTCCAACGCAGGCAGCGACTTTGAGTACGAAAGCGATGATTTCCTGACTGCCAGTACTGTTCCAGGATTTGCAGTGTATCCATCGATCAATGCCAACATTGCCGCAGGACAAGCCACTCTCTTCACGGTGCCAATGCAAGGACTCGTGTCCGCGGATGAATCCGGTCCTGTGCCCACAGCCAATGCGCCGGATCTGGCAAGGTTCCAGACAATCGTCGATCAGAAGAGTTCTGTCAGTTCTGCTCCCTTTACGACTACGCCGCCCATTGTTGTGGTCAGTGGCGAGGACACTGGCAATGTCTACTCGGACGAATTCGTGTGGGCAATGAATCAGCTTTCCACCACGAAAAGTCTTTTTAGCGGCACCACCTCCACACCGGCTTTTGTGGACCTCGACAATGAACCGGATCTTTGGAACTCAACGCATCTGGAAATACAGGGACCGACGGAAATTACGCCAGCTGCCTATATTGCCAAGACTCTGACCATGACCGAGGCTCTGAAGACTCAGTTCCCGAACATGCTTATCTTTGGACCGTCGCATTACGGTTTCCTTGGCGTTTACAACTTCCAAAATGGAGTCACCGGCACTACTCCAACCGGCGAAAACTGGTTCACCGACGAATATTTCCAGGCCCTGAGCACCGCTTCTGCGACGTTTGGAAAACCACTGGTGGATGTTTATGACTTCCACTGGTATCCGGAAGACTACGATGCGAGCAGCACTCGTGTGACCAGCCTGACCGCCGCGACTTTGGCGGATGCGGATATGCAGCTGATCGTGCAGGCGCCGCGCAACCTCTGGGATCCGACGTTCACCGATCCTGGCAACAGCGATCCGTGGGTCAATTCGGTCCTCGGAGGCGCGCCCATCGAGTTCCTGCCCAGGCTGCAGTCGAAAATCAATGCAGAATTCCCCTCGATCAAGCTTTCCATCAGCGAGTACGAAACGGGTGGATTCAACAACATCGCAGGAACGGTCGCGCAGGCCGACGAACTGGGCGTTTTTGCCAGCCAGGGTGTCTTCGCAGGCATGATGTGGCCGCCGAGCGGAACCTACGATTATGAACTCGCGGGCTTTCGCGCCTATCGCAACTTTGACGGTGCCGGTTCAAACTTCGGCAATCAATTGGTGCAAACAACCTCGAGCAACCCAGGCGCTGTGACGGTGTACGTAAGCAATGACACAACAACGCCTGGCCGTGTCGTCATGATAGCTGTCAATCGCGCAAACACGACACAGGTCGCAGCGATCAGTGGACTCAGCCTGTCAGGTACGGCCAACATGTATCAAATGACGGCTACCACAGCTACGGCACAAAGCACGGCTGGGAGTCCGGTAACGCCCGTGTCCATTGGGTCGATGGCGGTCAGTGGCTCGTCGCTGACGCTGACCTTACCCGCGTATAGCGTAACAACACTCGACGTTCAGTGAAATCGATGAATTTCGATTAAGGCAAACCAGAGTCGATGTGTCCTGGTAATTTTCGAGCCTCCGGCACACAGCGACTCTGGTTTTGCTATATATATGGTTGCGCCTTGTCACAATCCGGCAAAGCTTTCTTGGGAGTCTCATCAACGAGACGCCGGCGTCCGACCATAAACGTAGATTTTGTGCCGCACAACCCGACAAAATTACACTCATCCGCATGTAAAAATTCAGCTAAAAGGTCCCTTTACAAAGAGATACCCATCGTCTACACTGCAAAATACTTACGATACGAGGTTCCCCGATGAAGCGCTTATTGCTGGTGGAGGATCAACCAAGCGACATTCAGTTTGCAGCAGACGCAGCTCGTTCCCTCGGAATCGCAGAGATTGAAGCACGTACCACGGCAGGTGGGGCCCGGGCATACCTTGAAAGGGCGCTGGACGGCGAAGTTCCTCTTCCGGAGGGCATCGTCCTGGACCTGAATTTGGGCTATGAAAGCGGCTACGAATTGTTGAGATTTTGGCATCGCACCCCTCGGTTGTCAGCGATTCCTGTCATCGTTTGGTCTGTGCTCGGGGATGAGCAGCGCGACATGTGCGCACTTTTTAAGGTGAATTCATTCGTTGGCAAATGGGAGGGCAAAGAAGCCTTCCGGGAAGCATTGGCCAATATGGATAAGTCTTCTTCCTGAGATTGTTTGCAAATTCTTGATTCCACTTAGCCCTGGCTCTGCATCCAATCTATCCAGGGGGATCTGGGTATTTGTCATAACCTATCCATTGAATTGCCACAAACCATTCAAAACTGAAATTTAATCCCCATTCGTAGGAGATCGCGATGAACGAGTTAGCGGAAATTGTATCCAAAAATGAAGAAAAGATCCGCGCAGAGTGGATTCGAGATATGGCGAAGTCCACTCTGCGGGCTGATCTTATGGGCAAGGACGAATTGCAAGAGCAATGCCGAGTCCTTTTGAGTAACGTCATAACGGGCATAAAAACCAGTGGACCGGCCGATCTTTCTGCCGCAGGCTGGACCCCGGCCCGTGAATTCTTGCAGGATATCTCTGTATCTCGAGCTCGTCTTGGATTCTCGCCCGCGGAGGTAGCGACGTTTGTCTTGTCGCTCAAGCAACCGCTTTTTGCAGCCTTACGGCGCGACGTGAAAGGCAATCAAGATCAGCTCTTCGACATGGTCTGGACTGCAACAGAGATGCTTGATCGGCTGGCCCTCATCACCACCGAAGCATTTATGGCCGCCCGCGAGGAACTTATTTCCCGTCAGCAACAAGAACTGCTTGAGCTTTCTACCCCCGTTGTAAAGCTTTGGGACGGCATATTGGCTCTGCCAATTATCGGCACACTCGACAGCGCGCGAACCCAGGTCGTGATGGAGAGCTTGCTGCAGACTGTCGTCGCGACAAATTCCAAATTCGCCATTATCGACATCACGGGCGTTCCTACAGTCGACACCCTGGTGGCACAGCATCTGCTGAAAACCATCACGGCTGCGCGGCTCATGGGAGCCGAGTGCATCATTAGCGGGGTTCGGCCGCAAATCGCTCAAACAATCGTGCACTTAGGCATCAATCTTGAAGATGTGGTGACCAAGGCTAAACTCTCAGATGCTTTTGCTCTGGCACTCCAAAGGAGCGGGCGAAAGGTCGTGCGTGAGACCTCAGCGCCGGTAAGCCCGATAAGTAGCCTCTTTGCAAAGCGGGAGGACTAATGGAACGGATTCCGGTTCTCCGCATGGGTTCGCTTCTCCTGATCACAATTCAGGTGGATATGCACGACAAACTCGCCCTCCAACTACAGGATGACGTAACCCAGCGCATCTCCGAATGGGGATCGACCGGCGTCCTCATTGATATTTCGTCACTCGAAATTGTCGACTCATTTATCGGACGAATGTTGGCTAACATCGCCGCGATGTCCCGGGTATTGGGAGCGGACACTGTGGTTGTCGGCATGCAGCCGGCTGTAGCCATCACTCTCGTTGAGTTAGGTATGTCGCTGCCCGGTGTTCGTACCGCATTGAGCGTGGAAGCGGGAATGGAACTGCTTTTTGGAGCAACCTCCCCGACGCAGTCTGGACTGGGTGATGAACGTTCTCAAGCGTGAAATAATGCCGCTCAAGAACTCGAACGATGTCGTCCTAGCCCGGCAGAAGGTCAGGCAATGGTCCATAGGGCTCCGTTTTAGCCTCGTAGACCAGACGAAACTTGTAACCGCCGCAAGCGAACTGGCTCGCAATGCGTTAGATCACGGCAAGGGCGGCGAAATGACAATGGAAGAGTTGTCCAACGGAGCAAGAACTGGGCTCCGGCTGATCTTCGAGGATTCCGGTCCCGGTATACCCGACATTGAGCAGGCCCTCAGCGACGGGTTCACGAGCGGCTCAGGAATGGGCCTCGGACTTGGAGGCAGCAAACGCCTCGTCAATGAATTCAGCATCGAATCAGAAGTAGGTAAGGGGACAAAGGTCACGGTGGTTCGGTGGAGATAGCTTCTACTCAATGGGTGGCTGTAACTGATGAGAGCTCGGTTGGCGAGGTAAGGCGCGCAGCGCTTTGGGCGGCCCAGCGGCTGGAACTCGACGAGACTCGATCAGGAGAGTTCGCGCTGCTTGCCACCGAGGCTTCTCGGAACACTTTGATCCATGGCGGCGGTGGGCAGGTGGTTATTGCGGGCATCGTTACAAACGATGGCCCACTTGCGCGCATCTTAGCTATTGACAGAGGCTCGGGAATCGCCAATATCGCAAATGCAATGAGCGATGGCTATTCAACAGCCGGCACGATGGGCGGAGGCTTGGGAGCCATGAAGAGAATGGCGACCAAGCTAGAGGTGTTCACCGGTCAAACTGGCACCATCGTCCTGATTGAGTTAGGGAAAGCCGCATCAACGGATAAGCCGCAAATTGCAGGTATCGTAGTACCGTATCCCGGTGAACGAGTCTGCGGGGACGGTTGGTTTAGCCATCAAACTCCAGGTCGTACTTTGGTGCTGGTGGCTGATGGGCTCGGTCATGGCTCTCTCGCAGCCGAAGCCGCACAGGAAGCCATCGCAGCTTTTCAGCAACGAGTGAATCTGGCTCCGGGCGAAATACTAAGTTACGTGCACGATGCGCTGCGCAAGACCCGCGGTGCAGTTGCAGCCGTTGCAGAAATTCGGCCCAAGGACAATAGGCTAATCTATGCCGGCGTGGGAAACATATCTGGCGTGGTGCTTAGCGGAGGGACATCACGAAGTCTCGTTTCGCACAACGGAACGTTGGGTTTGAGCGCACCTAAGATTCATGAGTTCAAATCTGATTGGCCCTCGGATGCTGTGCTCGTCTTGCACTCCGATGGACTTCAATCGAAATGGGACCTTTCCCCGTATCCCGGACTTCTTTCACGGCATCCGGCAGTGATTGGCAGTGCATTGCTTCGAGATTTCCGGCGCGAGCGCGATGATGCAAGTGTAGTTGTAGTAAAGGCTGCGTAATTAATGTCCGTTCCTATCACTCATATCTCTCTCCTCACGGAACGCGATGTCGTTCAAACGCGGCAACGTGCCCGAGAAGTGGCTGCTGAATTAGGCCTGGATAATCAGGACCAGATCAGGATCGCAACGGCTACCTCGGAAATTGCTCGCAACGCCTTTCGCTATGCGCGCAACGGCAAGGTCACGTTTTCTCTGCAACTTGAGGCGCCGCAGCGTCTGGAAGTAACCGTCTCCGATGTGGGGACCGGTATTACGAATCTCGATCAGATCCTTGGGGGCCGTTACAAATCCCCAACCGGTCTTGGGATGGGCATCATCGGGACAAAGCGATTAATGGATGAGTTTCAGATCGAGACTTCTTCTAGCGGCACGATCGTCCGCATGGCGAAGCTCATTCCTCATCACCGCGACACGTGGACGCTGCGCACGGCCCGCGAACTAAGCAGCAAGATGCAAGAGCGTCCTCCCGATAGCCCTTATGAAGAAATTGAGCTACAAAACCAGGAATTACTGAAGACTCTCCAGGAACTTCGCGCTCGCCAGGAAGAGTTGGAGCTGCTGAACCGGGAACTCGAAGACACCAACCGCGGCGTGGTTGCGCTCTACGCCGAGTTGGATGAGCGCGCCGATTATCTGCGCCGTGCTTCTGAATTGAAAACAAAATTCCTGTCCAACGTCTCTCATGAATTCCGGACGCCGTTGAACTCCATCGTCTCGCTCGCTCGCCTTCTCATGGACAGAATGGACGGTGACCTCTCAGCCGAACAGTTTAAGCAAGTCCGGTACATTGAATCCTCAGCTCGGGACCTCCAGGAGATGGTCAACGATCTGCTTGATCTGGCAAAAGTTGAAGCGGGCAAAATCCGGATTCGCCCAAAGCGTTTCGAAGTGCATGAGCTGTTCAGTGCACTGAAAGGTATGTTGAAGCCATTATTGGCCGACAACAATTCCGTTGACCTCATATTCGAGGATGCGCCAGAGTTGTCGCCCCTCCGAACCGATGAAGGAAAAGTATCGCAGATACTTCGTAACCTCATTTCCAATGCTCTCAAGTTCACTCCCAATGGAAAAGTTACCATCTCTGCCAAAATGCTGGGCGATCGAGATGTTCAGTTCACTGTATCTGATACAGGCATAGGTATTGCAGCGGAGCATCACGAGACGATATTCAGAGAATTCAGCCAGGTTGAAAACCCTCTTCAGGAACGCTATCGCGGCACCGGCCTCGGTCTACCTCTATGCCGAAACCTCGCGATGCTGCTTGGCGGCAAGATCTGGCTAGAGAGTGAACTCGGCCGGGGTTCAACATTTTACGTAAGGCTGCCCGCTGTCTATGTCGGAGAGATAACCGAGCCTGGGGACGCGGCCATGCCGCCTGCGCCTGATTTTCATCGCAGTCCAGTCCTTATTCTGGAGGATAGCGATGAGACCGCTCACCTATTTGAATCGTATCTTCGCCACTCAGAATTTCAGCCGATCCTCGCATCTACCTTAGCTCAGGCTGAGGTTTGGACCGCTCGGCATTCTCCGGCCGCGTTCGTTGCAGATGTATATATCGGAGACGATCAGTCCTGGGGATTTATTACCCGCCTGAGAGAAAAACTGCCTGAATTACCAATTATCGTAACCAGCGTACAAGACGAATCGCAGGCGGCAATTGCCCGCGGCGGAAGCGTATTTCTGCCGAAGCCGGTGGACCCCGATGTCCTTATGCGCGAGCTTCGCCGTCTTGTTGCGAATTCCGGCACAAGGCAGGTTCTCCTGGTCGACGACAATGAGGTCGCGCGTTACATTCTTCGGGATCTTCTCGATCAGCCCTGGCTCGATATTCGCGAGGCCGCAAGCGGCACCGAAGCCATGTCATTGCTCAACGAAAGATTGCCTGACGCCTTAATTCTTGACCTTCTCATGCCCGACATCAGCGGATTCGAAATCTTGCGGCAATTGCGCTCGCAGGTGGCAACCAAAAGCCTGCCGGTACTGATCTATACGTCTAAGGTTCTTTCGGAAACTGAGAGGACACAGTTGGAGTCCTGGCATGCCAGAATTATCCGCAAGGAGGACGTTACAACGCGACTTTCTGCGCAGCCCTTCTTGGACTGGATCAGATCCATTGAACTGGCTCCGGATGCTGCGCTTGGGTAACACAGTGCTTGACAGGAACCGGTCACGTGTCCTGGTCGCCGACGACCGGGAAGAAAATCGGTATGTCTTATCGCGTGTCCTCGATGGCGCCGGCTACGATTGTGCCGAGATCGACACTGGTTATGGAACCCTGGAAATCGCGCAGACGCTACCCGACGTCATCATCCTCGATGTGAACTTACCGGACATTTCCGGTTACGAAGTCTGCCGGAGAATCAAGCGCGATCCGAGGACCGCTTCAATCTCGGTACTTCAGATCTCCGCCTCGTTCGTCTCCGACGATGACCGTGTTCGTGCCCTTGAGGCCGGAGCAGATGGATATCTAACGCACCCTATCGATCGCATGATTTTGGTAGCCACGGTGCGAGGGCTGCTCCGCCTGCGGCATGCGGAAACGGAGACTCGCAAGGCTGCGGAAGAATGGCAATCGACGTTCGACGCTCTGCATGAAGGCTTGGCCCTGGTTGGATCGGACGGCCGCCTGATTCGATGGAACGGCGCATTTTCGGAAATTTGCTCCTCGAAAGTCCAAATCAGGGACCGGGAAGATGCGGCATTGGTCCTGGAACGCCTGATAGGAACGAGAGATCCATTACGGCACAACGGTACGCATTACAGCGCGGAGTTTGCCATTGCCAAAAGAACTGTGCAGCTATCGGTTAACCCTGTCCAAACTGGGAGCACAGAAAAAATCCTCATTTTGAATGATATTACCGATCGCAAACTCGCCGAATATGCCCTGATTACGGCGGAAAGGCTCGTGGCCACTGGAAAGTTGGCCAATGCGATCGCGCACGAAATCAACAATCCTCTTGAAGCCCTGACTAACCTGATCTATCTCGCGGGAACTTCTCCTTCGCTTGAATCTACTCGCGAATTCTTATTAAGTGCGAATCGGGAACTCGAGCGGATTGCGCGAATAACAAAGCAATCCCTTGCCTTCCAACGGGATTCCGAAGTCGCGGTCAGGATCGATGTCGGTGAACTCGTGGCAGATGTTATTGCGATGTTGGAGCGGTCTGCGGCGATGCGCAGCATTCACGTCGTTTGCAAACGACAGTGTCCAGTGGCTGTTTGCGGATTTCCAGGACAATTGTCCCAGATATTCAGTAATCTAATCCGCAACGCTGCAGAGGCCTCCCCCCGTGGTACTAACGTCGACGTTCGAGTCAGATCCACTTATCGCAGAGGCTGCGGAGGTGCACGAATTACAATCCATGATCGTGGCCCAGGAATTCCTGAAAGTATCCGGGACAACCTGTTCGACCCGTTCTTTACCACAAAGGGTCTTAAAGGCTCTGGGCTTGGATTGTGGGTTTCAAGAACATTGGTCATGAGACACCATGGGACGATCCGTTTTCGCACCTCGGTACGCATAGGTGCTAGTGGGACAATATTTGAAGTGTTTCTTCCCGCGGGCGAACTGGCCTCATAAAACATCTTCAGCATATCTGTTGCACATAAATTTGATGTCCTTTCCCAGTGACTTCGTAAGTTGCTTCGCTTCATTAGATCAGCGGCTTTAGTAATCTAGACAGCGTCCCGCGAAATTTCGAAGCTCAGGATCGAATCCTGGGACTCACACTCGGCAACTTGTATAAGAGCTGCGAGGCACTCGATCGGCTATAATTCATCCAGAATTTCTCTTGTTGAAACTTCTGAACTATAAAGGGAGATTTGCCGAAATGGAAAGGTTCGTTGCGAAAACCCACTACGTATCTGTACTCTTTCTGCTTGCGGCCTCTCTGGCTGCTTCGAGTTGCAACGGTATCGTATCCAATGCGGTACCCGGTTCGGGTGGAACACCAACACCTACACCTACACCAGGAGCAAGCAAGAGTGCCAAGCGCGGAATCGCATATGATCTCGCCGATCCGGCGGATTTCGCAGCCCTTTCTCCCGGTGTTAGTTGGTGGTATAACTGGAGTCCGACACCGAATGCGTCAGCGCCGGCGAATTATGCCAGCACCTATCAAATGGAATTCTATCCAATGCTTTGGAACGGAAACTTCAACGCCAGCGCTGTAATAGCGTATCTCAAGGCTAATCCCAGCATAAAGTATATTTTGGTTATGAACGAGCCCAACATTGTCAGCCAGTCCAATCTGACACCCCAGCAGGCCGCTCAGATTTGGCCACAGTACGAGGCGGTTGCTGCGCAAACTGGAGTCCAGATTGTTGGTCCGGCCATGACATGGGGCACAATGACTAGCTACGAAAATCCGGTAACTTGGCTTGATGCATTCTATGCTGCGTATGAATCGGCAAACGGAAATAAGTTGCCGCAAGTCGATTACCTTGCGTTCCATTGGTACGACTATGGACTCGCGGCCCAATTGGATGCCCTTGATAAATATGGAAAATCGATCTGGGTAACTGAGTTTGCGAACTGGCACAGCCAGGACGACGGCTCGCAAATTGACACTCTCGCCCTACAAGAAGCTCAGATGACAGATATGGTAGCAACCTGTGAAGGGCGCTCCGATGTCTTCCGATATGCCTGGTTCACGGGGCGTTTGAGCCCGGACCCGCATTTCACCAGCCTACTTGGAGCATCTGGCCAGCTTACAGGACTCGGCACAACTTATCTCTCATTGCCAGTGTCACAATCCACACAGTAACTTTGGCCTAACAGCAGAAAGCTGGTCACAACTGTCGAGTTACTGCCATGCGCCCAGGAGGCGGCGCAGGAGAATCAATTGGCCTAAATGGTAAGAAGAATGATCAGCGGCGACTAATGCCTCTCTTAGGATTGTTTGCCCATCGCCGTGCGGAATTTTGGCGAAAAGATCGGTTGACTCATCGCTCACCAAGTCGCACAGTGCCTGAAGGTCGTTACGAAAAGCTTCAACGCTCTTGTCCCAAGCCTCGTCATCCGGAGGCGCCTGAGCGGCGGGCCAATAGCCGGCCGGAAATTCAGGTGATTGATGACGTGGATTTCGCGAGAACTCAAGGATATCCCATTGGGCGATGCGCAAGTGTTCCAACACTTCCCAGGGGGAATGCTCCGCGTGTTCAGGCCTTTTGCCGCGCAGTCTCGTCGGAAAATTCTCAGTTGCTGAGTCGAAGTCGGCGTGCGCATCGCCTCCTTTGAGTGATTTGACCAACTGTTGCCGCAATTGCCGGTCGGTTTGCATGGCGGATCTCCTCTTTTTATCGAGTGACCAGAATTTGATTGAAGCCTGTGCTCCCACAGCGCAACGTTCGTGGCTCGCCTTCCGATCTTCATTCCATTCGGCTCTCTCATTGCCTCGTACGTCTATCTAGGAACGCAGCTTCAAGAGTCAAAAAATGACACCCCAGATAGAGAGATTCACCAACCAGACGAAAAGAATCGCGTTAAGTTTCGGTAAATCTCCCTATTCTGTTGATCCTCGATCCTACCCTACTTGCTTTCACTCAGCGAATTACTCGGCCCCGCGGTGAAGGTGAAATCGTAGCGTTGAAGCGTGTCGTCGATGTTGGCGGCGTAAATGGTTGCGGAGTGATTTCCGGGCGACACGCTCGGATAAAGGAAGTAGAAATAGGCGCTCTGTCCCCAGATCTGATGGGTTTCGCCGAGCTTGACGCCGTCGACCCAAACCTCCATCTTGCGAAGCTGGCCGAAGGAGTTGGCCGTAGCTGAAAAGATTATCGGATTGTTTGGATTGGTTCCGGTGGTGGTTGGGCTGCAGAGATGGATGCCTTGGCCAGACGATGGATAGTTGCATTCGCCGTAGAATCCCGCGTCGTTGTTGGCGTTCAGGCCGACTGCGAGCGTGGTGGCTGCGCTGTTAATCGAGGCGCTGTTATTGATGGCAATGTCGGGCTTTTGGTCACCATTGAAATTGCCAACGACGGGACCGGTTTGATAGGTGCCATTGCCAGCCGGCGAAGGGCCGTAAACGAAGCTGATATTGGGGGTTCTTCCAGCATTGAGGAAGTAGATCAACTGTGTGCCAGAAGAATCGGTGTAGTTGGTGGTGAGTGCGGCCAGAGCCCAATTTCCGGTGCCGTTGAAGTCGGCCACGGCAAAAGGCGTGCCTACGGACTGGTCCTCATAAGAAGGAATGCTCGTGTAAAGGTAGCTGAATTCTCGGCCGTAGTGGCCGAGAAAAACTGAGAGCCGGGTTCCTCCGGGGTTGATCCCGTAACTGCCGTTTTGGGCGTCCCCGTCTTCAATGCCATAGAGGTCCGTGGCGCCATCGTTGTTTAGGTCGGCGGAACCGAGGGTCATAGTTCCATCGACGGTGGTTACGTCGACAGGATCGAAAGTGGTGTCGCCGTTTCCAAACAAGGTGACGACGTTTGACGCACAGACAACGATGCCTCCACACCACATTTGTTCCAGCAGCGAGACGTCCGCGTTACCGTCGGTGTCGAAATCGCCGCCGACGATGGTTTGCACGGCCCAGCCGGAAGTGGGGGCGTAAATGGCTGTGGGGCTGGTATTGAACGCGCCGGCGCCATTGCCTTCAAGCAGGTAGATTGTCCATATCCCGCCGGTGTTATTGCCGTTGTTCGCTGCAGTCACCAGGTCCTGGTTGCCGTCATGATTGAAATCTGCCGCGACAATGGAGGGCTGAGGACCGAATCCTCCAAGAGCCATGCCGGAGGGCAGATCGACGGTCGTGGTGATGGGCTTTTGAAAGGTTCCGTCGCCATTGCCGAGGTAAATAGCAACCTGATTGGTTCCAGCGAGCACGACGGCTATGTCGACTTTACCGTCGTTGTTGAAGTCGCCCCAGGTGAGGGGAGTCCAGTCGCTGGAGTTGATTTTATAAATGACCGGCGGAGCGAATATGCCGTTGCCGAGGTTGATGCTCACGGAAAAGAATTCGCCGGTAATGCCTGGGCTTGCGCTGTCTTGAATGATGTCGCTGAGACCGTCATTGTTTACGTCAAGGGCGTAAACGTGAGATGGAGTGGGCCCGGTGGCTGATGTTACGGGGGTGAAAAGAGGAGCGGTCTGACCAAAGCAAGTTATAGACAAGAAACCGGCACACCCGGCTCCTATAAGGTAGCTACATAGATGCTTCATTTGATACTCCTAAACTAACATAAGTTACGAACTACATTGGGACGGGGAGATTACCAAGAACCTACCGGTTGGATTAGACGCCGGAGTCAGGCTGCGAAGTTGCTTGAAGACTATCTTCTGTATCTATCGCCGGTTACCTTTTCTAACTCAGCGTCGGCCAAGTTAAAGCATCCAGCCCCAAATTCTCTCAGCAATTACCGAGGGTGCCAAAAGATAAGATTCTTCTCAGCGACCGACAGGCTTAATGAGGAGGAAAACACTTACTGGGAGTCGTTTCAGAGCGATTCTTAGGAGCGGACGCGTCGCTTATAGGTGGGTGCTGCACTTTCAACTACTCTGAGGTTTGCATCCGACCCTGATTGGGAGGTGCGGTCGCAGTGCATCCAGATTTTCAAAATGCGCGGACAAGTTGCCGAGGCCATGTTTCTCAAAGATGGTGGCGCGCCTGCGGGGAGTGTTTCAAAACAAGATGCCCGAAGAAAAGGTCTCGGCAAACGTGCGGTTGCGGATTGTCTGGCAACTGCGGCAATATGATGCGTTTATGCAACGCCCTGAGCATGATTTTACAACTGCTGCCACCGACCAGCGTTGGACGATACACTAGAAGCAGGACCCTTCCCGCCTGGACTCGCCCTTGCAGCAGCAGCTTTCCAATCTGAATCCCGAGCAGCGCGCCGCCGTTGAGGCTACCGAGGGACCGCTGCTCATTCTTGCCGGAGCCGGCTCGGGCAAGACACGCGTCATCACCAGCCGCATCGCGTGGCTCATCCGCGAAAAGGGCATTGCGCCCGACTCGATCCTGGCCGTCACCTTCACCAACAAAGCCGCCAGCGAAATGGGCGAGCGCGTCAACCGGCTGCTCGACCACTCGTCGCTGGCCAAGCCGCTTATCTGTACCTTTCACTCGCTTTGCGTGCGCATGTTGCGGCGCGACATCGAGGCGCTGAAAGTGGGCAGCGAAGGACTGACGCGGGCGTTTGCGATTTTTGACGAGAACGACCAGCAGACGATCGTCAAGCAGATTATGCGGCGCATGGGCCTTGATACCAAGCAGCTGACGCCGCGCACGGTGCTGGGCCGCATCAGCTGGGCGAAGAACCACATGGTCGATCCGCAGGAGTACTACCTCGACTCGAAGGACCCTAACAGCGAGCGCATTGCCCACATTTATCAGGGCTATCGCACTGAGCTGCGCAAGAACAACGCGCTTGATTTTGACGACCTGCTGCTCGAAGCCGTCCGCCTGCTCAAAGTATCGAGCGAAGTTCGTGGGCGCTACGAGCGGCGCTACCACTATCTGCTGGTTGACGAATACCAGGACACCAACCGCCCGCAGTACGAGCTGATGAAACTGCTGGCGGGCGAGCGAAAGAATGTGTGCGCGGTGGGCGACGAGGACCAGAGCATCTACTCGTGGCGCGGCGCCGATATTCGCAACATTCTGGAGTTTGAAAAGGACTTTCCCAATGCTCGCATCGTCAGGCTGGAGCAGAATTACCGATCTACACAGGTAATTTTGGAGGCAGCCGGTGCCGTTGTGCAAAACAACCTCCAACGCAAGGGCAAGAAGCTGTGGACCGATCGCCAGGGTGGATCGCTGATCGGCTACTATGAGGCTCCCGACGGCGAAAACGAGGCCCTGTTTATCGCCGACCGCATTCAGAGCTTTCTGCGCCAAGCCAACTCAAGCAGCGAGGGAGGCGGCGCCAAGGCGGATCATTGTGCTGTGCTTTACCGCACTAATTCCCAGTCGCGGCTGGTTGAGGAAGCGCTGCGCCGCTACAACATCTCTTACACCATGGTCGGCGGCTTTAGCTTCTACGAGCGCGCCGAGATCAAGGACCTGCTCGGCTACCTGCGGCTGATCCGCAACCCGCATGATTCCATGGCTCTACAGCGGATCATCAATACTCCGGCTCGGGGCATCGGCAAAACTACACTCGAGACTCTGGAGCGGTTGGCTCTCGAAACTGGCGCCTCGACCTGGGACGCGTTGGCTGCAGCCATTGCAAATCGGCTCATTCCCACTCGCGCTCTTATGGCTCTGGAGTCCTTCCGGCAGCTAATTATCGACGCTCAGGCGATGATGGACCCCGACTTTGCAGGCAAGCTCTCGACCGATGTGGCCGAGGGTGGGGAGTCCACAGAGGAGGCCGATACTGGTTTCGAGTTTGGCGCTTCTAGTGACGGTCAGGGACAACTCAGCTTCGGCGATGCTGGCGGAGAGATCGAAGTGGCAACGCCAGAGCCGGGGAGTTTGACGCCGCCTGACCCCGATTTTGAATCCCACGCAGAAGAAGTTGCGGCAGAGCAGCAAGGGGGTGTAAGTGCATTCAGGACACCAGGCGATGCCGCTACTCTTCCCGAGCTGATTCGCTTCCTTCTTGACCGCACCGGCTACATCAAGGCACTCGAGACCGAAGGTTCGCCCGAAGCCTTCAGCCGAATCGAAAACTTGAAGGAATTGGCCAACGCTGCCCACGATGCCGAGGCGCGCGGCGAAACTCTGGCCGAATTTCTTGACCATGCGGCTCTGGCATCCGACACCGATCAGTTCGATCCCGACTCGCGTGTCACGTTGATGACCCTTCATGCGGCCAAGGGTTTGGAGTTTTCGCTGGTCTTCCTCGCCGGCCTGGAAGAAGGCTTGTTTCCGCACTCGCGCACTTTGAACAATCCCGATGAGCTCGAAGAGGAACGCCGCCTCTGTTACGTCGGCATGACACGCGCTATGAACTCGCTGGTTCTCACCCGCGCGCACTATAGGCGACGGTACGGCAACGATGCCCCGGAGATGAGCATTCCCTCGCGCTTTCTCGAAGAAGTACCCAGCCAGTTGATCGAGAACCTCGGCGGCCGGTCTACCGCACAATCCTCATCGTGGTCGACTTCCAGCTACGGCACGAGTTCGAGATTTGGAGCAGCCAACCGGACAGGCCAGTCCAGCGACTTCGCCGACCGGCACTACAATTACGAAGATGAAAACCAGGAAACTCCGCGCGTCTCCACCAACGCAAGCGGCAGTGGACGTAGATACGAAGGCAACGGCTCCTCCTCCAAACCCTTTGTTGCTTCGTGGATGAAGACCAGCGCGAAGGCAGACTCGCCTGGCCGCGAAGCTTCTGCAAAGAACACGAGCGCGGAAGGCACGCCCAACTCGATCGACAATATCGCCCGTTTCTTCGGAGGCAAACCCGGCTCACTTTCCCGTCCGGTCTCGGCAAAGCCAGCCATGGATCTGCCTGAATCGAGCGGCGCTATCAATCTCAAGAAGGGCCAGCGCGTTCACCACGCGAAGTACGGCGAAGGCGTCATCCGCATGCGTGAGGGTGACGGTGAAGATGCCAAACTTACTGTGATATTCGATCGCCACGGCATGAAAAAATTAGTGGAGAAGTTCGCCAATTTACGGAAAATCTAGCTTTTATCTTCCGGCAAAACTTGCTTTTCGGATAGGATCGACTCAGAACGCGCGGCTTTTTTATTTCTTGGTATTTCCGCGGCGGCGACGCAAAGGAAGATGGGCTGGCTCGATTTGTTTGCGAAGAAAAACAGTCGCCTGTGGATTGTCGTTATAGCGCTCACATGAAACATAACCGCGCTTCCGATAAAGAGCGATCGCGACTTTCAGATCGTCATAACTGTCTAGATAAATCCATTGCAGACCTTGGCTGCGGGCGTATCCCTCTTGTGCATCCAACAGAGCGTTCGCAATGCGATGTCCACGGGCATTGGGCTGCACATAAAGACGCTTGCACTCTCCCGCAAATGGAATGGATGTGAGCCTCCGGAGCACGACGCATCCAACAGCTTTATCCTTTAGATAGGCGAGCCACATACCGGAAAAGGTGTCATCAACGATCTTTTGAATTGCTTCGAGACTATCTCGCTGAACAACATTGATCGCGTCGTAATACTCCTCCAAGAGCCGAAGTGCGTCATCGTCAGGTTCCGTCAATCGAACGATCCGAACGTCAGCGCTTTGATCTTGACTTAGAATCGAACGGACCTTCCGCAGGGAAGCGATCACCGTATCCCGGTCGGCTTCATTAAGCGTCTCCAGCAGCCTTTGTATCTGTAGCGCAGACTGTTCGTTCAGTTCGGCAACCTTCTTTTCTCCCATCGGGGACAGCGTGAGCAGCTTCTCGCGCCCATCCTCTTTGGACGCAGTCTGGCGCATGAGCTTTCGCCTGGTCAACATTGCAAGCAGACGACTGATGTATCCCGCATCGAGCCCGAGTGTGTTCCGCAAAGAGCGGGCTGTCAATTTCGACTTTGACCCTATCTCATAAAGGATGCGAGCCTCTGTCAGCGAAAACTCTCCGTCCAAATGACGCTTGCGCAGTAGACCTAATCGCGCCGTATAGAAGCGATTGAATTCCCGCATCGCCGAAACCTGTTCGGTATCTTTGCCCGATTTCCTACTTACTGGCATGACTAAAGGCTATCAATATTTAGTTGCTTTTGGCAACTATCTGTATTCGAGAATTTGAGTTTCGACGCAAGTGTGTGCAGAACGGCTGGTCGAGATCCTCAAACAATATCAAAGATGTGGCTTGAGTAACGTGGGAAGCAGCGCCGAAGGGCCCCTGCAGACGCAGAAAGACGGAAGGCGCGGCACTGCACCTTCCGTCTTTAGTCGAATGCCCTGAAAAACTACGCCGCTCGAACCAGTGTTGGCTTGGACTTCCGAAAAATGAAGCCTGCCAGGCAGAGCAGTCCGGTGCCGAGCAACAGCAGCGAGGAAGGCTCCGGGCTCTCGGTGATGTCCATGGTAACCGGGGCGCCATCTCCGCCAGCGCCGATAGGCCAACTATCGCCCGTCACCAAGTACTCATCCCACCAGGTTGCGCTCCCATTGGCATAGAGCTCAATAAACTGAGTACTCGAAACCTCTAGAAGAAGGCCGCCGTCGCCATCCACATACGGCGATGTTTTCGGTGTGAGAATGTCGTCGTAAGTAAACCAACCGGTCGGATAATCTGCATTAGTAGGGCCGTAATTTTCGAGCGCGTTGTTGGGTAGTGTATCTGGAATAACGGTTACGTTATTAAAGGTGGTTGAACCAATAGTGAGCGTAAGGGTCCCACTGGTAATGTCGAAGTTGCCGCCGCCGATCGAGGTGCCGGTAAGAGTGCCGCTGCCGCTGACGCCGGCACCGCTGAAGGTTATGCCAAATGGATCAGCTTTTGCGGCTGGCGCAGTCGCAACAGCAGTGGCCAATGCGAGTGAAACTAACCAGAACTTCGTCATGATTCCTCCCAAGTTCACCTTCGCGGGCATCTGTCCTGCCTAAAAAAACCTTGCGGCTGGTCCCGCGATGCATTGCGCAGGTGGAGCGCTCAAAAAAGCGGTAATCTCCCGGCAAAACATCTCACGCCTTTTGGAGAAACGTATGAATAAGGAGCATCCTTGAGAAGAAATGCTCAAAAACCGCAAGTCACGGCGCTCCAAAGGCGTTTTGCTTCTAATTCATGCACGTCGTATGCCAACAAACATTGTGTAGATTCAGCAGCTTACCGGCGCGGAAACCCGCGAATGTGCAATTCCTTTCACATTCTTATCTAAGGAAGTTCTCATTTGCGGCTCGGTAGAAACTGCTCGGCTAACGCCATCGCCCTCGCCGAAGCCGGTCTCTCTTCCGGCTTCGACCCTCCCATTCAACCGCGAAAGTGGCCTCTCCACCTCCACGCTCGCGAGTTTAGTTAAGGAAATCGAGAACCATATGCTGGCTATCCAATTCCTGACTCAAGTAGTGCTCCATGCTTTGATTCATCGACCCTTGCACCACCGCTGCAAGAATGAAGAAATCAGACGATTCTCCCTGGTGGCCGTCTCTTTCAATTGCTGATAAGCGTCAGGGGCCACCCTCGAAGACACTTTCGCATAGGCACGAGAAAAGCCTTAAAGTGCTGCAACTACTTAATTTATAGCAATTTCCCCGCTGTCTACCTCCGGACCCAAGTATCGGAGACTGATTCACACTACATCTGGCATAACAATGACCGCCATTATTTCGGAACGGGTTGATCTTTGGGAATGCAATATGGAATGTTTCTTTTTTTGAGATTTCAGACTTGCCCACCACCGAAATTCCTTCGCGCCTAGCTATCCCTCTCCCTCTGCGCTACCATAAAGGCAAGATTGGATACACCATGTTTGTCGTTGTCTGGCAATTCGAAGTTGCCGAGGAGAAGGTCGCCAGCTTTGAGGCCGCCTATTCGCCCGAAGGTACATGGGCTCAATTGTTTGGCGCCTCTCTGGACTATCGCGGCACGGAGTTGCTGCGCGATACCTACGTTCCCGGCAACTACCTCACCATCGACCGCTGGGCCAGCGAAGAGGCCTTCCGCGCCTTCCGCAAGGACCATGACCAGGAGTATGAAACCCTGGATCGCGCCTGCGACTCGCTCACCGGCCGCGAGACCCGTATCGGCGCCTACACCGTTTGAGCCGGAGCCGCGCCAACCCGCAATTGCGGAATTTCATCTCTAGTAGTATGATTGCCCTGTAGAGGTCGTGAATATGCTGTCTATTACAAAACCAATTATCTAATCCGCTCTGAGCCTTCATCCGACCGAGAGCTGCGCGTTTCTACGCCGTCTCGTTTTTGATGAGCGCTTCCAGCTCCTCCTTGTGCGCCGTCGACAACTGGCTTAAATCCCCTCCTGCAAGCAATTCCTTCTTAATCCCCTTTTTCAGATGCGTAAGCCCTCCGTCCAGCGTGACTGTGCCGCGGAAGTCCTCTACGCCGGCGGTGAGCGCTTGCACCACCTCGACTTCAAACTGCTTCTTGACCTTCTCCCGTTTATGGCCAGTGGCGCTTTGGGCCAGCGAAGCAAGGAAGCATCCTAGATTCAGATAGATACCCGGAAGATACTTTTCCCGGTGCATGGTCGAAATCTTGCTCCGCAGACCCACCAGCCGCCGGGATATGGTTACCGCCCCAGCGAGGTCTCCCTCGTAATAGCGCGCTAGCGACTGGTTGTAGTAAGCACCTGCATCCACTTGGTCGCCTGTACCTTTGCTGATAGCCTCTGCGAAATTCAACTCCGCAGACTCCAACAGATGCTTCAATTTGTCGCCGTCGACTGGCGGATCGATTTTGCGGAGGCGTTCGTAGCGCGAGAGATAGATGGCTCCCCGCAAGCGATGCCCGCCCGTCTTCTCCGGACTGAGTTCAATGGCCTTGGATGCGTAGCTGAGAGCGCGAATGTAGTCGGGCTCGCTCAGATCCGGCGAAGTATTATGACGGCTCACGTAGAAGCGGGCAAAAGCGCCGTAGATGGAGAAGAGCCGGGCGCGCATCGAGGGTGACCGGTCCAGCGCAAAGGCGGATATCGCCGTGATAGTGGCCTCGTTATTAAGGATGTCCTGGCGCTCCTCTTCGGTGAGAGCGCGGAAAGATTCATCGTCGTTCCAGTCGGATTCAGAGGGCATCCGCAGCTCCATCGCGCACATTAGCCGGTGAATGCGCTCATCCAGCCTGCTGAATTCAGGAAAGTTCTGCTCGATCTCCTCAATCTTCTTGCGAAAAATCTCAATCTGCGCCCCGGCTTCGTCACGGGCATATTTCACTGACACGAACGCAGTGATTCCCAGAATCACCGAATAGACGCCCACCAGTGTGATCAACTTGTCGAGCAGTTCTTTGGTCGCTGCCGTCTTCTCTTCGATCCTCTCGTTGGCGTCCTTCCGGTCGGCATCGATGCGCGCTTCAAGCTCCTTTTTCGCGTCATCCACCTGGCTTCCGATTGCGTCGTGCGCAGCGGTGGTGCCCTGATTCGGAGGCTGATTGCCAGACGCCGGTTTTGCGGTCCTCGGAGCAGCAGACGCTTGCGGGGAACCAGCCGCGCCGAAGGCCCAGGAGCGGGCCGCGTTCACGGTGATCTCCGCCATCAGCACCAGCACTCCGGCGCAGACAAGAAACAGGCCGCGCTCGGCATTTTTGCGCGTCCAAAAGGTCTTTCGCAGCCGACGAAGATCGTCGCTCATAGGTTTATTCCAAGGCTCCCCATGCTACAGAGGATTATGCACCTTGGCTCAGCCCGCGCAAAGAGTTATCCCCGCGCTTGGATCGGATTTTCGTCCTGTGCTCACGGCGACGCCGGCCCGAATTGCCCGCTGTTTTTCGATTTGCTATGCTGCCCGCAAGGAGAATCTCTGTGTTTGCTCAATCTTTGCTTCCCCTTCTCGTCCTCGTGGCTCCTTTTGCATTTGGCCAGATTGGCTTCTACGGACCCGTGACTGCCCATCCCCACGCCGGCGATCTTGCCCCTGACCTCACTTTCGACAAGGTGCTGAACTCCCCCGGCCACGCTTCCTGGAGCCAGTCCAATCTTTCCGGCCAGCTGACCGTACTTGTCTTCTTCCCCAATACATCGCAAAACCCGGAGCCGGTAACTCTATGGAACGCGATTGTAAATAAGTTCGCAGGCAAGCCGGTGCAGTTTGTATGGATCACCGGCGAGCGCGAGGCCACGCTCCAGCCTTTTCTCGAACAGCATCCGATCAAGGGATGGGTATTGGATGACCCCGAAGGAAAGACGGACAATGCCTATGGAATGGAAATGCCGGCGAACGTCATCGTCGGCGCGGACCGCAACATCATTGGGTTTTTTCATGGAGTTCATGAAATTGAACGCCTTCTCCAAGCCATTCCGGAGGGCCGCATTACGACCACTCGTCCAAGCAAGGAGAATCTCAAGGCGTTCATTGAGAGCAAACTTGTGCTGGTGGATGCAGAGGCGCCCAGGATGCCGCGCGCGGACGATCACCGGCCTGCCTTTCCTCCCTCCTTCACGCTCCACGTCTCACCGTCTCAGAGCAATGGACAGGGCAACTTTGCTTCCGGCGATTTTCTGGTACTGCAGGGGTATTCGATCAAAGACGCGATTGGATTTCTTTACGACTTCAATCCAGTTCGCATCCAGATTCCCACTTCGCTCGACAACAGCGAGCGGTACGACTTCTCATCGGTCCTTCCTGAGCAGGAAAGCCACGAGCAGATCAGGGACCGCATGCGCGAGGGACTTCAGGATTACTTTCATGTCGATTTCAGGCGCGAAGATCGGCTCGCCGACGTGTATGTCCTCACGGTCGCACAAGCTGGGAAGCTTCCGGCGGTCAATCCCCGCGTTGACGGAGAAGGGGGCGGATTTGAAGATTCAAGCGTCGAGTACGAAACACAGGGCAGCCCGGATGAGGCGTTTGCTGTAACGAAGGCTCAGCCCATTGGCGCCATCCGCGGAGTTTCCGCCAACGGTACAGTTGATGTGTTCTGCCACACGCTGGAATCCACGCTCAATCGCCCAGTAGTGAATGAGACGAATCTCCAGGGCGAATTTGTGTTTCGTATTGAAGGCAGCGCCGGTGCGGAAAATAATTTTCTGGAGCGTGTTCGCGAGCAACTGGGCCTTGTCATCACCCCTGCCCAAAGAAACGTAGAGTCTCTCGTGCTTGAACCTCGTTAACTCCAAAAGCTTGCGTCCCGGATCTATCGCCCGCTATTGGGGAGCTGCACCATTGCAGTCCGGTAAGTAGCGATGCAATTTTAGGTTAGCCGGTAACTTGCCTGCACCTCAGAATTGACACCGACCCACTGATATACTCGCTTGCAGTTGCCCTAGCTCTTAAGCACTGCTGGAAGTTGGCATCAGAAGGTCTTCATGAGAGGTAATGTGCTCGGTCTGGTCGCTCTGGTGTTTGCAAGTTCAGCGTTAGGGGCACAAAAGCCTCGGCCCACTCTTGAAGTGCGGACCACGAATGGGCGGTCCACTTTCCGGATAGGTGAACGCATCCCGCTTTGTCTCTCCTTTTTTAAGCCTGAAGGCCAACCGTACCTGGTCGATGGCGAGCCATGCGGTATTCGCTACTGTGCGGGACGCTGGAAGCTCGAGACATTCGAGGTCCAGCCCGCGACCGGCTGGTCCGATCCATTAGAGCCCTATTTTGCGCTGAATTCTATTGTGACTGGGAGTCGCCCTTCGCCTCAGCCACCGACAACACCGCTTCAGGTTTGGCTCGACCTGAACGAATGGGTTAGGTTTGACGAGCCCGGCGACTACACAGTCAAAATCATGAGTAAAAGCGTTGCATCAAGGTCGGCAGGGCCAGACGCTTTGGTTTCTAGCGCGATAGATCTACACATTATTTCTGCCTCACCGGAATGGCAGAACGAAAGACTCCAATGGGCCCGCTCAAATCTAGACCCTTACAACGTTGCTGGAGGAGAAGCTGAGGCCGTTCTCAGGTACCTCGCAACGCCCGCAGCAGTTGATGAAATGGTTTCAAAGCTTCGGGAAGAACTTGGCCCCACCAATGTGATAGCCTCTTGCACCATGTGCATGGGAATCATTGGCCTGCCAGACCCCATGCGAAAGATCGCAGTGGCTTCAATGAATCGTCGGATTGAAGAGCCTGATTTTCCAATCTCTCCCGTGTTTTTCGGCACTATGACATTTCTTCGTGGCGGGCCAGCTTGCCGCGGGGAGCTTCGCCCAGCGTGTCCCTACGATACCGTCCTATGGTTGAAGGTCGATTCCGCCCTTCCGAGGAAGAAGGCTAAGGCACGAGCGGAGACGTTGAGGACACTCAATGCAGTCGGCCCCTAGATAAGAGATTCAAGGGTCAAAGAGCGTATGAGGTCATTGCCAAAACTCACTTGGTCAATTCCCGGATAAACACTCACATGCAAGCGTTCGTAAGCCGTCGCGCTGCCGAACTCAGAGGTTTTCGTCGATCTAAAAATCTATCCAAAAACTAAGCCGTGCCCTGCGATCCAGATAAGTTAGCGCAGCCCCGGCAGAATTCAGGGTCCCGGTGGTACGCTTTCGGTGATAGTTGAGGCTGGATATGCTGATGCGAATCTTCCCTGGAAATCTTGCCGCAATTGCAGTTGCACTCTCGCTTCGTGGAGCGTTGCTTGCTCAGCCCTCCGCCCCGAACGCCGCGACCACGCCGCATCCACAAGAAGAGGGTCTCTACAATCCCGTTGCCGATTCCAGGGCCGTTGTCACGCTTGGTTCAGCGCGATTCACCGTCCTCACCCCCGAGTTGATCCGCATGGAGTGGTCCGCCGACGGCAAATTCGAGGATCATGCCTCGTTGGTGTTTTTGAATCGGCAGTTGCCCGTGCCGGAGTTTGAGAGAACCATCTCGAAAGATGGACGCAACACGCTGACGATCAAGACGGCTGCGCTCACACTCATCTATACAGCAATGACGGATGGCAAACCGCTTCCCCATGGGTGTTGCGAATTCTCGAAGGAAAACCTTGAAATCACCCTCACCGTCGATGGCAAGAAGGTCGTCTGGCATCCTGGCGATATTGACCCCGATAACTTGCAAGGCACGACTCGCACCCTGGACGCAGCGCTGGGCGGCAAGACAGTCGAACCGCTGGGTCAGGGTCTGGTCTCCCGCTCCGGCTGGGCGCTGGTGGACGACTCAACCCGGCCCCTGTTCGACTCGGCCGACTTCTCCTTTCGCAATGGAGAAGACAGCCCCTGGCCATGGGTGATGGAGCGCCCCGAAGGCCAGCGCCAAGACTTGTACTTCTTCGGCTATGGGCACGATTACCGCAAGGCGCTGGGAGATTTTGTGAGCGTAGCCGGTCGTATCCCGCTGCCGCCGCGCTTCGCCTTTGGAGCGTGGTGGTCGCGCTATTGGGCCTATTCCGACCAGGAACTCGATGAACTGGTTCGTGCCTTCCACGAAAATAACACGCCCCTGGATGTCTTCGTCATCGACATGGACTGGCACACGAGCCAGGATCAGCTTGAGGCCGCCGGAGAAGTGGACCAGTCCGGCCAATCGCTCGGTTGGAGCGGCTATAGCTGGAACAAGCTGCTCTTTCCCGATCCAGATCAATTTCTGGCCGAGCTTCACGCCGAGGGGCTGAAGACCACTCTGAATCTACATCCAGCCTCCGGCGTGCAGCCTTGGGAAACGGCTTATCCAGCTATGGCGCAGGCTATGGGCATTGATCCGGCGACCCGCAAATACGTGCTCTTTGACATCACGGACAAGAAGTTTGCCACCAATTACATGAACCTGCTGCACCATCCGTTGGAAAAGCAGGGCGTCGATTTTTGGTGGCTCGATTGGCAGCAGCAAGCAGATACCAAGTTGCCCGGCGTCAACCCCACATGGTGGCTGAACTACGTGCACTTCACCGATCAGCAGCGCGAGGGCAAGCGTCCCTTGCTCTTTCACCGTTGGGGTGGGCTGGGGAATCATCGCTATCAGATCGGTTTCTCTGGCGACGCTATCTCGGTCTGGGATTCACTGGCCTTTCAGCCCTGGTTCACGGCCACAGCAGCCAATGTAGGCTATGCCTATTGGAGCCACGACATCGGCGGTCACCTGCCCGGCTCTGTCGATCCGGAACTCTATACGCGCTGGGTGCAGTTTGGCGCTTTCAGCCCAATTCTGCGCACTCACACCACCAAGAATCCCGACAGCGAACGCCGCCCATGGGCCTATCCTGAGCCCTATTCCTCGGTTTTGCGCTCCGCTTTTCAACTCCGCTATGCGTTGCAGCCGTATCTCTATACCGAGGCGCGCAAGACATACGACACGGGCGTAGCCTTTTTTCACCCGCTCTACTACGATTGGCCGGAAGAAGATCAGGCTTATCAAAGCAAGAACGAGTACATGTTTGGTGATCAGATGCTGGTCGCGCCCGTCACCGCTCCCGCCGACAAAGCTTCAGGACTGGCCACGGAGAAGCTCTGGCTGCCGCCCGGCGATTGGCTGGAATGGCCCACTGGCAGGCATCTTCGCGGCGGCGTCACGCTGGAGCGCAGCTTCTCCATCGAGCAGATACCCGTTTACGTCCGTCCCGGCGCCATCATCCCCATGCAGCCGCCGATGCTCTATACCGGCGAAAAGCGGGTAGATCCGCTCATCCTCGCCATCTGGCCTCTTCAGCGCTACTTCGACGACTTGAGGAACAGAGTGTCCAGTTATTCGGTCTACGAGGATTCCGGCGTTTCGGTCGAATATCAGCGCGGCGTCTTTGCCCGCACCCCAATCAAGGCCACACAGACTCTGGCGAATTTGAAGGTTGAAATTGGCCCGGTAGAAGGTAGCTATTCCGGCATGTTGAAGTCCCGTGCTTATGAGTTGCGCCTGCCCGCCGACTGGCCGCCCATCGAGGTCAAGATTAATGGCGTGGTCCTAAAACAGGCCCACGGTAAGGAGAAGGGCTGGAGCTACGAGGGCAACACGTTAACGACCGTCATTCCGGTGCCAACTTCAAGCGTTGCCACAAAAGTGACTGTCGAGGTGCGCCGCGCGGGCGAAACCATGCAGCTCGATGACGAGTTGGATGGATTTGCCGGTTCCATAGCCCGTCTGCGCGGAGCCTATGACGCCATGCGCCAAACCTCGCCCGTCTCCGATCCGCCCGACGTCCTGATTGACGCCATGCAAGCCGGAGACCGGCTCCGCTATAACCCGGAAATCGCGCAAACAGAGATAGCCCACTTTCACCAGGTGCTGCCCAAAGCGCAGGCTGCCATTGTCCGGATCGGCGCAGCTTTTGACAGCCAACTAGAGGACCGTCTGCGGCGCTATTCCCCAGAAAAATGGCTGCCCGGAGGCATCAGTAATATGGCAGCCTTGAAGCAGAGCCGCACCGATGCAATGACCAGGGCACTCAAGCTGACAGCGGAAGCAGGAAGATAGAGAAGGTCAACCGTAGCGCAAAAAGACGAGAACATTGTCCGATACGATTCGCACCTCACCAGAGATCCTCCGTCACATACGCGCGCGACCACAATGTGATGTGAAGAAGCACAGCCTTGATCCACGCGTCTTCGAGTTTTTTGAGTTCAGCTTTATCCTGAATGACGTCCGTAAAAAAAGCGCGTATAGCCAGCACCACAGGAATGAAACCGAGAAGAAATCGGAATGGCACGAGTGGAGGCGTATGCGCACCATCGGTTTTGTTCTTCTTTGCCGGAGTATGGCGAAATCCAATTTCATGCTGATAGTTTAGCCAATCCCGGTCATGAGGGCGCACCGCTACATCAATAACCCACTGAACAAAGCGGCGCTTGACGCTCGCCTTATACTCGTCATCGGGTTTGCCATCTGGCTTGACGAACCAATGAGAAAGATGAGGCTGCGAACCGATGACAGCACGCCATGAGTCGACCATAGTTTCGGCCTTTGCCCGGAACAGCTCGGCGTGCCGCACCAGCACGTCAACATCCTCGGCAGTCCAGCCCGCAGCCTGTTCCAGTTCTGATAGGTCACTCTTCGATACCGGCGAAAAGGCACTCCTTGGAGTGCCGTAATCATAACCGGGTATCGGACAAGATGCGACGATATCAGGGGACTTCATTTTGCAGTCGCTCCCGGCTCGACCTTCTGAATAATGGCGCGATAGGTCGAATGGATCGCACCGGACGCATCGATCTTGCGTGCATTTTCCTGATGTATGGGGTGCGCGGCAAGCTTCGCGCGATACACCTCATATTCGGCCATGGTACCCACATCGATTGTGGCGAACGCTTCGCTGGTCGCGCCCGCGAATTCGGTTGGAGCGTAGTACCCGGTAATTTCTCCGCCACTCTCCGTGATGGGCTTGAACTCTGCCTGAGCATAAGTGCGCCAGTCTGCAAGCTTGATTGGGTCGATTGTGTAACGCAGAAATAATGTGTACATAACTACCTCCTGAGACCATTGGATGTCATGCTCCTGAGAAAAAACTTCGGCGCTGACCGAAGTGTTGGCGAAAAACAATGCGCATACTGTATTTATGAGTGACGCGCTCGCCAACGCAGCCAAATTGCTCGCAGAGCCCGCCCGTGCGGCCATGCTGCTTCAGTTGATGAGCGGTCGCGCCGTCCCTGCTGGGGAATTGGCTTTGGCGGCCCACGTCAGCCCGCCAACAGCAAGTGAACATCTTGCGCGGCTGACCGAAGCCGGTTTCGTTACCGCGCATCGGCAAGGGCGGCACCGTTATTACGAACTCGCAAATGAGGAAGTCGCCTACGCTGTCGAATCGTTGCTGGTGTTATCCTCACCGCATGCTGGGTCTAACTCCAACGCAGTTAGGCCGGTCCTTGGAAGCCTCGAATATGCGCGGACATGTTATGCGCATCTCGCCGGATGGTTAGGAGTAGCGATCACAGATGCGCTTCAGCGCGAAGGTCACCTAACGCCAGCGGCCGGAAGAACTTTTGCCGTGACAGACCGAGGCAAGGAGTGGTTTGAGCAGCGAGGAATCGCCATACCGCGATTGTCGGGAGTTGCAGGACTGAAGCTAGCGCGTCGATGCCCTGATTGGACGGAGCGCAGGCCCCACTTAGCAGGCACCTTGGGCGTCAACATGTGCAAACGGTTCTCGGAACTTGGTTGGATCGCACCATCGCGAAACTCGCGAGCGGTTCGAGTTACTCTCGAAGGTAGAGAAGCTTTCTCAAAATATCTGCACATCGTAGTTGGATGAATGAGCCAGCCCAGGTCGGGTCGCTGATCTTGGTCGCTGGAGTGGAAGAAAAACCCCATTCTACGCTCTTTCCCGCCACACAAAAGCATTTTTCCAGCGAACTTTTTGAACTTTGCGGATGATTTTCTCCCATCGTGAAGCCTACTTCGCCGGACCAACTTTGTCCTCGTCTGTGAGAAATCTTCTACACCGCGGCCTTTTCCAACTCCGTCCACTCGTCTGCACTCAGCTTCAATTTCGCAGCCGCAACATTCTCCTCCAAATGCGCCACCTTCGACGTTCCAGGAATCGGCAACATCACCGGCGACCGTTGCAGCAGCCAAGCCAGTGAAAGCTGCGCTACCGAAGCCGAATGCCGCGCCGCAATTCCGCTTAGCGTCTGCGCTGAAGGATGGTCGACTTTGAGTAACTTGCCAGCATTGATCGGATACCACGGCAGAAAGCCAATGCCTTGCCTCTCGCAGTAAGTGAGCGTTTCCTCATGCCGCCTGTCGGCCAGGCTGTATCGATTCTGCACAGTCGTAACTTCGACAATCTTGCGCGCCTCTTCAATCTCTGTCGAATTAACCTCGCTCAATCCGATGTGCCGAATCTTGCCTTGCTCCTGCATCCTTTTCAATGCGCCCAAGCTCTCTTCGAGTGGCGTCCGCGGGTCAATGCGATGTAATTGGTAGAGGTCGATGCGGTCGAGCTTCAGTCGTCGCAGGCTCATCTCCACGCATTGAATCAGATACCCAGCGCGGCCCACATACTCCGATTTGGCCGGTCCCTGCCGCGTAATCCCGCCCTTGGTGGCGATGACCAGACCGGTCGCATAAGGATGCAGCGCCTCGGCGATCAATCTTTCCGCGATCTCCGGCCCATAAGCATCGGCCGTGTCGATCAGCGTCACACCCAATTCAACGGCCCCGCGCAGTACGCGGCGAGCTTCGGCTGCGTCGCTAGGCTCGCCCCAGGCCCCGTCGCCGACCAGGCGCATAGTTCCATAGCCAAGGCGATTAACAAGCAAGTCGCCGCCAATAAGGAATGTGCCGCACGCTTTTGCACTCGATATTGATGTACTCATGCCGAATTGGATGCTGCGAGACGCTGGCGTGGTGCGGGAACCCAGTGCCGCTCCATTGCGTATCCTCAAGCAAGAGCAAGGAGAACCCGCCCATGAGCAGCCAACCGTATCCCAACCCGCAAATGATCTTCTACCAGCAGTATGAGACGGTGCGCCGTGATGAGGTGGTCGGCATTCTGCTGGCGCTGTTTCTGGGTGGCTGCGGAATGCACCATTTCTATCTGCGGCGCACTGGGCTAGGCATCCTCTATCTCTGCTTCTTCTGGACGCCGTTCCCGTGGATTCTTGGCTTCATCGAGTGCTTCTTCATGCCCGGCCGTGTGCGGGAGTTCAACGCCATCCAAGCCGCGGGCATTGCGGCGATGCTTGGTATCGCGATGCCGGGTTGGGGACGGCCGTTCAACGTTACGGTGAACCTACAGCCAGCTGCGCAACCCGGCACAGTGGTGGCTTGCGGACGGTGTGGGCAAACTTATCCACAAGGCTCACGTTTCTGCTCCGCCTGCGGGACCGCGCTCTAACAGATAGGCGGGACGGTCAGAAAGCACTCGCCCCGCCGTTGCCCGATCTTATTGGGGCTTGCCGTTTTTCTCCAGCGTATCCACCAGTTGCCAGGGGTAGTAGGGCCGGGATGCGCGCAAAGCGTCGAGGCGGGTGAGCAACTCCTTCTGGTGGGCCTGCGCTCCGGGGCGATACCCATCATAGACGGCGTAGCCGTAAAGCGCGGAGAAGTTTTGCGGATCGAGCTTCAGCGCTTCGTCAAAGTCGGCGTGGGCTTGCTCCTCAAGCTGCGCGATGCGAGGCTGGCCAAAACTATCCACCAGGTTTGCCTGAACCAGCCAACCGATGTAATTGCAGTCTGCCGATGCGCGCATCGCCAGCAGTGTCGCGTTGGGTGTTTTTTGCTCCGCGGTCAACGCTCTGAAAAAGTTGTACGCGCGGCCGCCATCGCTGCTCGCCGTGATCAGTTTCCAATACTCGGCGACTGCCTGTCCGAATTCCTTGCTATCGGGATTTGCCTGACTCATCGCAATTTCGAGTTTGCCGAATACCAAAGCCGTGTTCGGCAGCGCTGCGGTCTGAGCAGCGGAGCCGGTCGAAGTCGATTCCTGAGCGAAGATTGGGGTAAGGGGGAGCGCCGTCAAAACGGCGATGGCGAGGGTGGTACCAAAGAGTTTGCGGGTCATAATACCTCCTGTGGTTAAGGTGAGTGAATGTTGAACGTTTCAGAGCACTCTGAAACATAGAGCAAATACGCGAAGCCCTACCTAGACAAGTGAACAGCTTGATAAGAATCCAAGCAAAATCCGTGAGTCCGAGCCGCCTTAACCTCGGACTTTTTACGTCTTGAAGAGCACTCTATAAAATAGAGCAAGCTGTGTCAAGGAAATTCTTTTCCCCACCAAAAAGGCAAAGTCCATCACAATCCGCCGCCGTTAAATCGCGGTAGCCTCAAGCCCACTACATATTAGCGTGCCCGGCGCGCATCGACTCGTTAAACTGCGGCTTGGTAAAGTTCAACGCGGCCTCAAGCTTGGCTTGATACTCGGCCCCGCGTGCCATCAGTTGCGGAGTGGCTGCGGCAAACTCGCCGTCGAGTTTCAGCAAACCCTCGCCAGCTTCATCTCCCGCCATGCGCAGCAAATCTGCCTCAGTCGTATTCAGGTACTGGGCATCGCGCGGGTCGGCGATCCACACCGGCTTTCCCTCGCCCAGCACGCCACTCAGCCAGTAGACCTTGCGCAGCAGGTAGGCGAGCCGCTCCTCGTCGTTAGTCTCCGTAAACAGAAACTTCTTTTGCCAGCGGCTGTAGTAGCGCGTAGTCACTGGCACAGGCTGGCGATTGCCCGACTTCAGAAACTCCAGTTGACCCAGATCGACCGTCTTGCGCACCGCATTGTAGACGAAGGTCTCGGCATAAGGCTGCTCCATCGCAGGCACAATCTCAGCAAAGGTGATGGTCACCGAGGCGGCAACCTTAGCGTGGAGGTTATGCGTGCCGCCGTCGGCCAGATGCATCTCGCCATGGACTATATAGGTGTCCGCGCCCGAAGTCGACCGATGAAACGGCCACTCGAACTTGCCGAAGGCCACCGGCATCCCACCCAGCGTCACATAGCACTCCGGCCGCGGATTGCGCAGCCGCTTGGCCTCAGCCGCCAGGTGGGCCGTCATCTCCGGCAGCAGATGCGGCTTGTCGAACTCAAAGGCCTCATTCAGTTCGAGACGGAGCGTACGGCCGGCGGCTTCCGTGCCAGCCAGGCCCAATTGAAAGACCGCCGTAGGCTGGCCTTTCGAGTCCGTGCCCTGCGTAGTCGAGACAAGAACCAGCCCAGCCTGCGTAGCCGAGGCTTCAACAGAAGAGACGAGTGTAGACTTCAGCGCTGCGGTCATAAGAGGGGAATCCTATGTAGAAGATCGTTGCCTCTTTATTCTAGAGCATTCCGAGCGCTCCATGAGAAGGCTGGCAACACTGCGGGATAGGCATCGGCAAAAGACCTGTCCGAACAGCCAGCGCAAACGGCTGTTGGCGACAGATGAGATTCTTAGTGAGAATTAGCTGAACGCTAGCCGACTCCGGGAGCAATCCAAATTGGTAGTAGCCTCCGGATGTAGAGCATTCGGTGGCAGACCCAACTTGCCGTCGAAATCCTGTACTGGGCACGGGTTCGATAGCGTCTCCCCTTAAACTCCACGTCTTATGCGGCAGGCTGACGGAGGAAAATAGATGAAAATATAGCGACTTGGGGTTGGAGGCTGCGCGTTTCCCGAGTTACTTCCGAATTTGTCATCGATAGGCGACCCCGTTTGGCATAGTCTCTTCAAAGGGGTCACGAGCACTGGCAAGGTCCTTCAATCGTCCGAGCTTCCTACTCACCATCACCGCATCCAGCGAATTCTGTCTTGTATTATTCCAGACCAGCCGATAGTCCGCACTCAAATCGGAGAGGAGCACGCACACATGGCCTCGATTATACTTCCGACTAAAGTCAGCATTCCGGGGCCATGGCTCCTAACCCCGCAAAACCTAAATGAACTCGACAGTGTAATTGACTCGTGCGTCGAAGCGATGCAAGAACAGCGACAAGGCACTATTGAAAAAATGCGGGCCGAGCTACAAAGCGAAGAACAAGCCAAAGGAACGCCCATTGAAGATGCGCGTATGAAGTGTTCCAAGCTTTTGAATGTGAGAGTTGAGGAGTATCCACTCAATATCAATCACCGGGCAGTTACCGTTTATCTCGGCGGAGGAAGAACAGCAAATGGTGCTAGGTTTGGAGACATGATAACTTTGGCGCATATTCAGGACGAGAGGCCACGAGGGTTTAGGCTGAGAGCCGCAGTGGCAAAGAGCAGTGTTGAGATTGATTTAAATTCATGGGACAACAGAGAACTCGCGGTAGCCGCGAATTCAGATGATGATGATTTCGCGCAGGAACTACTCGGGAGATTACAGAACTGGTCATCGGAACTTCAGCCGAGGAAATGGCTTCAGACGTGGAATAACTTGGCTTTCTTTACCCCCATCCTAGTCTCGTTCATTTTTATGCTTAGTTTAGCCGCTATATTCTACGCGCGAGCTTCGGAGACACAGTATGGTCCTAACGCAACTCTTCAACAGGCGCGTGAATTAGCTAGACAAGGAGTAACCTCAGCCAACGAACCCAAGGCAGTAGAGTTACTCCTCTCACTTGAGACAGGCTCCTACTCCGTCCCCACGGTCACTATCCCACACCATGTGAATCCGTGGGTATGGATGCTTCTGATATTGCTCGATTTCATGGCTGTCGCATCGCTGTTACCTCCGAAGGGCGCAATTGGGCTGTGGGCGGGTCGGCATAGCCTCAATGCCCAAAAACGATGGATAAAAACAGTGACAATTACGGTTCCGGGATTACTCTTGACTACCATCCTTATGCCTTTGGTAAGACATTGGCTTGGCTATTAGATTTCGAAGGAAACGGTGCCGGGTGCCCCAGCTCCGGATTTTCGGACCTCGGAATCCACAAACTACCAGACCTCCATCTCGAATTCCCGGTACTCCCGAATCAACTCGAAGTCCGCGCGATTGCTCGTAATCAGCTTCGCGCCGAAGGACCGCGCGGTCAGCGCGATCAGAACATCGAAGTGCAGATCGCGCAATTTCCGGGGTTCAAATCCTTTGTCCATGTAAATCTTCGCCAGAATCTTGCCGGATTCGAGCCAATTCTTTTCTGTCGGTGTCAAGATAGGAAGATTTTTCTCAAGGTCGCGCAGAAACTCTCTTTCCGCTGCCTGAGTGGCCCCGCGCCATAGCTCAGCCAGCACCACCGAACTGAGTCGCACCAGCCCGCTAACACCGGCTATCCGCTGAGAATGGCGTGCCGTCCGTTGATTGTCAATCAGCACCGAAGTGTCGAAGACAACAATCTCACTCATCGCTGCCCGCGAAGGTGAGCTTGCCTTCATATTTCTTGATCGTCGCCTTGAAGCGCTTCAACGCGACAATCTCCCTGAGCGCCACATGCACGGCCTCGGTTCTTGACTTGACCCCCAGGGCGCGTACAGCCTCATCCGCTAATTTAGTATCCAACCGAATCGATGTAAGAGTGGCAGGCACCGCTGTTCCTCCTGTATATATGAATCTTGCTCTCTATATATACAGCTGTCAAGAGATCCGGGCGCCTCACCATTACCGGCACGGGTGGCCCGTTTCCCAACACTAGAACATGGGTGCCCCAGTCTGATTTTTGAGCGGGGGAATCCACAAACTACCAGCCCTCCATCTCAAATTCTCGGTGCTCCCGAATCAACTCGAAGTCTGCGCGATTTCTAGCTCCATTCGCGGCAGCCTTGGGGGATCATCAAGCATGCTTATCTGAATGGCGATAATCCTGATCGTGCCCGGAAGGATTAGTGTCGATCTCCCAGACGCGTTCCCGTTTCTGGCACGCAGTTATGGTTCGCCAAATGTTTCGATGCACAATTCTCCGTTTCCGCCGATAGCTCAGCTAACAGCAGAAGCTTGAGCTGGAAAGTGGAGGGCATGATGAAAAGAGGAGTTGTCATTCTTTTGATCCTGATCTGCGTTAGTTGTGCAAAAATGCAGGCTGCTGCTCCTAGAACGGCTGCTGGTGTGTCAGAAGTTAAGAGCAGCGAACCGGGCTTAAAGACGCAGGCACTCGATGCGGCTCCGGCCACCGTTCCAAGTCCTGATCCTCTCCGAGCTCGTCACCTGTTCCCAGTGAACGACGCGAAAGGACTGCTGTTGACCTGTATCGCGCCCGAGATTGAAACCAATCCAAATACCGACTTGTTTAGCGACTGCACCTTGGCGCCGGGTCGAACATTAGACGATGTGATGCATACATTCGTCGGGGCAATCCACTATATACAGAATGAGGAAAAACAGGAACAAGCCGACCAACAGAAGGCGACTCAGAAATAGGCAGGTCCTCAGATCCTCACACGACATTTTGGCTCGTGCCGGAGTCTCCGCGCCGCAGGTAGTTTGCCGAAGATAACCCTTCGTTGATGCACACTAATAGATGGAAGCCGACCGCGCGAAGCTCCTTATCGCACGGGAAAGTCATTCGCAAGAAGCCCCCACCCCCCACCCCCCCTTTTTATTTTTTCCAAAACGCCATCAAAGTTGCACATATTTATTTGCAGTTGTGCGTAAAACCACAGACTATCTCCTAATAAACAGAAAAAACATCTACTTATAAGAAACTCACTCGCCCAGACACGCAGCCTGTCAACCCGCGGGCCGCCGCATTTACAATGTGAAATGTGCAACCCGAAAAATCTTTGCCGATCATTCTTGCTGAAAACCTGACCAAGGTTTACGCGGCGGGCAGAATTCCGGTCACTGCGGTACGCAAGGTTTCGCTGTCCGTCGAGCGCGGGGAGTTCGTCGCCATTGTCGGGCCTTCAGGTTCGGGCAAGTCCACGCTCTTTTACCTGCTGGGCGGGCTGACGCAGGCCACCGAAGGACGCGTGGTGATCGACGGGGTCGATTTTGCTAAGCTCAACGACGCCCAGCGCACGCGGCTGCGCAAGCATCGCATCGGATTTGTCTTCCAGAAGTTCAACCTGCTGCCGACACTCTCCGCGATGGGCAATATCGAGATCGCGCATGAGGTAAGCGGGCACACGGATGGCGGCAAGAAAACGCCGCTCGACCGCGAGTATCTGGACCACCTGAGCGATCTTTTGTCCATCAAGGGACGGCTTGACCACCGGCCGAGCGAGCTGAGCGGAGGCGAGCAGCAGCGTGTGGCAATTGCGCGGGCTCTGATTACCCGGCCGGCGATCGTACTTGCCGACGAGCCGACCGGCAATCTGGACACCAAAAGCTCGGACGCAGTGCTCGCAATGCTGGTGCGCTCGAACCAGGAGCTGGGCCAGACCACGCTGATGATTACCCACAATCCCGAAGCGGCGCAGATTGCCGGCCGGATTCTCTACATGCGCGACGGAGAGATCGTCCGCGTGGAGAATGGGACGAGGGGACCAAAGCCTGCTCCAGCCACTGCGGGCACACAGCCGTCGCCATCTGCGGTTTGACCTCACTTTGGGCGCCCGGTATACTCAGTAATGCAACAAGCGGGAGTAGCTCAGTGGTAGAGCATCGCCTTGCCAAGGCGAGGGTCGCGAGTTCAAATCTCGTCTCCCGCTCCATTCCGCCCTCCGGTCCCGGCCGGTTTGGCTACGGCGGCATGGGGCGAAGTAATTTATGAGGCAGCCCTGCCAAGGCGCGGTACCCAAGTGGTAAGGGAGAGGTCTGCAAAACCTTTATGCGCCGGTTCGATCCCGGCCCGCGCCTCCAATCCCCTCAATAACTTAGGCTCGAGTCTGCAACCCTCTAGCTGCCGTTTAGCTGCCGATAAGCGAAAAACCGCTTATCGGCAGCCCTTTGCGCAGACGAGACAGCGGAACCTCCGCCGCTCAGCTTTCCGCTCAGAGACTCGGCCGCTGTATCCTCGGAGGCGTCGAGAACATGCGCATATATCTTGAGAAGAATGTCGGGACGGGAATGACCAAGGCGCTGCTGCGCTGCCTTGATCGGAACCCGCTCCTCCACCATATGGGTCGCTCCCCAATGCCGGAGGAGACGCCAGGTGATATGCGGTAGGCCGAGACTATCCGCCACCGGCTGGATGCGCCGGCCCAGAAGCGTCTCGTGCCAAATCGGACCGGGCTTCATGGTCTTGCCCGTCTTAATGCGGTTGGGAAACATCCAGTCCTCGTCCCCGGCCCTTTGTCCGCTCCTTCATCGCAAGCAAACGCGCGACGTCTGCCTCCGTCAGCCGGATCGGGCGGTTCGAGCGGTGGTACTTCGGGGTGTGCAATTCACCCTGATTAACCGCGCGCACGACCCACAGGTTTCTGGTCTCGGGAACCAGGTCCTTCCACTTGAAGGCAAGTTCCTCCGGACGGATCGAAGCGACAGAGACCAGATAGACCAGTGTGCTGATCGGCTCCTCGAGAGCGTTGATCAACTGAATCAGTTGATCGCCGGTCGGGAGTTTCTTCTGCTCTCTGATCTCCTCCGGAGGGAGGTCGGTTCCACGTGCGGGATTGGACGTCATGTATCCGTATTTTTGAGCGGCACGGAAGATGGAACTGAGCCCCCATTTCAGGTTCTTGAGCGTCTGCAGCGCCTTGCCTTCCTTTGCCTTCTGGTTGATGAAGTTCTGTACTGCCTCGACGGTGATCTCGGACACCGGCGACGTCTGCTTAGTGGATCTCAAGGAGCACAGGCTCGTATTGCACGACAAGTTTCCCGATTCGCTAGAAAAGGTTGTCGCGCTGTGTTTTGATCCTGATGGTTCCCTGATCGCCGCTTCCGATGTCTTTTCGATTGAACAGGCAACAACGGTTCGAGTCTTCGGCGGCCCCGAGTGGAAAGAGACTATCGTCGGCAGATTGAGAGTTCGAGCTTCCGCTCTCACGCTTTCCGCGGACGGTCACTGGATTGCCATCGGTACGGCAAAAGGAGAAGTCGCGATCGAACCCTGGGATCGTCACAAGGCGCTCGAAGCGGTGCATTGGGCGACAAGAGAAGGAACGCATAAGAATACCTCCGTCCTCAAATTCGATGGAGCCGGCGAGCGTTTGCTGATTGGCAGCCAGGGAGCGCTGGAAGTTCGGTCAAATCGGAGCGGAGAGAACTTCCGACAACTATGGTTCCAGCCATTTGGGAAGGATTCGTTGCCATTCCTTTCCGAACCGCCGGTGGCGATCGATTGCGGATGGACTCTTATGGCTATCGCGCATGATGGAGTCGTGGAAATACTCAACCCCAAAACCTTCGAACGCACCCAAACAATAGAGGTTTCCGATGTTGATGGTCTGGTTCTCACGGCACAAGGGTGGCTTACTGCCCATAGGAGCGGTACTTTTCAAGCGATTGAAGCGCAGCACTGCGGGCGTCACTCTGGGTGTTGAAGACATCGTATGCAGAGAAAAGAGCCGCCTCGGGAGCATACAGGGCCACGGCTTGCGCGGCAGAATCGGGAGCCACTGCTGTCTCGAAGGACGATATCGAAAAGAAAAGGAGCGGGAGGTCCCTGGTTTTCTCACCAATCTTCCACTCAAAAACTCTTCGTTGAGAGACAGTGCGGTTGCCGAGCGCCGCAGACAAATTGCGGTACAGTTCACGATAGCAAACTGCAGCTACGTCCCCGTCCCAGCCAGAGAAGTCAATCGTATGGAGGCCCCCAAATCCTAGCGGGGCTTGAACCTCTTCGAGTTTCACCGGGAGAACTTTCCTCCCTAGCGATTTGGCAAAAGTAACTTCGTCGACGACGTTCGGGCTTACACGGGAGTGACTGCTCCACATGGGAATAACGCATTTTGCCTTGGTGATTTGAGATTCAATCTCAGCCCGGTAATCGCCAGCGTGGATGTGGTCGTCCCACCACACCGAATGAGAGGTGGAAAGGGCATCACTCAGCAGCTTGGCGAAATTCCGATCTTCGTGTGCGTACAGAATACACATCTCGGCCAATCGCGTCCCCCCCGATTCCAGCGATTACAATCGATGCCCGCAGCGACGTCAATTTACAGTACTCCCAAAGGTTGGCATGGTCGAGCCACGCTTGGCCAGCTAAGCGTCTTACAGGAACCTGCCTTGTCACTTCAAAGAGATATGTACCCCAAAATGGCAGTGACTTTCGCTTGGTTGGTCACCACCTTCGAACATCAGACCGTCATACCCAGCAGGTTTATTGATCATTCATGAGAGAATGCAATTCGCCACCAGCACGATCAGGGCTGGCAATGACTGCTACAGTCGGCCGGTAGGCTGGGTGTGGCATCTTCAGACCTTTGATATTCTGTCCAGCTAGGGCGTGTTAACACTATCTGAGCGCTTCGACGACTAGAGCAAAGGTGAGGAAGCCGAGGAAGAGTGCGTCGAGTTTTTCAAAGCGAGAGAAGATGCGGCGGAAACCTTTGAGACGCCGAAACAGGCGTTCGATCTCATTGCGCTTGCGGTACATTGCCCGGTCATATTGCCATGGATCAAGGCGATTACTCTTGGGCGGATCCACCGGGATAAATCCGAAATCCAGCGCTAGTTGCGCGTTTGGTCGCCCTCGTAGGCCTTGTCCATGATCAGGTGCAGCGGTGCTGGAAGCGGACCGATGCCAGCCAGCAACTGGCGCCCTTCCACAGCATCGGAAGCCTGACCAGGGGAGAGCGCAAAGGTTATGGCCGTTCGAGCATCCGCGGCAACCATATGAATCTTGGTGGTCCATCCGCCTCGGGATTTTCCGATGGCCTGGGGTCCATTTTTTTAGCGCCCCAGTGCCGTCCGGATGCACCTTTACGATAATCGAATCCATCTTGACCGCCTCGATCTTGATGCGCACAATCTGCTCCCGTTGCAAACGCTCAAAGACCTGGTCCAAAACACCGCTCTTAGACCAGCGATTCATGCGGGTATAGATGGTATGCCAAGATCCCGCCTTGGCTTGCTTAGCCAATATGTTGCCTCGAACTGCATTCCCTCGCTGGTCTTGGCTTGGGGCGAAGCCAGAACAATCAAGTGCATTGATTTGTCCAGTTTTTCCTTGAGTGATGCCTCAAGGTCCGCACTTGCTGCGAGTGACGCAAGGTCACGGAAAATGTTCAGCGCGCGTAGCCGGCACCACGGGCAAAGAAAGCTCTGCAGTACTGACTGAAGAACGGGAGCGAAGTCCGAATCCCTCTTCCAACTATATGAAAGAAAAGCGTCGAATGAACTCGCCTCTTCCACCCAGAACAGGCCTCGAATCCACGCCGGGACAGCCGATCGCCACCGCGGCGGCACCGGAGGCAAGTCCGTGCTTTTATCACTATGATCGGGTTCAGCGGCTACCGGGGGCGCAGACGCTGGGAGTCACTGGCTCGGTCATTCATACCAAACCCTTTGGATATGGGGTTAAGATTCGTCGTCGATGACGAGCCGATATCGAAGCGCACGGCATCACTTTGCAGCTACGTTGGCGTGGAACTCGCACAGTCCATGCGCCGCTTCGGCAGCAATGTGTCGCTCATTGATTGCAGCCAACAGTTAATGTCCAAAGAAGACGAAGATGTTTGTAATTTCGTTCGCAATTTGCTTGAAGATGAAGGTATCGATGTTCTCCCGGGTGCGCAAGTCAAGCGCGTGTCAGGAATAACGGGAGACTTGGTGAGCGTTTTCGTCACGCAGAAGGGAGCGCAGCTGGTCTTGAATGGTAGCCATCTACTGGTCGTGGCTGGCCGCACTCCGAATACCGATCGGCTTGGGCTGGAGCTGGCAGGCGTCGAGCTGACCGGCCGCGGATACATCAAGGTTAACGAGCGCCTGTAGACCACAGCGTCCGGCGTTTGGGCAATCGGCGAAGTTGCCGGCAGCCCGCAGTTCACACTCATCAGCGTTGCCGACTTCCGCGTGGTCCATGCCAATCTAACCGGTGGCAATCGCGTCACCTCTGGCCGACAGGCTACATTCTGCCTGTTTACCGATCCTGAACTCGCGCGAATCGGTCTGAGTGAAAGCGAAGCGAACGCGCAGGGTGTTCCATAGGGTCTGTTCAAAGTTCCGATGGAAAGCAATCTGCGTGCGCGTACACTTTTTAAGACGCGTGGGTTTCTCAAATGCCTTGTCGAGGCTGATGGTGATCGCTTCCTCGGCTTCGCCGCCTTCGGTACCGGCGCAGGTGAGATCATGGGCGCCGTGCAGGTCGCGATGATCGCGGGACTCCCCTATACTGCCCTACGCGATGCTGTTCTCACGCACCCTACATTGGTCGAGGACCTCATTACGGTTGCCCGGGGCATGCTGCGACGGTGTAATCGCTTGGGTATAGACTCAAGGGTCGATCGTAATGAGGAATGCCGCAACAGTTCCTGCATTACTTTGAACTCTGTGCAGACGCTTCTCGGGAGAGTCGAGTAAGTGTGCTTGGCTTTGTCTTTTACGCCGGTGCAGGCGCCGGCTCCTGAATGCTCTTCAGCGCGATCGGCCGACGCACAGCTTTGCAGACGGCAATTTGTTCAGGTGTCGCATTCTGAGCAAACGCATGATCGAACCCAGTCTCCGGCATCCAGATAAAACCTTCCGCATCGGGCGCGAGCTTCGGTGCCTGGGAATGAGGATCATCCCGATAAAAAACCTGTGCTACAGTTTCTCCTTCATTGGGCGCCAACGCCGCCACATACACCAAGGACTTTATGCGCTCATCGTTGGCCATCGCGATAACGACCTCGGCATAGGCATGCCCAGCGACGATTACAGGTCCCTGGGTTCGAGCGATCGTCCGCTTCAAAGCCGCAGCATCATCTCTGATAGGTGAGCGGAATCGGCGCAGCAATGTCCTTCACCCCGTGCGTGTATTGGGAGATCGTAGTTTGATTCATCAGCAATTTTCGTACCGGTTTTTCGGTTTCGACGTCGCGGTTGGCCCAAAAAGGTTTCATTCGATCAAATGCTGGCCCGATGTTCTCCATATTAGGCGTTTCCGTCTTGCACCACAATTTCTTCAATCGCATCTGAGCGCTTAGCGGCAATGCGAAAGCCGACGCGAGCGCCGTAATCCTGCACGTAAATGCTGAATTCTTGAGGCGGAGGATACCGAAGAGTAGTTCTTCAATACGGGCGGCGAGGTTGTCGAAAGTGTATTCGAATTTGCCCACATCGGGCGCGTCGCCATAGCCGAAGCCTGGGTAGTCCGGGGCGATGACGTGAAAGCTGTCTGACAATTGCGGAATAAGATCGCGAAACATATGCGACGAGTTGGGGAATTTGTACGGCAGCACGATGGTGGGCGACGTCTTCGAGCCAGCCTCGCGATAGAAGATGTTTACGCCGCAAACAGCGGTGTGTTGATAGTTGGTCATGAATGTCTCCTCTCTCTGCCGTAGACTCGCGAGCGACTTCAGCGATAAGAGTGAGATTGCATAACACCGATAAACATATCAATAGCAGTGTTATGATCTTCATGTTTTATTCTTGCTAAAGAGGGACTATGCGCCGAGCAGTTCGAGAGCCAGGCGAATGGATCGACGGATTTCTTTTCGTTGCCAACCAGCCCATCCTGGATTTTTTGAACACGAGGCCGTGCTGGAGAACAGGCCTGCTGAACTTCTTTCCGATGTTCACGCGCTTGAAAGATGGTTAATCGCGTCGGGAATAGCTTCTTCACCCAAGACCAAGGCCCTGATGCAAAGCTGGCGGCGTTCTGCTTAGGCGACGACATTCTTGAAGGATCTAGTTAACTTCAGAAAACGATTGAGAGAAGCTGTTCTTCGCATAGAAAGCGGCCATGCTCCGGCGGAGAACTTTATCAAAGAGCTCAATGCGCGGCTCATAGAATATCCAATTCAAACGGCGCTCCGCAAAGAAGGCGGAAGGCTCGTGAGAGAAGTCCAATTCACCCCACGCAAGCCTAGAGACTTCTGGGGGCCCATCATTGGCGGAGCAGCAGATCTTCTTTCGGAGTCGAACACTTCTCGCATCCACAAATGCGCGTTCTGTTCAGTTCAATTCCTCGATATCAGTAAGAATGGCACACGCCCTTGGTGCGGCATGAACATTTGCGGCAATAAGCTGAAAGTTGCGGCCTATCAGCGCAGGAAACGCGCTCAGATTCAAAATGGCGGCTAAATAGCTGCGCATCAATCCGCGGCCTGTCCAATGGCCGGTATGGACGCTGTCCTATTCTCGGATTTGCTTCAGACTTCGCTCTGCCCGGCAGGCACCGCCCGCCGAGCAAAACGAGGAAGGATCAATTCACTATTCGCTGAACGCCACGCCGCTGAAGGCGGAGACACCGATCGCGTTCGAGGTTGCGACCTGGCTGAGATCGCCGAATGCGTCGATCGAGAACACCGCGACATGCGCGCCATCGGCGGCGGTGTAAATGACCGCAAGCCATTTTTGGTCGGGTGAAACGGTGATGTCCGAGGGCGATCCGGGCAGAGGCACAGACTTATAAAACACGCCGCCCTGGCTATCGGTGAAGAAAATGGAGATCGCATCGCCCGGAGAGTTTCCCGTGTACCAAATGTTGCCTTGGCCTTTGGCGACCCAGCAAGGAGCATTGACTGGATACGATGGCGTGGGGCCGGCGATGGTATGGAGATCTCCGTTCTGGTTGAGGATGGCGAAGCTATCGGGACTGTGCGCCGGAGTGAAGCCAAGATTGTTGTCCCAGAACGCTTCGCCGAGTGGAACCATGTCTGCATTGGTGGGAAGCGCGATGGATGTACTCGATCCGTTCAAAACTCCATCAGCACGAGTGAGCGGTAATTGAAGAACCGATCCGGAGCTCAGCGTAACGGCTGCCCAGGTTTCGCCGACGGCGATCTGCGCGGCCGAGGGATCGGAAAGAGCGACAATGGAGCCGTCTGGAAATCCGAACGGCCACGTGTAAGTCTCCGCACATGTGGCTCCCACCACGAAGAGATGGCCGCCGGCCAATGCGACGGAATCGGGTTTGACGCAGTCAGGCGCGAGTTGGATTGTGGGACCGATAGCGATGGAGTTGCCAAATCGCGCTAACTGAGTGACCGTGTTCGATCCGAAATTGGCAACCGCTCCCAAAATACCGCTGAATTGTAGAATGCCTGCGTTGGTGCCAGCGCCACCGATGCCGCCGGTGCGCAGCTTTTGGGACATTTGAAGCGCGGGCGTTCCTTCCGTTTGCAGATTGAAGACTACGACGGCGTTGGCGGTGGAATCGTTTGTGCTAGTGAGCACAAGAGGAATGCGCCCTCCTTGTGCGGCAGCGGTGAGTGGGATTGTGAGAGCGAGAGCCAACAGCATCGGGCTGTAATGCCAGAGGCTGGGCGCGGGAGGTTTTACTGTAAGCATCGCAATCTCCTTGGGAGTTTTTTTAAGGATTGTGACCTGGCGCGCCGCTGATTAGCGTCCGGCGACAGCGTTCGTTCACAAGTGGTAATTCGCTGGCCGAAGGAGAAAAGTTACGGTGCTGGAGCGAGGCGTTTGGGAGAGCGGGAGAAACTTGGAAATCTGATGAATTTTGCGGGATGTGTGTAACTTTTCGCTTCACCGGATCGAATCAGCAATACAGTTCCGGGATCAGTCTCAAAAGCGGTGCTGCTTCGGGATCGATCTGCGAGGCGCGCCCTCGGATATAAACAGCTTGTACCAACGCGCGAGCCCTGATACAGATAGCAAAGGGACTATCACTGGTACTTATGCCCGAGGACGAAAATCTCGAGACTCTGATGACCCGCTATCAGCGAGGCGACACGGCGGCGGCGACGGTGCTGGTTGAGCGCATCAGTCCCCAGTTGCACCATTTCTTCATCGTGCAAATGTCGAGCCGGGCGGGCGCGGACGATTTGTTGCAGGAGACTTGGCTTCGCATTCATAGGGTGAGACACACATATCGGCCAGGCGAGCCGCCGCTGCCATGGTTTTACGCGATTGCAAGGCACGTTCGCGTGGACCATTACCGCAGGTCGGTGCGAGCGAGTTTCAATCTGCGGGAAATCGAGGCGATGGCAACTTTGGCTAGGCCAGATGGCGACGGCGCCGATGCGCTGGAAGCACTGTTGGCGCCGCTTTCTGAGGGCGAACGTGAAGTAATCGAAATGCTGAAAGTGGCGGGAATGTCATTGGAAGAAGCAGCGCGGGCTACGTCTTCCACGGTGGGATCGGTGAAGCAGAAAGCGCACAGAGCCTATAAGAAGTTGAGAGAAACGATAGGCGCCACGGCGTTCAGTAAGGGGCACAGCGGAGGACTGTCGTGAAAGATGAAGAGATTGACGATGTCCTAAAGGGGATCGCACGAGGTCCGCATGTTTTGAATGCAGAGACGCTGCAACGCGTCTCCGACTCGATCAAAACATCGCTTCGTCCCGTTCGCCCGCTGCCGCCCACATGGGTTCTGGCAGGCGGTTTAGTCCTGGTCTGCGCGGCCGTTGCGCTGGCAGGCGCAACTCGGGCAGGATTCTACGGAATCGAAAAGATGGACATCTTAGAGCGAGCGCTCATCTTCTCCACGCTGGTTGTCTTCGCCTGGGTAGTGGGAATCGGCTTCGTCCACGAAATGGTTCCAGGGAGCCGGCGTCGCATTGCTCCAGGCGCGCTTATGGTGATCGTCAGTGCACTCATGGTTGGCATATTTGCTTTTTTGTTCCGCGATTATCAAACCAGCAACTTCTTCTCGGAAGGGATTGCTTGTCTTCTCGCAGGCCTCCTCTTTGCTGTCCCCACCGCTTTATTAGCCTGGCTGCTGCTCCGGCGCGGCTTCGCGGTAAGTCCTGTATCCGCGGGCTTGGTTGCGGGCACGCTTGCGGGCTTGGCGGGTCTTGGCATGCTGGAGCTGCATTGCCCGAACTTCCAGGCGGCGCACGTACTGGTGTGGCATATCGCCGTCATACCTTTGAGCGCCGCGGCAGGCGCATTTGTGGCATTGGCGCTGCGCTTGTTGGCAAACCCAGGCAAACGCGCCGCTCGCAAATGAGCTAGAAGCCGCCACGACGAGTTCGAACAAGGCTTTAGGAGCAGTGCCGGTAAACCAGGTGCCAAAGGTCCTAAAAGCCTCATTCGGTCCAAAAAACATTGTTCCGTGATCGCCCGGTCAGTCCGAAGTTCTGGAGGCAACGTCAAAAGCTGGCACAGAGCGAAGCAATTGCCCAAAATCTGAACGCGATTTCGTAATCTCCGTTTTACTTAGCACCTCCGAAAGAACGCCATCGATGGTGCTTACTGCGTTTCGAACTGAATCGGTCGCGTGGGAATTCGCGGCATAGTCAACACACTCGATGGTCTGAAGTGCATTGCGAATACGATCATTCATCCAGGCGATGGTTTCGAATCGTCGAAGCATCTCAATTCTTTGCTCTCTTCGAACGAATTGCCAATGCAACGACAGCATAATCGTCAGAACTCCGGCCAGTGTGCTGCCCACAATACGGAGAGGTCCTCCCCAGTGCATCCAGTCATCGTAGATGAGCCATTGGAGAACGAGCGTAGTGGTAGACACGGCACCACCCACGATTAGGGATATCGACCAAATGGTTGGTTTCGATGCTATCTGGTGGGAGAGAAGGTCGACTCTTCTGGGTAGCATACCGTCGCTGCACCTCGGAATAGCGTTATTCAATAGCGAACCGTCACAGGAACGATCACGCGAGGAGTGTCGCGGGACCCTTAAGGTTTGAGAGAGGATGGGGGCGATCTGCAGTGGAGCTCTCAACTGCCGCAACTTAGGATGTAGGTCGGGATACTTTTGGTGGGTTTTGGTGAGCGGTGAGCAAAGAACGGTCGCACGAGTAATCGCCTACTTGACACGCCAACTCATTGCGATCGCGATTCGCTTCCCTGACCTGCTCTTCGTCTGCAGGGTCCAAAAGCGAGTTGTCGCAAACGCCCTCACCCGTCTTGCACGCCAGCAAGTTTCGCTCTCGTTTTATGCCGGAAACCGTCTCTGTTTGCAACGGGGTCAACGGAGAAGGGTCACAAATTTCATCTCCACTCTCGCACGCCAATAGATTGCGTTCTCGCTCTAGACCCATGATTTCCGCCAACTGATCGGAAGAGAGAAGCGAGCGATCGCAGTCGCCGGATCCGGTCTCACAATTGGCGAGGTTTTGAATGCGCTCAATCTTGGCGATTTTCTTCGCCTCGTCAGGTGTGAGCAGGCTTCGATCACACAAGACCGGCATGGTTTCGCACGAGAAAAGCGCATCCCAATGGGTAACTTGCGCAGATTCATGTGATTCGGCGGGCGTTAGAAGGGAGCGATCGCAATCGCTGGTGCCATTCAGACAGCTCAAGAGGTTCTGATCATGCTTGAGCTTCGTAATCTCGGTTGCCTGCATGGTCGTCAACATTGCATGATTGCACGTGCCGATTCCATCAAAGCATGTCTCCAAGTTTTCCTGCTTGGAGTTGAATTCGCTCTGGCTAAAGGCCCTCGTCGAAGCGATTCCCATCGCCAGCAGAAAGATGGCTGCAAAGTATCTCATTACAAGATCTCCTTCGTCGAAGTCAGATTCCTAAGTCGCGCGCAATTCCGTTGGGTGGCTTAAGTCAGGGGACAATCGCAACTCACCCTCCCGCGTCAACGCCCGGGGTCAACGGAATGAGAAGCCACGTGAGTTCCAGGCCGGCCATAACTATCGGCTCTAATGCCGCACCCTAAAGGCGCGACAGAAGGCAGGTGTGCGCGCCTCGGATCGGAAGTTTACGGCCGCCGCTTCCGGGTTTGGACCTCCGTGGCCGCTGAGAGGATGGTAGCAACGGTAAGTCGGCTCACACCGCTTCATCCTTTCTTCATCACCTCGATCTTCATTGCTTCTGAAAGATCCCCCAGCAGAATCGGTAGAGCCTCTTTGGCATAGGACCTGAGAGCCGGTGTCTCGGCATGTGCAGCTTCTTTCTTGTAAATCTCGATGGCCCTGCTGTCTTTTTCAATCATCTCTCTAACAAAACGACTGTCGAAGGTGGCACCCTTGACCCTCTGAAATGGATCGATCATCGTTTTGTCGTGTACTTTGTCGATCGCACTTGGTACGTGAAGACCTGATTGGTCCGCGACTTTGGAAAGCGCCTGAAAGTCGTTTGTTTTATCGGTAACCAGCTTTTGAGCGTAATCCTTTATGGGCTGGGAGGGCGCTACCGTTCTTGCCAACTGGCCGAGATTTGCTTCCACCATATCGGTTTGTCCAACAAAGTTGACAAATTGTTGATCGCTCATCGGCGATCCGGAACTCCTCTTTTGAGCCAGCCCAGGAATCGCGCAAAGCGAGAAGCAGCAAAGAAGAGTGAGAGTATGTTTCATTTCATTTCCTCCTGTTTGACGGTTTTTGGTCGCCTGGTGGGGACCACCGCATCCGCCTGCGGACCGTTTTGACCTTTGACGATGTCGAACTCGACCTCATCGCCTTCCTTGAGCTTTTTGTACCCGTCCTGTTGAATTGCCTAATAGTGGGCGAATACATCTAGCCCATCTTTACGTCCGATAAATCCCCAGTCCTTGGCGTTGTTAAATCTCTCGCTTCGGATGCTCAGTTACCGTGCGTGGTCACGCTAGCCTGCTCGCTACCTGTCGCTTTTCCTTGCAACTTTGAAAGAGCGCTCAAACTTGGTGCAGGTCTCTGCCATAGCAGACGTGCCGAAGCAATATCGTTCGGATACATCTTCGCCGACTCCTGTCCCGTAGGCTCAAGAACGACGTCGACGCGTCGGTTATAGGCAAGCCAAGTTGCCTTTCGATTTTTCTCCATCCACTTTTCGGGCTTTTGTACGTCTTTGGACTGAAGCAACTGGACTGTGCTGAGTCCTATCTCATCGTCTTTCCCTTTCGCCTCAACCCGTAGTTCTGACGCCGGAACACCCTTGGAAACGAGATATTCTCTTGTGAGTTCCGCTCTCCGCTCACTGAGAGCCTCGTTATATTTCTTAGAGCCGCGGATGTCGGCATGTCCAACGATCGTCAAACCGGCATTCGGCTCGTAGTTCCCGAAGTTCTCGAACTGCGTCGCCAGGCGATCAAGAACCGCTTTTTCACTCGGAACGAGGCCGAACTTTGGATGCAGTCTGGTTGGATAGGCGGTGGGATAAAAGAGGCTGGCCAGTGTGGTGCTAGGAGGTGGGTCTACCGAACCCTCAACACGCAACGTGGCTGTTTTAGTCACGGTGCCGCCGCAGGGGTTAGAAGCAGTGAGCGTGTAGGTGAGAGCTTGATCGACCGGCCCCACTTGCACCTGCTTTGGATCCGCCATGATGGTCTGGCTGCCGTCGAGCGCCTCTTTACCGAACGGGTTAATCATTGTTGAGGCGGCATTTGAGGCCGACCAGCGCAACGTAGCAGACTCCTGCTGTACAACCTTGTCGCCGATCTTATGGTAATGAATTACTGGCTCGCTCAGCGCCAGTGTTGCTGTAGGTTCTTTGTTGACGCCGACCGTTATCGTCTTCGTCACCTCGCCGCCGGGCCCGATCGCTTTTAAGACATAGGTCATGTCTTGTGTTGGTTTCACAACGCGATCGCCGTCGTTGGGCACAGTTCCAAGTCCGGTGATCGAAGTGTTCACGGCATCCGTGGAACTCCACTTCAACTTATCGCTTGCTCCGCACCCGACGTTATCTGAGTTAGCCGCAAGCTCCGCCGTCACTGGGGAAACCGGTACTGTTCTGCTTAGAATTCCGGCATGGAATCGCGGCTGCGGTCCCAATTTTTCTCCCGCTGCGAAGTTCTTGTCAACCTCCCTGCCGTTATCGTTGAGATGAATAATCACTTTTTGCCCCGCGCTCGCCGTAACATTGCCGGTCCAAATAGTGTTACCCTCGCGCATCACTGTGATGTGGTAGCTTCCCGGCTGCACGAGCAGGCGGCGATGCCAAAGCCAGTCCCAGTCAAATTCGCCAGCGCGGCCAACAAAGTATGCCGGGATTGCGCCGTTCAGCAGGACCGCCGCCTGACGATCTCCCTTGAACTCAAGGTCCGCGAACGGACCGCTCACCTTATCGCCGTAAGGATGTAAATCCACGTTCAGCTTGGTTTCCCTCCCACTGGTTAACTGCACCTTTTGTGTGTCGGCGGTGTAGCCATAATTGCGCACAGTTAGTGTGTGGTCGCCGGGAGTCAGGTGGATAGCACGACTCCCCGCGAGGATGGCTTTCCCATCGACAAACATGTAGGCCTGTTTCGGTTGCGCATGAACCTTGAGTTTTGCTGAGTCTTGAGATTGAGCAATTGCCGGATTGAGCCACAGTAAAGCAGAGGGGCACAAGGCAAGAAAGGACACCTTCAACAACATGATTCGCATCGCCACTCATCTCCTTTGCGGAATGGCTGGGCGCGGATTTGGAAGATAGAGCGGGATCACCAAGGCATTCGAACGGAGAGTAATAGCAAGCTGGATCCCACTCTGGTTTGCCACACCGCGCAATTTTTATCGGGTTTCACCCGCGACGAACGCAAACCATCCCACTTTTAGTGTGGATTAATGGGCACCGGCTCGCTGTTCCTTTTGGGACAGGTCCAATTAGTCCCAGCATGCGGACATATGCATCTTGAGGCTTATTTACAGGAGAGTCGAATGGTGCCGTTGTATATTCTCGATGCGGACATTTCCACCCTGAGGGCTGTATGAGAACATACCGTGCAGTCAAGCAAAACGAAAGAAACCAGAATCCGATTACGCAGATCCGATGGACTACTCCTTCAGAAGATGCATGAGCACTTTCATGGCAATCTGACAATTCCCAGCTGCGTCCTGCCACCGCTGCCCGCCATCCGGGCGCACTTCAGCAGGCCACAGAGGTGCTGGCTCCGATTACTCGTGAAATAGCTATAGTTGATGGCGGCACCCTTTCTTTCGTGAGACAAAGGCCATGTCAGCGACCCGTTTATCGTATCTTGCATGCGAGTGATGAGATGAGGCCAGAGGTGTAAATCCGATTATGGGTCAAGAAATTCGACAACGGGTGTTTTTTGGGGGACAGTGGATTGGGCTCGCTGTTGTCGTTGTCCGCAATTCTCGCGGGACCGAACTCGGGTTCCCTATAATGAATTGATTCGCTTGTCTTTATGATTTTGCTAGGTCAGACACCTGTGAGAAGCGACCCCACCCATGGCGGATGCGAGCAAACCCGTATTTGACGTTGATGCATATCTGAGAAATGCCGGGTCTGGACGAAGGATCGTCCAATTGAACAGCTCGCATGTCTTCTTTTCTCAGGGAGATCCAGCTGATTGCGTTTTCTTCCTGCACAAGGGTCGCGCTAAGATTTCGGTTGTCTCCTCGACCGGAAAGGAAGCTACAATTCGCCTCGTCGCGGCCAACAACTTTTTCGGTGAGAAAGCGATGGCGGCGGAACCGGGGCTGCGTGTGACCACAGCAACAGCCGTCACCGCATGTACCGCGCTCAGAATTGCGAGACCGGAGTTCCTCAGGGTGATGCGCAAAGAACAAGATTTCTCCAACTTGTTCTCTTCTTTCTTGCTCGATTGCAACTTGAGGACACAAGCGGATCTGGTCGATCAACTCTTCAACCGGGCGGAAAAGCGACTGGCGCGAGTGCTTTTGCTGCTGGCCGAGTACCGCCAATCTGGGGAAGACGATGCGCTGATTCAACCGATCTCCCAGGAGGCTCTTGCGAGCATGATTGGGAGTACGCGACCTCGTGTCAACGCCTTCTTGAGCCGCTTTCGCAAGCTCGGATTTATTGAATACGACGGACGAATCCGGGTTCATAAATCATTACTGCATGTGTTTCTGCGCGATTGAGCGCGCTGGTCTACTTAGGCTCCTTTGAAGGTGGACTTGCCGTCGAGCCGTCGGCGACAGTTGTGCCGCTGGTCGCAGCGACTCCCTTTGGCGCGGGCTGTGGAGGAGCGGGCGATTCAGTTTGCTGTGATGCCATTCCGGACGATTGCGGCGGATTCGCTCCTCCGGCGCCGGACTGCTGCGGTTGGTTCTTGACGGCCGATGGATTCGGAATTTGCCCGGCAGGTTTTGAGGAAGCCGTGGAAGTTATAGCGATGGGAAGTGGCAAGGCCTCTGCTGGAAAGAACACGGAGTTTACGACCGATGGATCGTCGTGCAACTTTACATAGAGATGTCCGGCTGTCGGATGTGGAACCGTTAATACGTAGCCGGGAAAGCCTTCAGGTACCTGAGTCGGATGATCGAACTGGGGATCGTTTGAAACTGAGTCGACCAGAAACAACTTTGATCCAGTAAGCTCGCACGGCTGGTCTGGCGCGTCAGGACACTTCAGATCGCGAATCGTGGGTAGACGGATAAGAGTGGCAAGAGGTAGCCAGTCGCTCGCAACTCCCGCCTCAATGACACGGAAGCGAAGAGGACCTGAGGCAGAGGATGCAAAGGCCTTGCCGGTATCGAGACTGGCCAAAGCAACCTGGGAATCTTCGAAGATCAAACCGTTGGTCGGTGTGAGGGTAGTCAGATAAGCGCCATGGACGGTGGCCACTTCGACCCTTTCTTCGCCGGAGAACGCTGTCGGGATCTGGGTACGGATCGAGAATGTCAATTGCGCATCTTGCGGAAGTTCGCCCTGGTCGGCCAGCTGGATATCGCTGGTGGGGCCAGATGCGGAAAGCTGAACGCTCTTTTCTATCAGAGCGATCTTGGGACGCGGAGACTCGACAATGGTTGCGAGGCTTAGGAAGCGTCCATCTTTGAGTGCGACCGTGGCAGTCGCGCTCTCTCCCACCTTCAACTCTCCTGCAGCTTTGACATCAGTGGTAACCAGCCGCAATTCATCAGTGTCATCTGACGATGCGGGTTGGCCTGGTTTGAAACTGACCCCATTCAGGGTCAGATTTACTACTTCGTCGAGGTGGTTGCCCTCGAGTACGCCGAAGAGATCGCCGGCGTGGAGGGTAAAGCTATCCAGATGGCCAGCTTCAGCAAAAGCCTGTAGCGGGACGATGTCCGGCTCTTTGCTTCCGTACTCCTTGACCAACAGTTTCAAGGCTCCGGGCTTGACTTTTTTGAGCGGGACGGTGACGGCTACTTCGTTTGGTCCCGTTGGTTTCCAATCTGCCTTGATTGTCTCCCCGGTAGGCTTCTGGAGCAGAATGCTGTCAACGCAGGCTGCTGTCTCCGTTTCGAGATGCACGGTGTCATCCTGGCCTGCAATCAAAGACTGCCGGTCATCGTCGACCAGTTGCCAATGCAAGGGACGCGTATTTTCCAGCCGGAACTCGGGGCCATTGTACGATTCAAAGCCCCAGTAGCCATGGAGGGAACCGTCCAGAACATCGCCGAAGTTCGTGGGGCTTAGCCCGTCAGTATTCGCGACAAAGCCGCCCTTTTCTGCATCTGCAGTTACCGGCAAATCGACGAATTTTCCATTCTTCCCCTTCAGGCGAAGAACCATGTCATGGGCGTAGGCCGTTGCAAAGACCAGTGGTGCGCCCTCGGCGGGCAATACCAACTCCGTCTTTTCCGCGCAGTAGACCTCTTTGGGGTCGACGGGATGGAGAGGCGGCATTCGAGGCGACTCGATCGCCGGCAGCGCGACCACCAAGACCGACTTTGGATTGTGAAACGATGGTGGTGTATTGAGTTCGAGTGCGAGTTGATTGTCCTGCTCACTGGCCAGCGCGGGAATGTACTGATATTGCGCTGTGTGAAAGGAATCCATGATACGCGCAATGTCCACGACCGAGGCGATATAGGGGCTGTAATAGCCAAAATCTGCCTTCGGCGTGTCGCTCAACTGCTGGACCAGATCGACCGGAGCGCCCGCGCTGAGAGCCTGGACAATCGAAGCGCTATGCCCGTCGTTCAAGATCAGGGAATCCTGACCCTGCATCAGGCAAGGGGCCTGCAGCACTGGAATTTTTTGAAGGCAGTCGGAATCAAATTTGATGGAGAGGCTACGCGCCAGCAGCGGTGAAGCTGTCTTCAAATGATCGAAATCGGTCTGGCTGACTCTTTGGATAGCTGCCAGGTAGACTTTCAGCCGCGAACGGTCGAGTGTCGCTTGATTGAGATCCTGAGATGCGCGGACGAAGGCGCCAGGCCGGCCGCGAACGGCCCCGACGAGTGTCTTGAAATCTCCGCCGGTCTCTGGTGCGAGGAAAATGAGAACTTGCTGGGCATCCCTCGGAACCGTGATCTTTAGCCCGCTGCTGTTCTTGCGATTCCAGGTCTCCGATGCAAAGAACCAACTCTCCGGAGGTGGGTTGGTTGCACCGCGCAAGAATGCCGCTACGAGAAGATAATGGAGGATGTCCCATCTGTAGTTGAAAGTTGAGCGGCGGTTCGGCCCGGTTCTGGAAGAATCGGGTTGCCAACCTTTTACAAGGAGAACCGCCGTGAAGAGAGCTTACCGTACCATCCGCAA
>JBEKRS010000036.1:0-55171 GCA_049518535.1 Occallatibacter sp. | reverse complement strand
GTATCATCCTTTTCCTCTACGCCGCATGGGCGTCATTACCTGAGGTAAGAGCCGGATGCGGGAAATCCGCTCGTCCGGATCCGTGCGGGGGGTATGGAGAAATCCGTATCCCTACCGCGACTTTGTAACATGAGATAGCTCTTATCTCGTTCTACTTGGGATACGCGCTAGACAATGACATTTGTATCTATTAGATGTCGTCGGAGGTCCATCTTCATGGAGCTCCGACGTAACCATTCTTACTTTGTTCCCGAGTCACCAACACTAAACTTTGATAAGTCCTGCCGGGCAATTGTGCGGCGTCTCACTGGGCGTGTTGCGCTGAGCGCTGATCTGGTCTATCTGACGCGCATGGCGTTATTTTTCGGATCGATCTTGGGTTAATTGGGAGAAACCAGAGTTGGTCGGCCCTGCTAATCGATGCAAGGTGGACAAGGCTGGATGCAATCGGCGCAATGGTCTGTTACACCAGCCTCGTCCTTGGGGTCCAATACGGTGGCTACTTCTTTCCGTTGTCTTTGAAGTTCAGCGCAATGTAGTAGGTCGTATACGAGTGGCTGGTTGCCACATTCGTCAGGAAGTCGCCCCCGCCGAAGTAGCCAATGCCGCCGCCCAGGTTGAAGTGCTTATTCAGTTCGTACCAGGAGTAGCCGTCGATTTCCGCGCCCACATGGCGGCCGTGATCCGTTTTGTTAGTCACGATCGCGCCACCCGAGGTGTTGTAGATCGAGTCCAGCGCATCGGCCGCCCAAACGTCCAGCCCCTGAACCGTGAAGGTAAGCCGCCGGTGGGGCTCAACGGTGGCTCCCGCGCGTACCGACTCAATGTTCTGCCAGCCGAACAAGTCTGTGATGCCAAAGCGATCGTGGGCTGTCGGTTCGATCGTATCGAAGGTGGTGTGCGTCGCGTTGTGCGTCGGATCGCTGTTGCCCGTGGCGTAATCGTACTGCGTAAAGACGCGCGGCTTGGCCACTACATTGAGAAACTGGTATGCTGCGCCTGCCTGCGTTGCCGATGCTCGAATCGACTGCGCTCCCACCTTGCCCGTTTCGAGGATCACCTCGCCCCCATAATCGAGCGCCGTATGAGCTTGCGCCTTGAAGCGCACGCCGCCCGCTTTCTCGTTTTCCTTGCCGGTGGTCTTGGCAGCGGCCGGTTCCACGACCTCAGCCGGCTGCACGCGCCATAGGAAGAACGGCTCAAGGTTCGAGTGCGGCACAAGAAAATCATCAATGCGGCCGTAGACTCCGTAGAGGTTATTGCCTTCCTGATGTGGGGTCACACCATAGGCCTGCGGCACCACGGGCGAGGCGGCAAAGATGCCCAGGTGCTCGCGTTTCGCGTTCAGGTTCAGCACCGCCGCATCGTACGACCGTGCCTGGTTGCGCCACTCGGAGTTGGCGATGATCGTATTGTTGTAGTTGATGAGCTGCCGGCCCACGCGGAGGCTGAACCAGTGTTTCTCTGCGTCGCCAACCTCGGCATACGCCAACTTGAGATCCCAGCGAACCGTGTTCGGTGGGCCGATCGGCGGGTTTTGGAAGCCCGCACGGGCGTCCTGTACCTGCGCCGTAACCCGGAACCAACTAGGCGTATGCAGATCTACCTGGAACCGGAATCGGTTCAACAGGTATGAGTCATCAACATTCGCTTTGAAGTTATTATTGTCGTACGCCTCATAGCGGAACCGCTCCTCGGCCTGCAGATCGATCCAATTGGGCAGCTTTGCGTCAAGATAGGTCGCCGGAGCAAAGTCGTGAAAGTCATAATGCGCCGGGTTGCCGGTGGTACGAAAGGCCGCACCATTCAGAAAGCTCAACGGGTTTGACGCCGGCCCGGTGATGAATGCGCCGTTGTACGCGGACGTCGCGTTTTGCGTGGTGATGTCGTCCTGCGCGGCCAGGGGCCGGCCGGTTGCTGTTGCAAACAGAAAAAGCACAGCAGAGATCGATAGCGGCAGACGGGGCAGAAAAACAGACATAGCGAGAGCTTTTCGCACTTTGGGTTCTCCTTTGAATTTTTGGGAAGTTGGATGGGTTAGGACCTTAGGCCCTGGCCCGCATGGGGCAGCAAAACTTTATCGACAGGTGGGAAGACAACAAGTCATATTAATATTCCTATTTGATACACTAGTTGATCCTCGAGATGCAAGGAAAAAATTACCGGCTCAAGCAAAACCGCCGCAAACGATCCCCATCCGCAAAACGCTGAAAGCCATCGAATCCATCTCGAATGGGCAGCAACTTTATTGCTGTTCATCCCCTTTTACGGATCTCGGAGCAAGAAATTCTGCGAGCATTTTTTGAGATTGTTCGGCCTTCAGGGCATCGGGACGGTCACGAAATCTTCACGAACCCCCAAGAGAAGTTGCGCTTGACAAGCAACGCAGCAAAGGTTACTCTCTGCTCGTGAGTCGCATCCCGCACATCTCGTGTTGTCGCCGCAGGGCTTTTTCATGGCGAACCGGGATATGTGTTGTCACATAGACTTTCATCGCATTCTAAGCGTTTAAGAGAGGCCTGTTCGCCAGTTCCTGGGAGCGGGCCTCTTTCCATTTGGCCATCTTCCCTACCTCCACAGTAAGAAACAGTCCGGACTGCATGTCGATCGCGCCTGGCAACATCTATTTGGCACGGGAATGGTGAACACCGTGGATAACTTCGACTCCATGTGCGATCAACCATCCAATCAACAACTGCTGGACTATCTTGCGCTGGAGTCTATCCGCAATGGATGGTCCACCAAGAAACTGGTGCCTGAGATTATTTTCACTCGCGCATACCGGCTTGGCGCCGAGGTCCCTGCTGGCTATCCGGACATCGATCCAGTAGATCGCTATATCTGGCGTCATGCTCCGCGGCGTCTCGAAGCCGAAGAGATTCGCGACAGCATTCTGGCATCGTCTGGACAGCTTGATCTCAATCATCCCCATGGCTCACCCTCGATGAACCTGAGAATGATTGAAGTTTTCGACGACGGTCCCGTGGTCAAATCCATCCTGAATGCCGCCGATGCCTTGCGTTACCGCAGCATCTACCTGCCGCAATTGCGTGGCGAGGTTCCGCGGCCGCTGGCAACCTTCGATCCTGTCACACAAACCTTCGTCACCGGACAGCGCAATGAGGCCACTGTCCCAACGCAGGCGCTCTTCATGCTTAACTCGCCGTTCGTTCGCGAGCAGTCGCTCAAATTCGCCGACACGTTGATCGCTACGAAGTATTCAACATCGGAAGATCGCATTCGCTATGCCTACGAACGAGTGCTCTCTCGCGATCCGAGGCCGCAGGAGATTCTGCGCGCCAAGGCTTTTCTATCGCGATACTCGGCTATCTGGCTCAAGACGCAACCCGGTTCCCCCGTTGCGGATAAACCACGCGTTGCGAGGGCGAGCGCAATAACCACTGACATAACTGCGGCCAGAATGATCCAGACGACACCACCAAACAGACAGCAGAAGAAGCGCCGGATACCGTACATCCAGAGAATGCTCAACAAGCCGCATGGGCCGCTTTCGTGCAAGCGCTGTACGGCTCCGCTGAATTCCAATTCGTTCGATAACATACACGTTTCGGAAAGATCATGGAGGAATCGGATATGTCTGAACAAAATCCATTCGTCACATCGCGCCGTAACATTCTGCGCGCTGCCAGCGCAGGCTTTGGCTACCTTGCACTAGCAGGTCTTCTCGGCTCAATCGCTCAGAAGGCTGCAGCTCAGGAACTCAACGCCAACAACCCTCTTGCTCCCAAGCGGCCGCCCCTGCCGGCCAAAGCCAAGCGCATCATCTTGTTGTTCATGGAAGGCGCAATGTCCAGCCTGGACACCTTCGAGTACAAGCCGGAGATGATCAAGCAAGATGGAAAGTCAGGACCTGGCGGCACTGTGATGATGCTTCACAGTTATCTCTTGAATTCTCTGGTGAAAAGCGAAAGAGCCCACGAGATGGTCTCGTGGGCCTACGAAGCGCAGACAAGGGGGTCTGCGTGACTGCTTAGATAGGTAGGACGAATCCTTCCACGACGACTTCCACATCAGCGGAGTACAGATGTTGGCGACAACAACAGCGCGTCATGTTAGTAGACTCGATTATTGAACGAAACAGTAACAATAAAGTTTGCAAATTGCAAGATTTTTTTATTCAATCACTCATTTTTCGTCAGGGTGCAGAAAGCGATATGCGAATCGGCATTGTTACGTCACATCCCATTTACGGACTACCTGTGCATGGCAGGATTCACGGAACCGGCAATTGGGATGCGTAAGATAAATTTACCTTCGTCTCATGCCCGATTGACTATTACACGGCTCCCTGGAGAGGCTTCGCGGCATGGTAAACTCTCCAAAAGGAGGTAGCCATGAACATCTCCGGAGGAGCAAGAAGGGTCAGGTACGCGGGGCGAATCATCATGCTCGGTGCCGGCGCTGTCTTTATTCTTCTCGCGTGCCTGCTCACGGTCGCGCTTCTGTTTCCGGCAGCAGGCGTTCGATTTGCGCTGCTTGATCTTGTCGTGATCCCCGCCCTCGTTGCCTGTCCAGGCGCGGTCCTCTGGCTCGTCGGCTGGATCATTGAGGGATTTGCAGAGAAGGATCAGCCCGGCCAATTACGAGCTTAGATTTCTTACCGATCGTTTTTACTCCAATCGGGTCTGCGGCATCCCAGGTCTCAGAGACAGGGCCTTGGGCACGCGGCAGCTCCCGCATCCCTCGCTTGATCGGATGCGCACTTGCACGATCAGCTAAGTTGCTCTATTGGCAATCAAGAGCGCCCCTCGCCCGGGGACGCGGTTCGGTCACGCAGAGTACCCTTTGTCTGGCTAGCGTACTGGCTGCAAGTTATGGCGTGTCGATGCTATTACCGGATGTGCACCCGAAAAACCGCGAAGACCGGCGAATTTTGTCCGCAGGCCGAGTCCAAGGTCATTCCAATACTTCAGCCGTTCCCAAAAATCTGGCCTTAAAATACGGAACTGTATACCTTTGAAAAAGCTACCGAAGTGCTACTGCAGAATATGCGATCTAATCGTACATTATGCAACGGGGATCGAACGCGAAGTAGAGGCTCGTCTCAGACGTTCTGCGAAGACACGGCCAATAATCGTCTTGACTGGTGCTCGACAGACCGGCAAAACTTCGACCTTTCGGCATTTGTTTCCGTACTATGCGCTCGTGTCCCTTGATCTCCCCACTGAGGCTGAACGAGCTGAAAAGGAGCCAAAGCGTTTTCTCCTGCGTAATTCGCCGCCCGTCATCATTGACGAGGTGCAATACGCCCTGTTGTTTTAGGCACCTCAAGGTGGTCGTGGATGCCACCGCACGCGCAACGGGCAATTCCCGCTTGCGCGCTCCGGTCCACAAATTTGTTAAACAAGGCGGACCTGGGGCGGGATGTTGGTATCGCGCCATCGACGGCGAATCAATGGTTATCCATGCTGGGAGCCTCCGGCCACGTCGTATTACTTGAGCCGTGGTTCTCGAATCGAACCAAGTCCATAGTTAAGAGTCCAAAACTCTACATTGCGGACACCGGTCTCCCTTGCGCTCTACTAAACATTCGGTCCGAGGAGGCACTTCGGCAATCTCCTGCGGCGGGAGCGGTATGGGAAACGTCAGTTTTTGCTCAGCTTCGGGACCGGGAGCGACGTGCCGGGCGCTCGGGAAGCCTCTTCTTTGGGCGTGATCGAGCCCGCGAAGTGGGCTTCGTTGCAAATACAGGCGGACGTCTCGAACTGTTTGAGGCGAAATGGATGGAACTGCCAGATGTTGGCGACACAGTGAATCTGAATTTTGTGCGCAACATAATCGGCAAGGCGCGAGTGACCGCTGGCGCAGTCGTCTCCCGTATACGACGCCGAAAGGACATAAAACCGAGTGTGTAGGATCTCACGTTGTCGCCGTGAGCCTCGACAAGACCCGGATGGGTGAACTGCGTACAGGGCGACTAACCGTGGTTCCCAAACAAACGATTAAGTTCGAGGCCATTGCGGAGAACGCTCTCGCTTTCTCTGCTGCGTATCACATTGACAAGCGCAATTTCGGGCAGCGTCTAGAAATCATCAATAAAGACTTCCAAGATCGTTCTGCCGACTCCATTCTTCCTTCTGAAATCAGTAAGTGGCTGCGAGAGGGAGTGGACGAGTGGGATTCGGAACCTTCCACCAGCAACCGCTACAAGGCGGTTTTTAGCAAAGTTTTAAGCTTGCCCTGGCCGATGGAAAGGTCATTCTAACCCGGCCCGCTTTGTTCCCAAGCGAAAGGAGTCACCCGGGCGCCTTCGCTTCTTGTTGGATGAGGAAGAGGTGGGTCCCCGCGAAGTCATTTTGAAGAGCAGACCCTACTGCGCATACCCACTTGACATCGCCCTGCATATAGGAATGCGGCTCACTGAGCAGTTCACCACCGAGTCAGCCAGATCGACATGAAGCTTCACCAGATTCATCTGAACAAGACGAAGAACGGGAGCGCCCGCGAAGTGCTCTTGAGCAATGCCGCCCAGGAAGCGGTCGACCGTCTACTTTCCCGACACTGTTCTTTTACCAGAATCTTCATACGAAGAAATACGAGTCTATCAGGAATCCTCGTGAGTGGTTCGGCAATGCCGTTGAGGAATTCGTGATCAGCTTACGGCATTACCACGTATACATCCAAAGTAAATCCACCTTGGATCAAGTTCATATAACGAGTTGGAATATACATCCTGTAGCCACCGGTACCGAAAAGTTGGTCAGAGCCGCCGCATGAGAGGCAACAATCATAACCCAATGAGCTATATTGCTCTTTTTTTTGTACCCGTTTGTGCGACTCTAAGACGGGTAGTCCCTGTTGTTGTGCTCGGCCGCACGCTCAGATTTTCCGTATGGGCCATCTATGTTTTGCTTAGCAAGGGGCTAAAAAACGTTGATGAACCTGTCTATGTTGTGGCATCCCCACTGTCATGACCAGCAGAAGCCATTGCGCACAATTTTTGCCAAGCCGCAGACTTTGCGGTGTTAGCGAATCGGACATGTTGATTCCGAAGATTTCAGAGGAGTCTCCGGCGAAAAACGTAGGTACCACACAGTCCAAAGCTAGCTTCTTTCTGAGCCGCTTTCGCGAACTTGACCTTATCGACTACGGACCCATTCGAGTCCACAAGTCTCTACTCAAAGGAACCTTGCACGGTCGTTTTCCCGGTGATAATGCTGTAAAGTCGACAATCACAGATATTCCGCCGGCACAATCAAAGTTGAAAAAACTGATCGCTTCTATCAACTGATTCACAAGCTGACTCACACTAGGTGTTTCCAGATTGTTGCATCTTACCGACCTCGGTACGCCACTAGCAGAAACTGCTTATTCAGCGAGTGATACAGGATGTTTGTTTAGTTGGATTTTCTGGTAGGAGTTTTTTATTACGATGGAGTACTCGAAATTCAAATTGTTGCTCCTCCGAGTGATCGTGGTTCCTGTTGCGGTTACGGCGGCTCTCGCTGGATTGCTTTTATGGGAAACCTTCGACTTGAACAAATCCATGCAATGGGTTGATCGCACCGATCAGGTTCTCGACCAATCGGGGAATCTGTTCATGTTGCTGGTCGATATGGAATCCGGCACGCGCGGATATATTGCGACCGGCGATGAGAGCTTCCTTCGTCCCTATCTTGAGGGCTCGAAGAGATCCAATTCCAAATTCGAAGCATTAAATTTGCTGCTGGTTGGCAACCCCACACAGCAGGAGCGACTGAAAGATATCCATGCTGGCTATGCGGAGTGGGAGAAATACGCCAACCGAATTATCGCCCTTCGCCTTGCAGGAAATGCTGATCCCACGCTCTACGAGAGTCAGCAAGGGAAGAGCAAGATGGATGCACTTCGAGAGCAGGTTTCCCAGTTTCAACATGTGGAAGAAGGCCTGCGTGCCGAACGCGTTCAGGCCACGCACCTGCGATGGAACTTGATGGTGACAAACTGCCTTGGTTTGGGTCTGGGATTTGGAGTCTTACTCGCCTTTTTCACTAGATATCACGTCGAAAAACTGGGTACCAAGCTATTGCAAAGTGAGGAGCGATGGACTGCTACCTTGGGCAGCATAGGTGAGGCTGTTATCGCTACTGACAGCGAGGCCCGAATCACTTTCCTCAATCCTATCGCCGCTACTCTGACCGGATGGCAACCAGCAGAGGCCTTAAACCAGCCGATTGGGAATGTACTTAGGCTTATCAATGAAACCTCCGGCATGACCGCGGACAATGAAGTGCTCCGCGTACTCAAGGAGAAGCAGGTTTTGGCCGTGGCTAACCACGTGGAATTGGTCACTAGGGATGGTCGCGAAATTGCGGTTGAACACAGTGCAGCGCCAATTCTCGCCGCCAAAGGAGAAGTCATAGGTGCGGTGCTGGTTTTCCGCGATGTTGCGGAGAGACGCCAGGAGCAGATAGAAACGGCGGAGCAGGCAGCTCTCCTCGAACTCACTCAAGACTCCGTTTTTGTGATCGATTTGGAAGGTACGATTCTCTTTTGGAGCCGTGGCGCAGAAGTTATGCTCGGATACACTAAAGCGCAGGCCATCGGCAAGATAGCACACGAATTGCTCTGCACAAGGTTTCCGCGACCGTTCGCCGAGATAATAGCTGAACTGATGCGCGTAGGGCACTGGGAGGGCGACTTCGTTAAGATTACGCGGGCCGGCAGGCGCGTTGTGATGGCTGGCCGCTGGGCATTGCAATGGGGCAAACGCGGCCAGCCCCCGCGCGTGTTGATAGTCAACAGCGACATCACTGAACGCAAGCGCGGAGAGGAGTCGCTCGTATTGCAAAGAGAACAATTGCGGGCACTAGCTGAACGTTTGCAATGTGTGCGCGAAGAGGATCGCAAGAGGGTCGCTCGTGACCTGCACGATCAAATTGGGCAAATTTTGACCTCGATCAAAATGGATATGACCTGGATGACTCGTCATCTGCCAGAATCGGAAAACGAGGTACTTGCTCGCCTACAGGAATCGATTCAATCGATCAATGATGGTGTCAAGGCGGTGCGCACGATATGCAGCGGGCTGCGCCCTGGGATATTGGATGATCTTGGCCTGGCGGCAGCTATCGAGTGGCAGACCGCCGAGTTTGCTTCGCGCAATGGCGTCCTGTGCCAGGTCTCTGTTCCACCAGTTGATTTGCACTTAGATGGTGACCGAGCTACTGCGACATTCCGAATTTTTCAGGAGTGTCTAACCAACGTAACTCGGCACGCGCAAGCAAAGTCGGTACGCGTTGACTTGCGCCAGGAAGATGAGAATGTCCTTCTTGTTGTGCAGGACGACGGTATAGGCTTTCAGGAATCCGACTTATCGAGCGCTCTTGGGTCTTTGGGTCTCCTTGGCATGAAAGAACGAGCGCAGTTCTGCGGGGGCGACGTACATATCTCCAGTTCCCTTGGCAAGGGGACGACGATCACTGTCCGCGTACCCGCAGACATTCCACGCGCCGATAGGAGCAAAATATGCACATCTTAATTGCAGATGATCATGCCGTCGTACGCCGTGGCCTTAGAGAGATTCTGTCTGACGCTCTTCCGGGCGCGAACTTTTCTGAAGCCGGCAATGGCGATGAGGTATTGAGCTACCTCGGAGAGTCCCCCGCTGCCTTGCTGGTGCTGGATATCAATATGCCTGGGCGCAGTGGGATCGATGTGCTGCGGGATGTGAAGCACACATACCCTCGGCTGCCGGTGATCATACTGAGTTGCCACCCTGAAGATCAATACGCCATACGCTGCTTGCGAGCCGGTGCCTCCGCTTATATCAACAAGGATAGCGCTCCTGAAGAGTTGGCGGTTGCGACCAAGAAGATAATGAGCGGCGGTCGCTATATCAGCACGAGCCTTGCAGAAAAACTGATTTCCAATCTGGATGAGCCCGCCGATAGGCTGTCGCATGAGTCGCTCTCGGACAGAGAACATGAAGTTATGAGAATGATTGCCGACGGTGTTCCTTTGACCGAAATTGGCGACAGGCTTCATGTGAGCGTAAAAACAATAAGCAGCTATCGCGCTCGCATTATGGAAAAGATGCAAATGAAGAACAACGCCGAACTTACCCGCTATGCCATGACACACGGGCTGATCGATTAGGTTTGCTTTTCGATGTAAGAATAACCTTACAAGCTGAGCGTTCAAGCCTTACAAAAATCACGGTCATCGCTGATGTTAATCTCTTCTCGACTCCAGTATTGTGGTTTCAAGTCGAATTTACGGACCGAGAAGCGAATATAACAATGAACATTCTGATAGCAGATGATCATGCGAACGTCCGGCGCGGCCTGAGGGAGATTTTGGCCGACGCATTTTCGGGCACTCATTTTTCAGAAGCCTCCGACGGAGATGAGGTGCTGACCGAGCTGCTCAAAGCCCAACAGGACATACTGTTGCTCGACATCAATATGCCCGGGCGCAGCGGGATGGAGGTGCTGAAAGATGTAATGCATATTTACCCCCAGCTATTTGTGATCATGGTGAGCGTCCAGCCTGAGAACCAGTACGCGTTGCGCTGTCTTCGCGCCGGTGCAACCGCCTATGTCAACAAGAACAGCGCTTCAGATGAGCTGGCGCCGGCGATTAAGAAGATACTGGATAGCGGCACAAAGTCCGCGTGGAACCTGAATGGAAACTTATCGAAGAATTAAATGATTCGCTGACATCTTTCGTGCCATTAGCTTTCATACTATAGAGCGCCGAGTTAACGAAACAGCTGACCTCTTCATTCTGGGACTAAGCCTTTTGATTGACTTAATCTGCAAATGCATCAGGCATCCATCTAATCGGCATGATGAATTAGCATCACATCGAGTTTGCCGACTATGCTATACCACCTAACATAATCGATTGATCCGTATCTTAGTTGTAAGGGAAACCTTACGAAGATCGCATGGCAATGGCCACAGAGATAATAGTTATCGCCGATGTACAAACACTTCTGCGGCTTATATCTTGGTTATATGAACAGCGCAGGAGATGACAGTAATTCATCTTCTTGCATTCCCTCTGTACAGTTGAAAGGTATTGATCATGACTACTAGCTTCGCCACTATGACGAATAGGGCACCTGGAGTTCCGCTGGGCCGTTCGTTTCCTTTACCTCCAGTTGCACACCGTAAGTTGAAGGTTGTTTCGAATGAGTTGGACGGTTTGCCGAAGGAGGAATCCGCATTTGACCTTCAGATTCCTCTTAACAAGCTCTTGGTTGGAAAATCGCGGCGCGAATATCTATCTGGCGAGTCCATTTTTTCGCAAGGCGACCAGGCTAGTGCAGTTTTCTACATCCAGAGCGGTAAGGTAAAGCTCACCGTCGTGTCAATGAGCGGCAAGGAAGCCGTAATTTCTCATCTTCCGGCGACTAGCTTCTTCGGTGAAGCTTCCCTGGCAGGTCAGAAGCTTCGTATTTCCTCCGCGTATGCAATTGAATCCAGCACCATTGTTCGGGTCGAAAAGACGGCAATGCAGGATCTTCTCCATCGCGAGCCAAAGTTTGCAGAGCAGTTCCTCGCGCACCTGCTCTCCAGGAATATCCGCATGGAAGCCGACCTAGTGGATCATTTGTTCAATTCCAGCGAAAAGCGGCTTGCCCGGCTGCTAATGCTGATGGCGAACTTCGGCCAGGATTCGCAGCCCATTCCAGTCATTGCCAAGATCAGTCAGGAGACCCTGTCGGAGATGATAGGCACCACCAGATCCCGTGTCAGCTTTTTCCTCAATCGGTTTCGCGATCTAGGCTACATCGACTACAACGGCGGCGGGATGCAAATAAATAGTTCACTGGTCAACGTTGTCCTGCGCGACTGAGCAGCGTCTTGGTATCAAAGCCAAGGCGTCGCAATGGGCGTTGGATAAGTCGACAGGAAAGTCTGTCAGTTAGAGCTAGTCTTGGACCTCAGCCCTTATCGATTTGTGTTTGCTAACTGTCGCGCGGTTGCGATCCGCCCCCTTCTTTGACTACGAACGACATTCATGCCTTGGTGCAGGTGATTTTCGAGGAAGTCGAGATTGAGAGCGTAAGCATCTGCTCAAAGACCGCGCACAGCCCGTCTAAATATGCCCTGAAAAGACCGGTGTAACACAGGAGCGATTGTCAGTTAGTGCAAAATCGTCGAGTATTTGCGCCGCAATAAACCTGCGTAAAGCAGGGGATGTAAGGGTCCCACCAAAGAGGAATAGCGAGCCACTCGGTCCCGAGATTGCTTTGCTTGACCTCAAACTTGCGGAACTTTTGTTACGTTCGACGTGTTGGAGGGAATCGGTGTGGCGGGCAGGTTGAAAAAATCTACCGGATCGGGTTTTGCGGGATCGAACGCATGCGCGTCCCTGCTCAGATACTTCGCGATTGGGAGCCGAGCCTCGCGGATGCCTTGCACTACACAGCGAGCAAGTTCGTAGGCGCCGTATTTATTGAAATGTGTATCGTCGCTGATTGCCTCCGTCTGATTCGGAAAAGCATTGGCAGGATAGTGCATGAAAGCCTTCATCGCGCCTTCCGGTCCCATTGCCTCAAAAAGCGTCTTGCTCATCGCGTTTAGGTCGATCAGAGCCACATGCTGGGCCGCGGCAATTTCCCGCACAGCATCGGGATAGCCAGCGAGCGAGTTTGTGATCTTTCCCGCTTTATCAAATGTGCGGCGATTCATGCTGGTCACTAGTACCGGTATTGCCTCTTTGGCGCGCGTCTTCTCAATGTAATCGACAAGGAGTTTGCGATACTCATCGAGCGAAACCGCATTGGGTTTCTGGTCGTTGTGACCAAATTGCACGAAGAGATAATCACCCGGCTGGATCACCGACAACACCTTCGCCGAGCGCTGCTCGCCCACGAAGCTTTTGATGGTCTCGCCCGACTCGGCATGGTTGGAAATCACCACGCCAGGACAAAAGAAACGCGGCAGCATTTGGCCCCAGGCTGCCCATGGCTCCACATCTTGATCAACTACTGTCGAGTCACCAGCAAGATACACCGTGGTCTCGTGAATGGGCTTGATCCGTATAGCTCGGATGCTTGGGTGGTCGCCATTGAATTCAAGCGTTAGCTTGCGGTCCCAATCGAGATTGCTGATCTCGCGCGGCTTGAGCTTTACCTTGTCCGCAGGGTCATCTGCGATCTCTGGCACCCGCACATTGACGTCAAAGGTGCGGGTCACAGATCCATGGGGCTTTGTTGGTATCTTTTCGAGTATTAGTCGGCGCGCCTCAGCCCACACAGTAGTAGTTGCCGCCTCATCGCCACCCAGCACGACCGTTACGCGATAATTGCCTTCAGGCACCGCTATCGAAAAGAAGAACGGCCTGTCGCTCGAACATGAATCGGCCCTGACTTCGGGAACCGTGTTGAGATCAAATCCAGGTGTTGTAGAGCCATAGATGGAGGACTTGTCTAATTCAGCAGCGCGTGCCTTAGCATTGCCGCAAATAAACTTTTGCGCCTGAGCACCAGACAGACCGGCCAGCAGAAGAAAAATGAAAATGGATTTCATCTTGGCTCCAATAGAAATCATCTGATCTGGCTCTTGCGCATTAAGCCGACGAGACTAAGTGATCAGGATCAATGCGTGGGCGTTGGGTTGGTTGGATTGAACTCGCGCGCCAGTTCCGGCGTCGAGTGAATCTCGGAAGGCGCCGGATTCAGAGCCTTTTCTACCTCGACTCCGAAGACATAGCTTTTGCCCAACATGTTACTGGTGAAGATAACCAGCTTTTTATCGGGCGAAAAGCGTACGTTTGGTTCCTGCCGGTAATTGTGGTGCGCCATATTGACTAGGCGCTCTGAGTGGAAGACACCAGGTTGCCAAAAGTCCAGATCGTTGATAGCACCGGGACCAACCGGAAGCATCTGCGGATGGAAGAGTTCGATCCACTCGCCATTCGTGGCCTTAGCTACTTGGCCGGGATCGCCGCCATCACCGGTAAAGAGAGTCTCGCCCTGGGTGAGATTGAAGTGGATCGACCATTCATTACGCTGCATGTGATAGGCCGTGCGAGCATGGGTCTCAAGGTTGTAGCCGGCCAGAAAGAAGTCCTCGCCCTTGGGATATTGCCAGTCGTACCAGACTGTCTTTCCGTCCAACCCCCAAAACTCGTGCCCAGCAATCTCCATAGCCATGCTCCGCTTGTGAATCAGGGTGTTATAGGTGCCATCGGTGTGAATCATCCAGATGCGATCCACCTTCTGCCAGGGGCCCTCGTGGCAATACATCAAGAGCGTGGGATCGACGGGCGAAAACAGGATGTGACCGATCCAATCTGTCGAATGCAACAACGCGGTTACATTGCCAGACTGCAAGTCGATCGAGAAGAGAACCACGGGGATGCGTGCAGCCAGCCGGCGCTCCATCATCTCGCCCTTGTCTTCGGGCTGAACCAGAAACCCGCCCTGCTCAGCCGAAGGCGCAACTCCGGGAGCACCCGCAGTCTGTTGAGTACGGTTGTGCCCGTACTGCTGATCTTCGGATGTTTCGTTTTCGTTGTAAGTGCCCGCAGCGAGGGTCTCGTCGGCGTTGATTGTGGCTACACTGGCGCGGGGCGGTAGCGTGGCCATTCTTGTTACTCGGCCGGAGTAGACATCGGCCTTGAAGATCGTATTTTGCTTGGTCTCTGGATCGAACTTAACAAAGAATACCGAGTTCGTTTTTCTGCCCACGACAATCGCGTGCACGCCAAATCGGAAGAACCTGCTTTGTCCTGCATCGGCCGAGCGGAGCGGATTCAACACGAGAATTTTTGTCTTGTAGGTGGCAAGATCGAGCACGTGAATGCCGTCCGGTGCGTTATAGACCATTTGCTTGCCGTCTGGAGTAAAGGCATTCACGTTGAAATAAAAGCCGGAGGATCCCGGCTCATCGCTCAGGCGGAGCACACGGTGGCCCGTGTCCTTGTCGACCCAGGATCTGGGCAGCGAAGTTTGGGATGAAGCGAGTAATGGTAGGTTCACAAGAAAGGCAAGAATCGCGAGGAGAAGTATAAAGTCTCTCGCGGTGGTTGATGGCCAAAGCCGGCTTGCCCTTCTGTCCTTGATTCCAATCCGCCCGCGTGCAGAAAACTCCTCCGCATCGCGTCTGATCCATTCATTGCGAGAACTTTTCTGAATCCCCATTGTTGGCCCCCGGCGAATATTAATCCAAATGAAAAACTTCTTCCAGCGTATGCATTGCGTCGTCCGCTCCTTCACCCTCGAGCGATTCAAAGAATGGAGTCATTTCCGCCTGCCATCGCGCATTGACGGGGTGCCGTTTCATGGCCGCCCTGCAGCGCTCGAAATCGTCGGCTTCCAAATACCCCACCAGCAAGCCGTCTGGGCGCAGAAACAGAGAATAGTTGCGCCAGCCGGTCTGCCGCAGCGCTTCCATCATCTCCGGCCACACCTCTGCATGGCGCTTCTTGTATTCGTCCACTCGCTCGGGCCGGACCTTGAGCAAAAAGCAAATGCGCATGTGTCTTTCTCCTTTCTCCGAAGCAAGGTCGCTTGCAATTCTCGATTTGAAATTTGTTCTAGAATGGAATGAGTTTACCATTCGAGTCAGTTTTTGGGGGTCTGTTTTTTGTGGTGAAGCTTTCATGGGAATCAAGCCTGTTTTCGGTTTGGAGACGGATATCTACCGACCGAAACCGTACGACCTCGCTATCCATGAGCGTGTCAACAACTCATTCGGAGTTTTTTGTCATGTTTTTGAGACAGTTTCTCGCATTTGCTTCTCTTGTGCTCTTTTCTTTTCCGGCAGTTGCCATGTGCGCACCCTTACGTGTGCGCACTGTCGTCGATTTCAACACGGAATGGAAGTTCCAGCAGGCGGATGTAACCCATGCAGAGGAAATCGAACTGGATGACTCCGCCTGGCACGAAGTGACAGTTCCACACGATTGGAGCATCGCCGGCCCGGTCGACGAAAAGAATCCCAGCGGAGTGGCTGGCGGCTTTTTTCCAACGGGAATTGTCTGGTACCGCAAGAGCTTTTCTTTATCAGCTGCAGATGCGAACCGCCATGTCTATATCGCCTTTGACGGAGTAATGGCCAACAGCGACGTCTGGATCAATGGCTTTCATCTGGGCCACCGGCCAAATGGTTTCGTGAGCTTTTACTATGAACTGACGGGGCATTTGCGATTTGGAGAAAACGCGCACAACTTGATCGCCGTTCGATGCGATACCTCAAAGCAACCTGCTTCGCGCTGGTATGAAGGCGGCGGCATTTACCGGCCGGTGCGCCTGGTAGTGCTCCAGGATGTGCATCTCGAGCCGTGGAGTACCTATGTGACCGCATCCGCAATCACGGCAGAACATGCGACAGTTGTAACCCAGACCACGGTCGTGAACGATTCGAGATCGCAGCAAACGGCTGCGATCGAGATCACACTTGTTGCGCCAAACGGGCGGATTGCTGGCTCCGTAGTGACGCCAGCGCAAATCGTCGCACCTGGTAAGAGAGTCAAATTTTGCAGAGAGGTTAATGTGTTCGCGCCCGTACTTTGGGATATCAATCGCCCAGCGCTCTATCGCGCAGAGGTGCGTGTGACGGTGCTCCCAGCCAAGACCGAACACGCCGTCGTGACGGACGATGAATCGACGCCTTTCGGTATCCGCGAGTTTCACTTCAGCGCTGATACGGGCTTCTGGCTCAATGGCCGCAATTTCAAGATCAAAGGCGTGGCCATTCATGCCGACGGCGGAGCGTTTGGCATCGCCGTACCACTCGCCGTTTGGGAGCGCAGACTAAGTGAACTGCGATCGCTAGGCGTCAACGCGATACGCACAGCGCACAATCCTCCATCGCCTGAGTTTCTTGACCTCTGTGACCGTATGGGTTTTCTGGTGATGGACGAACTGTTCGACTGCTGGACAGTGGGCAAAACACCCTACGACTATCACCTTGATTTCGATGAATGGTCGACGCTCGACGCCCGCGACACTGTGCTCCGCGACCGCAATCACCCCAGCATCATTTTGTGGAGCGCCGGCAATGAGATCCGCGACACGCCCAACGCCGAGCTGGCCCATAACATCCTGGCCAGGCTGATCGAGGTCTTCCATACCAACGACCCCTCGCGTCCTGTCACTCAGGCACTGTTCCGTCCCAACGCAAGCCACGACTATAGCAACGGTCTCGCCGACATGCTCGACGTCGTTGGACAGAACTACCGGGAGAATGAAATTCTGGCCGCGCACTCCCAGAAACCCACGCGCAAGATTCTCGGTACAGAAAATTCTCACGACCGCGAAGTCTGGCTCGCTCTTCGGGATAATCCGCCCTACGCTGGCCAGTTCTTGTGGGCCGGGTTCGACTATCTGGGCGAGGCCGGAGCGTGGCCTGCAATCGAGCGGCCCTTCGGTTTGATAGATCGTACCGGTGCGCCGCATCCACGCGGCCTGCAAAGGGAGAGTTGGTGGGCCGAAACGCCGAATGTCCATATCTTCCGGCGCGTCGGCGCTAGCGAGCGGTCTGCCATCGACCCCGGATACGAGGCGGTGCCTCCTTCGTTACGCGAGCCATTGGTGTCCGATTGGACGCCCAGCAACTCTGCGCCGCACACCGAAGTGGTCGAGGTCTATACCAACTGCGACGAGGTGGAACTGCTTCTGAATAACCGCTCCCTCGGCCACCAGAAGCGCCCCTCGGACGCCTCCGCTCTTCACTGGGAGGTCGACTATGTCTCCGGCACGCTTCAAGCTGTCGGCTACAAGCAGGCAGAACCCATAGCCGAGGATGAACTCCGAACTGCCGGCAAGGTTGCACGGATTTTACTTCTGCCGGAGCGCACTACTATTACCACCGGCGACGACGCTGTATCGGTCGAGGCTGTAGCCGTGGATGCATCCGGTGTGCGCGTGCCGGATGCCGATGGTGAAGTTGAATTCTCGGTTACGGGGCCCGGACAAATCCTCGCCACCGACAACGGCAGCAGCACCGACCACGAATCATTTCTTATGCCTCGTCATCGGCTCTATGCCGGTCGAGCTGTGGTGTGGTTGCGGGCAACCGCTGTCGGGACCATCACACTGCATGCATCGATTCCCGGCCTCAGCGCGGGTAGCGCGGTTTTAGCAGCAGTCGACGCCCCGGCGCAAAAACAAGTCAGGTCTTTCTGAGCCAGAAAGCTTATAAAAGGTCTGACTGGGCGTTTTTCCCAGCAGCGCCAGTAACTCAAGCCTCTTGCCTGAATGGCATAAACCTTGGATTCTTGCTCCAATAAATAAACCGTCATGCAGTCAATGGCAACACAGCAAAGCTCGAACCGCGCATAACTCAACTTAAAATCAAAAATTGTTTTTCTATTGACATTTATTATCGCGATCAAATACCTTCTCTCCGAGGTCTGACCACGGTATTCAGATCCTCACTAATTAAGTCATCAACGATCATCACAATTTAGGAGGCTCCTGATAGGGACATATGACCATATGTGATTTAAGACTTACTGCAACCCGGAAGTCCTGCTGCATCGGACTCCGGGGAATTATCGCTCGCCTATTTCTGGGGTTCACCGTCTGCCTCGGACTTGCATCTTTGCCGGCCGGGGCACAAACCGGTGGAGAGGGCGCTATTGAAGGCACAGTCTCTGATACCAGCGGCGCGGTCATTCCAGCCGCCATAGTAACCGCCACCAATACCGCCACTGGCGTGGTGACCACCCGCGTGACATCCGCAGCCGGATACTACAGCATTTCTCCCCTCGTCCCGGGCACCTACTCGGTCACCGTCAAGGCCACTGGCTTCGAGAACTTCAGGCAGGAAAACATGGTCATCGACGCCATGAAAGTCAGCGGGCTCAATGTGGCGCTGAAACCGGGTTCGGCGACCCAGACCATCACTGTCACCGACGCACCGCCGTCACTGGATACGACGAACGCCGTAATGGGCGGGACCATGGAAAACAATGTTTACATGGAGCTGCCGCTAGTGTTATCCGGATTGCAACAGCGCGACATTACCCAGTTTTCCAACCTATTGCCCGGTGCGCAGGTCAACCCGGGCGGCCGCTCCTCGGTAATCAGTGGAACAGCACAGCGCCTCGGCGAACTTTATCTCGACGGGCTGCCCATGTCCACCGCCAGCCAGCAAGGCGACAATCGTCCCATCTTCAACCTGGTTCCGATGGAAGCGATTGACCAGATTAAGGTCGTCACCAGCGGCTTCTCCGCCGAGTACCAGGGCGCCGGTCTGGAAAACTACACCATGAAGTCCGGCACCAATCAGCTCCATGGCACGGTCGCCGACTTCGTTCGCAACACGATCTTTGATACATGGGGCTACTCCGCTCCCTGGACCATAATTACCAATAGCCAAGGCGTGAAGGGCTACCAGAAGGACGTGGGAACCAAGCCGCCCGAACATCAGAACGAGCTTGCGGTAGGTGTAGGAGGACCGATCGTCATTCCCCATCTGATCAACGGCCGCAACAAGCTCTTCTTCCAGTCAAACTACGACCGGTTGCATAGCCGCACCGCAGCCAACCTCATTGCTGCGACCATCCCCACCGCTCAGATGCAGTCGGGAGATTTTTCTCAGTTACTGACGGCCAATGGTGGACCTGGCTATGCGATTTACGATCCCGCGTCGTTAGCCAACTGTGCGGCTCATAACGGAGGAGTGGCCTGCCGCTACCAGTTTGGTTATGGTCCGGGCACCGTCACCACCAACAACAATAGCAACCCTGGCAATCCAGTTCTCACCGGAGCACCCCTTAATGTAATTCCCGCAGGCGAGATATCACCCATTGCGCAGTATATGCAGAAGTTCCTGCCCGCACCTTACAATTCCGGGATCAGCGGCAACTATCTCGGTGGTATCCCCGGGGGCTACGACAATTACCTTTACTCCGGCCGCGTCGATTACGTCTTTTCGGATAAGCAGAGGTTTTCTTTGATGACGACCTACGGTCAGCGCGCCAACGCGACCTATGCCGTCGGTTCTACACCGATCTTGCCGGTTCCATATCTCCAGGGCACCTTGGCGGTGGTTGCAGGTCGCACAGCCGATTTGGAACATACCTACACCTTTACACCGAACCTTGTGAACCAGTTCAAATACGGTTGGGTGAACTTCGGCGGGCCGCCGGTACGAAACCCCACTGAAGGCATCACGGAATATGAGGCGCAGACCGCGGGAATCACGGGATTGCCGCCCGGCCAAGCGTCAACGGAGTTCCCTACCAGCATCTTCAACGGCAGCAACGCACAGTCGCAATGGTCCAACGGTACCTCCAGCGCAACCTATACTTCGGTGAGTGAAACTTTAACCATGCTCGATAATCTGGAGTGGATCAAAGGCAGGCATAACATTACCGTCGGCATGCAGCTCCAGTGGCTGCAGGATCAGGCCAGCACCGCCGATGGCCCTTCCACTGCGCTCACATTGAATTGGTACCCCGCCGAGAGCTCGGGCATTACCTACACGCCTAGTAAAACCAGCTATGGGTATACCACCGGCACTGGCTACGCATATGCCAGTTACATGATGGGCGCAGTCAACAGCACTGGTGACACGCTGCAGACGGTCTCGGAACTGGGTGGCCGTTATCGCCCGCTGGCGCCTTATTTCCAAGACGACTTCAAGGTAACGAAGAACGTGACACTAAATCTGGGTATGCGCTGGGACTATATCCCGACCTATCACGAGGCACAGGGCCGCTGGTCTTATCTCGATCCGACGCTTGCTAACCCGGTCACCGGCAATCCCGGTACGCTGATGTTTGCCGGCAATCATGGTGCCGGAATCAGCCTAGGCGAGGCAACGCCGGTCCACACATACTGGAAGAACTGGGGACCGCGTCTCGGCTTCTCCTGGCAGTTGACTCCGCGGGTGGTGGCACGCGGTGGGTGGGCCATAACCTACTCGCACGCCGGCGGCACCGGTGGTGCGGGCGGCGCCGCCACCGGAACCGGCCAGAACGGATTCAATACGCCGGTTTCTTTTAATGCAAACTCCGCCGGTCTGACTGCTGGACCGACCTTCTACCTCAACGACAACCCCGCCTTTGCTGCGGCCAACCCGAATTTGGCCAACGCCAACTTCGGAGGGACACCCTATACGCTGCCTGCTCCCAGCGGTCCCACGCCTGCCGCACAGACCTTGAACGTGGGCAACTATGTGAATACCCTCACGGGCGCCGCAGTAGCCGCAAGTTCCGCACCAGGTTACCCCGACCCTTACCTGGCGGGACGCGCACCCGAGTTCAGCTTCTTCAACTTCGGTCTGGAGTTCCAGGCAACCAAAGACATCACCCTGAGCGCGAACTACGCCGGTTCTGAAAGCCATTTCATCGCCGGCGCCAGCAACATTCGTGGCCTTCAAGCGGGGCAGATCGATCCGAAGTACGTTGCCGCGCTGGGTACCGGAACATACGGACTCGGCCTGCTCAGCAAGCCCGCAACCGGGACCAATGTCGCTGCCGCTCAGGCGGCCCTGCCGGGCTGCTGCAACTCTCCCTATCCAGGATTTGAGGCCGCCGCCGCAACCGGCTCTTCCGCGGGTAACCAGGCCACCATTGGACAGATGTTGAAGTGGATGCCGCAGTTTTCGAGCACCAGCGACACTTGGGGCAACGTAGCCAACGCCAACTATCACTCATTGCAAATCTCCGCAACGCAGCGGCCCGCGCACGGCCTTACGCTCACGGTTAACTACACCTACTCCAAAGAAATGGATGACGCGGGAACCCAACGCACAGGTTACGATGTTCCCGCTAACCTCACCCTGACTGGCAGGGCCTGGAAGAGAAACCGCCTTGACTACGGACTCAGTACGCTCGATGAGCCGCAGAGTCTGGCGATCTACGGCGTCTACAAGCTGCCATTCGGCAAAGGAGGCATCGGCGGAGATCACCTGGTAACCCGCTGGCTGCTGAGTGGCTGGGAGACCGCGCATATCATGACCTACGTCTCCGGCATGCCGCTGACGTTGAGTTCTTCAAACTGTCCCAGCCTGACCGGCGAAGGAACCTGCATGCCCGATATCAATCCCAACTACACGGGCGGCCGAAAGGGTATTCGTCAAAACGGAAAATGGGGTCACGGCGTAACCGCATTAACTCTCGGCACCGTCTCCTATGTCGTCGGTGGCGATCCCAACTTCAACAAAGTTATCAACGGAACCTCGAGCACTTCGTACACCTACCTCACAAGCCCCGTTCCTGGAATGGGTGGGCGAATATCTACCATCACCACCAACGGCACAACCACAACCACCACAAATACGGATTATCCCTGCGCGGCAACACAGAGTCCCTTCTGCAATGCCAACGTCGGAATGGTCGGCGATGCTCCGCGCACGGGCGCATTCGGTCTGCGCGCACCCAACACCTTCCGGTTGACCAGCGGGTTGAACCGCACGTTCGACATTACCGAGCGCTTCAAGTTCATCTTCAGGGTGGACTGCCAGAACGTGACCAACGCCGTCACCTTCGGCGTCAATGCCGCCAACCTGCAGATCCCTACCAACGTCAGCTCGGCCAACTTTGGTACGCTTGGCTTTGCCAGCGGGGACAGCCGCGACTTCCAATTCTCCGGCCGCATCAACTTTTAACCCAGCTTCACGATTCTCGTGGACCGGCGAGCACAGAAGAACGCTCCGGTCCACGACATTTTTTGAACATTTTTGCCATATGCAAGCCGAGGCACAAAGATGAAATTGCCGAGCCGCACCAAACAGCTCGCCATGGCGGCGGGCTTCTTTCTTGCCATCCCTACGCACAGCGTCTTCCCGCAACACCAGCCTACGCCGCAGCAACAGGCGGGCATCACCAAGGACGCAGCGCGCCATTTTGGAGACGCACCAGACGATGGCGGCCCATTGGCAAGGGACATTTCGTATTCCACGAAGCCCGCTGCCGTAAAGAAGGCGATGCGCAAGGTGGCTGACTGGCAGCTTGCGCGCTCCGAGCCCTACTTCGACCGCATCTGGACCTGGAGCGTGCTCTACTCCGGTTTCATGGCAGCCTCAGATTCGCTGGACGATCCGAAGTATCGCGACGCCATGCTGGCTATGAGCCGGAAGTTCGACTGGAAACTGCGTTCTCATCTGCCCGACGCCGACGATCAAAGTATCGCCCAGACCTATCTCGAGTTCTATCTGAATGAAAAAGAGCCGGCCATGCTCAAGCCTACGCAGATGGAGTTGGACGCGATTCTCGCCGTGCCGCGCGAATCGACGATTCCTCGCAAAGAAATTACCTGGTGGTGGTGCGACGCGCTCTTTATGGCCCCGCCAGTGTGGGCGCAGATGTACGCGGCCACTGGCGATCGCAAGTACATCGACTACCTCGACCAGGAGTGGGCCAAGACTTCAGCCCGACTCTACAACACTACCGAACACCTCTACGCGCGCGACTCCACTTACCTGGCGAGGACTGAGGCGAACGGCAAGAAGATGTTCTGGTCACGCGGTAATGGTTGGGTGATGGGCGGCATCATCCGGACGCTCGAATATCTGCCCAACGATGACCCGGCGCGCGCCACCTACATCACCCAGTTACAACAGATGGCCGCGCGCGTGGCCCAGTTACAAGGTCCCGATGGTTTGTGGCGCGCGGGACTGCTGGACCCCGACGACTACGACCTGCCCGAGGTTTCCGGCTCCGCGTTCTTTACCTATGCGCTGGCCGCGGGAGTGAATAAAGGCTGGCTCGATGCAAAGGCTTACCGTCCCGTGATCGAACGGTCCTGGGCAGGCATGCTGCATCATGTGTATGCCGACGGAAGACTGGGCTGCATCCAGCAGACGGGCGCTGAACCGGCGCCTTACAAAGCTACGGCAAGCTATACATATGGGGTTGGGGCCTTCTTGCTGGCTGGCAGTGAGATCCGTAAAATGGATCGGACCCGCAAGCACGGCAGGTAACCGGCTCCGAAAAAGGCAGCGCACCTCCTCTATCAGGTATCGCTGTTGCTACTGCCTATTGCTTGGGAGTAGCCTCAACGCCAGAATCCAGCGCCACGGCCTGCCCCTTGGCAGAGAGAAAACTGCCCATAGGATTTCCCGCCAGCGCTTTTAAGCCAGCGACCACGCACTCGGCATTGAGTTCCGCTCCGACACGGCTCGTATGGGTATGCGGATCGGCAAACAAAGGCTCCACAGCGGCCTCGCCCAATGAATCGTAGAGGCGAGCAATAATCGCATTGAGATCGACAAACGCCGAGTGCGCCTGCTCTGCCACCTGCCGAGCCCAGCCGCCGTAATTGTCGGCATTGCGCACCACTTTGCCGTCCTTCCATATCTTGCGGGGGATTGGCGAACAAATAATAGGAATCGCACCCTTGGCCAAAGTATCGGAAACATACTTGTGCATGTACCATCCGTAAGTGTGGACCACCTCGTGCTTCTTGGTAATGGGATTGTCAATCTCTTTGCTCTCGTCACCCACGCCCGGCAGCGTACCTCGTGCACGTGCCGTATCGTCCAACGGTCCGGAATCGTTGTGCCCGAACTGGAAGACAACGAAGTCGCCGGTCTTGAGTATTGACAGCAGTTCGTCCCACCGGCCTTCCGTAATGTAAGTGCGACTGCTGCGGCCTCCGATAGCACGATTGACGACATTGATCTTGTTGGCATCGAAGTAGTCGACCAGAGGCTCGCCCCACCCCCATTGCCCTCCAGCACCGTCGGCCTTGCCGTTGCGCACTGTCGAGTCACCTACAAGATAGAGTGTGGGCAGATTCGGATTTCTAGGAGTGGGTAGCGGCGGATGCACGGTTGCGCCGGGATCGGTAACTGGCACGGTCGGCGTGGTTGCCGGAACAGATTGCGGTTGCTTGGTCTGTGCACAGCACATTGCGATAACTCCCCAAGCCAGGGTTAGACTCCATATTGTCAGCCAGCGTGTTTTCATGAACACCGCTCCTTAATGTCCGTGCTCGATGTTAGGAGTGCCATTTTACTTCGGTTCGCCGAATGGCACATCCTTCCGGTCTTCTCTGGCGGAATCGGTGAAGACAGGCTTGCTGCCGTCCGCTGTGCGAATGTTGTTGTCTTTCAGTGTCCAGTCGCGAGCATTGGCGATCGTCCCAGCCGTTGCTGCCTCAATGTCCAGATGATCGAGCCGAAAATTTTCAAGCGGCGCATTCGGATAGGCACTCACGTTGAACGCTGTCTTCGCGCCCGTTGCCCTGATATTCCAGATATGCACATCTCTGAAGTGGGGCAGGCCCTTATCCTCCGACACCGGAGTTGTCAGCACAATCCAATACGGAGGCACATCTTTCACATCGCCAGGCAATGCGGCGTAGCTATAGCTCGGATTCCAGTTCATCGTTATATGAATCGGAATGACGACGCCTTCGAGCGTCAGGTCATGAATGCGAATGTCGTGTGCGAATCCTCCCCGGGTGCGTGCCGATTTGAATAGCACGCCTGATGGCACGCCGCTCAGTGCCGTGATGCGGTAAGCTTCGATATTGCGAAAGCCGCCGGAGGTCTCGCTGCCAATAGTGATGGCTGCCGCGCCATGGCGCACAATCGAGTCGCGCAGTACGATATCTTCCGTGGGCCGGTTGACCCTCAGCCCATCGGAATCGCGGCCCGCCTTCAAACACAAGGCGTCGTCGTTCACGTCGATGTCGGCGTGTTCGACGAGGATTTTGCGTGATGAGTCAATGTCGATGCCGTCCGTGCTCGGGCCCTTGCCGCCTTCATTGTTGCGGATTAGAACTCCGTCGACATGCACGTCATGGGAATAAAGAATCTGTAGAGTCCAGAAGCCGGAGCGCTTCAGCAGCAGGCCGCCGCCGATCTGCACCTGCGCCGAATTCTGAATCAGAATCAACCGCGGCCGCTTCGCGTCGTAGTCCGAGGCCCAGCGCAGGCCTTTGGGCTCATAGATGGCGCGCAGATCCCAATATGATTTCCACCAAACCGGCCCGTCACCATCGATCGTTCCCTTTCCTGTGATCGCTACATCTTGCTGATCGCGCACATTGATCAATGCCGCTGGCCAATTCATCTCGATGCCGGCCACGCGCGTGGGTAGGATCGGATAGTCGTCTAACTTCTCAGAGCCTATCAGCGTTGCGCCCTCCGGCACATCGAGAGTCACACCTGACCTAAGAAACAGAGAGCCGATCAAGTAAGTTCCGGGACGCAGAGTCACCGTGCCCTTGGCCGCGGCAGCCGCATCGATGGCTCTCTGGAACGCCACAGTCTCCAGCGTCACGCCGTCGCCCTTGGCTCCAAAGTCGTTGGCGAAAAAAATCCTCGGCGCGGCATGAGCGCAGGGAGCGGCCAATAGAACGCAGGCGACAATCCCTGTAATTGATTGGGCTGCTCTGTTCATTTGTTTCTCTCCGCGAGCAGACGAATCGGACCCAACAACCCGGATGGCACGGGCTGCAGATTGTCCATATCCTGTGGATCGAAGCGGCGTCCATACTTGGCGCGCAACGCCGAGTAGTCATGCGGCGGCTGGCTGGCCAGTAGGTTGATGGCGGTGTTGTAAACGCGTACTTCGATGCGATTCTCTCCAGTGTGCACGAATCGGCTGACGTCGATGCGATACGGCGGATGCCACAGCGAGCCTGCGCGGTGTCCATTGACGAGGACAATGGCCGCCTCACGAACCGGCGGATCGAGCAACGCCCGGATTCCATTCGCATTTGGTGGTCGAGGGTCAGTGGTTGGAGTTCCTGCTCCAAAGTCGAGCCATACATGCTTTGTTGAGGCAGCAGAGCCGCCGAGTGTGAAGCTACGGGTGTAAACGCCTTTCCCCGAGTAGTACTTCCTGTCCGGCATCTCCGTCCACGAGACGAGTGCAGCCAGCTTCTCGGCCGCTCCGCTGCTCGGGAAATGTATCCGCCATCCGTCACTCAAATCGGCAAGCTGAACTTTATCCCCTGCTGCCGGCTCCGAGCCTGTCTTTCCCGCCGTCCGTGTTGGGGGGCCATCTTCAAGCACAAACACACGCGATTCGTAGGGCGCAAGAGCAAGCGAGATGCGGGAACCTGTGGCAGCGCCGAGCTTCCGCGCTTGCAGGATTTTGCCATCATCCGGATCCCAGGCCTCGACGCTGGCGCGAACGGCCCGGAAACGGATGCTGCCTTCGATGGGCTGGTTGCTGGTGTTCGCAACGAAGTAGATATCGCTCTTGGGCAGCTTGCGATGCAGAAAGCCGGGCCCTGCGGTCTGTCCGGTGATCTCGACATCGGGGGCCTGCGCGCGATGAAGCACGTTTGGAAGCTCGCTAACCGAGTCCACGAGAATTCCTTTGCTGCCGAGCGCAAACAGCTTTCGCGAAATTCCGGTAATCTCTACCGAGTCCCCCTGCTCCATCAGACCAGGCGCCAGCGAGGGCACCTTGCCGATTGCAATCACATTGCCGGTCGTGGCATAACTTTCAATCGTACGGTATGTCTTGAGCGAAATGCGGTCCATGGGAGGAAGGATCAGCACAGGATAGGGCACCTTGCCCAGCTTGTCGATTGTCGCGGCGTCGATGTAATCGATGTTGTAACCCGCGTCGAGTATTGCCGCCATCAACTCGGGCGTGATCCGCTTGCGCATCTCATCGGTCACTGAAACATGGCCCGGCGTAAACGCGGCCTGCGCATCGTCCTCGGGCAGAAGAATCGCGATGTCGTTGGCCGGCTCACCCTGTCGCAACAGCCAACTCAGCCTCTGCAAGTAGCGAGTGATGTCGGGCATTACCGCGAACCATGGATTGTGGTCATTGAAGGCCGCTGCCGCATAAAACGCCCAGCCCGGCTCGCCGGCCGCGGGCGGCGAATAAGGATACCCGTGACCAACGAACTGATTCACGCCGAGCAGAAACATGCGGTCGGCCTCAACTTTCATGTCGAGCGGAGTGGCGCGAAACGCGGGCGAATGCAGCCAAGTCCAGGTCTCGGCCGAAGTTACGTTACGGCCATAAAGATGGCTCGCCGAACTCGCCCACCGCGTGAATGAAAACGCGCGCCACTGCGGTCCCTCGCCCTCTGGCAGGTTCGGCACTGCTTCGTCGGCCAGGGTCACCGCCGGCTCTCCGTAAGTCTGCGAACGGAAGCGCGTATGGTGCTCTTCAGCGAAACGCGTGATCGGCGCCAGGTAGTTTTCCCTAATCAATTCGGAAAGCGTCCGGCCCCAGTCGTGGCGAACGGCCTCGGCCTCCGGAGTGCCTCCAGCAAACAGTTCTGGAAGATGGGGAATGAGATCGTAGCCGCGGCGTATAAAGAACTCGGCAGGTAGATTTGTTGTCCAGTCCGCACCGTACACTTCCAGGGAATCGGAAAACACCGCATAGGGCGGCTGGCTTCCGAAGGCATTCAATAGCGGCTTGGCCACATCGGTCAAGTGTTCGTCGATGGCTGGACGCGCAAAGTGATCCAGCACAAAGCCCTCTGCGCCCACGGCCGGACGCTTGACCATCTGCCTGGTGTGGCTGGCGATAAAGAACAGCGCCGTCTGCCCGATTTGCACTGCTGGCGCCAATAAATCGATGCGCGTTGCCGTTGCCGGATCGAATGCTTCTGCGGTTCCATTCACGGCGAACGCAGCAATCAGAATGTCTCCCGGCGCAAGCACTGGCGGAGCAATCTTTGCTGAAACTATCGGCGCGGAGAGTATCTTGAGACGACCCGAGGCTAGATCGAGTGTAGTCTTCGGCCCGCCATACGGCCAGCCGCTGCCCAGCGTGATATCTACGCGCAACCCAAGCGACCGAGCCGTCCGGTTGGCAAAGCTCACATTTTCCAGAAACTCGGGTGATAGATAGAGCAGGTTGCGGATGCCCTTGGAATTATCGTCCAGCGTGAGCGGATAAACCGGCTGGATCTCCACCCCGCCAATCCCCGCCGCACGCATAGTTTCGAGTTCTTTCTTCAGCTCCGGTTGTTCGATCGCGGGACCAAACCACCACCAACGCATCATCGGGCGGGCTTGGAGTGGAGGATTCAGGAACCCCTGATGTAAATCAATCTCATGAATCTGAGCAGTGACCGCTGTTGCAAAGAGTCCGAGTAACGCGGCAACCCACATTCCCCGCACCTTTCCCGAAGTATACGAGGCAACAGAAAACAGACCCCGTAAGCCACAATTACTGAACAAAATTCCTCTCCCGCCGGTTCGCTCCGGAACTTCGCCGCTCTGGCTATTGTTCTAATATGCCTATTGCGTGCGTGACAAGCCTATCCAATGAGAGTGGAAATTTCAATAAGAAAATATTTTCGTTAGCGGATCTAGACCACAAAGCTTAACTCGGAAATGCAGAAAGCAACTTGGAACGACGGACTTTTTGTTCACACGGCTCAGAGTGTTTCGCCCAATAATCGGATGCCTTCACGGATTTCTTTCTCGTTCATTCGCGAGTAGCCGAGTATGAACCCGATTCGCGAGGGCTTTGTCAGGAAGCAGTGGGATATTCCGTAGATACCAACTCCGCGGGATGCTGCGCGGGCGATCACAGAGTCTTCCGAATGGCGCTCTCTGGGCCACAGCACGATGTGAGCACCTGAACCGTCACCAGTCACCTCGACACGTTCGCCCAGGTATCTGTGAATGGCTGTGAGCAGCGCCTCGCGACGTGCTGCATTTCTACGACGAAGCCGGCGCAGATAACGTTCGTACATTCCGGAATTGATAAACTCCGCAAGAGTCTCCTGCTCAAGAGTGGCGGAATGCAGATCGTTAAGCCACTTGGCCGCTATAAACGCAGAAGCCAGCGACTTGGGCACGATCAAATATCCGATGCGAAGAGCCGGAAAGACGGTACGCGAGAATGTCCCAAGGTAAACGATGCGACCTTCCGTATCAAGTCCTTGCAAGGACTCGACCGGGCGACCTTCGTAGTGGAACTCACCATCGTGGTCGTTCTCGACGATGATCGAGTTCTTACGCCTGGCCCAATCGAGGAGCGCAAGGCGCCGGGCAAGAGGGAGTATGGCACCGGTTGGAAATTGGTGGGATGGAGTTACAAAGACTAGGCCTGCTTGGGTCGGGAGTTTGGCTGGATTCAAGCCGTCACGATCGACCGGCACCGGCAGCAGCTTAGCTCCGGCGGCGCGAAGCACTTCTCTTGTGCCGTTATATTGTGGATCTTCAATGGCTACCTGGTCGCCACGCTCGACCAGCACGCGTGCAATCAGATCGAGCGCCTGCTGGGATCCGTTGACAACGATCACTTCCGAAGGATCGCAAACCACGGCGCGAGAACGCCGCAGATGAGCGCAGATGGCTTCACGCAAAATGGGGCTGCCGGCAGCTGGGCCGTATTCGAATTCTCGGACAGGAGCCTGTCGGACGTGCCGCAGCAGAATGTGCCTCCACATTTCCAGGGGAAAGCTTTCAATGGCGCTTCGGCCATAGGCAAAATCGTAACGGACCGGAGACGTTTTGCGCCGCGGAGAATCCACAGCTTCCACCGCATCGGCGGCTGCCAAGCCATAGCGCGACAGTCGTAATTTCGCCGATCCCTTCTCTCTCTTCGGCGCGCTTCTTCCCATTCCTTCGGACACATAGGTCCCCGAGCCTCCCCGCCCCGCGGCAAAGCCTTCCGCAAGCAATTGCTCATAGGCCAGAAGTATGACTGTTCTTGAAATGCCAAGTTGCTCAGCGAGCTCTCGCGTGGACGGGAGGCGCCCGCCGGCGGAAAGGGTTCCCGACAGGATGGCTTGCCGAAGGCCCTTGTAAACCTGTCGAAATAGAGGCTCCCCGTGCTTCGAAAGTGGTATCACCAATTCCATAATAAGTGGCTCTATTAAAATACCACGGGCCGCGTCAATCTAGAACAGGATGTGACAGTGCAGCATGATTCTGGAGGGTACTATGAATGCACTTCGACGAATTGGGATTTATCTCCTGGTGTGCGGGGTTGCTTATCTTTCGAGTTCTCATCTGTCGTTTGCTCAAGTAGCCGAAGAGGTAAAACAGCAGGCTCGCGACGGTCAGCACGATTTTGATTTTCTTTTCGGCACCTGGAAATTCCACCTCAAACGCCGCCTGAATCCACTGAGCGGGTCCAATACCTGGGTTGAGTTTGACGGCATGGACGTCGCCCGAAAAGTCTGGGGCGGTCGCGCGAACGTTGATGAACTCGAGCTCGACGGGCCTACGGGCCACATCGAAGGTCTGACCTTGCGCTTATACAATCCCCAATCGCACCAGTGGAGCCTCTACTGGGCCAACGGCAAAGCCGGGATGATAGGTGGGCCGCCCAATGTTGGCGAATTCAACAATGGACGGGGCGAGTTTCTTTGCCAGGACACATATAAAGGCAGGTTGATTCTTGTTCGCTATATCTGGTCGGATATCACTCCAAATTCGGCGCACTTTGAACAGTCGTACTCCGATGATGGGGGCAAGAGTTGGGAAGCCAACTGGATCACGGACCAAAAGCGAGCGAACGACGAATCTGTATCTGACAAGGTGGGCTCGGCTTCCGCGGTTGTCCAAACGGATTCAGAAACGGCAAAAGCAACAACCGCTGAACGCGATGGACAACACGACTTCGACTTTGAGTTGGGCATGTGGAAGATTCACCTAAAGCGCCTGCTGCATCCCTTGACGGGTTCCACAACTTGGATTGAGTTTGACGGCACTTCCGTCACGCGAAAGGTTTGGGATGGGCGTGCCGAACTGGAAGAGTTCGAAACCGATGGCGCGGCCGGCCACATTGAAGGCCTGACCCTGCGTCTCTACAATCCCCAATCTCACCAGTGGAGTTTGTACTGGGCCACCAGCAAGACGGGAACCCTGGGCATCCCGCCCAACATCGGCGAATTCAAAAATGGACGGGGTGAATTTATCGATCAGGAGCCGTATAACGGCAGAACAATTCTGGTTCGCATGGTCTGGTCGGACATCACTCCGAATTCAGGTCATTCAGAGCAGTCGTTCTCCGACGACGGAGGCAAGACCTGGGAAGTGAATTGGATCACGGATCAGACGCGCGCATAAGGAGTGAGAGCGACAGAACAGCGCCAGTTCAGATGTTTGCGGCGCCGGAGATTCGCCCACCGGTATGCAGTGCGAAATTGACGATCGATGCGCGATCAAGGAGGCGTTTGTTCATGATGAGAGCAACATTGTTACGGTTTCTGTTTTGTCTGGTGATGACTGCCACGCCAATAGTTGGCCTTGCACAATCTTCGGTTCTTGATCTACCTCTGCAAAGCCAGGCGGCAGTGGTCTCACAGCGAATTGGCATTACCGACATCACAATCAAGTATCATCGGCCCCTCGTCAATGATCGCAAGGTGTGGGACAATCTGCTTCCCTTCGGCAAGGTTTGGCGGGCAGGCGCAAACATTAACACGACAATCTCATTCAGCGATCCAGTAACCATCGAGGGTCAACCGCTCGACAAGGGAATATATGGCATGCACATGATTCCGGGCGCTGAGGAATGGACGGTCATCTTCTCGAAGAACTCAACATCATGGGGATCATTCACGTATGACCAGACCGAAGATGCGCTGCGTGTGACTGTAAAGCCCAAAGTGGTGGATATGCATAACGCACTGACATACGAATTCGACCAACTGCAGGCGGACTCAGCGGTGGTCGAACTTGAGTGGGAGAAAGTTGCGGTGCCGTTCAAGGTTTCGGTAGATGTGCATGCTTTGACACAGGCTAGCTTGAAGAAGCAGCTTCGCAATCTTTCCGGATACTCTTGGAACGGCTGGGACGATGCAGCCAACTATCTCCTCACGGAAAAGATCGGTCTCGACGATGCGCTGACCTACACAAACAAGTCCATCGAAATTGAAGACCGTTACGACAATGAAATGACCAAATCGAAGGTTCTCTCCGCGCTCGATCGCAAGGACGAAGCAGCCGCGGCTGAGAAGCGAGCTTTGGGCCTTGCTACCCCATTCCAGTTACACGCCTATGCACGTCAACTGATGGCTGAAAAACACAATGACGAGGCCTTTGTAATCTTCCAGGAGAACGCGAAGAAGCATCCCGAGCAGTGGTTCGTCCATATCGGACTGGCCCGAATGTACAGCGCACAAGGCAAGTTCGACGAGGCGGCACAAGAGATAAAAGTCGCGCTTCCAGATGCTCCCGACAACCAGAAGAGCAGCGTTGATGGGATGTTACTCCGCCTGGAAGCAAAGCAGGACATCAACTAGCAACGGCCCGCTGGCATTCAAGAACATTCCGAATTGTGCGCAAGAAGCAGGTAGCTTTTCGCACTCAGAATCGGAGATGCTGGTTTCCGTGAACAACGACGAAACCAAATTCAGACGCACCAAAACAAACGCAGAGTGAGGTATGTATGAGCAATACGATTTCCGCAACGAACATCGCAGATAAAACACAGTTTGATTTTCTTGAAGGCGAGTGGAACGCCGTGTGCCGATTCCCGCTCGCTGATGGGACCTGGGGCGAAGGTCCCGGTTCGATGACCGTAAGCAAGGTGCTGGATGGCTGCGTATCGCTGGAGTTTTTCGAAGGGCCCTACCAAGGAACGAACATCAAGGGCCTCGGCCTCCGCGCCTTCAATCCACAAACCTCCCAGTGGGAACACACGTGGACCGACACCTCCGCACCCGGTGGTTTTCTTGTATGGCGAGGACGATTTGAAGGCAATGCCATCGATCTTCACGGCGAGTGGATGGATGAGAACAGGCGCCAGGTTCTATCACGGCTCACTTGGTCCCGCATCACGGATCGGTCTGCTCACTGGGAAAGTCATCGATCCATGGATGGCGGCAAAACCTGGAGCAAACACTGGGAGATCGACTTTACCAGGAAAATCGCGAAGTAGACCAGGCACTGTTGAGCGCCTTGGCGAACACCATTCATCCGGTTCTGTTCGGTGCAACCGAGCACGTCTTGCGACACGCCAAGGATTGGTGCACTGGCGAGGAGATTCAAGTCATGCGTAGAGACATCGTAATCGCTGCATTTGCGGTGGTGGGACTGCTGATTGGAACAGCGGGTATGGAGGCTCAGCAGGAAGCGCCGTCATCATCCACTGTCGTTCGCGAGTCGCTGAATGACGCGTGGTGGACGGGACCAATTTTGGCGGCTTCGGGCGCGACACTACCGCGCGGGCATTCGCTCATCGAGCCATATTTCTATGATGTCCGAGGAAATCATACGAATAGCTTTGGCACGTCCAGTTATGTTCTTTACGGAATAGCTGACGGGTTAACAGTAGGGTCCATTCCCTCAGGCGGCTTCAACATGGTGAGCAATGGCCTTAGTAGCTCAAGCGTTGGCATGGGCGATTTTACGCTGTTGGCTCAGCATCGGCTCACACAGTTTCACGAAGGGAGCTGGGTTCCAACCACTGGCGTGGTTGTTGAGGAAACTCTTCCGATCGGGAAGTACGATCAACTGGGCGATCGGCCGAGCAATGGCCTCGGCTCGGGAACCTACACAACGACACTAGGTTTCTACCCGCAGACCTATTTCTGGCTACCAAATGGCCGCATCTTGCGCATGCGCTTCGACGTGACACAGGCGTTTTCCAGCGTTGCAAAAGTGGAGGGCGTCAGCGTATACGGAACTACAGCAGGATTTAGTGGGAATGCCAAACCTGGTAATTCCTTTTTCGCCGATCCGGCCTGGGAATATAGCCTTACGCGGAACTGGGTGCTGGCGCTCGATGCGACATACCGTCATAACTGGAATACGCGGGTGAGCGGATATGACGCTTCGACTCCAGGAAGCGAACAGAGTCCAACCATCGTTTTAATGAACACCGGCTCCAGCGACGTGTTTGGCTTTGCGCCAGCGATCGAATACAACTTGAGATCTAACTTGGGAATAATCTTGGGTACCCGCGTGATCCCGGCCAGCCATAACACGAATGCCACAATCACCCCGGTGATGGCGATCAACTTTGTCCACTAACGAACGGTCAGCCGAGAGTCTTCGGAGATCGGACAAAGTTGGTGCAAATTGTAGTACTAGTAGATCAGCTTGAGCGAAAACTGAATCTGGCGGGAGTTGCCGGCGGTTTTGCTGATCTCGCCAAAGCCAGAGCCAGTGAGAATATTAGCTGGCAGTCCCATGGTGACGATATTGAAGATGTTGAAGAACTCCCCGCGAAATTGCAGGCTGACACGTTCCGCTCCACTTTGACGGCGACCGAGGGGCGTGTCTTTGATAAGCGCGAAGTCGAAATTATAGAAGGCAGGGCCGCGAAAGGTATTGCGCCCAAGCGTACCGAAGCGTCCTTGATTTATGCCGGTGCCGCCAGGAACGTTGATTGGGATGCAAAAGAAATCGGCATTGTGATTCTCGCCATTGACGTCTCCGAGGCCAAAATAGTCTTGGCGGTTCTGCCGGGCAGTGGAGAGATGCGGCTGAGCGATCTGGTCTGGGCGATCCACGCCGTTTGAGCCGGCGCCAGTCTGCTGAACGCCGCTGAAGACGGTGAAAGGCAATCCCGAGCTGATGCCAGAGATGCTGAGCAACTCCCAGCCGCCGGTCGCCTTCTTGCCGAGAGGGCGCAGAAAGTCCAGGCTATCGAGATGAAGGTCCTGAGCTGCGCTGAGGCCGAAGCCATGTGTACCGTCGAACGAGGAGGGACCCTTTTCCAAGCGTGTGTTGGATGGGTTCTGCGGAAAACCTCCGACGACGGTGCTGGTATCGTCGATCGACTTACTCCAGGTATAACTAGCTTGTATGCCAGGGCCTTTGCGGCCCGCGGTTCCTGAGAGCGAAGTTTGCAGCGCGTGATAAGTGGAATGAGATGTCGCGGTGATGATATTTTCGACGCCGAAGCCGCCGGTCACGTTTCCATTGGTATCAAAGGTAGTGTGGGGCGCGAAGGCCGGAGAAGCTCCGGGATAGGCGTTTGGAAAGCTGACGCGCGGAAGCTTGACTCCGGCGGTTCCCACGTAACTGGCGTCGGCAGTGAGATTGTCGATTTTGCGCTCCAGGCCGACAGTCCAGGTATAGAGAGTGGCGTTGTCAAAGGAGCGATCTATGCCGCTGAGATTCAGATCGCTGACGACGTGGCCATGGGTGAGCGCGGCCACATCCTGCTCATAACGGTTTACATCCATCACAGTGTTGGGAGCAATGGTTTTGGTGTTTCCGGAGGCAAGAATATCGACACCGTTTGGCGTGTAGGTGTGAGGTAACTGCGCCGAGGTGATCTGAAAGCCATATTGAATCGGCGCGTTCGGGGCAGAGAGAAGACGCGGCATCACGGCAAAGGGAGCGGAACCGGTGAGGTAGTTATCCTGCCAGATATTGGGAGGGATCACCATTAGGCTGCTTCCCGCGTGCACCGAAAACTTGCTGATAACTTGCCAGATGACCTGAATGCGCGGCTCCCATGCATTCCAGTTGGTCTGGTAGCCGGGCTGCGGGTTAACAACGTATTGCTGCGCGCCATTGATCGTCAGGAAGCTCGCGGTGCGGCGTGCGCGCTCGGTGATGGGCTGGTAGAGATCCCAACGGAGACCGTAGTCGAGCGCGAAGCGGCTGTTGAGTTTCCAGGTGTCTTGCAAATAGAAGCTGAAGTTATTGCGACTAATGGCTGCCGGACCAATGTGCTCGCCACCGGAGATGTATGGCGGTGCGATGGAGACGGTATAGACGAATGGGCTTCCGAAAAGGAAACTGCTGAGCGTGTCGGGGAAGGAATCGCCGGAGCAGAGGTTGTGCATTCCGCTCTCTGACTGAATTATTGGGACCTGACAGTTAGCTGGTCCAGACACATAAGCAGCGCCGCCCCCGAAGTCGTATTCGCCGTTGGGACTTATGCCGAAGTAAGTCGAATCGCGATTGATGCGCGCCTCGAAGCCGGCTTTAATTGCATGACGGTCCGTGGTGAATGCAACGTTTTGGCGGCCTTGAAATAGATTGCCATAGGACTGCATTACCGAACCACCGGCGGAGTTGAACGGCTCAAAGAGGCCGTCGTTGAACTTAATCGCGGGATCGGTGTGGTTGGGCGTGGGGAAGCCGGGTGTCGAGCGCGTGACACTAATGGAAGACTCGATTATCAATCGCGGTGAAAGGTTACACGTATAGGTGCCGACAACATTGCGCTGGTGATCGATGTACTTCACACCAAAGGAAGGATCGATTGCCGTCTGGTCGGGATTAGTCGTCGGTCCGCTGAGGTTATCAAGATTGAAACGCGCAAAGAACTGACCGTTGCTGGAGAACTTGTGGTCGATGCGCACCGAGAATTGGTTGGCGTCGGTGTCCACCTTTGATGCGGTCGCATAAGTGTTCGCGCCAAATGGACCAGTCGCAAGATTGGGCAATGGATAACGGGCAAGAATTCCGGAGATCGCCGGATCGACAGGAACGTAGAGCGTGTCGGTGCTCTTGTCCGGATATGTGACCGTGTCGCTAACCGAGGGCACTCTCTGGTCTGCGGTGGGCACAGGCATCACCTGCGTTGTGCCGAGCACCTGGCGAAAGCCCTGGTACTGCGCGAAGTAGAAGGTCCGCTTGCGACCGTCGTAGATGTAAGGAACGAAGACTGGGCCGCCATTAGTGAATCCGAACTCGTTGCGGCGGAAGGGTGGAATGCGACCGGGATAAGCGGGCGTCGGATGATCGAAGTAGTTGCGCGCGTCGAAGGCGGAGTTGCGGACGAACTCAAAAGCAGAGCCATGAAAGCCGCTAGCTCCTGTGCGCGTGTGAATATTGGTGAAGCCAGCTGCGCCGCGGCCAATCTCAGCGGGCATCCAGCCGGAGCTGGAATCAATGCTTTCGACCGCGTCCACATTGAAGTTCGAGAAGGTTGCCCCGCCCATCTCCGGATCACTGATGTCGGCACCGTCCATCGCAAACGTCGCTTCCACACCGCGCTGGCCGTTGATGGCGAATTGAGCGGTGAAGTTGGTAGCTCCGTTGACGTCAGTCATGGTGCCGGCAGCCAACAGCAGCAGCGTGCTAAAGTCGCGCTTGTTCAGCGGAAGTTCACTCACCGCCTGGCTCGATAGCTCCTCGCCGCCCGTCGCTGTCTGGCTCTTGAGAATGGAGACAGTTAGCTCGCCACGGCCAGAGAGCGTGATGTTAACTCTCGGCCCGCCACTCCCAGTTGACTCTGCAACCAGATCGATGGGCGGGGCATAGTTGAACCTGTTGCCCTTCGATTCAACGGTGAGCCGATATTGCCCCGGCGGAAGATTCATCAATCGGAAGATTCCGTCGGTTCCGGTGACTGCCTCGGCGGAGGCTCCGGTCGCGGCGAGCCGAACGGTTGCAGCAGAGACGGGCGCTCCGGCGGCATTGCGCACGACTCCTTGCCAAACAGGTAGTGCAGCCTGTTGCGCAGGCACGCTCGCCGCCAGCAACCAGCCTGCAATCGCTAAGATCCGCATCAAGTTCACTGAATTATTTAGCATTCTGAGGCTGTTCTTCAACCTGACTTTCAAAGAGATCCGTGCGTCTGCTGCGCATTTTTTGGCTAATTCACGACAAACCTTTCGAGACAAAGCCGGAAATTGCAGTGGCCGCCGGATCGCGATGTTTGCGGCATTTGTTTGGATTATAGCCCGCCTTTTGGAGCACCAGCATTTTACTTACAGCTTCCGTATCTACACTGTTTTTTGAGAGCATGACAGTTTCTGATTTAACAACCCATACGATTGTTCGGTTCTTTGTATATCTCTGGGCCAGAAAAGGATTCTAGATAGTGAGCAACGTGCAAGGAGGTTAGTGTAGTCTGCACGATATGACAGCAAACGCGAGTTGGTACGCGAGCCAACTGCGACTCGAACTGGGTCTGCGCAACTGGCGATGGGCGCGAGGACGCGCACACGTCGAGAGCTACGGCGACCCACCGGTCATTGTGTATGCGCCGGAGGGCCAGCAGCATGGGAACTTTTTCGACGCGGCCTTTGAAGCAATTGCAGCGCGGCCCGCGTGGATGAGGCGATTCGACAAGATCCATGCACAAGGGCGTTCGTTGCCCAGGGCCGAGCGGCGCTGGCGGGAACTGGACTCGTCGATGAGTTCCGATGCCCTGCTGATGAATGTATTTTGCACGCCAGGAGTGGCAGAATCGGTGACGCTGCGGAGGATGTTGGGAATCGCAGGGAATGAGCCGCCGGTGTTCGGGTGGAAGGCGCGTGCGCCGCTGGTAGGCGGGCGATGCGATCGCACGGAGGTAGATATGCGGCTAGGTTCGCTGCTGGTGGAGGCCAAGCTGACAGAGGGAGACTTTCAGACTAAGGCCGCCGCAGTAATTGAGGAATACCGGGACTTCGACACCGTGTTCGAACGGGAGCTGTTGCCGCGGACGGAGTTGCCGACGAAGAGGCTGAGAGAGGCCACGGAGTTTCCGGAGGATTATTCGCAGGATTCTGTCAAGGAAGATGAATGGTTCTTAGTCGAGGATAGTGAGCGGCATATCTCAGAGGTTAAGGCTTGCGCGCACTCCGATAACATCGATGGCCGGACCTATCAACTCAAACATTCCACCTTGACTGATCGGCACAGCCTCGTCAGAGGAATAAATCCCGCAGTTGGGTATGCAGGGTACCAACTGATTCGCAATGTTCTGGCGGCGTATGCCGAGGGGTGCAGCTTCTGCGTGGTACATGACGAGCGACGGCCTGACTTGCGGGAGGCGTGGTACAAGGTGCTGGCCGCGGTGAAATCGGCGGAGTTACGAGTGCGGTTGAGTGTACTGACCTGGCAGGAACTTGCGGAGTATTTGCCAATGGAGTTACAAAAGTTTCTGGATTGGAAGTATGGAGTTGTGGCGCCGGGTAAGACGGCGTCATCGCTAGACGAGCCAGTACGGTTCGATTATCGGCAATACTGATTTGCGGTTTTGCGACAGGCATAGCCTCCGTGTGCAGGAACTTTCGCCGAACTTTCCACTACTCGACTTAGCGAGGCCCAAAAAAGTTCTTTTCGAAATGCCGATCATTCAATCGAAAACGGCGATAGGAGCTGCGATTTCCTTCTCGATCTTTGCATCATGCGCGACCGCCGGCTCTGGAGAATTCGCCGCTTTTGCCGCCGGATTTTTCTTCTAGCTGAATGTTACGGATGACTATGGATTTGTCGAGAGCCTTTGTCATGTCGTAGACGGTAAGGGCGGCTACGGCGGCGGCGGTGAGAGCTTCCATCTCGACGCCCGTTGGTCCGACGGTGGCGGCTGAGGCTGTGATGCGCACGCCTCCAGGGACGATTTCCGCCTCTACATCCACGTGAGTGAGCGACAGGGGATGGCACATGGGGATCAGTTCGGGGGTGCGCTTGGCTGCCTGAATGCCGGCGAAACGGGCTACCTCCAGTGGGTTGCCCTTGGGGTTGGCGGGCAGAGTGGCGAGAACGGCCGCGGAAAGCTCGACGAAGGCCGAAGCGGTGGCGCTGCGGCGGGAAACCTCTTTGGCGGTGACATCGACCATCGAGGCTTCGCCGGTCGCCGCGAAATGCGAAAGCTTTGGGTCTGGAGGTTTGGGCATCGAAGTCCTCATGAACAGCACGAATTAGAGTGGAAGATTTCCAACCTTTGCACCAAAAATAAAGCTGCCGCAAGAACAGGTACGCCATTATTTTCGGCGAGGCGGGCTGTTTCTTACAAAAGCAGAATGCGGACGAGCGAGCCGGGGGCGACGCTGTGAACGTCTTGGGGAACGACGAGGAAGCAGTTGGAGCGGGCCAAGGCGACCAGATCCCCTGAACCGTGCCAAGGGACAAAGGAAACTTGCGGCGGCTGATCGGTGGATGCGCTGAAGGTGCAAGACGCGGGCAGAAAGCGGGTGAGGTCCGGCTTGCCATGGCGGTCGGCGGGCGGGGCCAGCTGGGCAAGGGCGAAGCGCGGAGGTGATTCCCGATTGCCGGCCAGGGCGGCCAATACCGGAGCTGCGAAGAGCAGAAAACTGACGGCGGAAGAGAGGGGATTGCCGGGAAGGCCGAAGAAGGGCAGAGGTTGCGAACCAGTGCTGGTGCGGCGAGGCAGGTCTCCAAATACCGTTGGCTTGCCGGGCTGGATGCGGACGCCGGTGAAGCGAAAGTGTGCGCCTATGCGGGACAGGGCGGCCTCTACGAGATCGAACTTGCCAGCCGAGACGCCGCCAGAGATGAGCAGCAGGTCAGCGGCGGCGGCTTGGGAGAGGGCTTCGTCGAGAGCCTGAGGATTGTCGGCCGCAGTGGGCAAAATCCAGGGCACGCCGCCCGCATTGGCGACCAGGCTTGAGAGCATGGGGGCGTTCGAGTTGCGAATCTGGCCGGGAGCGGGCGAGGAGTCAATGGGAACAAGCTCGTCGCCGGTGGTGAGGATGGCTACGCGGGGACGGAGACAGACATCGAGCGACGCATAGCCGCAGGTCGCGGCCAAAGCGATCTGCCCGGAGTGAAGCACGGTGCCGGCCGGCAGCAACTCGTCCCCGGCGCAAGCCTGCACTCCTTGGGCGACGATGTTTTCACCCGGCTTGAGAGTGCGAGGCGGGAGCAGGCGGATGTGACCGCTGGTCCGGTCTGAAGATGGCGATTCTTCAATGTGCTCGAGCATTGCCACGGCGTCGGCTCCGTCAGGAACCGGTGCGCCGGTCATGATCTCCCAGGCAGTTCCGGGCGACAGCGGGCCGGACGGTGGATCTCCGGCGCGGGATGCGCCAGCGATGGCCAGAGGCTTGTGAGTAGAGGCTTCGGCAACGCGGCAGGCATAGCCATCGCGAGTGGAGCGGGCGAATGGAGGTTGATCGCGATCGGCCAACAGAGGCTGGGCGAGGACGCGGCCAGAGGCCTGACCGAGTTCCACGCGTTCCTGAGCGGGTCGCACCCGGCTCCGTTGTGCGGCGTAAACGGCCACCCGCGCCGCGGCCTCTTCGTAGCTGGGCAGGTCGAGGCTGGGCAGAACGGCGCTCATGGAATGGATTGTAGAGCGTTTCGAGCTGGTGCGATTGGCTGAATCGCAAAGAAACGAAGGGCGCTCCCGGTAGCCGAAAGCGCCCTTCAACAACTGAACAGCAACTAGTTCGGCTTTTTGGTGGCCTTGGGTGCCTTGTAGCTGGTGTCGACCTTCTGGTTGAATCCGGCGAGAATGTCCTTCACTTCGCCGGCATAGGTGCCGGTTGGAGCCAGTTCCAGATACTTCTGGTAAGCCTCAAGGCAGCCGGGAGGCGCAATGAGCTTGTTTGTTTTGGGATCAGCAGTGGTCTTGGCTACGAGACCATTGCCTTTGAGATAGTAGGCGAGAGCCAGGGTCGGATCGGCCTTGATAGCCTCGTCCGCGGCCGCAGCCTGTGCATCCGGATTGTGCTCCTGATAGAAGATGACGGCTTCGTTTTTCAGATAGACGGCTGCCGACGGAGGATTCATCTTGGCTGCTGCGTCATAAGCCGCATTTGCCTCGGGAACTTTGCCGGTGCGGGCATAAATTTCGCCCAGGCCAGCATTTGCCGCGCCCTGCGCCTGAGCGTTTGGCTTCTTCGACGCAGCTTCCAGTTCCAGCACCTTTTTGTAGTTCGCTTCCGACTCGTCATATTTCTTGAGACCGAGTTCGGCCAGGGCCAACTGAGCCCAGAGGACGGAAGCATCCGGCTTAGCCTGGGTGTCCTTGAGCATGAGGGTTTCGACCTCGGTCAACTTCGCCTGCTTGATCTCGGTTTCCTTGGCATCGAGATCTGTCTTGGAAGCGGTGGCGCCGAGGGTTTGGACCGCCGTCGCTCGCGCAGTATCGGCATCTTTGAAGTCCTGGGTGACGACTTTGAGATCGGCGTTGAGGTTCTTGATAAGAGCGTTGGCCTGCAAGGCTTCAGCGTTTTTCTTCTTGAGATCCTCCAACTGCTTTTGCTGGTCGGGGGGCAGCTTGTCGGTGAATGCCTTGCGGGACATGTCGATGTCCTGGAGCACATCCTGACCCGCAATGATCTTGATGCCATCGAAGGAGTCGACCATCTTGTCGGGCGGTGTATCGGGCTGGCGATAGACCACGGTGTAGGTACCGGGAGTGGCATCGCCCGCATAGTCGCCGGCGGAATTTACCGGGAAGGTGAACTTCGAGGTAATGCCTTTATCGGTCGAGAGACTCACTGAGCCGGTCGTCTGAGACGCTCCGGTCGGGTTGGTCACATGGCCGTGAATCTTGCCGGTGGGCGCAGGTGCCTGGGCAAGCGAGGGCAAGAGGGCAAATGCCAACAGGCCCAGCCAAAGTGAAATATTGCGCTTCATTTTCTTCTCCTTGGGAGCGGCGCGAGCGAGGCTGCCCGCGGGCTCAAAAAAGTCAAACTCTTGCCGGCTCAGATCGCAGCGAGGGCCAACGGCGATTCTCGATCGAGTGAGCCTTAGTAGCCGAATGCCAGGGTTGCACAACAATCTTAAACAATACAGACGGTCCCGGCGACCGGTTGCATCTTAAAAATCGAATGGCCTCAGCATCAAAACCGGTGCGCAAACCACCCTTCATCGCAGGACTCAAGTTAAATCCAACCGGCTGTCCGGCACAAGAGCGCAAGCCAACCTACGATGCGCGCATTGCTGAAATCCCCGCGGTGACTCATGCCGCCGTATTCACCGTTCCATGGTAGCCCGCCCGGCAGACGGGTGCGTGTGGCCTGTATCACACACTAGAATAACGTCATGGCAACCACGATTCGCCCGGCGACCCGCGAGGATGTACCGCAAATTCTGGCCTTCGTTCGGGCGCTGGCTACCTACGAGCGCGCGCCTGAGGCTGTAACGGCAACCGAAGCGGAGCTTGAGCAGAACGGATTTGGCGAAAATCCCTATTATTTCTGCCTTATCGCCGAGCATGACGGCCGTCCGGCAGGTTTTGCCCTCTATTTTTTCGACTTTTCGACATGGTTGGGACGGCCGGGAATCTACCTGGAGGACCTGTTCGTCGAGCCGGAGTTGCGCGGCCTGGGAATTGGTAAGGCGCTGCTCGAACGGGTAGCGGCCATCGCCGTGGAAAAAGGCTGCGCACGCCTGAAGTGGGCGGTTCTGGATTGGAATACACCGTCCATCGCCTTCTACCGGGCGATGGGTGGCGAGTTTCTTGACGAGTGGCGCAATGTGCGGGTGAGCGGTGAAGCGTTGAGGCGCTTGGCCGGCACCGCTGCTAAGGTCGTTACGGATCAAGCAGCGGAGGCCGCATCATGAGGATTCGCGTCATCGGCGGCGGCTTGGCTGGGCCGGAGGCTGCGCTGACGGCGGCGCGGCTGGGATGCAAAGTAGACCTCTACGAGATGCGCGCGCTCGTGGACGGCAAGCCGCGGCTGACTCCGGCGCACCAGACAACCGAGTTCGGCGAATTGGTCTGCTCCAATTCATTGAAGAGCGAATCACCGAACACTGCGCCATGGCTACTGAAGCAGGAGATGCGGCGCGCGGGCTCGGCGCTAATGCGTATGGCCGATGCGACGGCTGTGCCGGCAGGCCACGCGCTGGCCGTTGACCGCATCGAATTTTCGCACCGGATTGCGGACGCGATTGCTGCCGAGCCGCGGATTCGCGTCTTCCGCGAGGAAGTGACGAAGCTCGATTTGGCGGAAGGCTTGACGATTCTGGCTACCGGTCCATTGACTTCCGACGCCTTGAGCGCCGAGATCGAGCGCATCACTGGCTCCGGGCATCTGGCGTTTTATGACTCGATTTCGCCCATCGTCGAAGCCGATTCGATCAACATGGAGCGGGTCTACATGGCCGCGCGTTGGGACAAAGGGACGGCCGACTACATCAATTGTCCCATGGATCGCGCGGAGTTCGACCGCTTTCTGGATGCGCTGCTGGCCGCTGAACCGGCAGAGGCCAAAGAGTGGGAGAAGCTGGATTACTTCGAGGGCTGCCTGCCGATCGAGGTGCTGGCGCGGCGGGGCCGTGACACGCTGAGATTCGGTCCCATGAAGCCGGTGGGGCTGCGCGACCCGCGTACTGGACAGACGCCGTGGGCCGTGGTGCAACTGCGCAAGGAAAACTTGCGGGCGGATAGTTATAACTTGGTGGGGTTTCAGAATCACCTGAAGTTTGGCGAGCAGGCGCGTGTGTTGCGACTGATCCCTGGACTGGAAAATGCGCGGTTCCTGCGGTATGGGCAGATTCATCGCAACACTTATATCTCTGCGCCCGTCTTATTGGATGAAACTCTGCGTCTAAAGAAAGAGCCGCGAGTTATGTTTGCGGGGCAGTTGTCCGGGGTGGAGGGTTACACGGAATCGATTGCCACAGGACTGCTGGCGGGGATTTATGCGGCGACGATGGCACGCGGAGAAGAACCCACGCCAGCGCCGCGTAGGAGCGCTCTCGGCTCGCTGGTGCATTACATAACTCATGCCGATCCAAAAAACTTTCAACCGGCTAACATCACCTTTGACTTGCTGGAGCCGCTGGAAGAGGAGTTACGAAAGAAAGTTCGCGATAAGAAGGAGCGGCACCGGTTGCAGTGCGAACGGTCGCTTGAGGCGTTCGATGCTTGGTGGGCGGCGCAGAGTCCGGTGAGTATTGGGGATTGAGATGGCCGACGTCGCGCACAGCGTCTCTCATTTTATTGTGGCCGTGGCGTTGCGGGTCGCTCTGGGCGGCTATTTGATCTATATGGGGCGGAGATTCTACGCGGACCCACTGGCTTCTTTCCGCAGATCGGCGCGACCGCTTCCCTTCGACCCGTGGGTAAGGCAGGTTCTTCGCGCGTTAGCGGGCTTTTGTCTTTGGGGTGGGTGCTTCATCTTTGGCGCCGCGGTTGCAGTGCAGGTTCTTGGCCTGCATGGCACTGGCTTGTTAGTGACGCTAATGGCCATCGCCACTATCGCCGCATGGCTTCTCCTTCCGAAGCCTCCATGTGCGGGGTGAGGAGAAACAAGCCTTCAGCAGTCTCGCGAGTCAACATTAATCACTTTGTTACCACATTGCTTCAAGGCGTGCCTTTGCTGGGCCCATGATCAGGTGCCTGCGATTCGGTCTCCGGCACACGGTTGAAGAGGGCGCCCGAAATGCCGCTGAAGTCGACAAATTCGAGGCTGCCGGGGACGCTTTGATCGAAGGTCAGCTCAACCTCCTGGTTCGCGAGATAGAACTTCGCCGGGGTCTCGGCAAACATCCGTGGGGGATCAGTCTTCGCGCCTTCGTTCTGGATGAAAAGATGACCGTCCGCGTAGGTCACGATGACGAACACAGGGTGTTCCGCGTCGGTAGAACGATACCGTCCGGTATAGGCGCGCAATGTCTTCTCGGGCACGTTTACCTCCTTTCCCTCCGAGGGAAGGACAGCGTCGTCGCTGATGGCAAGATGCACCAATTCGGTGTCGAGGGCCAGCGTGCCAGGAGTGCTGTGGTTGAATTCGCCGACAAGATTGGAGAGCACGACGACTGTGGTCTTTGTTTGCGGAATGTAATCGAGACAGGAGAAAAATCCATCGACAGTGCCGTTGTGGAAGATATCGAGCGCGTCACCCTCGCCGTCGATTTGGAGACCGTAGCCGTAGGAGTCGAGAAAGGGAGTGGTCATCTCCGTCAACGATGTCGAGGATAGCACTTTGCCGCCGCGCAGCGCTTCGGTCCAGCGAATTAAGTCCCGAGGCGAGGAGTCAAGGTTTCCTGCGCCAGTAACGGTGGAAAGGCCATAGTCTTCGACAGCGACGGGCTCGTGCGTGGACGGCCGGTAGCCAATGGCACGGTGCGGAGCCGGGTTGGAGATCGAATCACAGCCGGTTTCGGTAAGATGCAGCGGCCCGAAGATACGTGTCTGAAGGAAGCGGCAGTAAGGTTTGCCGCTGGCCCGCTCGATGACGAGACCTAGCAGCATGTAATTGATGTTCGCGTATTCGGCCTTAGTGCTGGGCTGAAACTCCAGCGGTTTTTCCAGAATTCCTTTCATTAGATCTTCCGGGGTTTGCAGAGAGTTTTTGGACACGAGACTGAAATCGACGTCCGGAATACCGGAAGTGTGAGTGAGAAGATTGCGCAGCGTGATCTTGCTCCATGCCGTGGGAGAATTTGGATAAAAGCGGCTAATGAAGTCACTGGTTTTGAGCTTTCCATCCTGCTGCAGCAACAGGATAGCCGCAGCGGTGAATTGCTTGGTCAGAGAGCCTATGCGGAAACGCGTGTCTGGCGTGAATGGAATCTGCGATTCGCGATCGGCGTGGCCATAGCCGCGCTGGAAGATGATCTGGTGATCCCTGGCCACGGCCACCATCCCCATAAATCCGTCGTGATTCTGATAGAACGTTGCAGCTCGATCGATGCGGACGGCCATGGCCGAAACTGCCTGCGCCGCCGCAGACGGGACCGCCAACACAAAAAAGATAGCTACGACTGGAAGAATGTTTCTCATGGCGTTGCTCGCAGGAGCCGGCATTTGATTCAGTATGACTGATTCTCGGAACTCAGGGAATGGGAGACTCAACCAAATTTCTGTCTGCCATGAGGAGAGGCACTGAAACAAAATGTACCCACATCGAAATCCAAGAAAAGCGGCGAAGGCCCCGCAAATTCGATCTCTTTAGGAAGTCGAAGCCCTTTGCTACTTCCGTCTCCAATGTCCTCCGGAATCCTGATCCTTTCGGAATCTTCGAGTTACAACTCTAGTAAATGGCAGCGTGCAAGAAAGAGGCTGTGCACTTTATGATTCCAACCGGAAAGGAATCGTCGATATGTTGACTCGGTTGCTTGCGAAGGGAATTGTTGCGACAGCGGTTGGGTTGCTTGCCATGGCGGGAGTTGGGCAGACGACACCCATTTCCTCTGATGAGGCGCACCGTCGTGCAGAGGCGCTGCTGAAGCAGATGACGGTGGAGGAGAAGGTCGGGCAGATGACTCAGTATCCCGGGATCGAGATACCGGAGCTGGGCAGCGGCAGCGGGAAACCGGACGACGCGATTGTGAAGGGCGATGTGGGGTCCTTGGTATGGCTGAACGATACGAAAGAGATCAATCGGCTCGAGCACCTAGCGGTGGAGAAGTCGCGGCTGCACATTCCTTTGCTCATCGGGTATGACGTGATTCACGGATACAGGACGGTATTTCCGGTGCCACTGGCAATGGCTTCAAGCTGGGACCCTGAGTTGGAAGAGACGGTTCAGCACCTGGCGGCAGAAGACGCGCGGGCCGCGGGGATCCAATGGACGTTCGCACCGATGGTAGACATTGCGCGGGATGCGCGCTGGGGCCGGATTGTGGAGGGCGCGGGCGAGGACCCTTACCTGGGAGCATCGATGGCCGCAGCGCAGGTGCGCGGGTTTCAGGGAGCGGCGATTGGACCGAAGAGTTTGCTGGCGTGCGCGAAACACTTTGCGGGCTATGGCGCGGCGGAGGGCGGTCGCGATTACGACTCGTCGTATATTCCTGAGGTTCTCTTGCGCAACGTGTACCTTGTTCCGTTCCACGCCGCTGAGCAGGCAGGCGCGGGCAGCTTTATGAGCGCGTACATGGACCTGAACGATGTGCCGGCGGCCGGGAACCGGTGGTTGCTACATGATGTTTTGCGCGAGGAGTGGGGCTTCAAGGGATTTGTAGTTTCGGATGCGTTTGCGGTGGCAAACCTTGAGACGCATGGGTTCGCTGCTGATCCGGCAGATGCTGCTTTGAAGGCAATTACGGCAGACCTGAACATGGACATGGCCAGCCAGACCTACATACAAAATCTGCCGAACCTTGTGGCCGACGGCAAGGTGACGGAGGCGCAGCTGGATGCCGAGGTGTTGCCGATTCTGGAGGCGAAGTACCAGTTGGGGTTGTTCGAGAACCCTTATGTGGACGAGAGCAAGGTGGACGCGGTGCTGAACCGACCGGAGGGCCTGGAGCTGGAGCGGCGGGTAGCAGCGCGGTCGATGGTGCTGCTGAAGAACGAAAACCATACTCTGCCACTGGGGAAAAATCTGAAGAAGGTGGCTGTGATAGGGCCACTGGCGGACTCGACCAAAGCCATTGAAGGCGGATGGAATGTGGAGGGGCTCTTTGGGGCGGCAGGCAAAAGCCATCCCGTCACGGTTCTGGCGGGCATCAAGAACAAACTGGGGACGGACGTGGAAGTATCGTTTGTTCCGGGCGCAGTGCCGTCGCGTGTCTACCCCAACATGCTGGATAGCATCACGGGCAATATGCCGCAGCCGCCGCCGAAGGCCGATGAGGTGGCTGACTGGCTGGCCAAAGCCAAGACTGCTGCGGCCAACTCCGATGTGGTGATTGCGGTGATGGGGGAGATGGCGTCGATGAGCAGCGAAGCATCTTCGCGCGCGACGCTGGATTTGCCCGGCATCCAGGAGCAGATGCTCGAGACGGTGGCCACGACGGGCAAGCCGATTGTGCTGGTGCTCGAAAATGGACGGCCGTTGGACATTCGGTGGGCGGCCGAGCATGTTCCTGCAATTCTTGAGGCTTGGTATCCCGGTACCGAAGGGGGCAACGCGGTGGCCGATGTGCTCTTTGGCGATGTGAACCCAGGCGGAAAGCTGCCGGTGACCTGGCCGCGCGCGGTCGGGCAGGAGCCTATCTACTACAACCACAACTTGACTCACGAACCGGATGACTCGTCGACATTTACGTCGCACTACTGGGACCTCGAGAGCACGCCACTCTATCCGTTCGGCTACGGGCTGAGTTATTCGCGTTTCAAGTTTGCCAACCTTCGTTTGAGCCAGGATCACATCAAAGCAGATCAGGCGACTGAGGTGGAGGTGGACGTGACCAATGCCGGAAATGTGGCAGGCGATGCAGTGGCGCAGATCTACATTCACCAACGAGCTGGCTCGGCCTCGCGGCCGGTGCGGCAATTGAAGGGCTTTCGTCGGGTTGCGCTCAAGCCGAGTGAGACGCAGACGCTGAAGTTCCCACTTGGCAAGGAGGAACTGAAGTTCTGGAGTCCCGCGACAAAGGCTTGGGGCGTGGAGCCGGGGGCCTTTGACGTGTGGGCTGGCGAAGACTCGACGGCGAGCTTGCATGCAGATCTGTTTGTAAGCCAATAGCCAGATTCTTATCTGAAGCATCGAACTGAAAAGGGAGTCGCGGAACCAATGAGGCTCCCTCTGTGTGCATCGGCGAGAATAAGTTATGACTGAGTTATCCGAAGGACCGCGCAGTCTTCGCGGCGACATCGTCTTTGCGTTTACACTTGCCTTGGCGTGTGCTTTGGCGTGGCTTGTTCGCGACGTGCTGATGCTGCTATACGTCAGCGGGCTGTTTGCAGTGGTGCTGACACCCATAGTGCGTTCTACCGCCAGCCTTCGGATTAGGCGCTGGCAACCATTCAGAGACTCAGCCGTACTTTTCCTGCTGCTGGCGGTGGCTGCAGCGCTTACTGCCTTTGGCTTCCTCGCTCTGCCCCCAGTTATCCGGGATCTGCAGGAGTTCGGCCGAGAGATACCGACAGGCTTACCTGCGATTTTGGAGAAGCTTAAAAAGATTCCGTTTGCCGATCATTTGAATACCGGCGAGATTAGCACGCGAGTTCAGGATTTCGCCAGCCAGGCGGCAACATATTTTCTGCTATCTATTCGGCATTGGGCCGGTAACTTGCTCGATATTATTACGGGCTTAATCCTTACTGTCTATTTCATTCTGGAAGGCGACCAGGCTTACCGCTGGTTCCTTTCCTTTTTCCCGGCTGAAAACCGCGATCGGCTTGACAAGACTCTGCGGCAGGCAGAAGTCCGCATGGGCAAGTGGCTGCTTGGCCAAGGCAGCCTCATGCTCATTCTCGGACTTACCAGCACGATCGTCTACCTTTTCCTTGGAATTCGCTATGCTTATGCACTGGGTTTTCTGACCGGGCTGCTAAACATCATCCCGGTGCTGGGCGCCGCGATCTGCGTGGCACTCGCCCTGCTGGTGGCAGCGATCGACTCCTGGGGCCGCATGATCGGTGTTGCTGTTTTTTACGTGGTCTATTTTCAGGTTGAAAACGCGTTTCTAACTCCGCGAATCATGAAGAACAGCGTAGGCCTTCCCGGCTTGGCGATTCTGGTGGCCCTGCTGCTGGGCTTCGCGATGGAAGGCGTTCCCGGAGCCATGGTCTCGGTGCCCACCGCGGTATTGGTCGCTGTGCTCGTGGACGAATATTTCGTTCACAAAGAAGCGGCATAATTGCGGGTCTCCGAGCGCACTGCTCAGTGTTTACCATTTCCACTTGGAGCGGCCTTGGCGCCATTCAGAGCGCCTAACAAGGCGAGGTTCTTGAGCTGGCCCAGTTGTTCCATGTTCACTGGTCCCAGAATCAGAACGATGCTGATCTCCTTGGGCTCGACATCAAGGATGAATAGGCCATCTGATTTTCCATTCACCATCTTGATCATGATGTCAGCGGACTCGCCGGTCTTGCTGTCATGATCACGCACGATAGGCGACCATTCGGTAGTCTCATAGTACTTGCGCAGTTGCTCGACTTGCTCGGCGGAGAATTCACCTTGCTTTGCGAATTCGTAATCGCGGACGTAGATGCCGTCGAGTCCTTCGATCATTTTGCGAGTTTCGGCATCGTCCTTGTCCTTACCTTTCATAAACGCCGATGCGAGACCCAACATATTCTTACCCAGGGTGACTTCGTCAACGTTCGATGCGTGCGCGGCCAGTTCCTTCTCAACAGGAGCCGACGCCGGCAACTCTGCGGTTTGCGCAAGCCCGAGCACGGCGAGCGAAGTCGAACAAAAAACCAAAGCTATAATCCGTTTCTTCATGATTCTGTCTCCTTATTCCTGACTTGATTCGTGGTTAGCACGGTTGTGAGCCGCGAGTTGTTGATTCATGTGGTCGAGCGCGTGACTAGTGATGCGCAAGGCAGTCAGAACTTGCTGGCGAGCGTCTTCGCCCTCGCGACGTTCCTTTTCCTGCTGCCGTTCATGACTGCCGTAGAACGTCAGAACAGCCGCTACGCAGAGCGAAACTGAAACCAAGGAGGCAGCAAACCCGGGCCACGCAAACCAACTCCGTTGCGTAGGCTTGTGCCTGCGCTCCATCAGCTTGCGTTTCAGGCCTGGCGGCGCAGGCCACCGTTCGAAAGCTTGGCGCAACTCCTGCTCAAACTCGTCCATCGGTTCAAGCTCCACGGACAAACTCCTTTTGACGGACATAGTCTTTCAAATGGTTCGCGGCCTTGGCCCTGAGCAGCTTCAAGCCCCGTTGCAAGTGGCTCTTCACGGTAGCAACCGGAGCGTCAAGAGTGATTGCAATCTCATCCGGCGTCAGATCCTCCTGATAGCGGAGAACCAGCGCAGCGCGCTGCGGCTCGGGCAAGGTCTCCAGCAGTTGTTCCAGCCGTGCGCCCAGCGGAGAAATGCGTTCTTCCACGCGGACGCCGTGGCTTTCGTCAATCTCCACCCATAAGTCCACCCGCCGGACTTTGCACCGCCTGAGTGCATCTGCCGAGCGGCTCATCGCCACCCGGCGCAGCCAAAAGCAGGCGTGCGCGGCGGACTCAATCTTACTTAGGCTTCTGTCTAACTCAAGAAACACATCCTGCGCAATCTCTTCGGCCAGCCCGCGATCGCCGGTCATGCGCAAGGCCAGCGAAAAGATCATTGACTGATGCTCATCCACGAGTTGTTCAAAGTCCGGCTGCCAGTCGTGGGCCATAAGTTTCGCTTCTACTCTCTAATCCGCAAAATTCAGCGCGGAAGGATGCAGAGAGTTACGTGCGAAGCTGGAAAAAGTTCAGTGCGGATAAGAGAGCCCAAAATAAATAAGGCCGGAACGCATTGGTTCCGGCCTCGTAATAGAGATGATAAATAGGTGGCATAACTCGCTCAGGCCCGGCCCGCGAACTCTTTCGTCTCGGTGTAGACCTTGACCTTCTCACCCACCTGAATGAAGAGTGGAACCTTAATCTCGATGCCTGTTTGAAGGCGGGCTAACTTGGTCACGTTGCCGCTGGTATCGCCGCGCGCACCCGGCTCGGTATATTCGACCTCTAGCTCGACTTTTTCCGGCAACTGCAAGCCGATGGGATTGCCATTGAACTTGTGCAGTTGGATAATCGCGCCCTCGACGAGAAAATCAAGCGCGTTGCCCATCATCTCGCCGGAGAGCGACAGAGTCTCGAAGGTTTTCTGGTCCAGGAAGTACGAACCCTCGCCGTCCGAGTAGAGGTAAGAAGCCTCGACCATCTCCAGGTCCGGTTCCTTGAACCGGTCGCCGGCCTTGAATGTCTTGTCGAAGACCGCCCGCGTGAGCAGGTTGCGCATCTTCAGCCGGACCAGTGTCTGGCCGCCGCGCGCCGTGGGCGTCGAAACCTCCGCTTCCATGCAGTAATAAGGCGTGTTCTCGAACTCAAAGTACATCTTGCGCTTGACAGTAATCGCTTCAATCAGTGCGGCCATGGATTCCTCAAAAATAGACTCTCGCAGCCGGCAGCTCGCAGCGATGTTCTTCCGGCTCCCCGTCAATTATAGGGCGAAGCGCCACCCAGCTTGCCACCTCGCCCCCTCGGTAGCGATACTGCCTGTAGCCCGTCCTGCGGGCCCCATCTCTTCCTCAGCGAGAACTGCCGTGGCACGTGAGCTTCTTACCGCACGTCTTGCACGAAAAGATTGCATCTCCGATCCTGCCCAGTGCTATCACTTCGAGTTCGTCCTCGACGAATTGGAGAGCTTTCCCTTCGCACCTGGCCAGTTTGTCTCCGGCGTAGCCTTGGACGCCAAAGGCAAGCAGCAAACCCGCGCCTACTCGATCGCATCGGCACCCAAGGAAAACCGCTTTGAGCTCTGCGTGAATCGCGTCGAGGAGGGTTTCTTTTCCAACCACCTGGCCGACCTGCCCGACTTGCCCATCGGCAGCACAATCCAGATTCACGGGCCGCACGGGCACTTCATTCTTCATGAACCCATCACTGACTCCATCCTGGTGGCCACCGGAACGGGCGTTGCGCCCATGCGCGGCTATCTGCAGTGGCTCTTCCCGCAAGATGGCCCCGATGCAGGAACGGACCGCAGCAACGGCAAGCAGATCTGGCTGATCTACGGCACCCGTTATGAGAGCGACATCTATTACCGGGCCGAGTTTGAGGCGCTGGCCGCGCGCCAGCCCAACTTCCACTACCTGCCCACTCTGAGCCGCGCCGATGAGAGCTGGACCGGCCTGCGCGGTCACGTCCAGATACCATTGACCGGCATCATCGAGGAGCGCGCCGCCCGCCTCGGCCAGACTTTGCCCGTGCCCCCGGCCGATCCCAACCTGTTGCAATCGGAGTTGAACTTCGACATCTACACCTATATCTGTGGCCTCAACTTCATGGTCTCCGGCGTCCGCGAGTTGCTGGGTAACTTCGGCTGGCACAAGAAGCAGATTGTGTTCGAGAGATACGACTGAGGCTGACAAGCGGGCCATTAGCTATAGTTTCGGCGCGTGCGACTGAGACACTATTTTGGATGAATCTGACGCTTACAACGCCACGCAACCGAGTAACCGCCCTGGCGTTGGGCCTGATCCTCGCTTCTTATTTGAGCGCGCGGATTCTGGAAATTGTGCCCACACACTTTCCGCGCACGGCCATCGTAGCCCTCGACGTGCTCTCCGCAATGGCCTTCGCGCTGGTCGATGGGGCACGTCATTACCGGTTGCGCGGCATCCTGTTTTTTGCCTCAATCTGCATCGTTGTAAGTAACCTTGTGGAGAACCTCGGCGTCATCACTGGCTTTCCGTTTGGTCGCTACTACTTTGCGGAACTGATGGGTCCGAAGCTCTTCCATGTGCCGGTGCTCCTGAGCTTGGCATACATCGGGATGGCCTATGCCTCCTGGACGCTGGCCCGGCTCATTGTCGGCGATCCTTATGCGCCGATTACGGGTATGCGGATCGTCGCTCTGCCCCTGGTCGCTAGCTTCATCATGACCGCCTGGGATCTGGCGCAGGATCCGATCTGGGCTACAGTGCTGCACGGTTGGGTCTGGCGCGATGGAGGGCCGTGGTTCGGCGTGCCGATCTCCAACTATCTAGGCTGGTATGGGAATGTCTTCACGATTTATCTTCTCTTTGCGCTCTATCTGCGCCGCAGTCAGGCTCCAGTCATCTTGGTCCCTTCATCGGCTTTTCGCCCGGCCTTGTTCTTCTACACGTTCTGCGCCGTAGGCAACGTGATGCAGGTTTTTTCACAAGCTGTCCCGACCGTCGTCCAGGACCCCACAGGCAAGCAGTGGCGTGTATCCGACATCACCGGCGCGTCGGCCCTGGTTTCCACCTTTATCATGGGAGCATTCGTAGTCATCGCCTGGGCCAGACTTGCAGAGCAGAAAAAATCCGCTACAGATTTCAGCCACCTGCGTGCTTAGAGCCTGTTTACGATCTCCTGAGTAGCAGCCTTAGAAAGGCCAAGTGGATCATTTGCAGGCTGGTATTGAGTTTGCGTTCGCAGTTCTTCCATAACCGACGGCATTTTTCCAGCCACG
>JBEKRS010000035.1:0-55505 GCA_049518535.1 Occallatibacter sp. | reverse complement strand
TTTTTGGCTCCTTTTTCTGCGCTTGCTGATGCGCATCTGGGACCCGATTCCAGCACTGCAAGCGGATCAATCCCTTCAAAATCGATCCCCGTATGCCTGAAAACAACTTTTTCAGGATCGACGACTTTAGTCGTGCCGAAAACGACCGGGAAAATCGGGTTCAGCCCCTGCCGGCTGCTTTGTGATTACCTGAGCGCCATGTACGCAATAAGTTCCAGGCATTGAACCGCGTTCATGCGATCGCGACCCCGCCATCCCGCCAGTTCAAAAACTAATTTGCGTAGAATTATGCCAGAAACTAGCAATATAGAAGAAGCAGAGATCCCACCCTGACGGCGATAGCGAGAGGCAAAGATGTTGAAAAAGTTGAGAGCAGCAAGTTCGGTCGGTCCGGAACTGACTCTCGACCAGAGAGGGCACCCCCCCCTCCCCCCCCAATTTTTTGTGAAACTGTGAAACTGTGACCAATCCGAACTCTCAGGCAGTCACAATCTCGCTGAAGTCGGCAATGCCGGAAAAGCCGCGTAGAACCTCATCAATCAGCGCCAGATTAGCGCCGCGCACCGCCGGGTCAGGATCGAGCACCATCACTTTGTCAAAGAAAGCATCGACGACCGGCCGCAGCGCGGCGATCGCTTCCAGTGCCTGCCCGTAGAACCGCAGCTTCCGCAGCGCCGCCACTTCCGGCGCAAGCAGAGCAGCCGCATCCGCAAGCTTCTGCGCTTCGCCCGCGAGCTTATCGCTCTTCGGCGAGCCAAGTTTGAATCCTTTTTCCTCCGCCTGCCGCAGAATGTTCTTGATGCGCTTGAATGCCGCGGAAATGGCAACAAAATCTTCTGACCCTCGCGCAGCCGTCAACGCTTCGGCCCGTGCAATAGCGTCGCGCACATCGTCAGCTCCGGCGGCAAGCACGGCGTTGACTACATCGTAAGCAAATTCGCGCACATCCTTCAGGTAGAAGTTGAGCCGCTCACGCAAAAAGTCGGAAACCTGATCTTTGTTGGTCCCTTCAGCGCCGCTCGACGCGACCACATCGGCCAGCGTAAGCGGCAACTCCGACTCTGCGAGAATCTTCACGATCGAGTTTGCGGCGCGGCGCAGAGCAAAGGGATCCTTCGAGCCGGTCGGAGCGTTGCCGATGCCGAACATTGCCGTGATGGTTTGAATACGATCTGCGAGGCCGAGTAACTCACCGTCTCTGCTTCGCGGAATCGAATCCTCCGTGGATGCAGGTTTATACTGGTCATATATTGCACATGCAATCGCGCCGCCGTGTCCCTGCGCTTGAGCATATAGACCACCGATAACGCCTTGAAGTTCTGTAAATTCCTTTACCAATTCAGTCGTCAAGTCAGTCTTTGCCAACCAGACAGCGCTAACAACATCGAAATCACGGAACGAAATATTGTAATCATTGCTCAATATCTGAATCAATTTATGAACGACGCGCTGATTTTCTTCAGTTTTCCAGTGATAATTTCCCAATTCTTTCTGGAAAGTGACGTTCTTCAAACTCTCGACGCGGTTAGCCAGGGGAATCTTCTGATCAACCTCCCAGAAAAAGCGCGCATCCTTGAAGCGGGCGCGCAAGACGCGCGCATTGCCGTGGCGGATGATCTCACGGCCTTCGTCGTCCACCTCAGTATTGAGCACCGCGAGAAAATGCGGAGCCAGCTTGCCGTCCGAACCGACGACGGCAAAATACTTCTGGTGGTCCCGCATAACGGTGACCAGCACCTCTTCCGGCAACTCCAGATACTCAGACTCAAAATTGCCCAGCACCACGGTCGGCCACTCGGTCAGATGGACCACCGTCTCGATCAGCGGCTCATCTTCACGCCAGCGCGCACCAGCGACGGTGCGGGTCGCCGCATCCAGAGCCTTGCGAATCGACTGCCTGCGCTCGGCTACATCGACGACAACTTTAGCGGCGCGCAGAGTCTCTTTGTAGCTCTTGGCCGCAGGTAAAAGCACGGATTGCTCACCGTGTAACACGCGATGGCCGCGGCTTGTGTTCCCCGCTTTAATGCCGGCGATCTCAAGAGGAACGATAGCCGAGTCCAGCATCGCGACAACCCAGCGCACGGGCCGTACAAACCGCTCCGGTTTGCCCGCGCGCCAGTACATATTCTTGGCCCAATAAATTCCCGCCACTTCTTTGGGTAACTCAGTCGCCAGCACCTGCGTTGCGGCCGCTCCCTGACGCTTCACGGTTGCACCAACATACTCGCCCTTGGCGTTGGTTACTTTTTCGAGAGCCGCAACTGCGATGCCGGCCTTCTTTGCAAATGCTTCTGCAGCGGCCGTCGGCGCGCCGTCTTTGAAGGCAACCTTCCATGAAGGTCCCGTCAACTTCTCCTCTGTGTCGGCCTGACTGGCAAGCACACCCTCGACCAGAACAGCCAGACGGCGCGGCGTCGAGTAAGTGGTCAGTTTGGCGCCGATGCCGAGCAATCGTTCCCGCGTGAGCAATTCGTTGACACGACGGCCTAACTCGGCCTCGGCCCCGGCTATCATGCGGGCTGGAACTTCTTCCAATCCGATCTCCAACAAAAAATCTGCCATAACTTGAAGTTCTTTCTGCAATCTGCGCTTTGTGATATGGAGTTAGGAACCAGAAAAGCTTCTTCGCTAATTCCCTTGCTGCAACGCATATGCCTTGGCTACGCCCACAGCCAGCGCGCGAATGCGTCCGATCACTCCCACCCGCTCGGTGACGCTGACGGCTCCGCGCGCATCGAGCAGATTGAACAAATGCGAGCACTTGAGAGCCAATTCATAAGTCGCCAGAAGCGGGAAGCGCCGCTTCTCCGCAACATCCGCATCTTCCTTCGCAAACAGTGCGTTGGCCTGACCGAGAAGAGTTTGCGCCTCGGCCTCGTAGAGCCGGAAATGCTCCCACAACTTATCCACGTCGGCAAACTCGAAGTTATAAACCGAAAACTGCAACTCCTCGGCCAGCCGCACGTCGCCATAAGTCACTGCGGCTTCGGTCTCCGGATCGACAGCCCAAACAATCTCGTAGATCGAATCTTTATCTTGTAGAAACGCCGCAATACGTTCCAGACCATAAGTCAGCTCTGCGCAGATGGGGTCCAGATCGAGCCCGCCACATTGCTGGAAGTAAGTGAACTGAGTTATCTCCAACCCATCCAGCATCACTTGCCAACCGACGCCCCAAGCACCGCCCGCCGGCCACTCCCAGTTATCTTCCTCGAATTTCAAGTCATGCTTGCCGAGGTCGATGCCGATAGCTTCCAACGATTCGAGATATAGCTCCTGCACATTCACAGGCGGAGGTTTGAGGATGAGCTGGAACTGGGTATGCTTAAAGAGCCGGTTTGGATTTTCGCCATAGCGGCCATCGGCCGGGCGCCGAGAGGGCTGCGCATAGCCCACCCGGTATGGCTTGGGACCGAGCACGCGCAGGAAGGTTTCCGGGGACATGGTGCCCGCGCCCACTTCAACGTCATATGGCTGTTGGAGCACACAGCCGCGTTCCGCCCAAAACCCTTGCAAGCGAAATAAAAGCTCCTGAAAGGTGAGCGGTGTAGTCTTTGGCTGGGATAGAACCTGGGATGAAGGCACGGCAACTCTCTCTCGATGGGACTAGGTAGATTTTATCAGCCTGCTGACCAGCCTTGCCGGTTTGCTCAGGCTCACAAACGCGCCAGCGCCTCGGCCGATCGCAGTTTGCGCTCCAAGTGCCGTTCCAGAGATTGGAGTGTGAAGCGCCGCAGATCCTGTGCGCGACGCCGAGGCCATGGTTCAGCAGCGAAGGCCGAAGCCGGCGCCCTGAGCATTCGCTGCGCCAGTTGCCATGAGTCCGCCGAGAGCGCGCTAGCGTTGCCGTTGCTATGCACTGGACAGAAGAGACCGTCGCCAAGCGTGTTGAAGCTTGCCTCTCCAGCCTGGATCGCCTCGCCGCAGACCGTGCAGTGGCCGATCTCCGGCAACAGGCCCATTAGCCGCGTCATCCACAGCTGGAAGTAGGTAAGTGGCATCCAGGGCTGCTCGACCGTAGTCTCGTCCAGGACGGACGCCAGCAGACGGAAGACCGTCTCCTGAGGATCGTGTTCGGGCAACGCCTGGTCCAGCACCTCGGCAAAAAAGCTGAGCACCGTCATGCGCACGGGATCGACCGGAGCGGAGAGCGGAGAGCGAAGGATTTCCAGCTGATCAAGGCGCACCAACTCCTGCCTGGGCCGCTCGGCAAACCAGGCGCGGGCCTGGGTCATCGGCTCCAGCGCTCCGCCGAACCGCTTGCGGCTCCTGAGCGCCGATTTGGCCACACCTCGCACACGACCGTAGTCGCGCGTGAAAAGACTAACAATCAAATCGGCCTCGTGGACCGGCCAGGTGCGCAGAACCACGGCTTCGGAGGTGAGTACGCCCATGCGTCTACTATCTTCGCATTGCCACTAGGCCTCTAACGTGCAATCTGTACGTCTCATGGCCAGCTCTTCCGCACCTCCAGATGCAGCAGATCCATGATCTTACGACCGCAAAGCCGGGCAGAATACAAGGATGGATGTCATTGGATAGGTCGGGCCGCCCAGCTTTCCACAGCTTTTTTGGTACGGCCCCCGCCGCTCTCGGGCTACAATTGGGCCAGAGGTTCCAAATGCCCACCGCAATGGTCACCTTCAACGGACGCATCACCCTTCCACCCCAGGTACGCAGAAACCTTGGACTCAAGACCGGCGACAATGTCGAATTTGTCGAAGTCGAAAAGGGACGGTTTGCGATTTCCCACCGCAGAGGATTGGCCCCAAATTCCAACCGTCGCAATTCGAAGCTGAATCTTGAACCCATGATCGAAGAAGAAGAACAACCCGTCCTGTAAACCGCAGCGAAGAACCGCTTGGTCGAAATCTAATACTCACGTTGGCGATGCAGACACGAACGCGCATCCCGGCAGGCGGGATGCGCGTCTCTGAACAAGCTCCGCACAATTTAGCGGCCGAAGTGCTTGGCGTTCTTTTCCGTGAAGCTGGCCCACTTTTCCGGCAGGTCGTCCTGCGCGAAGATAGCCGAGACCGGGCAGGCCGGAACGCAGGCACCGCAGTCGATGCACTCGACCGGATCGATAAACAATTGATCGGAGTTGCCGAATCCGTCTTCGTCCTTCTTGGGGTGGATGCAATCGACAGGACAGGCGTCTACACAGGCGGTGTCCTTAGTGCCGATACAGGGTTCTGCAATGACGTATGCCATTTTTGATTCTCTCCAGGGAACTGAATCCTCGACGCTGATAGTAGCACAGGACCCCAAGGGCCGCGTCAACCCCCAGCAATCACGTATTGCTAATCGGGAATCCGATGCAACATCGCGATGTTTCCTATCCTACCAAGCTAACCGGTAAACTGGTTACGCTCTGGTTGCAGCTCTATCTGGCGGCTTTGGCCACGCGGTGCGCCGCAAACTCTTGGGGTGTGGGAATGGAAGAAAGATCGCGTCCGGCAAACATATCCTCGAAGAGGTTCACCAGCTCGACGTGGATCAGTCCGTTAGAAGCCAGAATTTCCTGGCTGTCCAGCCGAAAGGGTTTGCCCGAAAAATCCGTCACAGTCCCGCCAGCCTCCTCGACCAGCAGAATGCCGGCTGCCGTGTCCCAAGGATTGAGGTTGAACTCCCAGAACGCCTCAAGGCGACCCGCAGACACATAGGCTAGATCGAGCGCGGCTGAACCGGCCCGGCGCGCCCCATGCGATCGCAACGTGAATTCCTGGTAAAAATGAATATTGGGGCTCTGGTGCCGTTTCCGGCTGGGAAAGCCGGTGGCCACCAACGCCTCACTCAGTTCTGGGGTCCGCGAAACCCGCATCGGCCTGTTGTTCAGGCGTGCGCCCCGTCCCCGCTCGGCGGTGAAGAGCTCGTCTCGCATGGGGTCATAGATGACCGCGGCCACCAGCGTCCCGTCTTCATCAGAATTGAGCCCCGCAGTGCGTTGTTCCAAGCCCAGCGAAACGCAAAAGTGCGGAAAGCCGTGCGCAAAGTTGGTGGTTCCATCCAGCGGGTCAACGTACCAGCGAAACTCGCTATGGAGCCTGTCGCGTGTGCCCTCTTCGCCGTAGATTCCGTGCTCAGGAAAGGCCTCACTCAAGCGCTCGCGGATTAGCTTTTCCGCCGTCCTGTCGGCCACCGTCACCAGGTCGGCATCGCCCTTGTACTCGGTTTCTACGCCTTCTGAGAAGAACTTGCGCAGCCGCGCGCCTGCCTCACGTGCAATCGCCGAGACCGCAGGAACCCACACCCACTCCGGTGCCAAATTCGATCCGCTCACTAGGCAGCCCCATTCGCCGTGGAACCGTTCTCTCCCGCGCCGACAGCGATCCCCCGGCGCGGAGCCCGCCGGCCCACTTCGGTAATGGTGCGAATCTGGTGCTTGTAGATGAAGAGGTTGGGCTTGCCTTCGCGTGTCAGCCGCAACATTCCGTCATCGAAGTACTCGATCCAGCCGCGCACCGTCTCGCCGTCGCGCAGCTTGACCTGAACGTTAACCTGGCGCTCGCTGAGTGAACGCAGGTAGAGTGCCTCCTGGCCGGTTTCGCCCGGCGGAGGCATCTTGGAAGAGCGGCGTGTGGACAAGGGCGGAGTCATACTGTCATTTTAGATGCACACCCCATGCGAATCGACATTTTTAGATGCAAACGCCACGCGAATCGAGTGGTGCATCTGAGGCGGCTGACGCGGATTCCTGTAAACTATTTGTTTTTTGCTGGCGAATCTGCATAATAGCCGGTGCGATGGCGGATATTGAAGGCTTGATCGGCGGCTCTGGGGACGGTCACCTGCACCCGGTGGAAGTTCGTTCCCTTGGCCTGGTGCTGCGGATAGTAGCCCAGCAAGTATTGTGTGCGCAGATCGTCGCTGACCCGCGCAAAGGCCTTGTCGAGGCCGCCCTCGCTCACGTAGAAACTCTTGCCGCCGGTCTGCTCGGCCAGGGTGATGAGCGCATGCTCCCCCCCCAGGTCACGGCCGGCGCTGGCCTCAATGGGCACGTCGATGATCGAATAAATCATCACCTCGTTGCGCAGAGCTTGCTCGATGGCCTGACCGTAGGTAGAGTTCTTGGCGGTATCGTCGCCGTCAGAGACCAGCACCAGCACCCGACGCCCCTCCTTACCGCCCAGCCGTTCGGAACCCAGGCAGATTGCATCGTAGAGTGCCGTGGCCCAGTCTCCACGCAATTGGCCGAGGCCGTGATCGATCTGACTCAGCTTGTTTGTGAATGGCGTCAGTTCGCGAACATTGGTAGCAAACTGGAGCAGGCTCATCTGATCCTGCGGGCGCAAAAGGGCATGGGCAAAACGCTTCGCCGCGTCTGCTTCCTCCGCCAAATCCTTCTGTACGCTGCCGCTGGTGTCGATGGCAAGCGTCAGGTTCAATGGCAGCTCCGACTGGCGCTCGAAGACCGCGATCTGCTGCGGGCGACCGTCCTCGGCAAGCGCAAAATCGTCGCGCGTCAAACCGCCCACAATAGCCCCGTTCTGATCGGTCACGTTCACAAAAACGCTAACCAGTTTCACGTCCACATGGAAGGTGACCTCTTGCGCAGGCAGAGCCAGGGGCGCAAGCGCAAGTAGCGCCCAGCATCCCGGCCGCCGGAAAAAGCCGGCGAATCCGCAAAGGTTACGCGCCATGCGAGGCCTCCTTGATCTCGGAGGCGTCCACGGTTAGCTCGACGGGAAAGGGTTCGCCCGCCGCCCACACGGCACCATCCCGAAATGTTTCTTTCTTCCAGATGGGCACCGTTTTCTTAAGCGTATCAATCAGCCAGCGGCAGGCCTCGAAGGCCGGCGCGCGATGCGCTGAGGCAACGGCAATCAGCACACTGGTCTCGCCAATCTCAAGCCGCCCCAGGCGATGCACCAACGTCACCTGGAGGATGCCGAAGCGGCTGCGAGCTTCCTGTGCTAGTGCGTTGATCTGCTTTGCGGCCATCTCTTCGTAGGCCTCGTAGTCCAGGTAGAGCGTCTCGCGTCCATGTGTGTTGTTGCGTACTATACCGTCAAAGACGACCACCGCGCCATCTTCGCCCCGCTTGATCGCAGCCACTAGTTTTTCCGCGTCGATAGGTTCGCGGGTCAGCGCGGTCATGACTACCGGCCCAGCATCAATCTCATCGGAAGCGTTCGCGGTGTGTGCGCTCCCTCCAGAAACTGGCGGCAGCAAACCTACTTCATCGCCCTCGCGCAGAGGGTGGGCTGGGGTAGCGAACTCGGCATTGACGCTGACTGCGATGCCGCGCAAGAGAGCTGCCGGTCGACGCTCGCTCAGCTTTGCGAGCAACTCCGCCACCGTAGCGTCCTGGGGCAACTCGACCGTTGCCGCTCCATCACCGAGCCAATCCTTCAACACGCCAAAGCAAAAGACGCGTACTTGCATCGTTCTCAAAGAATACCGCCTGCCGGTTAGACGCGGCAGGCGGCAATCCCGGTAAAAGACTCTTTCAAGAAAACTTGTAGAGGAAGCCAGAGGGTGTACCCCAAAGATTCCGCGCTCGATCCTCATAGAAGATGCTGAACTCTATGCCGGAGATATCGTAGTCGAACAGGGGGACGCGGTCGAAGGTGTAGTCGCCCCGCACCGAGTACTCGTCGCCGCCGCAGTCGATCATCAGGGTGTCTTCGGCGGAGAGTCTTTCGGGATGAGTAAGCAGCATACAGGCGACAGGAAAGACCCCAGCGCCGAACTCGTTACCGGCCATTCTCAAGCGAGCGCGACGGGCCGAACAGCCTCGATGCAACATGCCGGCCTGTGCGGCAACCACTAGTATGTCCTGTCCCTGCTGCTGATCGGCCAAAATCTTTCCCGCTAGTTTGGAGCGCTCGGATTGGCGCAGATAGGTTGGCCCCAGCCGGCCGATAATACGGTTTTGGAACTTCCGCTTCGTGGCCAGAACTTCCAGCACCATTTCCACAGCCTCGTTGTAGGTGGGCGCCAGCGCCTGCCAGCGCGGAATTGCGAACCAAGCCTCAGCGCCCTCCAAAAGCGGCTTGCGCGCCAGTTTTTCCATGCAACTGCCCAGCGACGGAAAGTGCTTCTTCAATTCAGTGACCTGGGCTTCCACGGGCCGCACTCGATAGGTGGGCGGATAGACTCGATTCGAGCCCACTTCCTCATCCTTGAACTTATCGCTCACCGTATGCCGGTGGATGATTTCTACCAACGAATCGATAACTTCGGTCTTGAGCGTCTTGGCCATGTCCAGTACCGATTGCGCGCTATGCCGGTCCAGTTGCTCGATGGCCGTCAGATAGGCGGACTTTACGGCAGCCCCGAGAAATTCCTGAAGCTGGGCATTCTGCTGATCCGTGGTGTTCCCCGAAAGATGCAACGGAGTAATGATTGGTGTGGTCGCCATGGTCACCGCCTCCCGCGCGTTTTTACGCACTGGGTTCTGTGACATTTATCGACACCACTGTCCTTTTCGACAGCCTCGTAGTCCTAAAGTTGCACTTAGTTGGGACAGCCGCCGAATGAGAACTTTTGTGGGAAGGAATACGAATCAATTCAGCGTGGCACTCCGGGCCAGCGCCCGTTCCGCGGCTTCTGTACGTCAAAAGGGGCCGGCAGGTTAGCCGACCCCTTTTTGTGATTGATCGCATCCCAACTCATGCAGAGGCGCCGACTGCCTCCTCGACCGCGAGCGTTTCCAGCCGGGCCGTATCCAAGCGGATTTGAAGTAACGGCAAGGCCACGGCCAAAACATCCTCGATCCGGCTGGCGTAGTGGATCGTGACCCCCTCAATCAACTCAGGCGTCAGGTCCTCTTCCACGTCCTGACGGTTCTCGGCTGGCAAAATGATGGTTTCCACTCCGGCGCGCCGTGCGGCAAGAAACTTCTCCTTGATGCCGCCCACCGGAAGCACGTTGCCGCTGAGCGTGATCTCGCCGGTCATGGCGGTCAGCGGACGCACAGGCATGTCGGTTAGCAGCGATGCCAGCACCGTCGCCATGGTCACCCCAGCCGAAGGGCCGTCTTTGGGAATCGCACCCGCCGGGACGTGAATGTGCAGGTCGAGATCCTTGGCAAACTCCTCAGCCAGCCCCAGCGAGACGGCGTTCGACCGCACCCAGGTCAGAGCGGCCTGCATAGACTCCTGCATCACTTCGCCGATCTGCCCGGTCATGGTAAAGCCGCCCTTGCCCTTCATCTTGTTGGCCTCGATGAAGAGGATGTCGCCGCCAGCTGGCGTCCAGGCCAATCCCACGGCCACTCCGGGGCGTTTGACGCGCTCGGCGACCTCGGTGTCTACGCGTACCTGGATGCCGCCCAAAAACTCCTTCACGACTTCGCGGGTCACAATCAGTTTTTCCAAGTTGCCCTCGACCACACGCCGGGCCTGCTTGCGGCAGACCGTGCCCAACGTCTGTTCGAGTTTACGCACGCCAGCCTCTCTGGTGTAATGGCGGACGATATATCGCACCGCATCCTCAGGAAACTCGATCTGCTCGGGCGTTATTCCGTTCTCCTTGATCTGCCGGGGGATCAGGTAGCGGAAAGCGATGTGCTTCTTCTCCTCTTCGCTATAGCCCTGCAGGAAAATCAGCTCCATGCGGTCCAACAGCGGCGCAGGAACCGTGTCCAGCATGTTGGCCGTGCAGATGAACAGCGTCTTCGACAAATCGAAGGGAACATCCAAGTAGTGGTCCCTGAAGGAATTATTCTGTTCCGGGTCGAGCGTCTCAAGCAGTGCCGAGGCTGGGTCGCCGCGGAAATCCCTTCCCAGCTTGTCAATCTCGTCCAGCATGATTACGGGGTCGTTGGTTTCGGCCCGCCGTACGCTCTGAATGATCTGGCCCGGCAGCGCACCGATGTACGTACGGCGATGACCGCGAATCTCCGCCTCGTCGTGCATGCCGCCCAACGAGATGCGCTGGAATTTGCGGCCCAATGCCCTCGCGATCGACCGGCCCAGACTAGTCTTGCCTACCCCGGGAGGTCCGACGAAACACAGGATCGGTCCCTTCATGTCCGGCTTCAGTTCGAGCACGCTCAGGTAGTCGAGGATACGGTCCTTTACCTTCTTAAGTTCGTAGTGGTCTTCATCAAGGATATCCTTGGCTTTGCTGATGTCGATCTTGGAGCCGGAACTCTTGGCCCACGGCAGCACCGCCAGCCAATCGATGTAGTTGCGAGTCAGCGAGTAGTCGGCAGCCATAGGTGACATGCGCCCCAGACGGGTCAGCTCCTTGAGAGCCTCCTTCTTCACGTCTTCCGGCATTCCTGCGTCGTCAATCCTCTGACGTAATTCGTCGATCTCGCGCTGACCCTCGTCCTGCTCGCCTAGCTCCTTCTGAATGGCCTTGAGCTGCTCGCGGAGGTAGTAGTCCCGCTGCGACTGCTGCACTTGATCCTGCACTTCGGTCTGAATCTTGGTGCGCAACTGCTGCACCTCGATCTCCTTGGCCAGGTGCTGATTCAGTAGCTCGAGCCGGGTCCCGATGCTCGCCGTCTCGAGCAATTGCTGCTTGTCGTCGGTGGTCAGGAAGGGCAGCGAAGAAGCGACAAAATCCACCAAGCGGCTCGGCTCCTCGATGTTCGCCGCGATGCTCCGCAGCTCATCGGAGAGCGTGGCAGACTCAGCGACAATCTGCTGAAACTGCCCGATCACATTGCGCACCAGCGCCTCAGCGCCGGCCGTAGTCTCCGGCTCGGCATCTTCCAGAACTTCAGCCTCGGCCACCATGAAGGGCTCAGTCTGCGTGTAACGCAACAGCCGTACTCGCTCCACGCCCTCGGTAAAGACGAAGCGGCTCTGGTTGGGCATGCGCACAACCTTGTGCACTGTGGCGAGGGTGCCTACAGCGTGCAGGTCGGCCGGCTTGGGCGAATCCAGTCGCGGGTCCAACTGGGCCACGACCACAATCGCCCGCTCCTCGCCCAGAGATTCGATTAATTGGATGGAACTCTCCCGGCCCACAGTCAGCGGCAACACGGCGTGAGGGAACAAGACGGTGTCCCGAACCGGCAGCACAGCAACACGGCGCACGCTGGGAGCATTCTTTCCGGAAGGGCTTTTGGTAGGTGGCGGGATGGGGGGCTGATTTTCCATTGAGTGTCCTCGTATCAACTTATCTTCATTAGACCACGCATGATCGGAAAAGTTTCAGGAAAAGTTCGTCTCTTCACATTCACTCCTCTCGCCGCATACCGGGCTGCCCCGGTGATTGTCAAACATAGGGCACGTTCCCTCTGCCGGACTCGCAATGCAGGCAAACCCTGCGGGTGCCAGAAGTTGCGCAAGCCAGAGTCCGTCAAACCGCTGGCATACTTGCCTGCTGTTGATAGCCTGGATCCCTTCCCGACGGTAGCGGCATGAACCTTAACTCGAAGATTGTATCGGCCAAAGCCAGAGGAAGGTGAGCAAGACAGAGCAGTGGGACCGAGGAATCTGAAGGACGAGGAGACAAGGGGCTCAGTCACGAGCTCGCGTTCTCAGTCATTCCGGTCCTTGGGGCTCCCTGGCCGAGCCAGCAGGGCCTCACTCAGACACTTCCCTCGGTTGAAGTTCTCCTTTTTCATTTTCGATGGCGTATTCGATCTGCTTCCATAGCTCGTCCGGTGGTTCCTCAACGGGAAGCAGATTGCGGGCGGCCTCGGCAATCGTCTCCAAATCGGCGAGCAGCTCTCGACAGAGTGCGCAGTGCTCAAGATGCGGATTCTCGGCCAGATTCTCTCCAGAGCCGATCAACTCCGGCAACTGGGCTTGGAACTGCTGGCAGGTCAGGATCTTCTGATTATCGGTCATCGACGCGCCTCCGGCCGGGAAGACGTACGCAGGGCATCGCGCAGCTTGAGCCGCGCCTTATGCAACTGGGACTTGCTGTTGCCAATCGAGCAATCTAGCAACGCGGCTATCTCTGGGTGCTCGTAGCCCTCAATGTCGTGTAGGACGAAGACCAAGCGATAGCCGGCGGGAAGATCGGCGACCGCTCGCTCTAGAGCCAGCCGGTCGATGGAGCCGACGAGTGTCTGATCGAGAGCGCCGAAGTCCCGATTGGGACTTTTTTCAGGAGCGGGATCCATGGATTCATCCATAGAAACGACAGATAAGCCTTTCTTTCTGAGGTGCATCAGCACAATATTGACGGCCAGCCGGTGAAGCCAGGTGGAAAAACTTGAATCGCCACGGAAGGAGGCAATCTTGCGATGCAGTTGAAGGAAAGCCTCCTGGGTCAGGTCTTCGGCTTCGGCCGTGTTGCTCAGCATGCGCAGACATAAGGAATAGATGCGCTTCTTGTGCAGAGAGTAGAGCTGGCCGAAGGCAAAATCGTCTCCGGCCTGAACACGGACAATGAGATCGGTTTCGCTAAGCGGAGGCACGGCTGCGGTGACGGAAGGAGCGGTGTGAGCCACAGGATCCGTTTCCCCAGCTTGGGAGCGGGGGGGTGGTTCCGGCAGATGCGCGGGTAGCCGCGGATGGGACATACGCTGCCTTACAGAGTTCAACTCCCACCCGATGCGGCTGCACCGGGCGCCCTTCCTCGTTAGTATAAAGGGACAGAGATCAAAGTTGAGAGATATGAAGCCAGACAACAATGAACAGGAATAAAGGAAACGAATCAGGGATCAGAGAAAAGGAATCAGGGAAAAGGGCACCCCGACCCCAGACCACTGATCTCTGTGGGGAAATATGGTGTTGAGGGTAAAACCTGCCTGGTGCGGCAGCAAGTGGTCGGAACACGGCGTACTTCTGGCCTGCCTGCTTGCCTTCAGGGTCTGGGGCGGAATCGACGGCTGGAGCCAGACGAGCGCCGACACCTCCGTTGCTGGCAGTGACCAGGCAACGCAGACGCTACGCGATTCCCTCACCCAGTGGGAGGGATTACTGGTACGACGCATCTCCTTCGACGGAGTTTCAAATGATCGCCTCGCACCGCTACCCGGCCATCTTGCCCAAGCCGAGGGAACTCCTCTGAGCAGTGAAAACTTGAAGAAGAGTCTCCGCCAACTCTATTCCACCGGTCTCTTTGAGACCATCGCGGTCGAGGGCGAGCGCGACGAGGGTGGCGTGACTATCGTCTTTCGTGGGAAGCCACGCACCTTCATTGGCACAATCACTGTGGACGGCGCCAAGGGCGTAACAATTAATACACAGCTGGAGCGCGCCAGCCAACTGGCCCCAGGAACGCGTTTTACCCCGGCCAAATTAAGCCAGGCGCTCGAAGAAATGCGTGCGACGCTGGCTCAAAACGGCTTCCATGAGCCTGCGATTACCCCGATCCTGAAGCCGCATCCGGAGGAGCAGCTCGTCGATATTGCGTTTCATGTAGTCAGCGGACCGCAGGCGCGAGTGGGCGAGGTAGAGGTAACAGGCGATTCCGGGATGAGCGCGGACGATTTTCGCCGTCATGCACACCTCAGAGCGGGCTCTCATGTGGACCACGAAACCAACAACCGGGCCTTGACCGGAGTGCTAAAGGTCTATCAAAACCAGCAGAGGTTGGAAGCTGAGATCAAGCTCGAATCGCAGCAATACGCGGCGTCAAGCCAAAAGACCAACTTTCGATTTTCCGCCAACCGTGGGCCGCTGGTTAAAGTTCTGGTGGACGGCGCCAGCATCAGCCCGGATCGGCTCAAGCACGTGATTCCCATCTTCGAAGAGGGAACCGTGGACGAGGACCTGCTCAACGAGGGCAACCGCCGGTTGCGCGACTTTTACCAACGAATGGGCTATTTCGACGTGAAGGTGGACCATGAACGGCAAACCACGACCGCCGAGCGGGTGACGATCCTATACAAGGTGCGGCTGGGGCCGCGACGGCGCGTGGAGCGAGTCTCGGTCGATGGCAACCATTACTTCGACGCCGCAACACTTAAGGAGCTGCTCAGCGTGCATGCCGCCGATACCCTGGACCGGCATGGCGCTTACTCGCAGGCGCTGGTAGTCACCGACATCAACGCCCTCCAGGCCGTTTACCAGAATAACGGCTTCGCCCATGCCAAGATTACCCTTGAGACCAGTGCAGGAACCGCGAAGGCCGGTAAGACTGCGCCGCTCGCCGTGGTCTACCGCATCGAGGAAGGCGAACAACTGCGGGTGGGCTCGGTACGCCTGGAAGGAAACGAGCACGTGGACGCCGCCAAGCTCACTCCGCAACTGAACACTGTCGCCGGGCAACTGCTTTCGCCTCGTAACCTGACCGGAGATCGGGACGCACTCTGGACCGACTATTTGAGCCGGGGCTTTCTTCAGGCACGGGTCGAGGTGACCCAGCAAATTGAACCGGAAGACGCGAGCAGGGTGGACGTGGTCTTCCACATCACGGAGGGCCAGCAGATTTTTGTGCGCAAGGTACTGCTGACCGGGCTGAATTACACGCGTCCGGCTACGGTGGCCAAGGCCGTCACCATTCATCCCGGCGACCCGCTCAACCAGACAGCGCTGATGGATACGCAACGTAACCTCTACGAATTCGCCCTCTTCAGCGAGGTCGATACAGCCATCGCGAACCCTTCCGGTGGCGAGACTTACAAGACCGTGCTGCTGCAGACGACAGAAGCACGGCGCTGGGCTATGACCTATGGCTTTGGCCTCGAGGCCCAGACCGGAACGCCGCAGTATAACTGTGGCGGCATCATCGCCAGCGGCGCCACTTGCAATCCCAACGGCAAGACAGGCGTCAGTCCGCGTGTGCTGTTCAACATCACGCGCAACAATCTTTTTGGTCGGGAAGAGTCGGCGTCGCTGCAAAGCACTTACGGTTTGCTGGAACAAAAAATTAATCTGTTATTCCAGAATCCGCACTTCGAGGGCGATCGGAACTTCGGCCTTGCCCTCTCCGCCGGCTACGCCAACAGCCTGGACGTGAGCACTTACGTGGCGTCCAAGCTGGAAGGCGGCCTGCGCTGGACGGAAAACTTCAACACACCTGGCTCCGCTCTGTCCAGAGCCAACACTTTCGTCTATGAATTGGACTTTCGCCGTGTCAAGGTGCAGGCAAGCAGCCTACAGGTCTACCCCAACGAGATCGAGCAATTGGCCACGGCGGTGCGCGTCGCTGGTCCTGCCTTTACGTGGATTCGCGATACCCGCGACTCTCCGCTCGACGCGCATCACGGCACCTACACCAGCTTTCAGGAGTTTGTCTCTGACGTAGCGTTCGGCGCTCAGACCAACTTCAACCGCCTCGACCTGTCCAATTCTAGTTACTACGGCTTCGACAAGAGCCGGTTTGTGCTGGCTCGCAATACACGCTACGGCCAGGAGCGAGCCTTCGGATATCAAGTAAATGAGTTGATTCCCCTACCTGAGCGGCTCTACGCCGGCGGGGCCACCTCGCTGCGAGGATTCGGCGACAACTCAGCCGGGCCGCGCGACCCTGAGACGGGCTTCCCCATCGGCGGAGCAGGTGCGCTGATCAACAGTACCGAGTTGCGCATGCCGCCGCCTACGCTGCCCTGGCTTGGCAACACAGTCAGCTTCGTGCTATTCCACGACATGGGTAATATCTTCACCAACGCGGGCGATGCGTGGGTCAGCGCACTGCGGATTCATCAGCCGGATCGCGATGGATGCAAGAATGTAGCCGACGTTCACGACCCCAAGACTTACATTCCCAGCGGTCCAATAACCTCGACTGGCCAACAGGGAACATGTAGCTTTGACTATTTCTCCCATGCGCCGGGATTGGGAATGCGATACCATACGCCCGTCGGGCCGATCCGGCTGGATTTCAGCTATAACCTGAATCCGCCCATCTATCCGGTGAATTACAACTATTCCCTCCAGCAACCTGGCACTGATCCGCACGTGGGCCAAGCAGGCCACTTCAATTTCTTCTTCAGTCTGGGGCAGACCTTCTAACTCCCTCTTCTAATTCGTTCTTGGAAGCCGGGTATATACTGGCCAATAGTCGGGAAAACAAAATGGGATTCCTGGCTAACATCTCACAAAAGCGGTGAAAGGAGCCCTCCCTTGCAATTCACACACAGTGGTCTTCTCCTGTCTGTCAACATAGCAAAACCCGCACCAACATCTCCAGCCAACACGGTTTTTGATTCCGGAGTTCAATTTGACTTCCATACATTTTCTACGCGTTCCAATGAAGTTGCGGAATGGGTCGGTGCCGTTTTCTCGGCCCTCCGGTTCCGTAAACATCTTGCCTCGATTTGCCGCTACGCATCTGGCTGTATGCTCTCAGCGACGGGTATGCTTCTGTTAGCGGTGCTCACATTGTGTTCTATCGCGTCGGCACAGTATACCCAGACTACGATACCAACGAGCAACGTTGAAGAACCTAGCGCGGTCGCCGTAGATACTGCTGGAAACATCTATCTAGCCAATTCGCTTCCTGGACAAGTGTTGAAAGAGACATTACAAGCGAACGGCACCTACGTCCAGACCACGATAGTCAGCGGCCTTAATGATCCCTTTGGCCTCGCTGTAGACGGGAACGGCAACCTCTATATCGCCAATTTTGGCAATTGCCAGGTATTAGAGGAGGGGTTGGAATTTCGTCTAGGGGGCGGAGAAGGTTATCATAAGATCGTCTACTACCAATACCCGCAGCTAACGGAATATAGCATTTATTGCCCCCAAGCAGTGGCGGTGGACGGGAGCGGTAATGTTTACAGCGCTGCGTCCAACGGTCAAACGGGCTATGGAAGCGTTGCGAAGCTGACACCTTCAGCGAGTGGAGGACCGACAGTTTCAGTGATCATCGACAGGTATCAACTCAATCCTGAGGGAGTCGTGGTTCAGAATAACGGAGCTATACTTATCAGCGACCGTTCTTACTTTGGAACCCCGGGCACTGGGGTGTTCGACGTTTTCATCGAGACACCATCATCTGGTAGCTACCTTGAGAGCACTGCTATCTTTTCAGGCACCCCATCGTACTATGGAGGGGCGATGGCATTGGACGCAATCGGCAATCTTTATATCACAATTGGCACAAACCAAGTGGCGATGGTGCCGTTTTCAGGGGGGCCGTCGGAGATTGTTCTGGACCTCGGAGCGACACTACCATCAAATTATTTTCTCACGGGGATCGCTGTGGATAGCAGCGACAACCTCTACCTTTCCGCAGGCCCCACCACAACCGTCGAAGGCAGCACTAACGATGGTTTGTTGTTGAAGGAGACGCTCACCAACATCGGGCCAGATTGATAAAAATGTTAACCAGAATGCTGCTTTGCCGTTTCTGTCTGTGCATCGTTGCATTGAGCCAGTTCGTGACGTGCCTCACTTACGGACTGGCTCAGGTGCCACCACCCGCCCATGCCCTGGTGCTCGACAGCGTTGTGGCCGTAGTGAACAGGCAGGCAATCTTGGCCAGCGATGTCGACGAGGAGATGCGGCTAGCAGTGCTGGACCCTGGCCAAGCAGGGCTCGGTGTTCTTACACGGCAACGCGCTCTCGAGCAACTGATCAGTCGCGCACTCATCCAACAACAGATTCGCCAGGAAGATGCGCAGGCAGCGGAGCCTTCGCAAGCCGATGTCGATGCCCGGCTGGCAGAGATTCGCAAAGAGTTGCCGGCCTGCGTTCACCGAAACTGCGCCTCAGACGAAGGATGGAAGGCGTTCCTGGCCGCGCACGCGCTGACGCCGCAAAGGGTCGAGGACTATCTGCGCTACCGGCTGGAAATTCTCAGCTTTATCGAACATCGCTTTCGGCAAGGGATTCGCATCTCCCCGGACGAGATCGAGAAGTACTATCGCGAGACGCTCGTGCCCGAGTATGCGGCGGGCGAGACGATTCCGCCGCTGGAGAAGGTGTCCCCGCGCATTGAAGAAATTCTGCTCCAGCGGCAGGTGAATGCGCTGTTCGACGACTGGCTCACAAACCTGCGCAAGCAAGGCGAAGTGGAAGTGCTCGACCCATCGCTCGAAGCTCCTGCGACACGGAGTGGCACTGGAAAAGGAGGCGCATGAGCGAACCCGGATCCACGCATCCTTTGCCAACTCGGAGTGCTAAGCCAGCAACGTTGCATCGGCCGAGCCGCTTGCGCCGTTTCTTCCTGCGCCATCTTCCCATAACGGTAGCCAGCGCGGTGGTTCTGCTGGCGGTCGCAGTCGTCGGCCTCTATTTCTGGACCAGCTCCGCCCAATTCGAAAACCTGGTCCGCAGGCACTTGGTGAACAAGCTGGAGATGGCCACCGGCGGACGGGTCGAGATCGAATCGTTTCACTGGGATTTGCTCCATCTTGAGGCCGAGTCAGGCGGGCTGGTCATCCACGGTCTTGAAGCCTCAAGCGAGGCACCCTACGCTCAGGTCGGCCAACTGCGCGTGCGGTTGAGCCTGCTGGGCATCTGGAGCCCGCGCATCCGGCTGCGTGATCTGGAAATCTCCCGGCCCGGACTGCATCTGATCGTTTACCCCGACGGCTCGACCAACCAGCCGCTGCCCCGCAGGCCAACAAAATCGGGTAAGCCTGTGCTCGATAGTTTCTTCGATCTGAAAGCCGACCACGTTGAGGTGGAAGAGGGCGCGGTAAATTACGAGAACCGTGCCGCGGCCTTCGACTTTCAGAACCGGTTCATCCCGCTTGACTTCGCCGCCAATGACGTCTCCTTGCGCCTGACCTACATGCCGGGCACCTCATCCTTGCGCCGGCTTATCGAGGAAAAAACCGGCGCAAAGGTGGGAGATCAGGAGTCCTATCGCATCGAGGCGGGAGTCAGCGATCTGAATCTCGCACGTGGCGTTCCATCCAAAACCGGCAAGCCGAAGCCGCCTGAGGTTCACGGATACCTCCAGGCCACGTTGGACCTGACGCGTGACTCCGTCATCCTGCGCTCAATGCGCATCACAGCTCGCGATCACGGCACCAAAGACCGTTCACTCGAGGTCTCAGGTTCTCTCGATGACTTTGCCCATCCACAGTGGCAGGCCAAGGCGGTGGGCGAGTTGGATATGCGCTTGCTCGATCCCATCACAGGTTATCCATTTGCTCCCCAAGGCGTTGCACATCTCGATCTCACCGGGACGGGCGAAGCTGGGCGCTTTCACTTGGACGGCAGCGTTCACGTCGACAACGGCGCTTACATCGGAACTGGCGTTGTAGCCACGGGCGTAGGACTCGATGCGCATGTTCATGCCGATCCCGAACAGTTGCTGATTACCTCGATCGTTGCACGTCTGCGCCAAGGCGGACAGATTGATGGCGATCTCTCGCTGGTTCACTGGCTACCCCCGCCACCAGCTCCAACCAATGGCAAATCCCATGGTACCCACATCCCACCCCCCGACGAGATCACCATTCCCGTCAACGGCAAGGTCACGGCTCAGTTCAAGGACGTCGCCTTGGACACGGTGCTGGAGATGGTCACCGCGCCACCCTTCCAGCATCTCGGCCTTGACACCAGCATTAACGGCCCCGCAACGGCGCTCTGGATCAACGGCGACAACCGCACTCTTTCCGTCGAGTCTCAGCTGAACCTCATTCCACCGGCGCACGTTGCGCAGGGCAAAACGCCTGCCAGCGGCTTCATTGACGCAACCTACACCCAACGCGACGGCGCAGTCAATCTGCGCAAGCTACAGCTGAACACGCCCGCCAGTCAATTGGAGGCATTTGGTCATCTGGGCTCTTATCCGCTCGCCAGCCCGTCGTCATTGGCCGTCGACTTCCATTCGCAGAACCTGGGAGAGTTCGACACGGTTCTGCGCGACCTGGGGTTGACTCGCAACGGGAAATCAGGAACAGCCGCCCTGCCCATCGCGCTCAACGGTCAGGCAGATTTTCACGGCACATGGTCCGGTTCGCTGGTCGATCCGCGGCTGTCCGGTACGGTGAAGGCCAGCGACCTGGCCCTCGAATTGGCAGCGCTCTCTAACCCCAAGCCCGGGCAGTCCAAATCTAGCCAGCCCGAATTCATCCACTTCGATACGGTCGAGGCTACCGGCAGCTACTCGGCGGAACACATTACGATAGAACACGGCCTGCTTCGTCGCGGGAATACTGAAGTCACGCTCGACGGCAGCCTGGCCTGGGTTGCCAGCAACACCACGCACGGTCAGGCGACTGTTCCCTCCTTTGATGCCAATTCAGTGCTTCATCTCCGCCTGCACGCCGCCAAGGTGGCCGTGGACGATCTGCGGCTATTCACCGGCCAAGACCTTCCCGTGGTAGGTGCGCTCGATGCGCAGATTCAGGCCGACGGGCCCCTCCGCGCGCTGGCTGGCTCAGGGTGGGTCGAGATGGACAAAGGCAGCGTCTACGGCGAGCCTGTGGGTCGCATCCGGGCGCAGGGCACACTAGCAAATCAGACAATCAAGCTGACCTCGGTAACCGTAAACGAAGCCGCCGGCAAGATTTCGGCCACGGGCAGCTACGACCTCCAATCCCATCGCTTCCAACTGGACGCCAAGGGTACCGGGGTCGATGTCGCACACATCGAATGGCTGCGCAACCACAATCTCGCCGCGACTGGCAAGCTGGAGTTTACCGTGCAAGGTTCCGGGACGTTCGACGACCCGCGCCTTGAAGTCAACGCCTCTTTGCCCGGCCTCGCATTGAACGGAGAACCACTGGGCGGGATGGAGGTGCGAGCGCACACCGCCAATCGTGCGGTGATCTACGACCTGAAAACCCAGTTGGAGACTGCCGAACTCACCATGCACGGCCAGACGGCGCTCAGCGGCGACTTTGCCACCCGGGCGCAACTCAATTTTTCACAATTTAATATCGGCGCACTATTCAAGATGGCCCATGTTCATGGGCTCAACGGCGAGTCCGCACTGGCCGGAACGATCATCGTCGAGGGGCCTTTGGCGCGCCCAGAGCAATTACGAGGCGAAGCGAAGCTCGACCAGTTGGCGGTCACTGTGGCCGGCGTTCATCTCAAAAGCGAGGGTGGCGTCCACGCCACGCTCGCCGATGGCACGATTCATCTCGACCCCCTCCATGTAACCGGCGAACAGACCGACCTACGTGCCCAAGGCAGCCTGTCGCTCAAGGACCAGCACGAACTGAACTTTTCTGCGAGCGGCGCCATCAATCTGAAAGTGGCCGAGACCATCGATCCCGACCTCACGGCAAGTGGCAACGCCACCTTCCAAGTGGAGGCGCGCGGCCCATTGACGAATCCCAACCTGCAAGGGAAGATCGAATTTCAGAATGCTTCTTTAGCTCTAGAAGACTTGCCCAACGGTTTGAGTCAGCTGCATGGAACACTGGAGTTCAACCAGAACCGGCTGGAGGTCAAATCGCTGACAGCCATGAGCGGCGGTGGTCTGCTGAGCGTTTCCGGCTACCTGGCTTACCAGCACGGAATCTATGCCGATCTGGCGGTCAAGGGGGAAGGCATTCGCATTCGCTACCCGCTAGGGGTCAGTTCCCTTGCCGACGCCTCGTTGCGCCTGCAAGGGGCGCAGAACAACCTGGTTCTCTCGGGCAACGTGCTGATCACCCGGTTTACAGTGAGTCCCGACCTGGATATCGCGGCGCTGGCCGCGCAGGCAAACGCTGTTGAAGCCGTCGCGCCACCCGATGCCCCGTCCAACCACATCCGCCTGGACGTGCACTTCACCTCATCGCCGCAGTTGAACTTCCAGAACGCCTACGCCAAGCTGGCAGGCAACGTGGATCTGCACCTTCGCGGTACCGTGGCCACGCCATCGCTGCTGGGCCGCGTTTCGATCACCGAGGGCAGCGCCACCCTCGCCGGGACGCGCTACGATCTACAACGTGGCGACATTTTCTTCACCAACCCGGTACGCATTGAACCTCTCATCGACTTGAACGCAACGGCGCGCGTCGAGGACTACGACATTACCCTCGGACTGCACGGAACGCCGGAAAGACTGGCCGTGACCTATCGCTCCGATCCCCCGCTGCCGGAGGCAGACGTAGTGGCGCTGCTGGCCCTGGGTCGCACCGAGAATCAACAGCGCCTATACACCCAGCAGCAGGAAGCCGCCGGCGCCAACCCAACGACCGATGCCCTGCTCGGCGGAGCCTTGAACGCCACCGTCAGCAGCCGTGTGCAAAAGCTCTTTGGCGCTGGATCGGTGAAGTTGGACCCTAACTATCTCGGTGCCCTCGGTAACTCGACATCGCGCATCATCGTCGAGGAGCAGTTAGGCTCGAACGTCACCCTCACCTACGCCACAAATGTCAACACCACCGCTCAGCAGCTTATCCAGGCTGAAGTCGCCATCAACCACCACGTCTCCCTGCAGTTGGCCCGAGATGAGTCCGGCGTCTTCTCCGTTGTTCTGAAGGCTACCCGCCGCTACAGGTAAGAGGCCGGCGACAAGGATAAATGCCATGCACTCTATTTTCGGCGCGTATCTGTTTCTGCGCCAAAAGATGGGAGTTGACGCTGCTCACGAAGTTAGCAACCTTTTCTCGAATTCCGTGTTCTATTGGAACGAACGGCAAGTTGGCGAATAGACTTTTTCCGGCTGCCATATTTGGTTCTTCTCGAACAAGGAGGAGTTTTAACATGACATGGACGATGTGCAATCCCCGCACCGCACTGGTGGCGGCGACGCTCGCCGGAGCCCTTTTGAGCATTCCCCAGATTTCCAAGGCTGCCCAGACCTCTGACAGAACCGCATCCGCGCAAACGGATAACCCCGCGTCGAGCGATGCAGCGGCTCGGTTGGACAAAAAACAATATCACGGGGTGAAAGTCAGCGTGGATCAGGGCATTGCCACTCTGACCGGATCCGTGGACCTTTACGAATACAAGGCCGACGCTGAGAAACGCGTGCGCCATGCGAAAGGCGTGAACGCGGTACGCAACCTGATCGAGGTTGCCGGCCCCACCGTTCCTGACCAGGAACTGCTAGCCAAGCTCCAGGAGAAGCTGGCTTATGACCGAGTGGGTTATGGAAATACCTTCAACGCCATTACCGTCAGCGTCGAAAACGGCATGGTGACACTCGGCGGCCATGCCCGCACCGACGTAGACAAGGACTCCGCGCTGGCCCTGGTCTCAACCTATCCCGGCGTCAAAGACGTGGTGGGCGAGATCGAGGTTGATCCGGTTTCCATGATGGATGACCGGGCACGCTTACAGGTAGCCCGCGCTGTATATGGCTATCCGTCACTGAATAAATACGCCATTGATCCCGCCAAGCCCATCCGCATCTCGGTGCAAAACGGCCATGTGGAGCTGTACGGAACGGTAGACTCTCAGGCCGACAAAGACACAGCTTTTCTCCGCGCTAACGGCGTCCCCGGCATCTTCAGCGTGAAGAACTATCTCCAAGTCGCCGGTCAGGAGTCCGAGGGGCAGAAGTGAATCCTTTGTGGACCGCGAGCGGCCCCGTCTAGAACTTGACCGACGGGACCGTTCGCGCGCTGGGACTGGCCTCGAAGAAGGCGTTATTCTGCTGGAAGCCAGCAATGCCGGCCCAAATACTGTTGGGGAATTGGCGCACGAAGGTGTTGTAGTCGCGCAGCGCGTCGTTATAGCGCCTGCGCGCCACGCCGATGCGGTTCTCGGTTCCCGCCAGCTCATCCTGTAGACGCATAAACTGGTCGCTGGAGCGCAGTTGCGGGTAGTTCTCGGTGAGTAGCAACAAGCGGCCCAAGGCAGAATCGAGCTGCCCGTTGGCCGCTATCTTGGCCTGCGGACCCTGGGCATTCAACATGCCGGCGCGGGCGTTAGCAATGTCGCCAAAAACGGTGCTCTCCTCCTTGGTAAATCCCTTCACGGTCTCCACCAGGTTAGGAATCAGGTCTGCGCGCCGCTGTAATTGCACATCCACGTCCGCCCACGCGGTCTTTACAACCTCATCCTTCGCCACCAACTGATTCTTGGCGCTCACATAGCTGCCAAAGACCATCAGCAAGGCCAAAACAAAAACGCCGACAACTCCCAGTGCGATCCAAAGTCCACGACTCATACAGTGTTCTTCTCCTCCGCTTCCAATCGAGGAAGCACCCTCTCACAAACTTAACAAGCTACCAGTCTCCCCCGGCACCACCACCGCCGAAGCTGCCACCGCCAAATCCACCGAAGCCCGATCCGCCGGAATCCCCTCCACCGCCGCCACCCCCGCCAAACCCACCTCCACCCATCCACGGTCCGCCGCGAAAGCCGCCCAAAAGTCCAAAGCCAAGCAGAAAACGGAAGAGGTGAAAGCCGCCAAAGAAGATCAACAACACTATCAGCAGAATCAATTTGCCCATCGCCGGCCCGTGGTGCGTAGGCCGGGCGGGAACCATCGGCTCGTCGTCTGAGAGCGTGACCTTGGCGTCGGCGGCGATGACTTGTGCCACTTCGTTCACGGCCAGAGTCACAGCGCCATCAAAGTCGTTTGCTCGAAGGTCGGGAACCATGTCACGGCCGATGTCGCCCACCTTGCCATCGGGCAAAATGCCTTCCAGGCCATAGCCCACTTCGATCCGGCGCTTGTGGTCGTCGACGGCCAATAAGATCAGCACGCCGCGATCCGAGCCCTTGCGGCCCATCTTCCACTTGTCCTCAAGCGCATTGGCAAAATCGGCCGGGTCGGCACCATCAAGCGTATGGATAGTGACCACGGACATCTGCGCGTTAGCCTGCGAGTGGTCGAGCTCGGTACAAATACTATCGAGGCGCGCGATCGCCGCGGGCGACAGCACATGGGCAAAATCGCTAACGTAATCCGTTGGTTGGGGCAAGTCCTCGACTCGCTCGGCTTGAGCCGCAATGGCGAAAACGAAAACACAACCTGCCAACAGCGGCCGGAAGAAGGCGGAATGTATGCGGCGAAAGCCTTTCATCGCTCTCTATTGTACGGGTCGAGCGCTCGAAAGGTTCCCCACGCCGGAAAGACATTCAGCATTCCTTAAGCGATCTGGCTTGGTTGGGTCGAGCCGGCTCTGTGCGGCAAGCACTACACTGAAAAGGAAATGACTCAGAATCCGCAACTTTCGCCCCCCGTCGCCCGCAAGGAACACAAAGAGACTTCGCTGCACGGCACCGTCCTGGTGGACGACTACGCCTGGATGCGCGACAAACAGAACCCCGAGGTGACTGCCTACCTCGAAGCCGAAAACGCCTATGCCGAGGCGGTCATGGCGCCGCTCAACGGTTTGCGCGACGAGCTGTACAAGGAGATGCTCTCGCACGTAAAGCAGACCGACGTCTCAGTTCCCTTCCGAGATGGCGACTGGTGGTATTACACCCGCACAGAAGAAGGTTTGCAGTACGCGATTCACTGCCGCACGCACGGTTCTCCCAACGTAACCGAGGAGACGCCGGAGCAGGTGGTGCTGGACGGGAATCAATTGGCCGAGGGCCACGCTTTCTTTTCCTTCGGCGCCACCGACATTACGAACGATGGCCGCTGGCTGGCCTACACGACCGACACCACCGGCTTCCGCCAGTACACGCTGCATATCAAGGATTTGGAAAGCGGCGAGACGCTCCCCGGCGAGGTCGAGCGCGTGGGTTCGGTCGTGTGGGCGGCGGACAACCGCACGCTCTTTTATACCGTCGAGGATGAAGAGCAGAAGCGCCAGTTCCAGCTCTGGCGGCACGTCTGTGGCACGCCACACTCCGCGAACGTGCTGGTGTATCAAGACGACGACGAGCGCTTCAATCTGAGCGCGGGACGCACTCGCGACGGCAAGTTCGTGATCCTGGAATCCGCCAGCCACACCACCACCGAGTCCTGGATGCTCGCAGCCGACGAGCCCGAGGCTTCATTCGCGCTCATCTGCCCGCGCCAGGACGAGCACGAGTACTCCGTCGACCATCGCAACGGCCTTTGGTTCATCCGCACCAATGATCGCGGCCGCAATTTTCGTTTGGTCACCGCACCAATTGCTACGCCGGACCGCGAACATTGGACTGAGCGCATTCCCCACCGCGACAGCGTGATGCTTGAAGAGGTAGATCTCTTTGCTAACTTCTTCATCGCCTGCGAACGCGAGGATGGCTTGCCGCGGCTGCGTGTGTGGCGCTTTGAGGGCGACGGCCCTGAAGCCGCAAAGGCTGGCGAAATCGCCTTCCCCGAGCCGGCCTATAGTGCCCATCCGCACATCAATCGCATCTTCGATACGCCAACCTTCCGCTACGCATACCAATCGTTGGTGACGCCCAGCTCGGTCTATGAGTATGAAGTGGCTAGCGGCGCATCGACGCTGCTCAAGCAGTTGGAGATTCCCGGCGGCTTCGACCGCACACTCTACGCCAGCGAACGCGTTCAAGCCACGGCGCCCGATGGCGTCAAAATTCCGGTGTCTATCGTTTACAAAAAGGCCAAGCGCGAGCCGGGCCGTAATCCGATCTACATGTACGGCTACGGCTCTTATGGCTACTCGCTGCCTCTTGGATTCAGTTCCAATCGGCTGAGCCTGTTGGATCGCGGCGTGGTGATGGCCTATGCGCACATCCGCGGCGGCGGCGACCTTGGCGAGCCCTGGCACGACGCCGGCAAGATGCTGGTCAAGCGCAACACCTTCACGGACTTCATCGCCGCTGTCGAGCATCTGACCGCGGCAGGCTACGGCGACCCGGCAAAGGTGGCCATTGAGGGCGGGTCTGCCGGTGGTTTATTGATGGGCGCAGTTGTGAATATGAGGCCGGAGCTTTTCCACGCCGCCCTCTCCCATGTGCCTTTTGTAGACGTCATGAACACCATGCTCGACGCTTCCCTTCCCCTCACCGTTCCGGAGTACGAAGAGTGGGGAAATCCTAATGAAGCCGAATATTTTCACTACATGCTGAGTTACTCACCTTATGACAATCTTAGGGCAGCGAGTTATCCGGCGATGATGGTCAAGACATCGCTCCACGACAGTCAGGTCATGTACTGGGAACCAGCGAAATATGTAGCCAAGCTGCGCACCCTCAAAACGGATAACAATGCGCTGCTGCTTGTGACTAATATGCAAGCCGGCCACGGCGGCTCGAGCGGCCGCTACGACTACCTGAAAGAGATCGCCCTCGACTATGCTTTCCTGCTGCGAGAGCTGGGACTGGTGTGATGCGGCAATCGTTCGGCGACTGTTGGCGGATTAATTACCTGCAAGGTTCTGAAAATATAAAAGGGGGGGAGGGGGGTACCCTGAGCACTCCAATCCGGCAGCCGGGCCTCGCTATGCTCAAGCAGCGCGGGTTGCCCTGGGTTTGCTGGGATGGGTCTCGATGCTTTCGTCATGCTGGTTCTCCTTGGCGTCAAGAGCGCGGGCTATTGCCCGGTCTGGCCGGAATGCAATCGCTGTTCTCATTGTGCGGGATGAATCGGAAATTATCTGTAAAAAGCAGAATCAAAAACGCTGTAACGGCAGGAACAAAAAATGTGGCACGGACGGGGCGAGCGGGCGCTGCGACCATCTGAAAGAGATCGCCCTCGACTATGCTTTCCTGCTGCGGTAGTTGGGATTGGTGTGATAGATTGTGGGCGTCTTGAAACTGATGCGGGAGGTGCAAATGCGAAAGACAAGATTCTTACTGATACTGCTGATTCTGGCTGCCGGAACCGCATGGGCACAACAGGAGTTAGCTCCCTCCACGGACGATGGGCCTCTAACCGTCAAGCCTGTTCCAGTTGAGCCGGACAAAGACGGCGTTTATACCGCCGGTCCAGGCATCGTGTCCCCGAGTGTACTTAAGCAAGCCTCCGCTGCTTATCCGGCTGATGCTTCGGCGGAAGCTGTAAATGGAATATGCATTCTCTCGTTGGTTGTCGGCGCCGATGGAGTTCCCACTAACATTGAGGTGGTGACCACGCATGGCGCAGCATTTGATGCCGCCGCGATCAACGCCATCAAGCAATCCACATTTGAGCCAGGGACATTCGATGGAAAGCCGGTTCCAGTCCGCATCTACGCCCGGACGCGCTTCTTCGGCGATAGAAGACCGGCGGTGACAAGGATCATGGAATTCAATATTCCTGGTGGCGGCTTTTCCCATTCTCTACGAGGAGCCGACTGGCCGCCGCATTCCATCCCGCCGAGGAATTACGATCAGCCTCCCTTTGTGATTCATTGGGCATCTCCGGAGTTTTCCGACCAGGCACGGCGCGAGAAGTTTCAAGGCGTTGTGCTCGTCTCGGTGCTGATCAACGAGGAGGGCATGCCGGCCGATCCTCGAGTAGAGAGATCAATTGGCCACGGACTGGACGAGAACGCACTCAAGTCTATCTTGCAGTGCAGGTTTAAGCCTGCAATGAAGGACGGCAAACCTGTTGCGACCCGCATCATGATGGAGGTCAGCTTCAGACTAAACAACTAGAGCGGTTCTCCAGTTCACATGAAGTGTCCGACAGTGTGGAAGGTGACTTTTTCTTGAGGAAAAGCCACTCAACTGCAATTGTCTCCCTCTACAGCAACTGGAGAACCGCCATAGCCAATTCTTTGGGACTGGAACAGCGAATCCCACTGCGCACAAAGAGCAAAAACGCGGCGAGCGTAGGCGCTCAATTTTTGTGTTTGTCTCACTTTGTGGTCCGCTTTCGCACGGCGGAACGCAAGCGGAAATGTCCGCCTTTGGCCTCTTCAACGCGCTTAATCCACTTTTCACAGTCTCTGAGGCAACGCCACCACGCAAGAAAGTTGCGCGGAGAGGCAAATTTTTCGATATATTAAAGATTCCAGTACTACCCCAGACGCGGCCGGGCCTGCTCCGATAGGCCTTTTCATGAAGGATAAGGCGATTTCCGTGACGGGAATCGCGCCGCATCGTTGTATTTCGGACCGGAATTTGCATTCTGCACGGGAATCTTTAGTTAGGAAGGTTGCTATGGATAATCCTGATTGTCGCCTCCGCACTCCTGCACCGCAAGGGCTCTATCATCCTCGGAACGAGCATGATGCCTGTGGCATGGGGCTGGTCGCCAGCATTCGTGGTGAAAAAAGCCACGACATCATCCGTAAGGGGCTTGAGGTGCTCATCAACCTCACCCATCGCGGCGCGGCCGGTTGCGACCCGGAGACGGGCGACGGCGCAGGCATTCTGATTCAGATTCCGCACGTCTTTTTTGCGCGCGAATGCGGCGAGTTGGGGATGCAGTTGCCTGAGCCCGGAGCCTATGGCGTGGCCATGTGTTTTCTGCCGGTGGACAAGCACAGTCGCCTGCAATGCGAAGGCGTCATCGAGCGTATTGCACAGGAAGAAGGGCTGACGGTAATCGGCTGGCGCGACACGCCGGTGAATGGCATCGCCATCGGCCGTGAAGCGCGCGCCTCGCAGCCCTACATTGAGCAGTTGTTCCTGGGCCAGCCCAAGAGCAAGGGTAAGGGCAAGGCCGTGCTGGATGAAGACGCCTTCGAGCGCCTGCTCTACAAGGTTCGCCGCCGCACTGAGAACGAGGTAGCCGCCTCTGAGATCGAGGGCAAGGAATTCTTTTACATTCCCTCGCTTTCCTGCCGGACCATCGTCTACAAAGGGCTGATGCTGGCGCCGCAGATTGAGAAGTTCTACTTCGAGCTGGCCAATCCGCTGGTGACGAGCGCCTTGTGCCTGGTGCATCAGCGCTTCTCAACCAACACCTTTCCCAGTTGGAAGTTGGCGCATCCCTACCGCTATGTGGCGCACAACGGCGAGATCAACACCATCCGCGGCAATATCAGCTGGATGAATGCGCGCCAATCTGTGTTGCAGAGCCCGCTGCACGGCGACCAGATCGACAAGCTCTACCCGGTCATCATGCCCGAGGGCAGCGACTCGGCTTCGTTCGACAACGCGGTCGAGTTCCTCGTTCAAGCGGGCCGCTCGCTGCCTCACGTCATGGCTATGCTGATTCCCGAAGCTTGGGCAGGCAACCCCGACATGGACGAAGACAAGCGCGCTTTCTACGAGTACCACGCTTCATTGATGGAGCCTTGGGACGGACCCGCAGCTATGGCCTTCACCGACGGCCGCGTGATCGGGGCAACTCTCGATCGCAACGGGCTGCGCCCCGGCCGCTATATCGTCACGAAGGACGATCTCGTGGTGCTGGCCTCCGAGGCCGGTGTGCTCGACGTGCCAGCTTCGGACGTGCGCAAGAAGGGCCGTCTGCAGCCCGGCCGCATGTTCCTGGTTGACACCGTCCAGCAGCGCATCGTCTCCGATGCTGAGATCAAGAAGCAGTTGGCTGGTCGCCAGCCCTACGCGACGTGGCTCAAGGAGCAACAGGTCATGCTCGATCGGTTGCCGGAACCTTCGCGAGTGATCGCGTCCAACCCTGAGACGCTGCTGCGCCGCCAGAGGGCCTACGGATACAGCGAAGAAGATTTGAGAATCCTGTTAGGGCCGATGGGCGCAAAGGGCGAGGAACCGATTGGCTCCATGGGCTCCGATGTGCCGCTGGCCTGCCTCTCCGACCGCCCACAAACGCTGTTCAACTACTTCAAGCAGCTCTTCGCGCAGGTAACCAATCCGCCCATCGATCCCATCCGTGAAGAGATGGTGATGTCGCTGATAAGCTACATCGGGACTGAGCGTAACATTCTCGACGAAGCGCCAGAGAACTGCCATACGCTCAAGCTGCCGCATCCGATCCTGACCAATCGCGATCTGGAAAAGCTGCGCCGCGTTTCGACGGGCGATCTTCTGGCCACCACGCTGCCGGCTCTGTTTCGCGCTGCCGATGGTGAGCAAGCTCTGAAACATGCGCTCGACGATCTTAGCGCCCGCGCCTCACATGCCGTCGATTCTGGCTACACGCTGCTGATTCTCTCCGACCGCGGCGTCGATTCAACCTATGCGCCGATCCCCAGCCTGCTGGCCATGGCTGCCGTCCACAACCGTCTGGTGCGCGAAAAGACCCGTACCCAGGTAGCACTGATTATCGAAAGCGGCGAGCCGCGCGAGGTGATGCACTTCGCCTTGTTGATTGGGTATGGCGCCAGCGCGATCAATCCCTATCTGGCCTTCGAGACGCTGCATGACATGAAGCGGCGCGGCCTGCTTCCGGAGAACGTCGCTGCCGAATACGCGGAAAAGAACTTCATCAAAGCCATCAACAAAGGTCTGCTCAAGACCTTCTCGAAGATGGGTATCAGCACTCTGCAAAGCTATCGCGGCGCGCAGGTTTTCGAGGCCGTTGGACTCAATCAATCTCTGGTCGACGCGTACTTCTCCGGCACAGCCTCGCGCATTGAGGGCGTGGGGCTTGAAGTGCTGGCGCGTGAGGCGCTGCTCAAGCACGCTTACGCCTTCCAGCCTCTGACGGAATCTGAATCCGAATTGGTTGCCGGCGGCCACTATCAATTCCGCGAAAGCGGCGAGTATCACCTGCTTAATCCGGCCACCATCAGCAAGCTGCAACACGCCGTGCGGCAGAACAATCCTGCAACCTTCCAGGAATACACCGATCTGCTCGACGACCAGAACCGCCATCTGTGTACCTTGCGCGGTCTGCTTCAGCTCAAGTACTCCGATGAGCCTCTGCCACTTGATGAAGTAGAGCCTGCCAAGGAAATCGTCAAGCGCTTCACCACCGGCGCAATGAGCTTTGGGTCTATCAGCAAAGAGGCGCATGAAACATTGGCGATTGCGATGAACCGGCTGGGCGGCATGTCCAACACCGGCGAAGGCGGCGAAGACGAAGCGCGCTTCAAGCCCGATGCCAATGGCGACTCGCGCCGTTCGGCCGTCAAGCAGGTTGCCAGCGGCCGCTTCGGCGTTACCACAAATTATCTCGTCAACGCCGACGAGTTGCAGATCAAGATGGCGCAAGGTGCGAAGCCCGGCGAAGGCGGACAGTTGCCCGGCCACAAGGTGGATGAAGTCATCGCCAAGACGCGCCATTCGATTCCCGGCGTGGGTCTGATCTCGCCGCCGCCTCATCACGACATCTACTCCATCGAAGATCTCGCACAACTGATCTACGACTTGAAGAATGTCAATCCGCAGGCGCGCATCGCCGTCAAGTTGGTCTCTGAAGTCGGCGTAGGTACGGTTGCTGCGGGCGTCAGCAAGGCGCATGCCGACGTGGTGCTCATCTCCGGGGATAATGGGGGCACCGGCGCATCGCCGCTCAGTTCCATCAAGCACGCTGGACTGCCTTGGGAACTGGGTCTTGCTGAAACTCAACAAGTACTGCTGCTCAACGACCTGCGCGGGCGCATTAAGGTGCAGACCGACGGCAAACTCCAGACCGGGCGCGACGTGGTAATCGCGGCTCTGCTCGGCGCTGAAGAGTTTGGCTTCGCCACTATGCCGCTGATCACCATGGGTTGCGTCATGATGCGCAAGTGCCATCTGAACACCTGCGCAGTGGGCATCGCGACTCAGGACCCGGTCTTGCGCGCACGTTTCCAGGGCCAGCCCGAACACGTAGTCAACTTCTTCTTCTTTATCGCCGAGCAGGTCCGCCAGCATATGGCCAAACTCGGCTTCCGCACGGTCGATGAGATGGTGGGCCGCGTGGATAAAATCGATGCCGCTATCGCCGATACACACTGGAAGGCCAAAGGCATCGATCTCTCCTCGATCCTCTATGCGCCCACGCTGCCCTCACGCGTGGCGCGGCGCAAAATTCAGGCGCAGGATCACGGCCTCGATCGCGCGCTCGATCACAAGCTCATCGAAACTGCTGCACCGGCGCTCGAAGGCAAGTCTCCGGTCAAGGCCAGCTTCGCCATCCGCAACGTACACCGAACGGTGGGCGCTATGCTGGGCGGTGAGATCGCGCGCCGCTACGGATCGGCGGGATTGCCAGACGAAACCATCCACTTCAAGTTCACCGGTTCAGCCGGCCAGAGCTTTGGCGCATTCGTGCCGAGCGGCGTGACACTGGAACTTGAAGGCGACTCGAACGATTATCTGGGCAAGGGGCTTTCCGGCGGGCGCATCATCGCCTATCCTCACAAGACCTCGAGCTTCCTGCCCGAGGAAAGCATCCTGGTAGGTAACGTCGTGCTCTACGGCGCAACCGGCGGCGAGGTCTTCCTGAATGGCATCGCAGGCGAGCGCTTTGCCGTCCGCAACTCCGGCGCAACGGCGGTGGTCGAGGGCGTAGGCGATCATGGTTGCGAGTACATGACCAACGGCACCGTGATCGTGGTCGGAAATACCGGACGCAACTTCGCCGCCGGCATGAGCGGAGGGCGCGCGTTTGTCTACGACGAACAGGGCGACTTCTCCACGCGCCGCTGCAACCAGGCCAGCGTCGATCTGGAGCCGCTGGTCTCGGAGGCTGACGTGGCTGAGGTTCGCGGCCTGCTCGAACGCCACCGCGACCTGACCGGAAGCCCGCGCGCCGCCTGGATTCTGGAACACTGGGCTGAAGCGCAGCCACGCTTCATCAAGGTCTTCCCGCATGAGTACAAGCGCGTGCTCGGCATTCAGCGAGTCGAGGTTGTCTATGTTTCCCCCACAAACTCGTCGCCTCTGGTGGCGGCAGCAGAGGTGCACCATGGGTAAGGTCACAGGATTTCTGGAAATCGAACGCGAACAACCCACCCGTCGCAAGGTGAAGGACCGTCTTCAGGACTGGTTCGAGATTTACAAACCGTTCCCCGAAGAGAAGCAGCGCGAACAAGGCGCTCGCTGCATGGATTGCGGCGTTCCCTTCTGCCACACCGGCTGTCCGGTCAACAACGTGATTCCCGACTGGAACGACCTCGTCTACAACGGCCGTTGGGAGGCTGCCATTCGCCGTCTCCACGCCACCAACAACTTTCCCGAGTTCACCGGGCGTATCTGTCCCGCTCCATGCGAGGCTGCGTGCGTACTGGGCATCGACCAGCCGGCCGTTTCCATTAAGCTCATTGAGCGCTCCATCGTCGAACGCGCGTGGGACGAGGGTTGGATTCATCCCGAGCCGCCCGAGCAGAATACCGGCAAGCGTGTTGCCGTGGTGGGCAGCGGTCCAGCGGGCCTGGCGGCCGCGCAGCAGTTGCGCCGTGCCGGACATTCCGTAACGGTTTATGAGAAGAACGACCGCATCGGCGGCCTGCTCCGCTACGGCATTCCCAACTTCAAACTGGAGAAACATGTCATCGACCGCCGCATCCAGCAGATGCGCGCTGAAGGCGTGACCTTTGTGACCAACGCACACGTGGGCGTGAACGTGCCTGTCGACACGCTCACCGAACACTATGATGCGATCCTGCTTTGCGGCGGCTCCGAGCAGCCCCGTGACCTAAAGATTCCCGGCCGCGAACTCAAAGGAATCCACTTCGCCATGGAGTTTCTTCCTCAGCAGAATCGGCGCTGCGCGGACGACAAGCTAGATCCCGCTCTCGACATCCTTGCCGAAGGCAAGCGCGTGGTAATCATCGGAGGCGGCGACACCGGAGCCGACTGCCTGGGCACCAGCCTTCGCCAGCATGCCAAGAGCGTTCACCAATTCGAGATCATGCCCAAGCCGCCGGCCCAGCGAGCCGCCTCCACGCCCTGGCCGTTATGGCCTCTCCAATTGCGTACAGAAAGCGCGCACGAAGAGGGCGGCATTCGCGACTGGAGCATCAACAGCGTCAACTTCACCGGCGACAACCAAGGCAACGTTAAGCAGCTGCATGCCCTCCGTGTCGGGCCGCCGCCGAAGTTCGAGCCCATCGCCGGCTCCGAGTTCACCCTTGATGTCGATCTGGTGCTGCTGGCCATGGGCTTCCTCGGCCCCGTGCGCTCGGGCATGATCGAGCAATTCGGCGTGGCTCTGGACAACCGCGGCAATGTGGCCGCCAACGCCGACTACCAAACCTCGGTTGAAAATATCTTTGCCGCCGGCGACATGCGGCGCGGTCAGTCGCTTGTGGTTTGGGCCATTAGCGAAGGCCGCAAGGCCGCCGCGGCCGTCGACCGTTATCTGGCTACCATCGATGCGCCTGTGCCTCAACGCCATCACGCAATGGCATAACTTCTTGTAACTCAAATGACAAAGGCAAAGCCGCATCGGGCTTCGACTTTGTCATTTGAGTTATGTCGGAGTTACTTCGCCAGAGACACGCGTAGATCCCCGCCGGTCATCTCCTTCGGCAAGCCGAGCGAGAGAATATTCAGCAGAGTGGGGGAGATGTCGCGTAACGATCCGTCCGGGCGCAGACGGTAGTGAGAGCCGTCTTCGGCCACATAGATCATGGGCACAGGATTGGTGGTGTGCGCGGTGTGCGGGCCGCCCGTCACAAGGTCCACCATCTGCTCAGCATTGCCGTGGTCGGCGGTGATCAGCCAGCTGCCGTTCTTCTCCCGGATAGCCTTGTAGACGCGGCCCAATTGGGCGTCGATGGCCTCGATGGCTTTGATCGTCGGTGCGAGCTTGCCGGAGTGGCCCACCATGTCCGCGTTAGCAAAGTTGGCCACGATGAGATCGAAAGCTGTATCGTTCACGGCCTTCACAATGGCGTCGCCGATCGCCTCGGCCTTCATCTCCGGCGCCAAGTCATAAGTGGCCACTTTCAGCGAAGGAATCAGCACGCGATCTTCGCCTGGAAAAGGCGTCTCGATGCCGCCGTTGAAGAAGTAAGTTACGTGCGCAAACTTCTCCGTTTCGGCTACGCGCAGGTTGCGCAGATTGTGTGCGGCCAGCACGTTGGCCAGAATATTATCCAGCGACTCCGGCGGAATGATAACTGGCAGCTCATAGAGTTTGTCGTACTGCGTCATGCACAAGTAATAGAGATTCTTTGGGATTTCGCTGCGGGGAATTGTTGAATCGAGCGCCTCCCAGCCGTCTAGATCGCGACCGCCCTTCTTGTTGAGGCCGCTCTCGCGGGCCAAGACACGAGTAATCTCGCGGGCGCGATCGGCGCGGAAGTTAAAGTTGATGCACACGTCCTCGTCGCGAATCTGGCCCACCGGTTTGCCCGCTCCATCGACGACGACAAAAGGGATCAGAAACTCGTCTGTAATGCCGTTGTTGTAATTCTCCTTGATGCGCGAGACGGCATCGGGGTACGCGCCACCCTCGGCCTTGCCGTTAACCATCGCGTCGAAGGCCTTGCGCTCGCGCTCCCAGCGCTTGTCGCGGTCCATGGCGTAGTAGCGTCCGTTGATGGTGGCCACTTTGCCTACGCCGTACTCGCGCATCTTCTTTTCCAGTTGTGCGATGTAGCCCGCGCCGGAGTCTGGAGCGGTGTCACGGCCGTCCATGAAGGCGTGGACGAAGACCCGCTCCAGGCCATATTCCCTTGCTGTCCGCAGCAGTGCGTAAAGGTGTTCCTGGTGAGAATGCACGCCGCCGTCCGATAGCAGCCCGAAGAGATGCAGTTGCCGACCGCCTTCGCGCGCCCGCTGCATGGCCCGAGCAATGGCGGGATCTTTTTGAAACGCGCCAGACGCAATCAAGGCGTCGATGCGCGTGATGTCCATCTGCACGATGCGTCCGGCGCCGATGTTCAGGTGGCCGACTTCACTGTTTCCCATTTGCCCGTCCGGCAGGCCAACAAAATGGTCCGAAGCCTGGATCAGCGTGTTGGGAAACTCGGCGAGCAGTTTGTCATAAGCGGGCTTTTTGGCCAGCGCAATGGCGTTGTTGGCGGTTTCGGCTCGATAGCCCCATCCGTCTAGGATGGTCAGAACGAGGGGACGCTTGGTGATGGACACTTAAGAAGGCACCTCAGAGCGGATCGGTATTTTCATTTCTAGAATAACCTGTGAGGGTTGATTCTTGTTTGTGGGCCGCTCAAGAGTTAGACGTCAGCTCAAGAAGCAAAAGGAGGGAGCCGCAGCTCCCTCCCTTCATTCGTGGCGAAGTCGTCTACCCCACCGCAGGTGGTTAGTCGTTGTAATTCAGCCCTTCAAGGCCGAGGAAGACCGCGCCGCCGCCTAGTTCTTCTTCAATACGCAGCAACTGGTTGTACTTGGCAATGCGGTCGGTGCGGCTGACCGAGCCGGTCTTGATCTGGCCCACGCCAGTGGCCACAGCCAAGTCGGCGATGAAGGTGTCTTCGCTCTCTCCCGAACGATGCGACATGACCGCTGTGTAACCGTAACGTCGGCCGAGGTCAATCGCTTCAAGAGTCTCGGTCAGCGTGCCGATCTGGTTGACCTTGATCAGAATCGAGTTGGCCACGCCCTCTTCAATGCCGCGCTGCAAACGCTTGACGTTGGTCACAAAGAGATCGTCGCCAACCAACTGAATACGGCCACCCAGCTTGTCGGTTAGCAGCTTCCAACCCGCCCAGTCGTCCTCCGCAAGGCCGTCTTCGAGAGAGACGATTGGATACTGGCGGCTCCAGTTATCCCAGAAGGCCACCATCTCTTCGCTCGATAACTCGCGCTTGTCGCTCTTCTTGAAAACGTACTTGCCCTTTTCCTTGTCATAGAACTCGCTAGATGCCGGGTCGAGAGCGATTGCAATCTGTTCGCCGGGCTTGTAGCCGGCGACCTCGATGGCTTCCAAGATAAGTTCGATAGCTTCGCTGTTGGACTTGAGCGAAGGAGCAAATCCACCCTCATCACCCACTGCCGTGTTGTAGCCCTTCTTTTTGAGCACGCCTTTGAGCGTATGGAATGTCTCTGCGGCCCAGCGCAGCGCTTCACTGAATCGCTCGGCGCCCACCGGCATGATCATGAATTCCTGAAAATCCACATTCGAGTCCGCATGCGCCCCGCCGTTGAGCACGTTCAACATCGGCGTGGGCAGCACCGAGGCATTGACGCCGCCCAGATAGCGATAGAGCGGAATCTCAAGTGTCTGGGCCACGGCGCGCGCGGCGGCCATCGAGACAGCGAGGATGGCGTTGGCGCCCAGCTTGGCCTTGTTTGGCGTGCCGTCGAGAGCGATCATAGTCTGGTCGAGCAGCCGCTGGTTGGAGGCGTCCATGCCCTCCAGCTCCGGCGCTATGACGGATTCCACATTGGCCACAGCCTGTAGCACGCCCTTACCTAGATAGTGGCTCTTGTCGCCATCGCGCAGCTCCACGGCCTCATGCTCGCCGGTTGAAGCGCCCGAGGGCACGATGGCGCGGCCCAATGCGCCGCTCTCCAGGATTACGTCCGCTTCCACGGTCGGATTGCCGCGCGAGTCAAGAACCTCGCGGGCGCGGATGGCAACAATCTCAGTCATATCGGTCCTCGCAATGCGGTGATGTAGCCGGTCATTCAGTTGGGGACGGCGATCCACGGCAAGAATCTCTCCAGCGGCGCTTTGAATCGTCTTCAGAAGCTCCTGCACGTTCGCAAATTCCTCTCCGTCCATGCCTCAAAAGAGCAGTGTCATTGGGATTTTAGCAAACTGGAGCGCTGCGAGCTGTGTAACCGCGGTCACATCGGCTAAGTTGTTACTAGCATAGGAAGTCTGGCGGAGCGTTGCCTTAGGAGCGTTGCCTTAGTTGATTCGTAACCCCCAAGGCACGCATTCGCCCAGGCAGTATCCCGCGATCTCCTCGCATGCACTAGCATTATTTTGGGTGAGTTGGCGCATGGCTGCGAATATAGCCGGACCCAATGCGCAACTCTTTTCACCCAACGGGGTTTTGAACGCATAGGGAGCTTTCTGCCCGCACCTCGAAAAAGGAGACTTACATGGGCCAGCCAATTCTTGTGTGCGCGTTGTTGCTTATGACTGCTGCCGCTCTGGGAGCGCAGGAAGCAAACCAATCCAGTCCTTATCAGGGAACATCGACTCCCCCTCCGGACGAAACCATCGAGACCAGCACTACACCTGAAGCCACCAGTGCGCCCATAGCCAAGCCACATGCCGGGCGGCCAGCAGAGCCAAGTCAAAATCAGGAGCAGCCTGAAGCACCAGCCCAGTCCCAACCCGCTTCTGCCTATTCCGCTGTGAACAATTCTGATCCGGACAGTGGAATAGTCGCCGTCCAACAGCAGGCTCCTGCGCCGGAGCAACCGGCATTGACCCAACGCGGCGCCGCTGCCGATCCGGATAGCGACATCGTGCATCCGCGGCCGCTGCGGCCCGGCGAACTTCCTGAAGGGGTCACCATTCGCGTCCGTCTGCTGGATGGGCTCTCGACCGCAACCACCGAAAAGGGAGAAGCGTTCCGTAGCCGCGTCGCCTCAGACGTGTTGCAGGACGACCATGTTCTGATCCCTGCCGGAGCGGAGATCGACGGCCGAGTCGTCGAAGTCTCCACCGGCCATACGGGCGGTCACGGCTCCATGCATCTGCGGCCGGAGACGGTGATACTTACCGACGGCACGCGTTATCAATTCCACGCCGAGATTACCGGGACCCCTGGCTCCAGAACCAAAGTTGGCAGCGAGGGAGCCATTGTGCCGGACTCGCGCCTAAAACGCGACGGCATTGAATATGGCGGGGCAGTGGGAGCCGGCGCAGTCACTGGAGCGATCGTCGGCGGCCCGGTGGGCGCGTTGACGGGCACGCTGATCGGAGCAGGCGTCGTTACAGCCCACCTGCTGATCAGCCATCCGCAGGCCACGCTGGAGCCAGGTACGGCGATGCTGTTCACGCTGACTGAACCGCTGAACCTGGTTAAGGCCAGCGCCAGTGCAAACTAAAACGTTCCTAGCACTCTGCGGGTAAATCGGAGCGGATTGATGCACGACCGAACTGATCTTGAAGTTGTTCTTCTGGGGTCTTTAGGAGCGCGCAAAGCGCTATTCGGGCTTTTCTTGCTCTCTCTCGTGGCCGACATAGAGATGCTGTTGCCGGAGACAGCATATTTATATGGGACAATCCTTCCGAATCCGTGGGGGATGGGCGTGCACCTGTTGATGTTCGCAATCGGAGCTACCACTCTAATCGCGGCAATTTTGATCTGGCTTACAATGTTCTATCTTTGTATGCACGATTCAGAGAGATCATTGGGCTCCCGTCTGCTTTGGGGACTGGTTTTTGTATTCAGTATTTGGTTGGGAGCGCAGATTTTCTATCTGTTTCCATACCGACAATTCATGAAACACCGCCTTCAGTCTGGTACTTAGTCGCGCATTTTACCCAATTCTCCCGGCCTGCTACACTCCCTGTGTGTTCGGGAGACCTTTCGATGGCCGACATTCAAACGGTTGGAATAGTGGGCGCCGGAACCATGGGCTCCGGCATCGCCCATGTCTTTGCACGCGCCGGTTTTCGCGTGCTTTTGTGCGATTTGGAGCAGCGTTTCCTCGACCGGGCGCTCCAGCAGATTCGCACCAACCTGGGCCGCGAGGTCGCCAAGGGCAAGCTGGCCGAAGCTGAGATCGAGCCTGCTTGGGCCCGCATCGCGCCCACACTCGACCGCGAGACGCTCAGCGTCGCCGACGTTGCCATCGAAGCCGCCTCGGAGCGCTTCGATTTAAAGGCGGAAATCTTCCGCTCGCTTGATCGCATCCTGCCGGAAAGCGCCATTCTGGCTACGAACACCTCCTCCATCTCCATCACCAAATTGGCCGCTCAGACTCGGCGTCCACGACAGGTGATTGGGATGCACTTCTTCAATCCCGTGCCGGTGATGGCTCTGGTCGAAGTCGTCCGCGGCCTGGCCACCAGCGATGAAACCCTCGCTGCCGTTCGCGCTCTGGCCGATAAGCTGGGCAAGACGCCGGTCGAGGTCAATGATGCGCCTGGCTTTGTCTCCAATCGGGTGCTGATGCCTCTGATCAACGAGGCGGCCTTCGCGGTAATGGAGGGCGTGGCGACGCCAGAGGCCGTTGATCAGGTCTTCAAGCTGGGCATGAATCATCCCATGGGCCCACTCGCCCTGGCCGACTTCATCGGCCTCGATGTCTGCGTGGACATTCTGCGTGTGCTACAGGAGGGCTTCGGCGACCCCAAATATCGTCCATGCACGCTGTTGACACGTATGGTGGACGCCGGCTGGCTGGGTCGCAAGTCGGGACGGGGATTCTATACTTACGAAAGTTAGCGACCCTCGAAACTGAGGCGGGAACCGATCCCCTCACCGCCGCGTATCACTCTCCAAGCGCCCTCCCGCGGCGTCCAACAATCATGCAGACTTTTTCCGATACTCTCGGCCAGGTCTTCCGTGCCATCATGGCCAACAAGCTGCGCACGTTTCTGACCATGTTCGGGATTGCCTGGGGCGTGGGGTCGCTGTTGGTGCTGGTGGGCCTGGGCGAAGGCTTCCGGAGCGGCCAGCACAAGCAGTTGGCTACATTCGGCAATGATGTGGTGATGATGTGGAACGGCACCATTCCAGCCCTGGCTAATCAGCATACAGGGATGCGTCCCTACCAGTTCACATTGGGCGACGAAGCGGCCCTGCGTACCCTGCCGGAGTTGCGCTCTGTCACCGCGATCCTGAGCCGGAACGATCTATACGAGGTGAGCGCTTACGCCAACACCTCCGGGCAGGTAATGGGCGTGGAACCGAATTTTTCCAGTGTGCGCTTTGTGCCTATTGCCGAGGGCCGCTTTCTGAATGCGGCCGATCTGGCCGAACGCCGCCGCGTCGTCGTGCTGGGGTCGAAGAGCGCCACGCTCTTGTTTCCCGGCCGCCCCATGCTGGGCGAGACCATCAACATCAATGACACCAGCTTCACCGTGGTCGGCCGCGTCGAATCCATCAGCCGCGGCAACAATGACAGTGATAACCAGAAGGTCTACATTCCGCTCACCATCATGCAGGAACTCTTCGCCATGAAGGGCGATAATGTGGCTCGCGACGCATTGGGTTCGATTCAGTATCAGCCCACGAACAAGGGCAATGCGACGGCCGCTGTGGCTGCGGTGCATCGGGTCATCGGCGAGCGGCACGGCTTCGATCCCTCGCTCAAGGATGCTTTCCAGGAGTGGGACACTATCGAAGAAGAGCATATGATTGGCGCGATCTTCAATGCCATGGATATCTTTCTCGGCGGGGTGGGCATTGTGACTCTCGGCCTGGGTGCGGTCGGCATCATCAACATCATGCTGGTCTCAGTCACCGAGCGAACTCGCGAGATCGGCCTCTTGAAGGCCTTGGGAGCCACTAAGAACAGCATCCTGGCACAGTTTTTCTGGGAGGGGCTGCTTTTGACCGGCATCAGCGGGCTGATCGGGATTGCGGCCTCGGCAGGTTTCATGGGCCTGCTCCAGACGTTCCTCACCGGTAAGATGCCGGGATGGGACCCGCCAAGACTCGTTCCCTGGTCGGCCGCGCTGGCTTTGGGATCTCTGGTTCTATGCGGTGTGGTTGCCGGTCTTTATCCAGCGAGTAAGGCGGCGGCGCTCGACCCCATCGAGGCATTGCGGAGAGAGTAAGCTGTCCGCTCGGAAAGGAACCACCATGTTGAACGACATTCTCGGCCAGGCATGGGAAGCGATGGTCTTCAACCGCCGCCGCACGGCCATCACAATGATCGGCATGGCTTGGGGCATTGCCACGGTGGTGCTGCTGCTGGCCTACGGCGCGGGGTTCAGTCGCGCCATCGAGAACATCTTTGCCCAATGGGGCACCAACATCATAGGTTTCTTTCCCGGTCGCACCAGCGAGCAGGCCGGCGGAGACAAGGCTGGCGTGCTGGTGCGGTTTACTTTGGATGACGTCGATCGCGCCGCGAACACCGTTCCCGGCGTCTTCCATATCTCGCCCGTAGTGATGAAGGACGTACCAGTGCAGAACGATCTGCACACTTACACCTGGACGGTCAACGGCGTGCGCCCCATCTTTCAAGACATCTGGAAGTTGGATGTGGATCAGGGGCGATTCTTCAATGGAGCCGAGGACCAGCAGCATGCCCATGTCTGCGTCATCGGTTCAGAAGCCAAGACCAAGCTCTTCAGCGGCGGCTGGGCGGTAGGTGAGACCATCCGGCTCAACGGAGTGACCTACACCATCGTCGGCGTGCTCAGCCCCAAGATGCAGGAGGGCGACAGCGACCGCAACCGCCAGGTCTACGTGCCCTTCAATACCATGAGCGACATTAAGGACACGAAATACTTGGATGGTGTCTGGTTCAACTATCGTGGCGACAACGAACTGGCCGAGAAAAGTCTGCGCGAGAACATGGGAGCGGCGCATCACTTTCGCCCTTCGGATCACAACGCCATCTACGTGGCCAATCTTCTTACCCAACTGCACCAATTCCAGATTCTCTCCATCGCCTTGCAGGTACTACTGTCGATGGTGGGCGCTCTGACGTTAGGCATCGCCGGCATCGGACTCATGAATATCATGCTGGTGTCCGTGCAGCAGCGCACCCGCGAAATCGGCGTCGAAAAGGCTCTCGGCGCGCGCAAGCATCACATCCTCACGCAATTCCTCGCCGAAGCTCTGGCCATCACAGGCGTAGGCGGCCTGAGCGGCATCGCGCTGGCTTACATGGTTTCTCTAATGGTCGGGCGCATTACGTTTTACAGCGCCTTGGCCAAGAATGCGCAGGATGCAGACATTCGCCTGATCATCTCGCCATCCTCAGTCATCATAGCCACGGTCATCCTGGCCATCACCGGGCTGGTCAGCGGCATGATTCCCGCCATCCGCGCCGCCAACCTCGACCCCATCGAGGCGCTGAGATACGAGTGACAGAGGACAGTTGAGTTATGCGTTACTTTTATGGCTCGTCAAGAGAATTTTTCACACGACATGAGCGGTTCGAGCTACAGGGATGAAACTGTCCACTGTTCTCACACCGGCGGCGGTGCGTCCACCACCGGCACTCCGGCGGGAGGCGTAAAGCGGAAGGTATCCGCGGGGACGGGTGCATTTGACTCTTCGCCGGTGAAGATGAAGCGGGTCAGCGCGCCGTCAATCTCCTCGACTTCGATTCCGGCAATCGTTCCATCCACGGTGACGGTGAGCGTGAGCCGATTGATTCGTTTTTCCTGTCCCTTGGGTTGGCCTGTAAGCGTGAAGCAGCCACCGGCAGCCGGTACCAGTCTCAGGTTGTTCAATTCCTTTTCGAGTTCGGTGCGGCCCAGCAGAAAACGCAGCGGCGAGCGGAGATCGTCAAGTTGCTTGGCAGGAATGCGTTGCACTTGAGCATCGCCACGAGAGTAGAACCAGGCAAACCTGCCATCGAGCAAAAAGAGTTTTCCGGCTGGCTCGCTGTAATCCCACCTCATGCGTCCGGGCTTCAACAGCAGCAACGTCCCGCTTTCAGTGCGCCGCATCCCCAAGCCCTCATAGCTCTCCGTGAAGCCTGCCTTCAGCGAGTGCAATTGGTTGTAGTGGCGATCGACGCGCTGGGCCAACTCATGCGCGGACTGGGGACGCTCCTGCGCGCAGAGGCAAGCTGTGAGCAGAGCGGCGACCACAATCGAGCCCCTGCGCTTCATGAGTCTGCCCGCGCTCATTGGACGAGTTGTGTGCAGTTGGTGCTTCCCGTGGGGTCGTACTTGATAGAGCCGAATTGGTCGCTACAGTAGCCGCTATCTCCAGTCTTGCCCACGGTCTGTGGAACCGCTGTGACCGTGTAACTGGTGATGCGGTCCGTGCCGTTGACCGTCACCTTGGTGCAGTTGCCTATGGTGAAGATGTAGCCGGACTTGAAGCCCGAGGTAATGTCGCCCTGCAAAATCTGCGCGTTGGTGGGAGAGGCGGGACCGGCGCTCGGATCGCCGCCGAGGGCCGACAACTGGCAGGCGTAGCCGTTGGCCGGGTAGGTGGATTCGTACTGCATCTGCGCCTGCTGGATAGCACGGATAGACTGAATCGCCGAGGTCCGGTTGGCGCTCTTCTTCAGACTGCCGATGGTGGGAATCGCCATGAGCATGAGGATCAGGATGATGGCGATAACGATCAGCAGTTCCATCAGCGTAAAGCCATTGGGTTGCATAGCGCGACGAATGCGGCAGTTCGAGTTCTTGCGATTCATGGGATTCCAATTCCTCTGAGAACGGCCGAAACCCTCCGGCCCATTCGAGAAAATCCTACAACGTATGGACGCGAAAGGGAAATCGGACGCTCGAAAAAACAGCTTACAGCGCACAGTTTTCAATTGGCCTATGCGAGCTTTGCACTGTTTGCTGAGAGCTGTCAGCTGTTCGCTGTTCTTCAACACACCAGCCTCGACCGTCCCAGCTTGACGCCACCCAGACGACCCAGCAGCGTGACGGCGATGCGTTCGGGAGCAAAGAGGCGCTGTGCCATCGTTTGCACCTGCCCCGCGTCCACTTCGCCGATGCGCGCAATGATCTCGTCCACGGAAATGAATTGATGGAAGTACATTTCCTGTCGCGCCAAGTTCGCCATGCGCGAGTTCGAGCTCTCCAGGCCCAACAAAATATTTCCCTTTACCTGGTCCTTGGCGCGGGTCAATTCTTCTTCGGTCAGCAGTTCTTGTTTCAGCTTGTGGAACTCCTCCAGGATCAGGTTCACCACCTCCAGAGCCTTTCCCGTCGCCGTGCCCGCATAGACGCACAGGGTGCCGGTGTCGCGGTAAGGGCTCAGGTCGGAGTAGATCGAGTAGGCCATACCCCGCTCTTCGCGAATGGTCTGAAAGAGGCGCGAGCTCATGCCGCCGCCCAGAACCGTATTCAGGATCAGCGTAACGTACCGGTTGTCATCGGTGATGGGCGGCGCCGGAACCCCGAGGCATATCTGCACCTGCTCCAGCGATTTTTTGTTACGCAGCACGATGCGCGCACCGGCCTCGGGCGCCGGCAACTCATTGAGTGTGGCCCCGGCAGTCAGCGATGAGAACTTGTCCGCCACAGCTTCGGCAAAGCGGTCATGGTCCAGGTTGCCAGCTGCGGAGAAGACCATGTTGCCGCCGTGAAAGCGATCACCGTGGTAGGCCAGAAGGCTTTGCTGGTCCAGCCGTCCAACCGTCGCCGTGGTGCCTAGAATCGGTTTGCCCAGCGGATGATCCTTCCAGAAAGCCTGGGTGAACAGTTCGTGAACCAGCACGTCCGGGTTGTCTTCGTCGATCTTGATTTCCTCCAGAATCACGCCGCGTTCGCGCTCGATGTCAGGCATGGCGAAGGTCGGGTTGAGCACAAGATCAGACAGAACATCCAAAGCAATGGGCACGTGGTCCGCCAGCGATTTCACGTTGAAGCAGATGGTCTCCATACCAGTGAAGGCGTCCAGGTTGCCGCCGATCGAGTCCATCTCGCGGGCGATCTGTCGTGCGGTGCGGGAGCGGGTCCCCTTGAAGAGCATGTGCTCCACAAAATGCGAGATGCCGTTGGTTTCCGCCGGCTCGCAGCGGGAACCGGATTTGACCCATACTCCCATGGCCACCGAACGCATATATTCCATGCGCTCGGTCAGCACGATCAGGCCGTTCGGCAGCACGGTGCGGCGAAGGTTTCGCTCGGTAGTCATCGTCCTCCCGTCCTCGATTCGCTCGGTGGTCATCGTCCTCCGATGCTTAAATTGTAGGCCAAACCGGCTTGCGCGGCACGGCCGGGTTCTTGGGGGGAATGCGGCGCTTTGGGGAAATGCTCTATGCTGACCCCAGCCCATGACCGGGAAATCCAATCAACTCGTTCGTTTGGACGTCAATGGCCCCATAGACGGGAGCAGGGTGCCGCTGCTGGACCAGACTCTTTTTGGCCTGGATGCCGAGGCGCTCACCGCGCGGATGGTGGAGGCGGACGAGCCGGCCTGGCGTGGCCGTCAGTTAGCCGAAGCCATTTACCGTCAAAGACTTACGGAACTGGATACCATCTCAACCCTGCCCAAGTCCCTCCGCCAACGGCTCGCCGGCGAAGGCTGGCAGGTAGGCCGGCCAAAAATTGTTCAGGTATTCCAATCTGCGGACGGAACGGAACGTTACCTGGTAGAAGGCCGGAGCATAGACGCTCAGACCGGGGCTCCCAACGCCACCGGGGCCGAGACCGTCGAAGCTGTCTGGATGCCTGAGGGCGACGATGGCGAAACCGGTGACGGGACCGATTCGGATTTGGCAGACGAGACCGCGAAATACTGGCAGCGCGCCACCATCTGCGTTTCCAGTCAAGTCGGATGCGCCGTCAATTGCCAATTCTGCCTAACAGCCAAGCTCGGCTTACAGCGCAATCTAAGCGCTGGCGAAATCGCTGGCCAAGTGCTGGCCGTCTTCGACCGTCATAGCGTCGAAGTGGGCCGCGACCGCGTGAACCTGGTCTTCATGGGCATGGGCGAACCGTTTCTGAACTACGACAACTTCATGGCGGCGGTGCGGCTGCTGATCACCGAAGTTGGCCTGAGCCCGCGGCGCATGACCGTCTCGACCTCAGGTATCGTCCCCGGCATCGAGCGCTTTGCGCAGGAGCCGCCGGAGCTGCGCCCCAAGCTGGCCATTAGCCTGAACGCGCCCAACGATGCAATTCGTGGCGAGATCATGCCCATCAACCGCAAGTGGCCCATCGAGGCGGTTGTCGACGCAGTGCGTCAGGTTCAACTTCGCCCCCGCGAGCGGATCACGTTTGAATATGTTTTGTTGGGCGGAGTCACCGACCAGCCCAAGCACGCCGCTGAAGTCGCGCGGCTTGTGCGCCAGACTGGGTTGCCCGTCAAAGTGAACCTGATTGCCTGGAATCCCGGTCCCGGTATCGCCTACACCACACCGCAACCCGAAGCCGTTGAAGCCTTCCGCAAAATGCTGGCGGATGCCGGCATTTCCGCTTATCTGCGCAAACCCCGCGGCCGCGACATCTACGCCGCCTGCGGGCAGTTAAAGCGAACCGTGGAGGGGTGAGACACGTACTCGTCGAAGCTGTAAGGTTAATGCTACTTGACTTCGGGAGCTTCCAAGCGGCGAAGGGCGATACAAGCCCGCAAGAATACAACAAAACTTAGCGCACTGAGATACATCAGGACTCTGGCAACGACAAGCATGTGATCCCAATGAGGAACCGGGTGAAAGATAAAGCAGAGAGTCTCAGCAAGCAATGTAGCCACTACATACCAGCACATTGCAACAGTTAGAACGTGACGAAATCGGCGAGGACCACAAGGCGGACGGCGACAAAAGGAAATCGTGTAAACCGTGAGCCATGGAATAAGTAGTAGGACGTAAATAATCTTACTTGGAGGATTGTGAGACAAACTTGCAAAGAGCAGCGACTGTCCGATAGCTCCGAGAAGCAAGCCCCAACCCGCGATGTGGATAGTGCCCATCATGGACAAAAGACGCCAATGCTACGGGGTTCGTTCATGCTCGCTCTTTTGGTTAGTCAACGAAGTTATGCGCAGGTGGTTGAGTTTGCGATTTCAACTTTCATAGCATCTCAGGATTCATCGCGCTCCGGCTCCCATTGGTCTACATGGTCGCGGTCAATTCGATCCTCGCGATTCTCTCGCTCTTCCTGTTCACGGCGCTTCTCACGTTCTTCGCGCTCTTCGCGGCCATCGCTCATAACTATCTCCTCTTTCCAATGCGAGAACATTCCTCCCAACAGCATTCCGAAATTTCCGGCGGCGATCAAAGCTCGTTGTAATTGATCAACCGGGCATCCTGTGCCAGTGTCGCCTTCCAATTGCTGCGAAGTAACTCCGTTTCCGCCGCGAATTTCTTTCGACCAGGATGACACATCAGCTCAATGCTGGCCGGCCATCGAAGTCCAGCCTGCAACTGTTGGTAAAAGACGAGAAATGCACAAAACTTATCAGTGGTTATAGTAGGCACGTAATGCCGTAATGCGAAATTCCATGCAAACTTCGAGGCTCGCAGGCGCAGGCTTTTGGTTTCCGAGGGAGCGAAGATATTCGGCGTTATCCTCACTTTGCGTATGTGAAACTTTCTCTGAATTCTTTTCACGACTCCAAAGAGACGAGGCACTGTGTGGACGTACTCGTGGGAATCGATATGACTGAAGGCAACGCCCGCCTCCAAAGCACGCTCGATTTGCGCGCACCACTCGAAATAAACGGCGTTCCGAATCTTGGAGGTCAATGCAATGCGTTTTAGATTTCTTGCGAATTCACCTTTTTCATTCAACAACGGGCCAAGTCCTGGGTGCGTGGTGAGCGGTGTAAACTCCGTGCCATTCAAATGTATGCCAAAAGAGCAGGCAGGATATTTGCGCATTCTCCTCAAAGCATCCTCTGTCTCGGGCGCGTTCATCATCACAGTGGCTGAAGTTACGCGGCGCTGCTCCATGAGATCGAAAATCTCATCGTTGATTTCCCTGCTGGCTCCCAGATCGTCGCAATTGATGATGATTCTCACAATGCCCTCTCCGCCTCGAAGACCGAGTCGTCAACGATCACCACATTGTCATAGTTCACGCCGCCATTCAGGTCCAGCGAAAGTGATACCGCTTCGCCATCGGAGCTAACAACCGTGAATGGCATCTCCTCGAAGACCCTGACCAGCGGTCCGTTTCTAGCCGACTTGATAAGTTCGACTATAAGCTTGGTGGCGCCTCGCCGCTGCAGGAGATTTCCCAGCCATCCGTAAAAAGCGTGTTCAACATGCTTTTGCGCCACCCGGCATGACAGCACGAAATCCCTTGCCACAGGCTGTTCTCCTCGCTCGTCGATGCTTGCAAACCCGACAATGCCATAATCTCCAAATTTATCCTCACACGCCATTGCCACGCAGAGCGCGCTGTGATCGGCAAGCAGCGCCGCAAACTGCTCCGAGTTATAGCGTCTGCTGGAAAGATTCAATTGGCTGGAGCGTTGAATCAATTCGAGACAGCGTTCTATCTCACTCTGGGTGCTGGGCCGGAATAGCCGCATCTTCAGTTGGCAAGAGCGCAAAAACTCAATATGGTCGGCGCCAAAAACTTCCTTTACCTTCTCGCGCTGTATCTCGGTCAGGTAGGACTTACGTCGCAGCCGGCTAGCCTCCGTTATGGAAACGTCAAATTCCGGCAATTCACCGAGCTTCGCTAATACGTTGTCGGAATAGACTCGAACCATCGGCAATGCGTTTGCCACTTCGCGCCTCTCGAACGGAGAGTCATCGATCAGGGCGAACGTGTCGATGTTGATATTGAGGCGATTGGCAATCTGCATCAGGTTTGCGCTCTTCGGGCCCCAGTTGATTGCAGGATAGAGAAAAAACTCATCGAGTCCGCAACGCGCCAGCACCGCCATCGCCTCTTCGTGTTGGTTCTTGCTGACGACGGTCTGAATAATGCCCCGTTCATCTAGCCAACGAACCAGTTTCTCTGCCTCCGGGCGAACCCGGATATTCTGTTGGCCGTCCTCAATGAGTGTGCCTTGCCAAAGTGTGTTGTCAAGATCCCACGCCACGCACTTCACCTTCCCAGCAGGATTTGCGAGCGATTTGGCGAGCACATCGCCGTCAGTGACAGAGAGGTTTGTAGCCTGGCTGCGACGGCGGACGACAAAATCCAACCAGGTAAATGCGACGCGGAGTTCCTGGTCGTTATCGGGATAGACCATCATCCTGTATTTATCGGCTCGTCCGAATGTAGGCGGCAAGGGAATCCGCAGGGAAAACCGATTTTGGCCGAATGCCAGTTCCAGCGCCTCGCGATAGAGGGTGGTCCTGCTCTTTCTCATCTCAACGATCAGCCGGCATGATTCCCTCTGAAAGCTGTAACATTCGATAACTACTTCTTCAAATGCAACTCCTCGCTTTCCCAGGTTTTCCAGCAAACGCTCCCTGAACACACTTAGGCCACGATTGAGACGACGCTTTGGATCGATGCCACTCAGCAGATACGCCAGAACGCTGACTATCGGCGTTACAACCCAATCAACTTTATCCAGCAAACGGATCCAGAATAGCGGCAGATACCTGCCAGTCAGTATTGCCTCCAATTTTCCCCAGCGGCGAAATCGGAGGTCGGCGGCGCAGGACAGAAGGCCGGAAAAGTTGCGGTTCCGTACGATTCCATAAACAAAGCGCGCGCAGTGCCTATCTTTCCTCGGCACGTAGAGCGGGCAATTGGTATAGCAGAGCGGCAGGGCGCATTCGACGCAGTGCTCCTGCCAATGCAATAGCATCGCGCCACAAATCGACCTATCTGCTTCTGAGTCCCGGCCGTCAATCTTCAAGGGCTCTTGAGACCATAACCTTCGTGAAGCCCAATCAAATTGAAACATTCTCAGTGCTCCATTTTTTGGATTAAAGCTGCGTCTCGGGTGCGGTCGCGATGATGGTAGCACAAATGTGTTTGCGCCGCCGGCACCACTTTTTTCCGCCAAGGCAATCGCATGAGAAACATCTTGCAGATAATATCTGCAGTCGAGTTACCCTCAAGTTAGGCCGACCTCCCGCTCTGCTCTGAGCTGAATGCAGCGTTTGGGGAAAAGGCACCCCCCTCCCCCACTATTTATTGTGAAACTGTGGAACTGTGGTGGAATTGCTTTAGCGCTCATGCGATTTCCCTGCCCTTTTTGCAAGTCAGATCAAGCTGTGCACAGACGCGCAACCGCATTGCGCGCCAAAACTGGCGAAAACTTATTTAGAATCGCCTCAATCAGCGTGAAAGCTATATTAGTAAGATTATTAAAGACGATAAGCATTCCAGCAAGTAATCCGGCGATGTCGCCCGAAATAGCAAAAAGGACAACCACAGATTGATTGCGGCTGTCCTTTTTCGCAGGCCTGCCGGCGAAAGAATAAACTTGATCGCCGCCAACTCCGCACAAGGGTTAAATATTCAGCAGGTTTACCGCACACCAGAGTTACGCGGCAATCACCTCCGCGTCAATTGTTGGGCATCGGCATAGGCTTTACGCTGCCACAATCCGGGCCTTTGTAGACGGAGGTGGAGTCTACCGTCCATTCGACGGGCAGAGGATTCGGTCCAGCTTGCATCGTACCCAAAAAATGGATCGTGCTTGTGGCGTGTTCGCTATCTGTCCACGATGCCCGAACCTCTCCCTTGCCGATTATTCGCCCGCTGCATACCAAGTTCGCGGTCATGCCGGTGGGCTTGCGCGCGATGTTGACGATCTTGCAGTCGCGGTTCTGCGAGATCGGGGCGCCGTACCTGTCGATCTGGGCCCGGGTAAGGCAAACCTCCGTCGTGTGCGGTTCAGTGCCGGGCGGTGCCATGCCCGCAGGCATGGGAGATTGCTGCCAGGTCATGTTGGCGGTCATCTCCCACAGGCCGGGCTTTCTGATGGATTGTGCCAAGGCGAAGATTGCCACTGCGAAAAGGCAACAGCCCATGGTGATCCAAACTCGAGTCTTGCGCATGATTTCTCCTCACTGATCGCACCGGTTTCTGACCGTGCGCGTATTCACTCTATTGCAGCGTGCGCTCGGCGTTAAAAAGCAAACTCAGGTCCGTGCAGCCACAGCAGCGTTACTCAGAGCCAGCAGGGCATCTGTCACGCGGTTGGCGGCGTGGCGGACGACGTTCTCAACGCTGGCGAAGTCGCCAGTAATGCAACGCACGCCCAACTCCTCGATACGCTCGATGTCAGCCTCGATAGGCGAGGCGTTCTGCTTTGCGTAGCGGGCCAGAGTCTCCGGCGAGAAGACAGCGGTATTCACCAGAGCATAGTCGAAGATGGGCGCGTGGGTGTGCTCGTAAATGCGTTCAATGTGCTGGGAGGCGGTCAGCCCAAGGCTCTCGTTGGGCTGGGTCATCAAGTTGCAGATGTAGACGCGCACGCCTTGGGCGCGCGCCAACGCGGAAGGCATGCCTTGCACTAAGAGATTTGTGATGAGCGAAGTGTACAGAGAGCCGGGTCCCACGGTGATTAGGTCGGCGCGTCCGATCGCCTCCAGCGTCTCCGGCAAGGGAATGGCATCGGGAGGGTCGAGCATCAGCTCCGCGATGCGCTTGCGGCTAGCGGTGATCTCGGTCTCGCCACGCACCAGCGAGCCGTCGTCCATGCGCGCCACCAGCGTAGCGTTGGCCGTCGTCACAGGGTAGATGTGCCCCCGCGTGGCTAGAATCTTCGACGCCAGTTGGATAGCGTGGCCGAAGTCGCCAGTAATCTCGGTGAGCGCGGCGACAAAGAGATTGCCGAAGTTGTGTCCTTCAAGGCCGTCGCCCGAGCGAAAGCGATGGCCAAAGAGTTGTGCCAACAGATGCTCTTCTTCGCTGAGCGCCACCATGCAGTTACGCAGGTCGCCGGGAGGCAGCATGTTGAAGTCCCTGCGCAGACGACCGGAGGACCCACCGTCATCGGTGACGGTAACCACGGCGGCCAGATCGGCAATCAGGCCAGCTTCGCACGGTGCGCAGGGGGTGACATGGCGACGTAACCCTCGCAGCAGCGTGGAGAGGCCGGTGCCGCCGCCTATGGCCACCACGCGCAAGGGATGGTCCAGCGCAGTAACCGCAGCCGACTGCTGGACAGCAGACTCCAGACTTAATGGCGGGGTGTTCGCTGAAGTCACTTAACGCCCTATGGCACCTCTGGATACAGCAGCTCGGTAAACCTGGGGTCGTCCGCCATGCTCTGGAAGTCGTTGTCGACACGAGCCTGAAGCCGGTTTTTGGGATTCAGTTCAATGGCCCGAGCCAAGTTCCTGAGACAATCCTGGGTGCGCCCGGTCATCGCGTCCAGCAGTGCCAGCCCATAAAAGGCGTAGTCGGCCCCTGGATGGGTGGACAGAATGGTGTCGAACTGTTCGCGTGCTTCCTCGAAGTAGCCTGTGTTCAACTGCGAGACGGCGTAGTCGTAGTGCTCTTCGGGTGTTAGAAACGTCAAGTTGTGCTTTTCCAGTTGCCGCTGGCAAGTGCTGATGTACATCTTGCAGCGTTCCAGCAGTTCAGCTGGCGCAGTGGGGAGCAGCTTCTCGAAGGCGGCTAACGCTTTATCGTACTTGCCTTGCTGCAACAGCTGCACGGCGGCCTGATAGTGCTGAAAGGCCGGTCCCACGCCCGCGGCTGAGTGTCCGCCGGGTTTGCCAGACGGTGAAGCATCCTTTTTTCGGTCGTACGCCACTGATAAGGCCTCTTGCATCATCGGTTTGCCGTGAGCCCGCGTCAAGCCTCAGACATAGCGAAACCGGACCGTTGCCGGCAGAAACGCCGCTTCTGAGAATTGCGCTGCTTAGGCACCTTTTATACGCACAACTCCGTCATCCGTCAAGGTGGCCCGCCAAACGGGTTCCATCCTCCAGATTATTTGCCCTGTGAAGGATTGCGGTAAATGGCAGGATTGAGAGACGGGTCGTTGTACATCTTCAGTTGGCGATAGAGCTTGAAACGCCGCGTACCGGCCAGGGTTTCTCCCCATAAAGCGTCTAGGCAGGAGGCCAAGTCAGCGCGTTGCTCCTCAAGAATGGCCAGCCGGTCAAGGTTGCGCACAGAGTGGCCGCGCGGAGCACCAGCACGCTGGGCTTCCTCGCGGGTGTGATAGATCTTCAGCGTCAGGATCGAGAGCCGGTCGATCATCAGGCCCGGCGATTCGGAGTTCAAGGCAGCGGCCTGGTTTGGCAGCCCCTGAGTTTCCAGCCAAGCGAGCAGGGCGCGGTCCAGTCCCTCGGCGAGGTCGTTGCGGCGCTGGTTGGTTCGATCTACGCTCCGCTTCACCCTGGCCAGTTCGGCGTCGGTTGCGCCGGGAGCGCGGGCCTCGTCCTCGATGTGCCACAGCTCAAAGTTGGCGCGATGCTGACGGCTGACGGCCCCAAGCCAATCCGGGCCTAGCTCCGGCAGCGCGATTCCTGCCGCCGCCTTATGCCAGGCGCGAGTCTCTTGGTCGTGCAGGTTGACGATCTCGGTTGCCGAGAGCATGTTTAAATTTCCTTGGATTAGGCTCTTACATGCGGTTGCAGCGTCTATGGTAGAAGGTTCCTCGCCTCGGGTCCAGAACAGGGCAATCGTTGGAAGGAAAGGCAATCGCTCAAGAGTATCGACCATTTGACAAGTTTGCAGGCTTTTGGGGAGGGTGCGCGTGGAAATCATTGATATTCAATCTATTCTCTTGGGTTTTTCTGTTGTGCCGATAAATGTATGCAAGAAAATCCCGGTCTTGAAAAATAAATAAAGGGGGGGAGGGG
>JBEKRS010000034.1:0-57295 GCA_049518535.1 Occallatibacter sp. | reverse complement strand
TCCAAAACGCTCCGGTAAGTCGCGCCATGGAATTCCAGCACGATAGCGATACAAAACCGCTTCTACGAACAACCGATTGTTGGCTGCCGGGCGCCCAACTGAACCAGGTCGGCCTGGAAGAACAGCTTCGATCCGCTCCCACTGATCGTCCCGTAATCCATAGCGATGCAAGCTCATAATGCAAAACTAAAAGCATTATGCCATCTTGCATATTACCAATTTGATGACAGACCCTAGTCAACTCAAGCGCACAGTGTCGCGATTGACTTTAGCCTCAACAGCGGCCGCAGTCTTTTGTTCTATCGAATGGTCTCGAATGTTGAACAAAGGTGATTGCAATTCCAGCAACGTTCCGGCTCGGGCGTCTTTGAGACGTAGCCACAGACAGGGCGAACGAAAAAATCGACGGGCGTGCTAGCCAGAGAGTCCGTGCCAACGGCTCCCATCTGCTCGATCTCTTCACTTAACAAATGCGCATTTGTTCTCTTCGTTTCAAGGGCCCAAGTAAGTGTTTGAGCTGCAGAGTTGTTGGTGCTCCGGTTCTCCGCTAGAAACCGCGGATACATCGAGTCGATTTCGTATACCTCATTGACCAGTGCCGTGGTCAAGTTTTCCAGGGTGGTTTTCACTTCGACTTGTTGAATCTGAGCCTCGGGTTCGCCGCCCAATTTCCGAATTAAGTGTGCATTGTTGCTGGCATGAATCTGTTCGGTGCGAGCGGTTGCCCGGAATAGACTGGCTGCTCCGGGCAACCCGTCGGCATCCGCTCTTTCGGCGTATGCAGTGTACATAATGTAAGCATTCGATTCACTCTCATACGCTATCAAAAGGTTTTTGAGCGTGACTTCATTTTCTGGGGCGATCTGGCAAACTGGCATGAGTTATCCTCCTAAACGCAATCTCAAGGCATGTGGTGCATTTGGATTAGTGGCCTCTTTAAAGCATTTGGCTTGCGGTTCAAGTGAACACGTTGCGTCACAGGTTGCGAGATGCAGAGAGAAAACACGCAGCGAGGACGCGAATTGAGAGGGAATGCGGCTGCATCTTTAAATTGTCGTTGGTGAGGGCCTGCCAACACAGCAGATGGTTGATTGGCAAAGTTGCGGCACCCCAACTCCAAAAGCTGATCCGACCTAATTAAATTATAGATCATTCCCACTCCTCGACGCAAGATAGCCCGAAAGCATGTTTCATTAATGCTGCGGTATGATTCTCGTCCTTTTTGAATCAATGGCTTATGGGTTGAGGGAATCTCTATGAAATACGCGTTAGCGGGATCGATTTCGATCTAATAACTAATGTGTTAACTTGTATTTACACCTCAGCTTTCACGAGGAGTATGGCGAGGCCGCGGGCTGAGGCGCCGACTGATGGCGGTCCCTGATTCCAAGCGCGGGCCGCAAGAGGATGGATGGGAATACAAGTCGCGCTGAATCACCGGACAACCTACCGGTATGAAAAGGCGATATCCCTCGGTCCGCAAGTTATCCGGTTGCGCCCCGCGCTGCACTGCCGCACGCCCATCCTCAGCTACTCCCTTGATGTCACTCCGTCCGAACACATTCTGAACTGGCAATTGGACCCTCACAATAATCGACTGGCGCGCCTTCTCTTTCTGGAAAAGACAAAGGAACTCCTGGTTGACGTAAATCTCGTTGCAGAGCTATCGCCTTACAATCCATTCGAGTTTTTTCTGGAACCGGGAGTTGAAGAATTTCCCTTCGCATACACGCCGGGACTGGCCAAGGATTTAGAGCCCTATCGGTCGGTGGATGGGCCTGGTCCCTTGCAGCAAGCATTTCTTGAGAGTTTTGTAGGTCGGAGGAGCGGCACACTCGATGTTCTACTGGACATGAACCGAAGGGTGCGAGACGAAATTGGATATGTGACGAGGCTGGAGCCGGGAGTCCAGACATGCGAGGAGACCCTTGAGAAGCGAACAGGGTCATGCCGCGACTCTGCATGGCTCCTGGTCCAGGCCCTCCGAAACCTGGGCATTGCGGCAAGGTTTGTGTCGGGTTATCTGATTCAACTGTCAGCCGACAACGGGACGTTGGAAGACGAGGGCGGAGGTCCGAAGGTGGATTCCGCAGATTTGCATGCCTGGGCAGAGGCGTTTTTGCCGGGAGCAGGGTGGATCGGATTGGATCCTACCTCGGGTTTGCTCGCAGGCGAAGGACACATACCACTGGTCTGTACTCCGAATGCATCGCAAGCCGCGCCAATCGAAGGCACTGTGGAGCCGGCCGGAGTTGAGTTCAGCCACTCGATCTCGGTTCACCGTTTGAATGACCCTCAACGGACCTCCATGCCTCTTAGCGAAGAGGATTGGTTGCGTGTAAGACAGGTTGCACAAAACATCGATGCGGAATTAAAAGCCCAGGATGTACGCCTGACCATGGGCGGCGAGCCTACATATGTTGGCATAGACGAGCCAGAGAGCCCACAATGGAACATCGATGCACTTGGATCGATGAAGCGAACCCGCGGCTTGGCTCTGATTCAGGGTTTGCGCAAGAGAATGGCGCCCGGTGCGCTACTTCACTATGGACAGGGTAAATGGTATCCAGGCGAGCCCTTGCCGCGCTGGGCGCTGAGTTGCTATTGGCGTGCCGATGGTGTTCCTGTCTGGAAGGATGCCAACCTCATCGCACAGGCCCATGATGACTACAATTTCGGTGCGACTGAGGCCTTCAGGTTTATAGAAGCGCTTGCGCGACGCCTTCAGGTGAGGTTAGAAAACATACTCCCTGCGTTCGATCCGGAGTCCGTTTCCACTGAACCGCTTGGTTACATACTTCCTGTCCGCCGCCGGCAACTCAAGGGCCAATTGCATTGGTCGAGTCAGTTATGGTTTCCTCGTCCGGAGCGTCTAGTGTTGTCGAAGGGCGATTCGCCGATCGGCTATCGTATCCCGACTGAGTCGATGCCCTGGGTCGCGCCAGATGAGATTGAATACGAGTTTGATGCTGAGCCGTTCCGAGATCGCGTCAAGCTCCCATCGCAGTCTGCGCTCCGCATGGAACTCTTCGAGATAGATCCGGAGTCCGATCCGCTTCCTACAGTCTTGCGTGAGTCCGAAATTGCCGAGGTGCTGATCCGGCCATCGCTCTGCGTACAGGCACGTGAAGGCCGCCTGCATGTGTTTCTACCCTATACGTCCATTCTTGCAGACTATCTTGACGTCGTCTCCGCGGTCGAAGATACATGCCAGTATCTTAAGATGCCGGTTTGGGTCGAGGGTTACGCGCCGGATTCCGATCCACGGTTGCGGTCGTTCAGTATCACTCCGGACCCCGGCGTGCTTGAAGTAAACTTGCCACCGGCGAGCAACTGGGTCGAACTCGAACAAATCTACACAGTGCTCGACGAAGAAGCCCGCCACAATCGGCTCACCGCTGAGAAATTCCAATTTGACGGCGGCCATATCTCTACTGGCGGCGGAAGCCACATCGTGATTGGTGGGGCGACCGTGTTGGACAGTCCCATACTGCGCCGCCCAGATCTGCTGTGCAGCATGTTGGCGTTCTGGCAGAATCATCCGGCGCTATCTTTCCTGTTTTCCGGAATGTATGTCGGGCCGACGAGCCAATGTCCTCGCGTGGACGAGGCACGTCTGGACACTCTGTATGAGCTTGAAGTTTCCTTTGGTCAACTCCCTTCGAAGGATTGTCAGCCGTTTATTGTGGATGGACTGTTCCGCAACTTGCTCGCCGATATTACAGGGAACACGCATCGCAGTGAGTTTTGTGTTGACAAACTCTTTCCGCCGCGCGGTTTCGGGTCACAACTTGGCTTGCTCGAACTGCGAGCATTCGAAATGCCCCCGCATGTGAGAATGAACCTTTTGCAGATGCTATTGGTCCGCGCCCTAGTATATGTATTCTGGAAAACTCCGTTCCAAGGCGGCTTGATCCGCTGGGGGTCGACACTCCACGACCGTTTTATGCTGCCTGAATTTGTCAAACGCGACCTTTTCGATGTGCTTGCCCATTTGCGGCGATCCGGCTGTGACCTCGCGGAACAATGGTTTGCTTCGCATCTGGAGTTTCGTTTCCCGAAGATTGGGTCAATCGCCGCGGAAGGAGTCGAGCTGGAACTCCGTCAGGCGCTCGAGCCTTGGAATGTACTCGCAGAAGAGAGCATTTCCGGGGGAATGGTACGCACAGTGGACTCTTCGCTTGAACGAATACAGGTGAAGTTGACCGGGATCACCGAGGTATCCCGCTATGTAGTTGCCTGCAATGGGCGCCGAGTGCCGCTTCAATTCAACCGCGAAGCCGGGGTCGCCGTCGCAGGGGTACGATATCGTGCGCGCAGCTTGTCGGCAACCCTTCACCCTACCGTCCCTGTTCACGCGCCGCTCGTCTTCAACGTTATCGATTGCTGGAAGGATCGCTCAATTGGCCAATGTGCCTATCATGTTGTACCGCCCGATGGTCGTCGATACACAACTCGTCCAGTCGACGGTGCCGAGGCAGAAATCCGGCGCCGTGAACGCTTTCAACTCATGGGCTCCGCGCTCAGTCCCATGATTCCGCCTGAGTGCGAGGCCAATCCGATTTTTCCGTTGACTCTGGATCTGCGGCTGTCACCACCCTCCAGAAAAACCCAAATCGAGATCCAGGAAGTCAAGCTATGACTGTCGATTTATATCAAAGCCTCCTCCCTTATGGAAATGCCTATAACGAGGCATCGGCTGACGGTGTGACTCCTCGCCTGCACTGGGCAAGCCTGATGGAGTCTCTTCGGAATATCGGGCCAGAGGAGTTGGAACGGCGCTGGGAGCGGGCCGAGCGCCGCATTCGCGAGAACGGCATCACATACAACATCTATAGCGATCCACTCGGAACAAATCGGCCTTGGAAAATCGATGTCGTTCCATTCCTTATCGCAGCCGACGAATGGCACTTGATCGAGGCAGGCATCATTCAGCGCGCCCAGTTGCTGAGTCTCATTCTCGAGGATCTTTACGGTTCGCAGAGTCTGGTTTCGAACGGCCACTTTCCTTCTGAACTCCTCTATGCCAATCCGGCTTTTCTTCGCCCGTTGGTGGGAGTGCGCGTTCCCGCGCATAGTTATCTGCATATGCTGGCGGTCGATTTAGCCCGCTCACAGGATGGGCAGTGGTGGGTTCTTTCCGATCGAACACAAGCTCCTTCAGGCAGCGGCTATGCCCTCGAGAACCGCACCATCGTGTCTGGTGTTTTGCCCGATCTCTTCCGCAACTCGAACGTGTTGCGCCTCGCTCCTTTTTTTCGTGCGCAGCGCGAAGCACTCACCGCCCTGGCCCAGTGCGACAACCCGCGCATCGTAATCCTGACCCCCGGTCCGCTCAATGAGACCTACTTCGAACACTCGTATCTGGCGCGATACCTGGGATTCACGCTAGTCGACGGAGCCGATCTGACGGTGCGCGACCGTTGCGTATTTCTTAAGACCGTCGATGGGTTGGAGCAGGTTCATGTGATCTTGCGCCGGGTAGACGATAGCTTTTGCGATCCCCTTGAGTTGAGAAGTGATTCCCTGCTCGGGGTGCCGGGCCTGGTTGACGCAATCGTCGCTGGAAACGTAAAAGTCGCAAATGCATTGGGCAGTGGCCTCATTGAGACCGCCGCGATCATGCCTTTTCTTTCCGGTCTTTCCAGATACCTGACTGGAGAAAAGCTGAAACTTCCGTCCGTGGCTACCTGGTGGTGCGGGCAGCCGTCCGCGCTCGACTGGGTCCTTAACCATCTCGATTCCGTCGTGGTTAAGCCGGCTTTTCCATCGCGTGGCATGGAGCCGGTATTCGGAGCCGAACTTGAGCAAGGTGAAAAGGGCAAGCTTATCAAACAATTGATAGCGCGCCCTCACGAGTATGTGGCACAAGAGCAGATCGCTTTATCTCATGCGCCCGTCTGGGACGATGGGAACCTTTACTCACGCAGCGTGGTGCTGCGTACATATGTGCTCAACACCGGCAATGGGTGGACTGCGATTCCCGGAGGATTGGTGCGCGTTGCCGAGGTGGAGGGATCTGTCGTCTCCATGCAGAGGGGGGGGCACAGCAAGGACGCCTGGGTACTATCGGACAGCCCCGTAGATACATTCAGCATGCTTCGTCCTCGCAATGAGCCGGTTGCTTTGCGCCGTGAATCGCCCGGTGTTCCAAGCAGCGTTGCGGATAATGTGTTTTGGTTGGGACGCTATGTCGAACGGGGCGAATCCTTGGCACGAATCGTGCGTTCCCTGGTCTCGCGTGTGCGGCGCGCCGGCCAGGCTGAGCTCGAGTGCATGATTCGGCTCCATAGCTGCATCGAGACCCGTAAAAGCAAGCTGCGAAAGACGAAAAGAAAACCCACGACTCGATTGGAATTAGAACAGGAATTGATCTCCTTGATTTCCGACGCCAAACGGACCGACAGTCTGGTTTCCACACTGTCCGAGGTGTCGCGTGTTGGCGGCAGTGTGCGGGAACGGCTATCGTCCGATATGGTGTCTCTGATAGGGCAACTCCGGGACTCGATTCGGAGTAAGCCTGGAGCGCCATTCCTCGAGTTTCCCACGATGCTGACCGGTTGTCTGGAACTTCTTTCCGCATTTTCCGGAATGGAGCGCGAAAACATCAACCGCGGTTTGGGCTGGTTGTTTATGAGCATTGGACGGCGTCTGGAGCGCGCAATCCATCTCACCAGGCAACTTCGCGAGATTACAAGGCCGCTCGGCGAACAGGACTGGCCGCTCCTTGAGTGCTTACTCGAAATCGCTGACAGTTCCATGACCTATCGTTCGCGCTACTACACCACACTCCAACCGCTGGCGGTGCTGGACGTGTTATTTGCTGATGAGACCAATCCCCGGTCTTTGCACTTTCAATTGGCCCATCTCGTGCATCTCTATCAACAACTTCCTCGACATCTCCCCGATGACTTGAACGCAATGCGCCAGGCCCTAGCCTTGTTACGCACTTTCGATCTGCAAAATCTAAGTTACCCACTGCCGGGAACAGCAGCCGTTGCCGACAATGTCGATGGTCTTTCCCACCTCGAGAGTTTCCTCAAAGGCTTGGAACTTCTCCTTCCTTCATGGTCAAATAATCTATCGAGCAGGTACTTCAGCCACGCTCGCACCTTGCCGATCACGATAGGCCTATGATCTACAAAATCGTTCATCGAACCATCTGCAAGTACAGGCATCCTGTCTCGGTTGGAAAACATGTGGCGTGCCTCAAGCCGCGATCGCTACCTGGTCAGCAGTTGGCAAAGAGCGAACTCCACATCCAGCCAACACCCGCTACCATGACCGAGAGGGTCGACTATTTTGGAAACATCCTCTACTTCTTCACAGTGCAGGAACCGCACAAGGAATTGGTGGTGGAAGCGCGGAGCGAAGTAAGATTGGATCACCACGTAACATCGGGGCCACAAGATTCGCTCCCTTGGGAAGAAGCAGTCAGGCTGCTCCCCACGGACCAAAGCCCCGTCGGACTCGAAGCCTACCAGTTTAGATTTGAGTCGCCGCGCATCAAGTTACGGCCGGAGTTTGCCTCCTATGCGCTACAGTCGTTTCTTCCCCAGCGGCCGATGCGAGAGGGGCTTCTCGATCTCACCGCACGTATCCACCACGACTTTTGCTTTGACTCAAAAGTCACGAACGTCCGCACGACCACCGAGGAGGTCTTTCGAAAACGGCGAGGTGTGTGCCAGGATTTTGCGCATTTTCAAATAGCCTGCCTTCGCTCCCTAAGCCTGTCGGCGCGCTATGTCAGTGGATATCTTAGAACTCATCCAGTTCCAGGGAAAGCGAGACTGGTCGGAGCTGATGCATCCCATGCTTGGGTCTCGTCTTATTGTCCCGGAATCGGCTGGATTGACGTAGATCCAACCAATAACGTTGTCCCCTCGAACAGTCATGTGACGGTCGCCTGGGGCCGGGACTACGGCGATGTTAGTCCCCTGCATGGGCTGATTCAAGGCGGCGGAGCAAATGATCTCTCCGTCTCTGTTGATGTCGAAGCGATCGAATCATGATGGCTCCAGACCAAGTCTTTCCATTGTTTAGGTGGTCGTTAACTGAGGCGCTGCCCGTTTTTCGCCCGGCATTGCCGCCTCTTCCTCGGTCACTACGAAAAAGTGACGCAGGTCGGCCGGTCCAAATGAAGTAGTAATTGCCACATCGGAAGCATCCCGGCCTGTTGCCATCAGGATGCGTCCCAGCCTGGGCTGGTTGTTGCGCGCATCGAAGGTCCACCATCGGTCGTCGAGATAGACCTCGAACCACGCGCTGAAGTCCATGGGAAGGACCACAGGAACCCCAATGTCGCCCAAATATCCCGTCGCATAACGAGCCGGAATGTTAAGGGCACGGCAGAAGGTGATTGCGAGATGTTGAAAGTCGCGGCATACGCCAACGCGTTCAGTATAGACATCGAGAGCAGTCTTTGTAGGCCGGGCATGCTGATAGTTGAACGTCACTTTATTGTGGACCCAATTGCAGATTGCCTGCACGCGGCCCCAGCCGGGCTCGAGGCTCCCAAACAGTTCAAAAGCGATATTTGAAAAGCGATCGACTTCACAGTAGCGGCTATTAAGCAGGTAGGTGAGAATCTCATTTGGCAGATCGCCCACAGCCAACTGGCGTGCGGATTGGTTGACCTCATCCGGACTGTCCGAGGCTCGAATGAGTGTCGAGTTAGTCAGCCGAATCAGCCCGGGAGGCGCAACGAATCTGGAGCAGCGATTTCCGAAAGCGTCAATGTAGTTGGCAACCTCGAGTCGAGGTTCAGTTTGCAATTCGTCCGGCTCCAATAAATCGGGAACGCGTGAAGGGTGCACGCTGAGAAGCGCAACCATTGCGACGGGCGTCGGGATTTGGAATTGAATGTCGTATGCAAGTCGAATCAACATTTTTGAACTTCTTCTCTTTGAAGTACTTGGGTTGGTTGCGAGCTTGTTAGAGGACGAACCGAACTGGGGATATGGTCATTCTCTCATTTAGTTAGATGCAATAAATCAGACAGACGTCTCGTGAAACTCAACGAAGGGAATGTTGTGCAAAAGCACCATCGATCTCGAAGATCAGGACGCTCCAAGCATGCGTCCCAAAGAATGAGTAGGATTAGAGTGCAAGGTAAGCTGATAGAGGTAACCACCAATCCTGTGCAATAACAACGGTCGCCGCAGATGGATGAGCTGAAACACTCTAATTGTTCTATTGGCGCTTCCAGGATGCTGTGCTATTCGATTGATCATAGATATTTTTGAATTTGCCACAGCAAGTGGAGGTGCAAAGATGTGCAGGATGATCGCAGGAGTCGGAAACATTGACGTCGATTGGGTGATCAATGCTGCAATCGTGATGAGTGATGGCATGAACGCATCTCATGAACTCTCCTTTTCCTGTCCTGCAAATCCGGGTTGCGGAATCCGCCACCTGGATGGATGGGGGGTAGCATTGCTGCGACCTGACGGAAGTTTTTATTGTCTTAAAAGTGCGCTTCCGATTGGGACGGACACACTGGCCGATACCGTTCGATCGATTGAATGCACTGCCATGGTATTACATGTGCGTTGTGCGTCACGGGAGGATCAGAAAGGGCCTAAATACGTCCATCCGATAGAAATTGAAGAAGACGGACACAAATATTACTTCTTTCACAACGGCTACGCGCCCGATGTTCATTCTCTGGTCGGGACGAGTGAAAACGGATGGGATAGTGAAGACCTGCTAGCATGGCTCAGACCGTCGCTCTTCGCAACATTCAATGATTCCGCATTACGAGAGCGACTTACGCTGCTGCCGGCGTCAACGGTGGCAGCGAACTGCATGTGCTTCGGACCGGATGGAATTACAGTTGTCAACTGGTTCTCTCAGAATAGTGAATCCCCGCATTATTATACGATGCATTTTCTTCAAGGCAATGAAGTCCAAATCATGGCATCTGAGCAAATCCCTTATCGAGATGGAATTGATTCTTGGCGTCCTCTAGGAAACGGCACAATTCTTCAGATCCCCTACGCGAGGGTCTAGCTGCAATTTCTCACATGCGCCAGCTAAAATGGTTCGAAGCATTTCATCGGTAAGGCTAGGGGTGCGCGTCGACCAGATTTGATTTCTGGATTTAGGCTTTCGGGTCGCTTTCGGGTCCTGCCGTTCTCGGTTCCTAAGTGCCCTCAATCTGACAGCGAATAACCGCTTGAGTCTATTCCATCAAGGCTTCAATATTATGTCTCTGAAGGAAGCACTCCTTTTTGTTTGTCAGAATTGATGCCAACCTCGGCGCGCATGAATCGAGCTCCTAGCTCAGTTTGCGCGATTCATGCCTGTGCGCAAGCGATACCTTATCCTTATCATCAGAGGCCATTTGCGATGGATTTGGAACCCTACGAACACATGATGGCGGTAGCTCTCGAGGAGGCGCGGCAGGGATTGGCAGAAGGCGGCATTCCGATTGGGGCGGCGCTGTTTAGGCGCTCGGGTGAGTTGGTAAGCCGGGGTCATAACAGGCGGGTGCAATTGGGCGACCCCAGCGTTCACGGTGAGACGGACGCCTTTCGCCGTGCTGGAAGGCAAAAGAGCTACCGCGACCTGGTGATGGTGACCACGCTGGCGCCTTGCTGGTATTGCAGCGGGCTCGTGCGTCAGTTCCACATCGGCGCCGTGGTGGTGGGCGAGAGCCGCACCTTTGCCGGAGGAGTGGAATGGCTGCGCGCGAATGACGTGGAGATAATCGACCTTGACAGCCGGGATTGCCGCGAACTGCTGGAAAGCTATATTTGCGCACACCCCGAAGTATGGAAGGAGGATATCGGAGAAGAGTTGGATAAGTAGGTCTAAGCATCGCGCTGCTGCTTTCAGTTTGTGTTTTTCAAAGGTAAGTCTTTACCTGGGCCCGCAATCGCCTGCCCTTCATGGAGCTTACGCTTGTCATGCTGATGGGGATTGTCGCCTTCGTCTCTTTGGGTACGGAGTGGTCCATGATCCGGTAGTCGCACACCGTTAATGAGCAAGAGGCCCTACAAATTCCTTTGCATCTTGGCCCTGGTGTGGTCTTCTAGAGATACCCGCCTATGCTCAACCGCCTGGAAAGCTATTTTGAATTCATTCGCCTGGGGACCACCTGGCGCACCGAAATTCTGGCCGGAGTCACCACGTTCCTGACCATGGCCTACATCGTGCTGGTCAACCCGGCCATTCTCTCCGCCTCTGGGATGCCTCTGGCTGCTGTGACCGCGGCCACCTGTCTTTCCGCGGGCTTCGGGTCCATCTTGATGGGTGTGGTGGCACGCTATCCCATCGCGCTAGCACCAGGGATGGGCCTGAACGCCTACTTCACCTACGTCGTTTGCCTCAAGATGCACATCCCTTGGCAGACGGCCCTGGGCGCGGTCTTTCTTTCTGGAGTCGTCTTCCTGGCACTTACCGCCGCAGGCATCCGGCAGATGATTCTGCATGCCATTCCGCACGAGCTTTACGCAGCCGTGGCCAGCGGCATCGGCCTGTTCATCGCCTTCATCGGCTTCCGCAACGCGGGGCTGGTGGTGGGCGATCCCGAAACCCTTATCACGCTGGGCAATATTCGCAACCCTACCACCGCGCTGGCGCTGCTCGGGCTTATCCTGATGGTCGCCCTGGAAGTGAGAAAAGTCCGCGCATCCATCCTCGTTGGCGTGCTTACCACCACGTGCATCGCACGGGCCCTTGGCTTGACTCACTGGACTCCCGCCGCTGGAGGATTTCATGCGCTGGCTTCCACCGCCTTCAAACTCGATATTCACGGCGCGCTCAACAAGGGCCTCTTGGAGATCGTCTTTGTCTTCTTCTTTGTGGACCTTTTTGACAATCTGGGAACATTGGTAGCCGTAACCAAACGCGCTGGGCTGATCTCCCCCGACCACACCATTCCGCGCCTCAACCGTATTCTCTTTGCCGACGCAACGGCGACGGTCTTCGGTTCGCTGATCGGAACCTCCACAGTGACAAGTTACGTCGAGTCCACTGCCGGCGTGGCTGCGGGAGGTCGTTCGGGTGTAACTGCCATTGTTACTGGGTTGCTGTTTCTATGCGCCATCGGCGCGGCTCCCTTTGTCGCCATCGTGCCTCCGGCAGCTACCGCCCCAGCGCTGATCTTAGTCGGCTCCCTGATGCTGTCCACCATCAGTGAGATTCGCTGGCATCAGCCGCTCATCGCAGTTCCCGCGTTCCTCACGATGGTGCTGATTCCTTTCACATACTCGATCGCCAACGGCCTCGGCTTCGGCATCATTGCGTGGGCCGTACTGCATCTGGCTGCGGGAAAGTTCCGCCGTCAGGACTGGCTGCTCTACGTGCTGGCCGCGCTGTTTCTGGCGCGCTTTGTCTACCTTGGAACCAACTGAAGCAACGATTAGCTGACGATCACCGCTCGACCTTGCCGATCAATGCAAGCCATGCGGGCAACTTGACCCAGGCAATCGTAAGATGGTTCTTACCCCTATCCGAAGGGAGAAAATGGACCAGGGATGGCGCAGGCATTTCGATCAACCCGCGTACTTACGCCAGAGGGACTCGCTCCGGCAACGCTGCTCGTGGAGCATGGACGCATCGCCCAGGTGCGCGAGTGGAGTGATGTACCCACGGCCGCAATATTGCGCGATTTAGGCGGCTCCGTTCTACTGCCTGGACTAGTGGACTCGCACGTCCACATCAACGAGCCAGGCCGCACGGAGTGGGAGGGGTTTTCGACGGCGACGCGTGCCGCAGCTTCGGGCGGCGTGACCACGCTAGTCGATATGCCGCTGAACTGTGTACCCGAGACCACGGATGTGGACGCGCTCGAAGCTAAGCGCGCCGCGGCCAATGGGCAGGCCTGGGTAGACTGGGCAGCTTGGGGTGGTGCGGTGCGAGGCAACTCCGAGGCGCTGCCAGCTCTCGCCGGCGCGGGGATTCCGGGCTTCAAATGTTTTCTCATTCACTCCGGGATCGACGGATTCGCATGGGTGGACGAGGCTGATCTGCGGCTGGCGCTTACTAGGTTACGTGGCACAGGTTTGCCGTTGCTTGCCCATGCAGAGGTCGCCGCTCCGGTGACTACCGCCATCGAGGCACTGAATGCGAACGGCGCGGATTGGCGCAAGTATTCCACCTATCTGGCTTCAAGGCCAGACGCCGCGGAGGTCCAGGCGATTGCTCTGCTCATCGGTCTGGCCGAGGAGTTCGAGACACCGATCCATATTGTTCATTTGGCCAGCGCTTCGGCTCTGCCGCTGCTGGCCGAAGCGCGTGGGCGCGGGTTGCCAGTCAGTGTGGAGACTTGCACACACTACCTTTGGTTTGCAGGGAAGGAGATTCCGGATTGTGCAACGGAGTTCAAGTGCGCTCCACCTATTCGCGGGGCTGCCAATCGCGAGGCATTGTGGGCCGCGCTGGAGTCGGGGCTGATCGATATGGTGGTAACCGACCACTCGCCGTGTCCGCCGGCGATGAAGCGTCGCGATGAAGGCCGATGGGATCGTGCCTGGGGCGGTATTGCCAGCCTGGGACTTGCGCTTCCGGTGCTGTGGACGGGGATGGCCCGGCGCGGCCTTGGGTTAGAACGATTAGGCACATGGATGGCCACGGCGCCTGCGCGGCTGGCCGGTATGGCTGGGCAAAAGGGCGCGTTGGCCGCAGGTGCCGACGCGGATTTCGTAGTCTTCGATCCTGAGGCCATCTGGACGGTTGCGCCTGAGCACCTGCACTTTCGCCACAAGCTCTCGCCTTACATCGGCGTGGAGTTGCGGGGCAGGGTTCTGGAGACCTGGCTGCGTGGCGAGCTGGTTTTCAGTATGGATGGCAGCAAGGAAAGTTTCGCAGGCTCTCCGCGCGGCCGAGAGTTGGTGCGTCGATGAGAGACCGCGCAGCCCGGGCGATTGCGGAGTGCAAACTCATTGCCGCGATGAGCGAAGAGCCAGAACGGATTACGCGCCGGTTTCTTACACCGCCGACACACGATGTTCATGCGCATCTGCGCGCCCGCATGGAGACGCTGGGCATGACCGTCCAGGTAGACGCGGCAGGCAATCTGCGCGGCCTGTGGCAGCCGGAAGGCGCGCCGACGAAACGGTTGGTTCTTGGCTCGCATATCGACACCGTGCCCAATGGCGGCGCTTATGACGGCGTGCTCGGCGTGGTGCTGGCTTTGGAATGGATTGCGCTGGCGCAAGAATTAGCTCTGCCGCTGGCCATCGAGGCGATTGCGTTCTCCGAGGAAGAGGGCGTACGCTTCGGCGTACCGTTTCTTGGCAGCCGCGCCGTGGCCGGGAGCTTCGATCCCGCATTGCTCGCCCTCCAAGACGCGGACGGCGTCACGCTGGAGGCCGCGATTCGCGCCTTCGGTATCGATCCCGATCGAATTCAAGAGGCTGCCGTGGATGCAAGAACACTCGGCTTTTTCGAGGTACACATCGAACAGGGACCAGAGCTGGAAGCGGAGGGGTTGAGCGTTGCTCATGTCAACGGGATTGTGGGTCAGACGCGATTGAGCGTTAAATTCTCCGGGCAGGCCAACCACGCCGGAACCACCTCAATGCATCTCCGCCGCGACGCGCTGGCTGCGGCGGCCGAGTGGATCACCCAAGTGGAAGCCTTGGCACTGAACACCGATGGCCTAGTGGCCACGGTGGGCAAGCTGACCGTGGAACCAAACGCGGACAACGTGGTGCCAGGAACCGCACGGGCGAGCCTGGACGTTCGTCACGCACACGACGACGCTCGCGCCTCCGCTGTGAAGGCTTTGCTCGCAAAGGCCGGGACGATTGCTGCGCTGCGCGGGCTCTCGATCGAGTGGGTCCGTCTATTGGATCAGCCGGCGGTGCCGATGGACGAAAGGCTGACGGCCTTTCTTGCCGATGCCATCGAGGCGGCAGGCTTGCCTGTGAGGCCAATGCAGAGCGGCGCAGGTCACGACGCCATGGTGATGGCCACTCGCATGCCAACAGCAATGCTCTTTTTGCGCAGCCCCGGCGGCATCAGCCACCACCCCGCCGAAACCGTACTGGAAGAAGACGTACAGGCCGCTCTCGATGTGGGTCGCAACTTTCTTGCTCGCATCGCCGCCAAGGTTGGATAAAATCGAGCAACATTGAGTTGCTGGAACGAGGTCGCGCGTGCACCATCTGGGAGCAACACGAAGCAGCCTGAAGCCGGACCACCTGCTGCAAACGCCGGACACCTTTGTGCGCACCCCGCTGCCGGGCGCCGCGGGAGTGGAGTTCGTCGTACACATTGGGCCGCAAATGGGAGCGCGGTTTACGCAGATGACCGCGGAGTTCGCTGCCGAGGGAGCGCTTGGGCCTTCACCGGCGCAGCGATTTCTCTATTTGCTCGAAGGGGAACTGGAGTTGAAGGCCGGCGACAGGACGCACATCCTCGGTCCTGGGGGGTTTGCCTATCTGCCCCAGGGCGCGGCGCACACGGTGCGCGCTGTCTCGCGCTCACGCGCCGCAGTGATTGAAAAGCCCTATGAATCTCTCAACGATGAAAAACATATTCCGGAGATCGTCGTTGGCAATGAAGCCGCCATTTCGGCCGTCCCTCTGATGGGGGATGAATCCCTGCGTGTGCGCTCCCTGATGCCAGATGGCCCCGCCTGTGACTTTGCCGTAAACACCATGACTTACGATCCTGGCGCGGCGCTGAGCATGGTGGAGATTCACGTGATGGAGCACGGCCTGCTGATGCTCGAAGGCGGCGGTATCTACAAGCTGGGAGATTCCTGGTATCCGGTCGAGGCCGGCGACTTCATCTGGATGGGCCCGTGGTGCCCGCAGTGGTTTGGCGCGCTGGGCAAGCATCCGGCCAAGTACCTCATCTACAAAGACTGGCGGCGGCATCCGCTGGGAACGTGAGGACGACGATGAGCATAAGACCTAAACTCGACATCGACGGGCTACTGGCGGAACTGGCGGCTCTGGCACAAATTTCCGAGACCGAGCCTCCTGTGGTGACGCGCGTGGTCTTCAGCCAGGCAGACATGCGCGCACGGGGGTACGTAAAAAGCCTGTTTGTGGATGCGGGACTCACGGTCGAAGAAGACGCCGTGGGCAACACCTTCGCCGGCTGGCAAGGCAGCGACCCCACTCTTGCGCCGGTAGGCACCGGCTCGCACATCGACGCCATTCCCAACGCGGGCAGCTATGACGGAACGGTGGGCGTGCTGGGCGGCTTGGGGGCCATTCGCGCATTGCAACGCACCGGCTTTCGTCCTAGGCGGTCAATTGAAATTGTGATCTTCACCTCCGAGGAGCCTACCCGCTTTGGCATCGGTTGCCTTGGCAGCCGCATGATGGGGAGCGTGCTCACTGCGACGCAAGCGAGTGCGCTGCGCGACAAGCAGGGGCGCGGCCTGGAGGAGTTGCGTAGCCAGGCGGGGTTCGCTGGCGCGCTCGAAACCGTCGCGTTACCCGCAGGACGTTTTCACCAGTTTGTCGAGCTGCACATCGAACAGGGACCGCTGCTGGAGCAGGAGGGTATCGACCTCGGCCTGGTGACTCATATTGCCGCGCCGGCCAGCTTGCGTATTCAAATCGAGGGCGAAGGTGGCCACGCGGGCGGCAAGCTGATGCCCGGCCGCAAGGACGCACTGGCCGCGGCGGCGGAACTGATTCTGGCGCTCGAATTGGCGGCCAAGTCGACTGGCATCATCGATACGGTGGGCACCGTGGGCGTGTGCGATGTCTTTCCCGGTGCGGTCAACAGCATTCCTTCGCTCGTGCGGCTGGAGACAGACATCCGCGACATAGACGGTTCGCGCCGGGACCGCGTAATCGATGCCTTGCACGCAGCATGCACCGATGTTGCGGGCCGGCGCGGTGTCATCGTAACCACAGATCTGGTCAACGCCGATCCACCCGCTACCTGCGATCCCGCAATTCTCTCCGCTATGGAGACCTCCGCCGCGGAAGCAGGCCGGACGTCAAAAAGAATGGTCAGTCGCGCCTATCACGATTCGCTCTTTATGGCGCGCATTGCGCCCGTGGCCATGCTATTCATTCCTTGCCGCGGCGGCGTAAGCCACCGGCCAGATGAATATGCCTCGCCAGAGTGGATCGCCGGCGGCGTTGAGGTGCTGGCCAGGACCCTCGCTCGCCTTTCTTCATGAATGATTTCCTTTGCAATTTTGCGGCGTCATTGTATGCTATGCCTCAACCTGTACTGCGGCTTCCACTTGCCCAACCATGAGCACGCATGCGACAACCCGCATCGTAGGCGCTCCCGTTCCCCGCAAAGAGGGAGTCGACAAGTTGCTGGGCCGCGCGCGCTATGTGGACGACATGGAGCGCGAGGGCATGGGTTACGGTACTACTGTTCGCAGTGCCATCCCGCGCGGGCTCATTCGCTCCATCGGCTTTGATCCACACATCGATTGGAGCGGGTTCACCATCGTTACCGCCGCCGATATTCCCGGCAAGAATCATATCCAGCTCATCGTTGCGGACCAGCCCTGCCTTGCCGACGGGAAGGTGAATCACTGCGAGGAAGCGATCGTGCTGCTGGCGCACGCGAGCAAGCAGCAATTGCGCGAGGCCGTGGCCGCCATACACATCGAATACGACCCGCTACCGCCGGTCTTCACCATCGAAGAGAGCGAGCGCCAGGATGTAATTGTTTGGGGCACGGACAACTGCTTCAAGAGTTTTCTGCTCGAAAAGGGCGATGTTGACTCTGCATGGAGCGGAGCGGCGCACATCGTCGAAGGCGAATACCGCACTGGCGCGCAGGAGCATCTCTACATCGAAAACAACGGTGTCATCGCCGAGCACAGCGCGGAGAACGGCGTCACGGTGTGGGGCTCGCTGCAATGCCCATACTACGTGCACAAGTCGTTGATGGCGGTCTTCGATCTGCCCGAGGATAAGGTACGCGTGATTCAGACCGAGACCGGCGGCGCCTTTGGCGGCAAGGAGGATTATCCTTCGATTCTGGCAGCGCACGCCGCGCTGCTGGCTTACAAGTCCGGCCACCCAGTGAAGATGGTCTACGACCGCATGGAAGATCTGGCCGCGACCACCAAGCGCCATCCCTCCCGCATTCGCCATCGCACCGCACTCGACCGGAACGGTAAGCTGCTGGCGATGGACATTGAGATTGCCACCGACGGCGGCGCTTACTCGACGCTCTCCTCGACCGTGCTCTCGCGGGCAACGCTGCACGCGTCCGGCCCGTATGTCTGCCCTAATGTGCGCGTACGCTCGCGCTCCTGGGCCACCAACGCTGTTCCCTATGGTGCATTTCGTGGCTTCGGCGCGCCGCAGGCCATCTTTGCCATGGAACGTCAGATGGACGAGATCGCCGCAACCCTCGGCATCGACCGGATCGAACTGCGGTGCAGGAATTTTCTTCATGACGGCGACACCACCGCAACTGAACAGGCGATGCGCGAACCCGTGATTCTTGATCAACTCATGGACCGCGCGCTGGTCGAGAGCAATTACCACGCGCGCCACGCGCAGTTTGCCCGCGAAAATCAAGGCAATCCAATCAAACGCGGCCTGGGCATTGCTGCTTTTTATCACGGCTCCGGCTTTACCGGCTCCGGCGAGCGTACCCTGAACTCACTGGCCGGCGTTGATGTTACGTCCGAAGGCAAAGTGCGAGTGCTGGTTTCGAGCACAGAGTTTGGCCAGGGCACTAACACTGTGCTGACGCAGATTGCGGCGGAAGCCATTGGCCTGGACATGATCGATGTGATCATGGCGCCAGCCGATACCGGCATCGTTCCGAATAGCGGACCCACGGTGGCTTCGCGCACGGCGATGGTAGTGGGACGGTTGATTGAGCGCGCCGGCTTGCAGCTTGTTGCCAAGCTGCGCGAGCATGTGGCGCTGGGTGAATGTTTTTCCTGCGCAGAGTTCTTCGCCGCCTGCGAAGCTTATCGCGCCGCGTGCGGCAGCGTTGTCTCCTTGTGCCGCTACGAACCTCCCCCCGGCATCTTCTGGGACGACCAGAAGTATCGCGGCGAAGCGTATCCCGCGTTTGCGTGGTCAGTTCAGGTGGCGCAGGTGGCCGTGGATACCGTCACTTACTCCGCAGAAGTTGAAGAGTTTTGGGCGGTGCAGGAGGCGGGCCGGGTGCTCAACCCAGTGCTGGCCGCCGGACAGATTGAGGGTGGAGTCGCGCAGGGCATCGGCTACGCGCTCTATGAGAAGGTGGTTTTGCGGAATGGCCGCGTGGCCAACAATCAGATGACCAACTACATCATGCCCACTGCCGAGGATGTGCCGCCGATTCACGTCTACTTCGAAGAGATTCCCTTTCAGCATGGCGGCTATGGTGCCAAAGGCATCGGCGAACTGCCCCACGACGGTCCCGCGCCCGCCATTCTGAATGCGATCAAGGACGCAACAGGCGTAAGCTTTCATTCGATTCCATTGCTGCCCGAGGATATGTTCGCCGCCCTTGCCGCTCATCATCCGGTCGAGGAGGCGACTACAGCATGAGTGCATGTTGGCCCATCTTCCACATCACCGTCAACGGCGAAGACTGCGCGGCTCAAGTGCCGCCCATGAAACGACTCTTGGACGTGTTGCGCGAGGATCTGCGCCTGACGGGCACGAAAGAGGGTTGCGGCGAGGGCGAGTGCGGTTCGTGCTCGGTACGCATGAATGGCGAATTGGTAAATAGTTGCCTAGTGCCGGTGTTACAAGCCGACGGGGCATGCATTCAGACCGTTGAAGGACTCGCGGCCAATGGCGAGTTGCATCCGCTGCAGCAGACATTCCTCCAGTGTGGCGGAGCGCAATGCGGCATCTGCACGCCAGGGATGTTGATGGCCGCGGCGCAACTGCTCGCGCACAATCCTCATCCCAGCACTGCCGAGATTCGCGAAGGACTCGCAGGCAATCTCTGCCGCTGTACAGGCTTCATGCGGATTTTCGAGTCGGTAATCGCCGCCGCCGCATATAACCTTGAGGACTCTAAAAATCGAAGGTCAGAGCAGGAGGCCGATGCGCGGTAACCCGGAGGCTCACGAACTGATTGCTCCCGGCAGCCTGGCCGCGGTGCTTGAACTGCTCTCCTGCGCTCCCGGCGAGTGGACACCAATTGCTGGCGGCACCGAACTGATGGTGGCGCACGCGGCCGGCCAGCTCAATTCGCGAAAGCTTGTCAGCCTATGGGGCATTCCCGATTTGCGCTTCATCGAGACCGCGCCCAAAAGCATCGCAATCGGCGCGAGTACAACTTTTTGCGATCTGCGCGCACACGCCGGAGTTGCCGCGGATCTACCGCTGCTGGCCAAGGCGGCAAGCTGGATCGGCTCCATCGCCAACCAGAGCCGCGCAACTCTAGGCGGCAATCTCGTGAACGGTTCGCCAGCCGCGGACTCCTCGCCCGCGCTGCTGGTTTATGACGCGGAGATTGAGACTATTTCGGTTCGCGGACGACGGCGCATTCCCTATGCGGCTTTCCATACCCAATACAAACGCAATGCAATGGCAGCAGATGAATTGCTCTACGCTATCCATTTGCCGCTCAGATTCACGAATCACCGGCAGTATATGCGCAAGGTAGGAACGCGGCGGGCGATGGCTATTTCGAAAGTTGCGCTAGCGGCAACGGCATTCGTCACAAACGGTCAGGTTAACGAAATTCGCCTCGCAGCGGCGAGCCTTCAGGCATTTCCAACACGGCTGCCTGAAGCGGAATCCGCGCTGCTCGGCAAGTCCGTCGACTCCGACACAATTAAACTGGCACGTGCCGTGCTGTCTGCAGAGGCAAAACCCATTGACGATATTCGCTCCACCGCCGAATACCGCAGGCGAGTGGCCGCCAACCTTCTTGAAGAGTTTTTACAAGATCTGCGTTCGGAGGATTCGCTCAAGTGAATTTCACGCTTGCCTCCTGGAATGCGGCCCATGCGGGCGCGGCGCAGTCTGCGATGATTGCATGCTGCGGCGCGCGGCGGTGGGCTGAGGCTATGATCGCTCGGCGCCCCATCGCAAGTATCACGGAATTGAACGAGGCGGCCGATCGTATCTGGAGCACTATGGAAGAGGCCGACTGGCTCGAAGCCTTCGCCTGTCATCCGCGCATTGGAGAGCGCACGCCCGCGCCCACGCAATCGGCGGCATGGTCGCGGGCAGAGCAGGCTTCGACAGACAATGCGACAGAGCAGTTGCTGGCCGAACTGGCAGAAGGTAATTCGCTCTACGAGCGGCGATTCGGTTTCACTTATATCGTGTGCGCCACCGGCAGGAGCGCGGAGGAGATGCTGGCCACCCTCAATCGCCGCCTGGCCAGCAACCGCGCAACCGAGTTGCGCGAGGCCGCAGAACAGCAACGGCAGATTATGCAGATTCGTTTGGGGAAGTGGACTGCAGAATGAAGGCTCGAATGAGTACGATTACGACCCACGTTTTGGACACTGTACTGGGCACGCCCGCTGCCGGAGTTGCGGTGCGGCTGGAGTTGCGGAAAGGCGATCGATGGTCCACTGTAGGCCAGAGCGCAACCGATGCAGATGGACGCTGTCGCAATCTCATGCAGGATGCAGCGGCTGGCGTCTATCGGCTCACCTTCGATGCTGGCGAGTATTTTGGGCGCTACGGCCGCGCTAGCATTTATCCCGAGATTTCCATTACCTTCAACTGCGACGGCGAGACGCATTTCCACCTTCCGCTCTTGTTGAGCGACAACACTTTCACAACCTATCGAGGAAGCTGACACGATGGCAAGATTGAGTGAGAATCGCTACGGAAAATCGCGTGTGCGCCTGTCGCGAATCACGCGCCATGGAGATCGTCATGAGTTCGACGAGTGGACAGTACGTGTGCTGCTGCACGGGGACTTCGAGTCCAGCTTCACCGAAGCAGACAACAGCAGAATCCTGCCCACGGACACGATGAAGAACACAGTCTACTTCGTGGCCCGCAACTCCAAGGCCGCAACCATTGAGGAGTTCGCCATCGAACTTGGCGACTATCTGCTGAACAACAGTCCACAGGTTACAAAAACAGAGATAGAGATTGAGCAGAGGGCCTGGGAGCGGCTGGTTGTGGGCGGCGCTCCGGAAGCGACCACTTTTAAGCTCGGTGGCCCGGAACTGCACACGGTTCGTGCCCGGCGCCAGAAGGGCGGTGCCTGGTCCATCTCTTCAGGCGTGGACGGGCTGGTCATTCTAAAGACCACGAAATCGGCGTTTACGGGCTACATCAAAGACAAATTGACCACCCTTAAGCCGGCCACCGACCGAATCTTCGGCACGAGCGCAACAGTGAATTGGGAGTACGCAGCAAGCTCACCGGATTATGCACAAGTGAGGACCCGAATCGTCGCAGCCATCCTCAAGGAGTTTGCCGATCACAATAGCATGAGTGTGCAACATACGCTCTTCGACATGGGAAAGGCTGCGCTCGCTGTCGCACCGGAGGTTTCACGCGTCACGCTCATCATGCCCAATCTGCACCACCTGCTCGTGGATCTGACCCCTTTCGGTCAGGACAATCCCAATCACATTTTTGTGCCCGTCGATGAGCCACACGGTTATATCGAAGCCACTATCGAACAGTGAGAATCATTCAAGCGGTGCAAGATCGCCGCGCAGGTAGATGGCCACTCCCGCGACCGGAACGATGATGGCGGCCTGGACCTTCATGGCGGGCCTCAGTATCCGGTCGCGATTCGATCCACAGTGTCAAGGCCACGTTTCCCGGGTGTCGCCGGAGCCGAACGCGCCTGTTCGACACCTTGCAACTCTGCGGACTGAAAATCTTTAGACGATCTTTATGCTTTGATCGCTAGGCTATTTGAAACCCGTAGTTTGATTCAAACCAAACCAAGACTTGAGCGCAACTGGCGAAAATTGCTTGGGTTCCTGCTTTTCGGAGGATTTCCAAGTTACAGACATTTCGTTCGGCCAGATGTTTTGAGCAACTCAAAAAGTCCATGGGTGAAAATCCATATTCCCGAGGCCTGCATTTTGAGAATCTTCTCGATTCAAATTTCCTCCCTGCTTCCCCGCCTGCTGGCAATTGTGGCGGCTGTTGCGTTGTGCGGTTCATCCCTGTTGGCGCAGCTGACACTCGGCGGCATCACCGGCGAGGTCACTGACCCTTCAGGCGGCGCCATACTTAACGCCACGGTAACAATGGTGGACGAGCAAACCTCTTTGACGCGCACGACCAAGACCAATGCCACAGGCAACTACTCATTCGTGAACCTGCCTATCGGCATCTACACGCTGACCTACATGGCGGATGGATTCGATATCCAGAAGACCCCACACATCACCGTGCAGGCCAATCGCACGGCCACGCTCAATGCCCGACTAAAAGTGGCCGCGGCCAAGGGCGAAACTGTCGTGGTGGAAAGCTCGCCATTGATGAACGCAGTGGACACAACGGTAGGTTACGTCCTGGATAAATCGGAGATTGAAGCCGTGCCGCTGGCCACCGGCAGCTTTACCGGTCTCGCGGCCCAATCCACCGGAGTCAGCGAAGAGTTTAGCAGCGGAACTGGCGCGAATTCCGGCCTCGGAAACGCGCCCATCTGGGCCAATGGTCAGCGCGATACTTCAAATTCTTTTTTGTTGAACGGCGTTGATGCCAGCAATCTCTTCAACGGCAAGAGCACCAGCCAGGTGCCGTCCGCGCGTGTGATCAACAGCACTGGCGTCCAGACCAGCCCTGGCGGTGGGGGTGGAGTTATCCCGTCTGCTGCTTCCATCTACCTCTCCATCGGCAACGCCATCCCCACCCCGGCACCTGAAACTATCTCAGAAGTTCGCGTCAATGCCTCAATGTATGACGCCACGCAAGGTGCAACCTCCGGCGCGCATATCGATCTGAGCACCGCCTCCGGCACAAATGTGTGGCACGGTACAGCCTATGCACATCGCGGCACCAATTGGATCAATGCCGCTCCATTCTTCTTCAATCAAGATCCGGACGTTCCGGCGAACGATAAGGTGCCGGAGTTGCACCGCTACATTCTCGGCGCCACCGTCGGCGGTCCCATCATCAAAGACAAGCTCTTTGGTTTCCTCTCCTATCAACACTTGCACGTATCTGACCAGGAGCTGGGCGACTCGTTCCTCGATGTTCCGGTTGGCTTGAACGATACCAATCGCACCGCCGACGGACTCGCCGGGCTCTCCAACAGCTCGTTCGGCGCCAACCTCGGCAACCCAAGCATCACTGCTGCCAACATTGACTCCCTTGCCCATATCTTGTTCAACTCACCTTCACTTCCCGGTGAGCCTGGCAAGTGGCTTATCCCCAACGACGCACTCAATGGCACTGCTCCCAGCGCTGCTCATCTCGACAATGCCTTCATCCCCGGCACAGGCCGGTTTACCGCGGATCTGGCTGTCGCTGACCTCGACTACACCGCCAGCGCGAAGGATACCCTCAGTCTCAAGTACTACTACCAGCACGATCCCACCATCTCACCGTTCTCTTATTCCAGCGTTCCGGGTTTCGCCGAGCACCTGGACTCCGGTGCTCAGGTCGCCTCCATCACCAACACGTTTGTGATTAAGTCCAACTTGAGCACCACCCAGACCCTCGGCATCATTCGAGAGAAAAACTACGCTGACAATGAGCAGCCCTTCGGCCCCGGTTCCATCCCAGGAGGCACGGCGGGCACCGGATCCATCAACATGTTCGGATCGAATTACTTCCCCGGCATCTCCATCTACAACGTGCTGGGCGTAAATCAGCCTGCCGGAGTTCTTGATGTTTACATGAATATCGGCCCCAACGCGGAATCGCAGTCTGCGAATACCGGTGTCTTCCAGAACCGCCTCGCTCCTTCGGGCAACGCAATCTGGATACTCGGCAAGCACACCTTGAGCTTTGGCGGCAGCTACACAGACACCCAACTGAACACTATAGACAAGCGCACCGGCACTGGCACGATTGCCACCGACGATTTCAGCCAGTTCGTGCAAGGCTTCGTAAGCCCCGGCGGAGCAGCGACCGGCTTCTATGTCAGCTCCTTCCTGCAGGGCAACGCAAGTCGCTACTATCGCGCCAACCAGCTCGGCACTTACCTGCAGGACAAGTGGCAGATCACTCCAACCATTTCGCTGACAACTGGCGTGCGCTATGACTGGGATGGCGGTCTCACTGAGAAGTATGGGCGCATCTTCAACTTTGAACCTAGTCTCTATAACTACAATGTCGCATCAGACATGATCGAGAATACCGGGTTGATCATCGCAGGCAACAACGCCAACCCCACTCAGGGCGTGAGCCCCACCACCCTCACCGGCCGCCAATGGGGCATTGGCCCCCGTGTTGGCGCCGCCTGGCAGCCCGAAATGTTCCACAGCAAGGTGGTCGTCCGCACAGGTGCCGGGATGTATTACGATCGTGGAGAACTGTTCTCCTATTTGTCGCCCGGCTACGCCATCGGCACCGTCACCGGCGGCCCCTTCGGCGTCAACCAGCAACTCCCCTTCGTCAATGCCTCGACCTGCCCGTCAAGTTCGCAGTCACTCTACGGAGAGTACGGTTCGTACTTTATTCCCACCTGCGGCGGAAACGGCGGCTTTGGCCCGCCAACCGGGGCACCCACAGCCGCGACCGGCGATCTTGAAAACCCTTATGGCGCCAGCCTTGAATATTCGGCTCCCAACAACCCCAAGGCTTCGGATCTCAGCAATTACCTTCCCAATGCCTGTAGCATCGTGAACGTTGGATTGGGGGGCGTTCCGGGAGTTTGTCCCGCAACCTCGGCCAATCCGAACGGGGAGGTCGTCAACAATGGACAACCGATCTCGCTCGGCGTCTATGACCGCGCCAATAAGCTGCCTTACACCATCAACTACACTCTGGACATCCAGTGGCAACCGCGTAACGACTTGGCCATTGAACTCGGCTACGTGGGCAATGTGGGCCGTCATCAGGTCGTCCCGGTGCCCTTCAATCAACCTACCATCGCTTCCCCCTCCGATCCCGCACTCCCGGGCAGCCCCTACCAGCAGAATTACAGCTACGGCTATACCGTTGGCGGAGCGAGTTTGACCCCTGGCAGCGGCACTGGCACCGGCTATTTAGCTAACTATGAGGGCGGCAACGTCGACCTTCGCGTTCCCTACATCGGCTACGCGACCGAATCCATCGACTACAAAGCGGCCGGAGTCGATGCCTATAACGCGCTCCAGGCACATGTTGAGAAACGCATGAGCCACGGCATCCAGATCGGGGCGTCGTACACTTACTCGCACGCCCTGGACGAGCAGAGCGGGCTTGGCCTCTTCTACAACGGCGACAATCCTCTCAACCTCAGAAGTGGCTATGGCTCGTCGGACTTCGACCGCACCCACGTCTTCAACTTCAACTACGTCTTCCGTCTTCCGGATTTGGCCAGAGAGCACACCATAGAGGGCAAGTTTATAGATGGCTGGTCGCTGGTAGGTCTTACTGTGTTGCAGAGCGGTCAACCTTACAGCGTCATCGACTATACCGGCGCAGTTGGCGGCATCTATTATTCCGTTGCGGATGGCATCAACAATCCTATTGTGCCACTGGCCTCAGGCTGCACGGCCAAGAATGCTAAGACAGGTGCTTCCGGCGCATGGACTCCGTCCGGGGGACTGCCCGCGCTGAAGGCATCCTGCTTTGCTATTCCATTGCTCGCACCAGGCGGTCTTGGCGGTGCCATCCCTTCCTCTGACTCATTTGAAACCGGCTTCGGCACTGGCGAGCGTAACATTTTCCGGCAGGCCTTCCAGAAGCGCGCCGATGCCTCGCTAATCAAGGTCACCAACCTGACAGAGCGGTACAGTCTCAAGTACACCTTCGATGTGTATAACCTCACCAACACTACTAGCTTCGATGTTCCCGGCAACGAGGTAACGGAAAACGTCAACTACAACTCCTTCCCAAGCTACGGAACGCCCGCGCTGCCGGGTACATGTAATGCAACGGGGACCGGAACTGTTGCCAATAGCTTCTATAACTGCCCAGTGGTTGGCATCGTCACTCACACCATCGGCAGCCCAAGACAGATTCAGATGTCGCTGCACTTGACCTTCTAAGTCTAATTTCCATAAGGGGCAAGAATTGAAATCTCTTGTCTCAGCGGCCACTGAACTGCCACTGCGCTATTAACGCGTCGTTTTACTGGCTATTGCAAGTTGATCAGCTCGCAGTGACCACGCGTACCTTGCACTACGGAGGATACACCCATAGAATATGATCTCCGGCGTTGAAGACGTTTCCCTTTGACGTTTCCGAGAGCTTAAGCAGTTACCCATAACAAGATCGCAGGAGCAATGCGAGAGAGTCGTCCCAAGGAGTCAAGGGATGGAGTTTTCGTTAAATAATATCGAGGAGGTACTTGCCGAGCAACTACCTCCCTTGACCGCGAATGCAGCGGCCGTTGAGGCGGATCGCTGCTTATATTGTTACGATGCGCCTTGCACCCATGCATGTCCAACCCATATCGATATACCCCGCTTCATCAAGAACATTGCATCCCAAAATCTGCGCGGTTCGGCCGAAACCATCTTCGCATCGAATCTTCTTGGCGCTACGTGTGCGCGCGTATGCCCAGTGCAAGAGTTATGTGAAGGCGCGTGCGTACTGGGCGCCGATCATAAGCCCATCTCTATTGGACGCCTGCAACGCTATGCAATGGACTACGCTCGTGAGCGCAAAAGCCATCCAGTTGTAAAGGTCGAGCCAACCGGCAGATCGATCGCCATTATCGGCTCAGGGCCCGCGGGGCTTTCCTGCGCTGGCGAGTTAGCCTTACTGGGCCACGCAGTAACTATCTTTGAGAAGCGCACCCTGCCCGGTGGCCTTTCCACTTACGGCATCATTACGCTGCGCGAGCCGGTAGAAGTTGCTATTGAAGAGGCGCGCATGATCCAGGGGATTGGCGTCGAGATCAGAACCGGGGTCGAGTTCGGGAGAGATATTTCCTTGGCCGAACTCCGGCGTGAGTTTGATGTCCTTGTGTTTTGCACGGGATTGGGCCGGACGCCAAGTCTGGGCATTGCGGACGAAGATGCCATTGTCGACGGCCTTGAATACATCGAAACCAGCAAGTCCGTTGCAACGAAATTGAGGGTAGGCCGCAACGTCATCGTCATTGGTGCTGGCAACACGGCGGTAGATTGCGCCACCATCGCAAAGCGGCTTGGAGCCGAGCAGGTGACGATAGTTTATCGCCGCACGGAACGCGAGATGAGTTGCTATAAGCACGAGTATGACTTTGTCCGCGGGGAGGGCGTTGAGTTCCGCTTTCTCAGCCAGCCGTCGCGTGTCGTAATGGACGCCGGCCATCTCGTTGGCCTCGAGTGTCTGCGCGTTGAGTTGGGCGCACTGGATGTCTCAGGCCGCCCCGCGCCAACGCCTGTCAAGGGTTCAGAGTTTTTACTGGCCGCGGACCAGATTGTCAAAGCCGTCGGTCAGGACAAACCGGCACTGGCCGCTCTGCTGGACCTACAGACGAAGAAGGGTTTTATCGCCGTGGACGCGAGCTTCCAGACCAGCATTTCTGGTGTTTATGCAATCGGAGATTGCATTCGCTCTTCCGGCGCGGCGTCGACAGTCATGGCGGTTCAGGATGGGAAGCTTGCCGCAGCGGCAATTCATGAAAAGTTGATGCCGCGACCTGTTCTCGTAAGGGTGGGGTAAACATGGCAGATCTTCGTATCGACTTCGCCGGCATCAAGTCGCCCAATCCTTTCTGGCTGGCCTCGGCCCCACCCACAAACTCCGGAGCGCAGATCCATAGAGCCTTTGAAGCCGGCTGGGGTGGTGCTGTATGGAAGACCATCGGAGCTCCGGTGCTCAACGTCTCCAACCGCTATGGTGCCTGGCACTATGGTCGCCAGCGCATGTTGGCCATCAACAACGTCGAGCTAATCTCCGACCGGCCGATAGAAGTGAATCTGCGCGAAATTGCTGAGGTCAAGCGCGCTTGGCCCGATCGTGCGGTCATCGTCTCCGCCATGGTTGAGTCCAAACCTGAAGCCTGGAGGGAAATCGTCCAACGCATCGAAGATACAGGTGCAGATGGCATCGAATTGAACTACGGTTGCCCGCATGGCATGAGCGAACGTGGCATGGGTGCCGCCGTTGGCCAGGTGCCGGAATATTGCGAGCAGATTACGCGTTGGGTGATGGAGGCCGCAACCATTCCAATCATCATGAAGCTCACGCCAAATATCACCAACATTGTGTTGCCGGCCCGCGCCGGAGTGGCTGCAGGCGCCAATGCGCTCTCGCTCATCAACACTATCAACTCCATCGTTGGTGTAGACCTGGATACACTCGAGCTGACGCCGAGCATTGGCGGCAAAGGCAGCCACGGTGGGTATGCGGGACCAGCCGTGAAACCCATCGCACTGAACATGCTGGCGGCACTGGGCACCGATGAGATCGTGTCGAAGTCGGGCATTCCGATTTCCGGCATGGGCGGCATCGGCACTTGGCAGGACGCGGCTCAGTTCTTACTCCTTGGTGCATCCAGCCTCCAAGTCTGCACTGCAGTCATGCATTACGGTTTCCGGATCATCGATGACCTGTGCGACGGCCTTTCTAACTGGATGGACGAGAAAGGCTTCAAGACCATCGCCGATGTTACCGGTCATAGCATGAATCGGGTTTCTGAGTTCAAGAACTTGGATCTATCCTATCGCGCGGTTGCCCGCATCGACGCAGACAAGTGTATCAAGTGCGATCTCTGCTACGTGGCCTGCAACGATGCCGCGCATCAGTGCATCGACCTGGTCTCACCTCAAGGCGAGCTAGTCGCGCCGCGCGCCTACGATTTGCGTTCGAACGGCAGACTCGAAGCCGTGGAGACACGACCGCGACCTGTAGTTCGCGAAGAGGATTGCGTAGGCTGCCGGCTATGCTATAACGTGTGCCCGATAGATGATTGCATCCAGATGGTCGAACTTCCTTCCGGGCGAAGTGAAATTACCTGGCGTGAGCTATCGGAGAAGCACGCCAAAGTTACCGAAGACTGGGAGGCGATGAAGGCGTATCGCGAGCAAGTGGGAATTCATATTCACTAACTCGCTTTTTGAGCTATCGTGGAAGCGCAAGAGGAGAAAGTGCAAATGAGACTGCTGATCAAGGGCGGGGAAATCGTGACTGCAGAAAGCCGGTCACGAGCGGATATTTTTATCGAGGATGAAACAATTAGTTGCATCGGTCTTGATCTCGATGTGCCGGCAGGGACATCCGTCATCGACGCTACGGCAAAACTAATCTTTCCCGGCTTCATCGATCCGCATGTCCATATTCATCTGCCATTCATGGCCACCTTTGCCAAGGATACACACGCCACGGCGAGCAAGGCCGCCCTTATCGGCGGGACCACGACATTCATTGAAATGGTTTGCCCTTCGCGCAATGAGGATGCGCTGGAGGGATACAAAGTGTGGAAACAAAAGGCCGAAGGCAACAGCGCATGCGATTATGCCTTTCACATGGCCGTGACACGCTACGACGCCAATACCGAGGCTCAACTTCGCGAGATCGTCGAGGATGGAACTTCCTCTTTCAAAATCTTTCTTGCCTACAAAAACTTCTTTGGGGTCACCGATGAAGAAATGTTTAACACGCTCAAGTTGGCCGCGAGTCTAGGTGTAATCACGACTGCGCACTGCGAGAACGCAGAGTTAGTCGGTCAGTTACAACAACTTTTATTGGCCGAGGGAAAGACCGGCCCCGAGGGGCATGAACCCAGCCGCCCTGAAGCCGTTGAAGCCGAGGGGACCAGCCGCTTTGCGACCTTTCTGGAGCAGACTGGTGCAACAGGCTACGTCGTGCATCTCTCTTGTGCGCCGGCGCTGCGCGCCGCGGTCGAAGCCAAACTGCGCGGTGTCAAACTCTACGTCGAATCGGTGCTGCCCCACTTTCTGCTCGACAAGAGTTATGCCGAGCGCACCGGCGTGGAGGGCATGAAACATGTGATGTCCCCACCCTTGCGGGATAAACGCAATTTGCAGGTGCTATGGGATGGGCTCAAAGCGGGCTTGATCGACACTGTGGGCACCGACCATTGCCCATTCGACACTGGACAGAAACTTCTTGGTGCGAAAGCTTTCACGCAAATTCCCAACGGCATTCCCGGCATTGAAGATCGCGTGAACCTCATGTACACCTACGGCGTGAAGCGCGGCGGAGTTGATCTTCACCGTTTCGTCGATGCACTCAGCACCCGTGCCGCCAAGCTCTTCGGCCTCTTCCCACGCAAGGGAACCATTGCTGTCGGATCGGACGCCGACCTCGTTGTCTATGACACAGAATATCGCGGCACAATTTCCGCCTCCACGCAGCACTGTAACAACGACTACAACGGATTCGAAGGCTTTGCCATAGAAGGCCGGCCATCGGTGGTCACAGTGCGCGGAAAGGTCCAAGCGCGCGACGGAGTCTTTGTGGGCGAGCCCGGCCGCGGACGCATGATTCGCCGCAAGCCGCAATACTTCTCGCAAGGGGTACCTCATGCCGGTTGACCCGCTAGCTGCGATTGAACTGCTCAAGGAGTTGCGCGCACTCACCGGCGATGAGGGTGGTGCGCAGCGCCTGGCCTGGACCCCCATCTGGCTCAAGGCGCGCGCATGGTTTCAGTCCAAGCTGCGCGCACTCCCCGTGGAGCATCACTATGACGCCGCCGGTAACAGTTGGACCACGCTCCCCGGAACCTCAAATGCCAGTCTGATTCTTGGCAGTCACCTCGATTCCGTTCCCAATGGAGGCTGGCTCGACGGCTGCCTGGGCGTGATTGGCGCTTATGCCGTATTGCGCCGCATCGCCGAGGAATATGATGGTAGGCCACCCATCACAATTCGCCTTGTCGATTGGGCCGACGAAGAGGGCGCACGTTTTGGGCGCAGCCTCTTTGGGTCCTCAGCCTTTGCCGGCACACACACCATCGATCAGGATCGCGGACGCACCGATGCTGGCGGCATCCGGCTTGAAGATGCGCTGGCCGAATGCGGCGTCTCCATCGATTCCATAGGTGACGCGCAACTGGAGCGAAAGAACGCGGCGGCCTATCTTGAGTTACACATTGAGCAGGGCCCGGTGCTGGAGAGCATGGGTTTACCCTTGGCCGTCGTGCTCGGCACCAAAGGCGTAGAGCGCCACGCTGTAGCTTTTTACGGCCAGGAAGCGCACTCCGGCTCCACGCCCATGACGGCGCGGCGCGATGCGTTGGCCGCTGCCGCAAAACTAGCGCTTGAGATTCGACCCATTGCCATGCGCCACCCTGATGCCGTGTGCACCGTGGGCAGTGTCAAGACTTTTCCCGGCATTGTGACCGCGGTTGTTGGCCGCTGCGAGGCCACCCTTGACCAGCGCGACCTGGATGCCGAAGTGCTGGCCGCGATGTATCGCGAGGCTCAGGAAAAGAGCGTTCAATTTGCGAGAGAAGAAGGGTGCACGGTGGAGTGGTCGCGCATCTGGAACATTGCGCCAGAACCTTTTCACCCCGCGCTCATCAGCCTATGTGAACAGGCCATCTGCGAGACAGCTGGCCGCTCCCACCGAATGCCGTCGGGACCATTGCACGATGCAGCCGAGGTATCGAGAGCCGGCATTCCTACGGTCATGCTCTTTGTGCAATCGCTCAAGGGAATCAGTCACAACAAAATCGAAGATACACGGGAAGACCATCTGGAGTTAGCCATTGCCGCCTTTGACAGGCTCGCATCGAAGACCATCGATTGGATTCGCGCGTTATAAGGACGCTGGAGGAGTTATGAGTCTCACTAACACATTGACCGCTACAGCCGTCTCTCATTGGATCAACGGGAAGCCTGTCGCGGCGACCTCCGGGCGCACTGGCGCCCTCACCAATCCGGCAACCGGCGAGATCGTCGCCGAGGTTGGCTTTGCCTCCGTTGCAGATGCAGACAGTGCGGTTGCGGCAGCCAAGGCGGCCTTCTTCGAATGGCGGTCCACTCCTCTGTCGCACCGCGCCGAGGTCATGTTCCGCCTGCGCGACTTGATCGTGCAAAATCGCGACCGCCTCGCCGGAATCATCAGTCTCGAAAATGGCAAGACCATCGGCGACGCCCTCGGCGAAGTTGTACGCGGTCTGGAAAATGTGGAGTTCGCTTGCGGCATTCCGAACCTGCTCAAAGGCGGCTACACTGAGCAAGCCAGTCGGGGCGTCGATGTCTACCAGATTCGCCAGCCGCTCGGTGTAGTAGCAGGCATCACACCGTTCAACTTTCCCGCAATGGTGCCGCTGTGGATGCTGTCGACCGCCGTCGCCTCCGGCAATACATTCATCCTCAAACCATCCGAGAAAGTCCCGTCGGCCAGCGTTTGCGTTGCCGAGTTAGCCAAGGAAGCGGGCATTCCCGACGGCGTTCTCAATCTGGTGCACGGTGACAAGGTTGCAGTGGACAGGCTACTCGAACACCCTGACATCAAAGCCGTCAGCTTTGTGGGCTCAACGCCCGTGGCCAGGCACATCTATGAAGTCGCTACCCGCAACGGCAAGCGCGTGCAAGCTCTGGGTGGAGCAAAGAATCACATGCTGGTGTTGCCCGACGCCGATATCGCCATGGCCGCCGATGCCGCAGTCTCTGCCGGTTATGGTGCGGCCGGAGAGCGTTGCATGGCCATCTCCGTTGTGCTGGCTGTGGGCGCTATTGCCGATCCGCTGATCGCCGCAATTCGCGAGCGTGTGGCCCGCATCAAGGTCGGCCCTGCGTCGGAACCCGCCAGCGAGATGGGGCCGCTCATCTCAAGGGAACATCGCGACCGCGTCGCCGCCTGCCTCGACACTGCCGTTGCCGAAGGAGCAACACTTGCGATCGATGGCCGTCTTGACCCGGCGACACGCGCCAACGGATTTTTCCTCGGTCCCTCGCTCATCGACAACGCCATGCCCGGCATGCACTGCTATAACAACGAGATCTTCGGACCCGTGCTAAGTGTCGTGCGCGTTGCCACCTATGCTGAGGCACTTCGTCTCATCAATGAAAACCCTTACGGCAACGGCACGGCCATCTTCACACAAAACGGGGGAGCCGCGCGCCAGTTTCAATTCGATGTCGAGATCGGCATGGTGGGCATCAATGTCCCCATTCCCGTTCCCGTCGCATACTATAGCTTCGGCGGCTGGAAGTCTTCGCTCTTTGGCGACCTGCATATGTACGGTCCTGAGGGCGTGCAGTTCTATACCCGCTCCAAAGTTATCACCAGCCGCTGGCCAGATCCCGGCACCAGCAAGGTGGACCTTGGCTTCCCACAAATGCGTTAAATCACAAACATTTTTGCCGGAGAGCTGCGCAATGAGCGAAATTCCCCAACCAGAAATTCTCGAATCGAAAGAGTTCACCTCTGAAAAGATCTCTACCATCACCCGGCAGACCAACTATGGAACCTGGCGCTTTCAGAAGACCTGGAAGCCGCTTCATGTTGCCGACGCCGAGGGTTGCTGGTTTACCGATGGCGCGGGCAAGCGCTACCTCGACTTCAGCTCGCAGTTGATGTGCGTGAATCTGGGCCACAAAAATCCCCGCGTGATCGAGTCCATCGCCGAGCAAGCGCGTGAACTGGCCTACGTTGCTCCGGGAAACGCCACCCGAGCCAGAGCCCGCCTCAGTTCTAAATTATTGGAAGTTCTGCCTGAAGGCCTCAACAAGTTCTTCTTCGCCACCAGCGGAACCGAGGCCAACGAGGCGGCCTTCAAGATCGCGCGCATGTTCACGGGCAGGAACAAGATCATCTCTCGATACCGCTCTTATCACGGTTCCACCAACGCTTCCATCGCGGCTACTGGTGACCCGCGCCGCTGGGCGATGGAGCCGGGCGGCAAGGGAGCGGGCTTTGTCTTTGCGCCTGAGACCAACTGTTATGACTGTCCTATCAAGCACACTTATCCCACCTGTAACATTGCATGCGCCGATTACATAGAACACATGATTCGCAATGAGAGCGATGTCGCAGCCATCATCATCGAGCCCGTCGTGGGCACCAACGGCGTCCTGGTACCACCGCCCGAATATCTCCCGCGCCTCCGCGAGATCTGCGACAGGCATGGTGTCCTAATGATTTCCGACGAAGTAATGGCCGGCTGGGGGCGCACCGGCAAGTGGTTTTCCGTGGACCACTGGGGCGTGAAGCCTGACATTCTCGTGACAGCCAAGGGCATCACTTCGGCCTACGTGCCGCTCGGTCTGTGCGCCACGACGACCAAAATCGCAGACTACTTCGAGGATCATTACTTCTCCCATGGGCACACCTATGAGGCTCATCCCATCACGCTCGGCCCGGCCGTGGCCACCATCGAAGAGATGCAACGGCTTGGATTGGTGGCGCGCGCGGCAGAGCTTGAGCCTTATGTGCGCGAGAAGGTCGAAGCTCTCAAGGCGAAGCATCCGTCTGTCGGCGACGTGCGCGGCCTTGGCCTCTTCTTCGGCGTAGAGATTGTCAAGAACCGTGCAACCAAGCAGCCCTTCAATACCATGCGCGACAAGGTGGAAGGAAAACCCCTGGTTGTCGATCAGATTGCCGCCAAGATGATGGCACAAGGGGTTTCAATCCAGGCCTGGGTCAGCCACTTTGTCATAGCCCCTCCATTGATCGTGACCAAGGAAGAGCTGGACCTCGGCATTGCCGCGCTCGATGAACATTTGCGCATTGCGGATGCGCTCGTAGAAGCATAAGGGAAATCGCAGGACTCTGCTGTTGCAGAGCCCTGCTCCAGCTCACGCTCATCCCATAGTTGCTTGTCCATGAGAGGCTGTGGGTTTTGAAGCAGGCGCAGACAGCTTCATCAGCAATCCGTACACCGCGCCCGCCATAAAGAACCCCACAAACCAGGCATAGTCATAGAGAAAGTGGAGTGGCTTCACGGCCAATCCCACAAGCGCAATGGCCACGCCAAGAACCAGCGATCCGACGGCTCGCGGATTGATGCCCTTGGTGTAGTGATATGCGCCTTCGCGGTGATAGAGCGAGTTCACATCCAACTCGGTCTTGCGGATAAGAAAGTAATCGCAAACCATGATGCCCGCCACCGGCCCCAGCAGGCCGGAGTAACCGATCAGCCAGCCGAAGATGTAGGCATCCGGCGTGGCCAGTAGCTTCCATGGGCACATGGCGAGGCCGAGAAAGCCGGTAATCAGGCCACCGGTACGAAAGCTGATGAGCCGTGGATAGAGGTTGGAAAAATCGTTGGACGGCGAGACTACATTGGCTCCGATGTTCACATTAAGCGTGGCAATGAGAATGGCGATGAGCCCAACAAACGCCACCAGTGGCTGATGGAAGGCGCCGATCAAAAGGATCGGATTCCAGATGGGATGGCCGAAGAGCACTGTAGAGGCCGACGTGACAGAAATGCCCACAAATGTGTAGAGCGTCATGGCTACAGGCAGTCCAAATGCCTGGCCCCACGCCTGTGCACTCTGCGACTTGGAATAGCGTGTAAAGTCGGGAATGTTCAACGCGAGCGTGGCCCAGTAGCCCACCATTGCCGTCAGCGACGGGAAGAAGACGGCGAGAAATTCGCCCGTGGTGTGGAACTGGCTGGGCGTCGAAAGCATGGAGCCGAAGCTGCCGGCTTTGATACGCACCCAGATGAGCAACGCGGCGGCCATCACAAACATGAAGGGCGCGCCGAAGGCTTGCAGATGGCGGATGGACTCGACGCCGCGCCAGACCACAATCATGTTGAGCAGCCAGAAGCCGAGGAAGCAGGCCCACAAGACCCCGCCACTTGAGGCGATCGACGGCCAGATGACCACCAGCATGGCATGGATAGCGGTTCCGCCAATCCACGACTGAATGCCGAACCAGCCACAGGCCACCAAAGCACGAAGAATAGCAGGCAAGTTTGCACCGCGCACGCCAAACGGCGCACGAATAAATACCGGAAACGGAATCCCGTACTTTGTGCCTGCATGCGCGTTCAGCAGCATGGGAATCAGCACGATCAGATTCCCCAGCAGCACGGTGCCCACCGCCTGCTTCCAGTCCATCCCTTTCGCAATCAGCGACGAAGCAAGCTGATAGGTAGTTATCTCCATGGACATCGAGAACCATAGAGCGATGTAGTTGTAGGTGCCCCAGGTGCGTTGAGCCGCCTTAGTGGGGGCCAGATCGCGATTCGAGAGAGATGGGTCAATGCTACTCACGGCTCCTCCTCTGCGAAAAACGAAGTTTGTTTCCCTTTGTGCCCATAGAGGTCGCACGAATACATCGAGCGCGCCATCGAACGATGGACTATTGTAATAGCCTGTGACTGGCTGTAGGCGGATCTCAATTTTCCCATATTCGAATGGCGGGCATTGGCACAAGTGTATCGTGCAATTCTTGACTTTCAAACAAGCGTCAGGCAAAACTGAAATAACTTCAACTGCCCGGGACGCGAAAGGCAAACAGGTGAACGACGAGACGAGCACTCCGGACGAGGTCGAGGTGTATGCGCTTGATGGTTCACCCACGAGCTACGGCTTGCATGCCGGTGTGCTAGGCCCAATTGAGACACTTGCCCAATCCGTCTCCGCGATGGCGCCCTCCACTTCTCCGTCATTGACGATCCCTCTGGTCTTCGCGCTGGCTGGCAGCGCCACTTGGTTTGTATATCTGCTGGCCACTGCGGCGACCCTGCTGGTTGGTTTCTGCGTAAGCCGGTTCGCGCGCCTCTCCGCGTCGCCGGGTTCGCTTTACAGTTACGCCGCTGACACGCTGCCGCCTTTCTTTGGCGTGACGGCTGCCTGGGGCCTGCTGCTGGCCTATCTGGCCACTGGCGCATCCGTGGCCGGCGGCGCACTTTATTACACGACCCTGCTTGCGCAACAGTTTCTCCATCGGGCTCCGCCGGTTCTGCCCACGTTAGCTATGGTCTGCGCCGTTGCAGGACTCGTTGCCTATCGCGATGTGAAGCTATCGGCCGAACTGATGTTATGGATCGAGATGGTTTCTGTCGGTCTCATCGTGATTGTTTTGGCGCTCCTGCTGATCCATTTTGGCCTGCATCTAGATCTGGATCAATTCCGCTTCAAGAGGGTCTCGCTCCCTGCGTTGGGACCGGCTCTGGTGCTATCCATGTTCAGCTTTGTGGGCTTCGAAAGCGCAACCACGCTGGGCGGCGAGGCGCGCGACCCGCTGCGCACCATTCCTCGCGCGGTAATGCAATGCGCCATTCTGGCTGGAATCTTTTTCATGCTCTGCTCTTACTCGGAGGTCCTGGGCTTCCGAGGCGAATCTGGCAAACTCAGCGACTCCGCCAGCCCACTGCATCAACTGGCAGCCAAGGCCGGCGTTTCTCCGCTTGGCGTGGCCATCGACTTCGGCGCATGGGTAAGCATGTTTGCCTGTGTGCTGGCCTGCACGACGGCGGCGGCGCGCGTCCTCATGCGCATGGCACGTGGTGGGCTGCTTCCGGCGATGTTCGGGCGTGCCAACCGGCGCCACGGGACGCCTGGGGGTGCCATTGCCTTGTCGGCCGGGCTCATGTTTGTCGCCACTGCAGGGCTGGCTTTGCGCGGCGTTGCTGGATCAGATATGTACGACTGGATGGGATCCCTCTCCGTCTTCGGCTTTCTCACCGCCTACGTCTTGGTGGCGCTCGCGCTGCCCTTCGCTCGGCGCGCACTGGGCCAGCATTCTCACATGGTCGCCGCCACCAGCATCCTCACCGTCATCGTCTTGATACTGATTGCGGTCTTCGACCTGCGATCCACGACCGACGAGATGCACGCGCGCATTCCCTACATCTATGTCGGCTACATCGCAGCGGGAATCACATGGTCTGCGTTGCGGCACAAAAAGACGGTGCCTCACAGAAATTAGATCGGGACGTGACAAAGGAGCGGTTCTTAAGCTACATAATCGTAGTCGAGATTGCAGGGATGCCTCGCCAGAAATTGCTCGGAGTGCAAAGGAACTCGGTTTTGAGTCCGGCTACAATTTCTGAGCAAGCTTTCAACTCGACAACGGTTTTTTTTGACCACAAAGAGCCGCGAGCGCAGTGCCGCGCCGGTCGCAGAATAATCAGAGGACACATTGCGGTTGCACTCCAAACAGGCAATCGAACGGGGATCGAGGATGCAAGCCTCCGAAGCGTAGCTGGCGATGCGATTATCGGGAAGGACTGCCAGCAAAATCGTCTTTAGTCTCGGTTTCTTCTGAAAAGCAGGCCAGAAAAACGATTCAAACAACGCCCCACTACTATTCCCAAACAGTAACCACGCCTGAAGGAATCGTGAGCAAGAAGCAGGGCGTCAGTTCGAGGAGTTCTGTGGAGAATCCGAGTCAAGAACATTTTCCCGAAACGTCTTCGCGAAAGTGTTCTCAAGTCCAAGCCAAAGAACCCGATGCCGCCAAGAGCGTTGTACCACCGCTGTCGTATGAGGGAGACGGAGCACGAGGGAATTCGCGTTTTCACATTGGCCCGGTACCCGGAGTTGCCGGCTGAGCGTAAGTGCAAGACCACCTCCCGCGCTGTCGCCTGCCCGATATTCTGCGCCATTGTGTTTGCTTGAGCAGCGCAATGGATCACGCTATTCGAGGTGGCCCATATCGGCGCGCAGATCAATATCAATCTCGCCACCAGGAAATGGAAGTGTAACCAAAGGGCACGGTGGCTTCATCAATAGGGCGCGCGCACCCTTGTCGCCACGGAGCGCACGCAGTTCGGCAAAGACCTCGCGGGGAAACACAGCGGGAATGCCAACGACGCCTTTGTAAGCCGAGGCCACAATGGCCAACGCTGCTCGCGCACAAAACACCTCAAGCATTGCGCGCAGGTGTTCGACCGAAAGTCGTGGCTGGTCGCAGGCAAGAACCAAGGCTCCGGGAGTTTGCGGGTCGCTCTTCAGAACAGCATCAAGGCCCGTCTGAATTGAGGTCGAAATCCCCTGGTCCCAGGCGCTGTTGATGACGGGGGTGAAATTGCTCAATCGAACCGCCTCGCGGATCAATTCGTGATAGGCGCCAAGGACCGTGATCACGGGAGCAGCCCCGGCCTCGCTGGCCAGACGGATCGAGCGCTCGATCATCATTTCGCCGCCGTGCATGAGCAGCTGTTTGGGCTGGCCCAGGCGGCGGCTAGCCCCGGCAGCAAGAACAATGGCACCGACATTCATCGACACCAGTGTACTGGGTAGCCCGTCACTTCGAGAGCATTCTCAATCCTCATGGACAAAAACGCAGCACGGTTGCTCATCGACATGTGAGGTTTGAGCGAGAATAGTTCCATGACCGATCTCCAGCGTATCTTGCAGCTGTGGCGTGAATTGGAATCTGAAGGGGCGGACTACGTACTCGCCACGGTCATCGCTGTTGAGGGACCCAGTTATCGCAAGCCCGGCACCTGCATGCTGCTAGCTCAAAACGGCCGCCGCGCAGGCACCGTCAGTGGCGGTTGCCTCGAAGCAGAGGTTGCCCGTCGCGCCTGGTGGTACACCGCCAATGGCACATCCATACAGCGCTATTCCACCGTTGAAGAGGACGGCGACCACCCCTATGGTTCCGGCTGTGGCGGCGTGGTCTGGCTGCTGCTGGAGCGCCGTTCAACCGCTGCTCCGCTGCTTAACGCACTTGAACAAGCGTTCCGGCGGCGCATGCCGATAGCCGTGGCGACCATTCTGGAGGGCGAGCAGATGGGACGGCGTGCGTTTGCTGGGCTGGGGCCGGAACAGACGGTGGACCCTTCGTTCAGGGTTTCCGATCCGCTTCAAAGCCTTGCGGAAGTGGCGCTGGCAAGCGGGGGGCCCACGGAGACCAGGCTCTCACTTAGTGGAACAGAAGTGCGCATTTGGACCGACTTCCGCCCCGCCCGACCCGGTCTGTGGATCTTCGGAGCAGGCGACGATGCCCAGCCGCTGCTCGAGTTGGGAAAAACATTGGGCTGGTATGTCACCGTTGCCGACGGGCGATCTCAACTCGCTACTCCCGAACGCTTCTCTTCCGCCGATGAGACTCATATCCTGCCAGTCGAAGAAATGCATGCGATCAACTCTGCCGGGAGGAAGCCGGTGCTTGCCAATCTGCGCTCGCAAGATGCTGCCGTGGTAATGAGTCATAGCTTTGAGCAGGACTCACGCGCCCTGGCCTCACTGCTGGCGCTCGATGCTGCGCCTGCATACATTGGTGTGCTTGGACCGCAGCGCCGGACTCGCGAACTGCTCGCCGAAGCCGCCCGCCTGCTCAACCTGTCTGCCGATCCAAACTCCTCAAACATTGCGTGGGTCGAGCACTGGTTGGCGGAACTCCACTCTCCCACCGGCCTGGACCTGGGCGCGGAATCGCCGGAGACTATCGCGCTTTCAGTCGTTACAGAGATCCAAAAGTCTCTTACCGGAGCCACGGCGCTGCCACTCAGCGAAGTGCGCGGTGCCGCGCCGGCGATCTCCGGTTAAGCCAGTCTCAAGCCCAACTGAAGCCGCTCTGCTTGAGTGGCAGCGTGCGAATTCTCTTGCTCGTTGCAGCAAAAATGGCATTGGTAACCGCGGGCAAAATCGGCGGCAGTGTTGGCTCACCGAGTCCAGTCGGAGCGTAGTCGGTCTTGCGCCAATATATCTCGATTTTCGGAACTTGCCTCATGCGCATCAGGGGGTGGTTATGGAAGTTTGACTGCTCGATTTTGCCGTCTGCCATAGTGATCTGCTGCGCCAGGTAGCCCATGCCTTCGATGATGCCGCCCTGCGCCATACTTTCCGCCGCTGCGGGGTTAATGATCTGGCTGCCGACATCGCCAGCTGCCCAGACCTGATGCACCGTCACCTTGTTTTGTGCGTCAACACTCACATCGGCAACTTCGGCAAAGTAACCCAAATGGCAGAACCATGCGGCGATTCCCATGCCGCGACCCAGTGTCTGGCTCCGCTTCGCCCAGCCGGACTTTTCAGCGACTAACTCAAGCACTCCTTTGAACCGTTCCGGGATGAGAGCCTCTTGTCCTGACGGCTCGTGATCGCCCACGGGGTCGTGTTCCCCAGAGGACCACGGAGACTGCTTGTTGCCGAGCAGTTCGAGTTGAAACTCGAGCGGATCGCGCCCGGCTGCATGAGCCAGTTCGTCAAGAAAGGACTGCGCCACCCAGCAGTATGCGTTGTCGCCGGGAGCGCGAAGCGCCCCGGTGCGCAACATGAGCGGCTGCTTCGAGGTGTAAAGCGCGTAAGCCGGCGGAAAACCGGCAGGATATGTATCCTGCCCGATGCCGCCGCCGGAGGTTGCATTCTTTTCATCGCCAAAAGTGATGAAGTGATGCCGCCAGGCAATGAGCTTGCCCTGTGCATCGAGGCCGCCTTTCAAGCTCACCGTTCCGCCGGGGCGGAAGGGGTCGTGTGCAATGTCGTCTTCGCGAGACCAAAGCAACTTGACCGGCGCGTCAATCCGCTTGGCGATCCATGCGGCCTCAACCAGGTAGTCGTTCTGCAGGCGCCGGCCAAAGCTCCCACCCGATCGCACCATGTGAGTGGTGATGTCGCTTTCCTGGATGTCGAGAGTTTTGGCGACTAGTGAGAGGCCATTGCCAGGCAGCGTACTAGTGGACCACATCTCCAATTTGCCATCTTTCAAGTGCGCGGTGGCGCCCTGGGGCTCCAACGTGACATGAGCAATGAAAGGGTACTCATAAGTTGCTTCGACCACCTTGGCCGACGACTTGAGCGCGGAGTCCACATCGCCATACTTGCGCAGTGAACTTGCGGGCGGTGCTTTAAGAAGTTCATTTGCACGCGTCCTGAAACCCTCGGTGCTTTGCGTGGCGGTGGGGCCAAGATCCCAGTCAATCTTGAGCTGTTTGCGAGCCTGCTGCGCCTGCCACCAGGTATCGGCCACGATTGCGATACCCGGCTCCATGCCCGGCTCCCACGGTGTGAAGGCGGCGGGAGTGATGCCGCCTTCGATGACTAGGACATGACGCACACCCGGCAGCGTTTTGATCTTGTCGACGTTTGCATTCTTCACCTTGCCGGCAAAGACAGGAGCCTTCTCAATCGCTGCGTACAACATCCCCGGCACTTCCACATCGATGCCGAACAGCGGCTTGCCGGTGACAATCGCGTGGGTGTCGACGCCCCGCTGCGAGTGGCCGATGATGCGGTAATCCTTGGGATCTTTGAGTTTGACGCCGCTAAGTGCAGGCGCGGGTAACGCGGCGGCTTTTGTAGCAAGTTCCCCATAACCTGCAGAGCGCCCGGAGACGGAGTGAAGCACCCGGCCCGGTTGCGAGGTGCACTCCTCTGCCAACACACCCCATGTTTGCGCGGCAGAAGCGATCAGCAACTGGCGGCCGGCTGCGCCGACGCGGCGCATCGGTTCCCAGCCCTGGGGCGTGTTATGGGAGCCTCCGGAGAATTGACGCCCGTAAATCTTCTCGTTCAGGTCGGCCTGCTCGACGCGAACATCCTTCCATTCGACATCCAGTTCCTCGGCAATCAGCATGGGCAGCATGTTGCGCATGCCCTGACCGGACTCTGACGCGCGCGCCATGATAGTCACCACGCCATCCGGAGCGATGTGGATGAAGGCCTGTGGCGTTAGGTCTGGAGGTGTTCCCGGTCCCTGAGCCGCGGCCAGCGACGGGCGATAAAGTTCCAAAGCGAGGCCGCCGCCCGCAAGGGCCGTCAACCGCAGGAATTGTCTACGATTCATACGCATCGGTTCGCCTCCTTTCACTTCGTGTAGACAGCGGCGCCCGCTTCTGCTGCTTGGTGAATGGCTTGACGAATTCGCGTATAGGTCCCGCAGCGGCATAGATTGCCGCTCATGGCCGCATCGATATCCGCATCGGTGGGATGAGGCGTGCGCGCCAGCAAGGCGGTGGCAGACATAATCTGCCCAGCCTGGCAGTAGCCGCACTGCGGCACATCCAGCGTCTCCCAGGCGACCTGAACCGGGTGCAGACCATCCGGTGAAAGCCCTTCAATGGTAGTGATCGGCTCGCCCACCACGGATCCGACAAGCGTCATACAGGATCGCACTGCGTGGCCACCTACCAGCACCGTGCAGGCACCGCAAAGGCCAATCCCGCACCCGTACTTAGCGCCTTTGAGGTTCAATGTGTCGCGCAGTACCCACAAGAGGGGAGTATCCAGCTGCACGTCCACCGTCGCGGCAATATTGTTCACATTCAGTTTGATGGGCATCTGTTCACTCCGCAATCCGGTCAGGAGGAAGAGGATCGGTGACGAACACGGGTTTGAGATTGGAGTTTATCAAATGCCCGCCTTTGGATTCCACCCGGAAGGTCTTGGTTGGTTGGCGGCTGGAATGCTGACATGTGTGGGCGATGCACAGAACGCAGTCAGTGTGTGCGCGCCAGAGCAAAAATAGACCACAGTGCCCCGCGTGAGCGGTGCACTGTAGCGAGTAAAAGTTGGTCACCGCTGGTTTTTGTGAGCTCTTGCCATGGAGGCAGCATAGCTCATGGACGAAGCCACGCTGACCAGTGTGACCGATTTCTCAGCCATGCGCGCGCAAAGAGGAACCAACCCGCCAGCGCCAGAGCAATCTTCCAGAAGGCGCTAGGATAGAGAATCGTCGCGTAAGTCATCACCAACAGCACCAACCCTGTGGAATTAGTCGTCTCCACAGCCAGGCTCCGCTTTCAGCAGACTTTCCAGTTCTCTCGGCCAAGTTAGTGGAATCCATAAAGGAGTGCCCTACGAAGTTAACGATTTGCTTCCCCACCCATAAGAGATAGGTGCCGAAGCAAATTGCGAATGCCTTGCCTAAACTTGGGAGAGCTTGCAGATCTCCGAACGCGGTAGAGCCTTCCGGAGGGCGCTTCGCACGAGTTCGAGTTTGGCAACTATAGCGCTGGGTTGTAAGAAGCCTCCCTCATCTTGTGATGCTTCATTGTCTTCGTTTGCATGAGTGCTTCGGGTGTAAGTCAGAATGGGCAAAATGCTTCAATTTCCAGTGAACAAAAAACGGGACGGATGCCTTGACGAAGCAGCCATCCCGGAAATGTTGCAAAGCAGTTGAGGATTGACGCGGTGAGCGGGCTTAACGCGCGCTTCCGGCGTGGACGTGTTCTGACTTCTGTGCGCGCGCCTCTGCCAAAGCTTGCAGAAGCTGACTGCCCATCGGCGTGCCATGGCCGGTGACCGGGTCCCACCCGTACGAGGCGGAATTGAGACCGTTGTTGCCGAGGTTGATGTCGTGGAATCCGCTGGACTGGTCAATGCTGTAAAGAGCGGGGTTGATGAAGCCCAGACGCCGGTTGAGCTTTTGGTTGAGCAGGATGACCAGGCCCGCCCACAGCGGCGCAGCGGCTGCGGTTCCACCCACCACTTCGCGGTGTCCATCCACTAGGATTTCAAAGCCGGTTTCAGGATCGGCGTTGCCGGCCACATCCGGAACACCGCGTCCAGACTGCGCCACGACGGTACCTTGCCACGGCGGACGGGCAAAGGCCTTGCTGAATCCGCCTCCGGTGGCTCCTCCGTTGACTCCACCATTCCACACGGTCTCGCTGTCAATAGCACCGTTCACTGCTATGAGACGTGTGCCTCCGGCGGCCAGCACATGGGGACACGATGCCGGAAAGTCCACGATGTTACTGTTTTCGCTCAAGCCATCCGTGGAGACGGTTTCGCCCGCCGCGACGCAGACGGTGATACCGAGCAGGCCCGCCTCCTGCGCCAACTGGCCAAAGCTTTCCATCGACTGTTGGGACCAGTTGACCTCCGAGTTTCCCCATCCGATGGAGAGGACGCGCGGCTTGTTGAGTTGATCGTGAATGGCGACGCTGAAGGCTTCCTGGAATCCACGGGCATTGTTGGGCGCGAAGTAGACGGCAATGCCTGCGCCGGGCGCGACAGCGCCTGCCATTTCAATATCGAGCATGACAATGGAGTCGGCGCTGTGCGGGGTGGTGGGACGATTTTCAGCGTGATTGATTGAGACGCATTTGACCGCGGGAGATTGTTGGCCGAGGTCATGGAAGTACTCCCGGACGTCGGCAGGACGATAGCCGCCGCCGAATTCAATGAGGCCGACGGTCTGGCCAGCACCGGTTGCATCCTGCGGGAAGCCGTAAAGTTGGGCGATTTGCGGAGGCTTGTAGGACACGGTGGAAGCGCGAGCACCAAAGGGACGGTTGGCGCCACGAAAACGGATGTGCGGATTGGCGACTGGGCGATTGTCGAGACCGAATACACCGGAAACGAAAGCAGCGTAATCCTCGGGCATTTGAATGGCTCCGGAGTGTCCACGATAGCTTCCGTTCTCATATTCAAACTCAGTCAGATCGACGCCGAAAGCCTTCTCCATGTTGGCAGCGGTCCCGGCCAGGGTTACGGTGCGTCGCAGAACTTCGTCCCCGCGTTCGAGCGTTTGCAGGTTGTGATCGCGGCCGAATTGAATGATCTTGCTAACCTTCGTGGGATCGGCTCCGTATTTATTTTCGAAGTCGGCGTGGGTGAGGAAATTGCTTTCCTCTTCAAGTTTCGGTAGAGGCTGGCGATGCTGGAGCACAACGGAAATTTCAATGAGTTGATGTGGATCGGTGGGGCCGATGGCACGTGCTCCAGGAAGAGATGTAAGCTCTGTGCCCTTGAGGGGAATCTTCTTGGAATTCGACATTTGCAACTCCTTTGGGGGATTCGGATTTGGTCTGTCGTTGGAAGAAGCGCGCCAACCTGTCTCCAGCCGGCGTGAGGGACGAACCCTTTCCGAAGGAATTCGCTCACGCGCCGGTGACGCACCCTGACGGCGGAAGACAAGGCTATATAGGTCTTGCGCCCAGCAGGTTGCCGGGCCGTTGGCAAAGAAGAGGCTAGCTTGCGCGAAGGCTCAGGGACACTCCGCGAGCAGGGGTCGAATTGTAAGTGGCGGCCGATTCGGGCAACACGATGATAACTAGGTGTACGCGCATACCTGCGATCACCCGAGCGCTTCCTATCGCCTGGGTGATGCTTCCATCGTGTGTTTTTCAAGCCGGTCTTTCGCCGTACAGCCTCGAAAAGTAGTTCCTCAGTCGGATCTTACGCAGACGCAGTCTCTCGATCGGGCCTTAACTCGGGCTGCAAAGGCAGAGAGGTCTTGATTGTTTCACCTCAGATGTCTATGTCCAGTTGGACGCAGGGCGGAATGAAAACGCTCGCTAGCCGTCCGGACGTTTGGTGCGGTGTCGTGCATTGAAAGCGCTCGCTCAATGCACGAAAATACACGCCCAAAGGTGCAGGGTTTGTAAAGGGGAGTCATGGATTTTTGAAGCACTGACGTCGGTGAGTGTTGGGTTGTTGTGCGAAGTGACGGGGAATGAAGAGACTAGTCTGTACCTTAAGTGCAACGGCATATTTCCATATCATTGGTTCGGTCCTGGAACTCCTGAATTGGTCCAACTGCTCGGATGTTGGCGCCTATGCGAACGGCCTCATTCTTGTCATGGTCGATGGTGCCTGCTCGTATTGCGTGAATGCTGCTCTCAACGCCAAAGATAGGTACGAGGACTACTTTGTTCAAGGCTAGATTTCCGACGCCGAGTCCCGCGCCTCCGCAGTGATCCCTTCATCCTGGTAAAATCCGCCGACCCTGCCCAAACGCCGTACCTCCAGGCATTGCAACAGAACCGAGCGATGGCTTCATCGATTTCAGCGCATCGGGTTCAGGGAGCCTACGGTACCTCACTTCCTGCGGCAAATCACGAGCTTCCGGTCGCAGCGACTTTTGCGGTAAGGATCGATCCTAGCGGCTTGTAAACGATTTTTCCTGACCTCATTTTTTGTGACAGAATCGTCGTTGGTAGCCTCGACCTGCGATCCGAGCCAGTGAGGTACACTCCGGTTTAGGTTCCGCGAATCTGCCGCCACCAAAAGCATCCTTCATGCCCCCTGTGATTGAAGTCTCTGCAATCCGCAAGACCTATGGCCGCACAGTGGCTGTCGACGAGGCGTCGTTCACGGTCAATGAAGGGGAGATATTCGGGCTTATCGGGCCCAACGGCGCGGGAAAGACCACCACAATGGAATGCATCGAAGGCCTTCGCAAGCCCGACCGCGGCGCCATCTCCGTCCTCGGCCTTGATCCCTTTCGCCAAGTCTACAAGTTGCAGGAACGAATTGGGGTTCAGCTCCAGCAGGCTCAGTTGCAAAAGCGAATCAAGGTCTGGGAGGCGGTAGACCTCTGGGCATCGCTCTACCGGAAGAAAAAGGTTAATACTGAGCGGCTGCTCGAACAGCTCGGCCTCTCTGAAAAGCGCGACGCCTGGTTCATGAATCTCTCAGGAGGACAGAAACAAAGGCTATTTATTGCTCTTGCGTTGATCAACGATCCCGAGGTCGTCTTTCTCGATGAGCTGACTACCGGGCTTGACCCGCAGGCGCGACGAGCGATCTGGGACTTGGTACGTGAAATCCGCGTACACGGCAAAACCGTCTTCCTGACGACGCATCTCATGGATGAGGCCGAGCGGTTGTGCGACCGTGTAGCCATCATCGAGCATGGACGGATCATTGACATGGACAGCCCGGAACGGCTCGTCGCCCGTCACTGCCCGGAACGAACGGTCATTCTTGATACCGATAACCCGACCGCCGAAGAGCACTTCAACGCGATTCCCAGAGTTGAGTCCGCGGTGCGCACCGGTCTGCGGTTTACCATTCGCGGCAGAGGAGACGACCTGGTGACCGATGTGATTCATTGCCTCTCGGAGAATCGGATCCGGGTCACCGATTTCCGCACTATTCTCCCAAACCTTGAAGATGTGTTTCTCAAACTTACCGGTCACTTCATTCGTGAGTAGGAGCGGAGAGCGATGCTGCGCGGGCTTTGGAAATTGACGTGGATCGAGATCAAGGTCTTCATGCGCGAGCCGATGGGCGCTTTCGGCTCCATCGTGGTTCCAGTGTTGCTCTTCGTGGTTCTGGGCCGGTTCGCCAACAACAGGCTCACGCCTCCCTCGCCGGTCGTAAGCAGTTTTTCCCGCGCGGGTGTGCCAGTTCTCGTGTCAATTCTGATTGCCGTCAGCGCGGTGCTTTCGCTGGTCACAATCATCTCGATCTATCGCGAGGGCGGAATTCTCAAGCGGATTCGCGCCACACCTCTGCGCCCGCAAACCATCCTTACCGCTCACGTCGTCGTCAAGCTGATACTCACCGCCGCAACGCTGGTCCTGATGTTTCTGGCCGGCAATCGCTACCTCCCGCCCGGCATTCATGCGCCGTTGTTCTCCTTCACCATTGCTCTGCTCATCACCACCTGGAGCATCTCGTCAATCGGCTTTCTCATCGCCAGCATCGTGCCAACAGCGCGGTTTGCGCAGCCGATCGGCGCCGTCATCCTGTACCCCATGATCGTCCTCTCGGGTCTGTTTGTGCCAATTCAGCTGTTACCACCGGGATTTCAAGCCGTGGCCAAGGTATTGCCGTTCACTTACGCCGTTCGCCTCCTTCAGGGGATCTGGAATGGCGATGGATGGCGGAGCCACTTGACCGATGTGGCAGCCCTGGCCGTGGTGTTTCTTGTTTGCACGGCGCTGTCGGCAAAGGTCTTTCGCTGGGAGTGAGGCCGTCACACTGCGATCAGCCCGGCCAGAAGACGCAATATTCCAGTTGCCATGCCGGCTTACCGGTCGGGCTTGAAACCGGGCACCAATGTCGGCACGGGCTGTAGCTGTCATCCGACCGGCTGGGACCATCATCGCTCGACTCGCGTTCCTTTGCATCCTGTCTGGCCCAGGCCAGTTGCACGCTTCCGGGGATTAATTCGAATGAGTGGCGGCAAATTACAGATATTAAAATAGATAGGACCTAGTTTTCAGCATGGATTTGGTTTAGTGGCTTTTGTTTTATGTACAAAATTTTTTGCTCGATGACTGCAAACCAGGATTTGCGCGTCGATAACAGTGATTATGCGGCTGCTATTCAATACCAAATGAGGTGACTGAGTGCATCTTAGCTCCACAATTTTCGCCTTTTCTAAATCTTTTCCGGCCGCGCCAACGTTGTACATTTGGAAGTTGCGATTCACATATGCTCACCACGGCGCAACAAATCGAGGGCTGGCCCCAGACTGTCGCGCAATTTGAGCGTCTTGTCGAAGCCACTCAAGACGACCTGGTCAACTTTGCATTTCATCAATTGGGAAATCGCGATGACGCAGAAGACGCGGTGCAGGACGTCTATGTACAGGCCTTTCGGGAGCGCATCCAGCGAAAGCAGGTTACAGAAGTTCGACTATATCTGTTTCGCATGGTCCGCAACCGCTGCATAGATCATCACCGGGCGCGGTTACGGCACCCGGTGGAGCCTCTGATCGACCGGTTCGCCTCCAACGAGGACGCTTTCTCCGAGGTAGCGGAGCAGGAACAGGCGGAAAGACTCAATCAATTGCTCGATGGTATTTCAAAGCAGCAAGCCGAAGTTATCCGGCTTCGAGTCTTATCGGATCTGTCCTTCGCCGATGTAGCAGTGGTCGTTGGCGCATCGTTACCTGCGGTGAAGTCACGGTTTCGATACGGCCTCGACAAGTTGCGCCGTGCGCTCCAGGCAAAAGGAGGAACCAGATGAACTGTCAGGAAGCTATCCGTGAAATAACTGATTTGCTCGACAAGGAAGAGAGTCCGAAGGCGAAACTGGTTCGTGAGCATTTGGAAGATTGCCCGGATTGCCGTGCCTATTTTGAGGAGCAACAACAACTCTTCGACGTGCTGCGGCAATTCCCGCGAATCGCGGCTTCACATCAATTTGGAGCCAAGACCATGAACGCGATTGCGAATGCAGCAGCACCTGAAACGCAAACAACCGGAAACTTCTGGCACTTGCAAAAATGGCACCGCTGGACTCTTGCCACTTGTGCAACAGCCCTGCTTTTTTTGTCGCTACCCTTTTTGCCGGGTCATTTGGGCGGCGGACACTTTTCGGGGGGAAACGCGGCATTCAGCGTGCTGGCGCAGTCTGTCGATGCCATGAGCAACGTGCAGACTGTGCACATGACAGGCCGCATGAGAACGATTCCCGGAGATAACTTTGAACTGATTGGTGCGCAATATGATTTCGTTCCTCTGGGGTTATGGAGTCAATACAATCCTCGCCGCTGGCGCGTCGAAAAGACCGGCCGTATGGTGGTCATGGATGGCCAGTCCTCTACGCTACTTATTAGCTCGACCAATCAATATATGAAGGCGTCGCCGCAAGCGGGCCTGGTCGAGTGGCTGCGTCCCTTGCTCAACCCAGAGGGCGTTCTACAAAACGAATTAGATTCCGCTGAAGCGAAACAGTCCGATGCGACCGTTACTGAAGCGGATGGAATCGCGACCATGACAATTCGTCGCAAGGCGGAAGGCGCGACCACAGATTCCTGGACAAAAAACAAATCGATTCGAGAATCGGATCATACCTGCATCTATCAATTCGATTCCGCGACCAAGCGGCTCAAAAGCCTGCGAGTTATGATTCACGCAGACAACAAGGATGTGGTTCTACTTGAACTGAATGACATTCGCTACAATGAAGCGTTTCCAGACTCGTTGTTTGCGCTTCAAATACCGAAAGGCGCCACGCAGTTAGTTGCACCGGAGCAGATGGCCGCTCCCGCTTCCAATCTGCTCGGCCCCCAGGATGTCGCGAAGTACTTCTTCAACGCCTGTGCTCAGAAAGATTGGAATGCAGTGTTGGGTGTTTATCCCGCCAAGACGGTCCCAGACTCTTTCAAAAACTATTTTGGGCATCTCACGATTCTCTCCACATCCATCGGCGTTCCGTTCAAGTCGGGACTCTACCCTGGCTACTTTGTCCCCTATGAAATTCGTCTGTCCGATGGCACGGTGAAAGCGCACAATCTGGCTGTGCGCAACGATAATCCTGAGAAACGCTGGATCGTCGACGGGGGATTCTAGCCCTCCATTTTAAATGTGACTCGACATTGGAACATGCGTCCTTGCATGTTCCAATGTCGGTTATTAACGCCGAGCCCGATAATTTGACAACGATCGCCGATTTTGCGTTTCAGCTCCGGGTTCTTCTCCATGATCTCCACTTGTTGGCTATGGCCGCTGTGCTGTTTTACGGGGTGAGTTTCATCCATGCATAGGCATCGATGTCGTCGCGCTGCTTCCAGTTACCTTCGAGGATGGTTTGCGCCACCTTGCCTTGTGCGTTGTCATCGCTATAGATTGCCCCGCGTTCGGCAAGCATGAGATAAGCCTTCTGCTCGTGAACCAATTCCCGTCCATAGGAGTATTCGTTCGCAATCTGATAAAACTTCTTGCCCAGAAATTCCATAGTCAGTTCATGTTCCTAAGTGGCATCATGCGCACGGTTGCCGCTGGTCCACCTCTTCACCATACTGTAACCAGCACCATAAGAGAGTATTGTCTATATTTGTGTGAGGGTGCTGCAAAAAGCTACGCAACTCCATCGGTTTTTTGAAGAGTGTACAGTTCACTTGGGTATTCCACCAGAGTTCCGTATGATAGAAATTTGCAAGTGTGCATGTTTACATCTAAAACCGATCTTGCGGCGATAGCGATAAGGCGCGTGCTTCGTATTGCAGTTGCGCTAATGGCTTTTGCTTTCGTGTGCGGCCCCCTCTGTGCGCAGGCCCCCCCCCCGCTGCTCGGCGCTGCCTGGTACCCGGAACAGTGGCCGGAGTCGCGTTGGGATCAGGACCTGCAACTGATGGAAGCAGCGCACCTGCATGTGGTGCGGGTAGGTGAGTTTGCCTGGAGCCGCATGGAACCGGCCGAGGGCAAGTTCGATCTGGAATGGCTGGAACGTGCGGTGCGGCTGGCTGAAAAACATCACATCGCCGTGGTGTTAGGCACGCCGACCGATGCTCCTCCTGCCTGGCTGACTACGGCACATCCCGAAACGCTGCGCATGGACGCAACAGGCCGTCTTGCCGAACACGGCGCGCGCAGGCAATTCAACTATGCCAACCCGCATTATCGCGTTTATTGCGAAAAGATCGCGGAGCGGCTGGCCAAGCGCTTCGGTCACGATCCCAATGTGATCGGCTGGCAGATCGGCAATGAATACAGCGATGAGTCCTTCGACCCAGAGACGAAGCGGCAGTTTCAAACATGGCTGAAGCTGCGCTTTGGCACGCTCGACGCATTGAACCGGGTTTGGGCCACAGCCTATTGGAGCCAGACGTATGACCGCTGGGATGAAATTCCCTTGCCCTCCGCGGGAGGCAATCCAGGGCTGTTGCTGGAGCATCGTCATTTCGTCAGCAACACATGGCGTGACTTTCAGCATGTGCAGGTGGCGGCTATTCGCATCTTCGCCGAGAATCGGCAATTCATCACAACCAATCTCGGAGGCCTTGGCTGGTCGGATAACTTCGATCATTACGAAATTAACGACGAACTTGACCTTGCTTCCTGGGACGATTACGTGGGCCAAGGTCATTTGAACGTTGCTCGGAATGAAGCCATGCATGACTTTGTGCGCGGCTGGAAGCGATCCAATTTTTGGGTAATGGAGATGCAGCCGGGCTCAGTGAACTGGGCGCCGATAAACAATTCGCTTGACCGGGGCGAGACGCGCGCCATGGCTTGGCAGGCAATCGGTCACGGCGCGGAGGCGGTGCTTTATTGGCAGTGGCGCAATGCATTGAATGGCCAGGAGCAATACCACGGCGCAATCGTCGGACCGGATGGTGGACAGCTGCCGCTTTATGCAGAGATCGCGGAGACCGGCGGTGAGTTCGAACGCGCCGCACATTATCTGGAGGGCACCGCACCAGTAGCTCAAGTGGCGGTGCTGCACAGCTATGACAGCCGTTGGGCCATCGATTTCCAACCTCACAGCCGCAACTACGATCAGCTTGACGTACTGCTTGGATACTACGCCGCGCTGCGCGAGCGGCAGCTCACTGTAGATATTGTGAGCGCTGAAGCTCCTCTTGATAGATACAAGCTGGTGGTCGCGCCTAGCCTCAACGTCATCTCCGCCACGGTTGCTGCACGGCTACTGACCTACGTTCAGAACGGGGGGCATCTGGTGCTGGGGCCGCGCTCGGGCATGAAGGATGAGCATAACTCTTTAAACGTCCAGCGCCAACCTGGTCCGCTTGTCGACGCGCTCGGCGGCCGCGTCGAGCAGTTCTACGCACTAGAGGCCCCTGTGCCGGTAAGCGGCTCCGTGGGTACGGGCACAGCTGTTGTGTGGGCCGAGCAGCTCTCAACACAAGCCGATAAGAACGCCGGGGAGATTCTGCTGCGCTATGGAAAAGCGAACGGATGGCTCGATGGACAGCCGGCCATGATCTCCCGTCGCGTGGGCAACGGCCGCATCACTTATCTTGGTGCTGTTCTAGATCCGGCGCTGATGCGCTCAACTCTGCAATGGATGACCCACGAGGCAAACATCGAACCGGAATTTGGCGCGCTTCCTGCGGATGTAGAAGTATGCCGGCGTGTTGGCAAGGGCCGCGTGGTCTTCGTGCTCATCAATCACGGTGCGGCCGCCGCACATGTCGAGCTGCCTGCGGCGATGTGGAATGTGCTTGGAGACCAACACGGTCTGACTGAAGTTGCGCTCGATCCGCAGGGCGTTGCTGTACTGGAATCTGATGTGCATTGATTCGCAATCAAGTGGGGGACAGAGATGAAAGGAACACTCACGCGCAGAGGGTTTGCCGGCGGACTGGGGATGGTTCTTGCAGGCCTGCCGCTGCTTAGGGAGCACAGCCTCCTTGCGGAGAGCCCCAGCGAGAAAGCGATTGCGCCGTTTCGCACACCTTATAAGTACGGCAAGTTGGTGTTGAGCGCGTCTACGGAACCTGATGCATTTGACAGCAAGACAGTAGACGATCCATTTGTCTTCTATCATCACGGTGATTTCTATATGCTCTACATCGGCTTCGACGGCCAAGGCTATCAAACCGGCCTGGCCAAGTCCTCCGATCTGATTCACTGGGATCGCCTGGGCTGCATTGCGCGCCGCGACCCTAACTCGCGCTACACACGCTATAACATAGCCTTAAGCTGCATCGTGCGAGAAAGCGGACTCACCTCGCAGGGAAAGCTAAAGAAAGTGTACGGCCGCTATCTCGGCGCTTGGAATGCGTATCCAAATGTGGGTTATGAAGAGGGTGCTGCGGTTATCGGCTTGGCCTGGAGCGACAATCTGCTGCATTGGGAATTGACCGATCCGATTCTGTTTCCAGCAGACGGCGCGCCCTGGGAGCATGGGGGACTCTACCGGCCCAATCTTGTTGAAGAGGCCGGGGTCTTCTATCTCTACTACAACGCGAAGACCGACAGGTTACCGAAGAGTGAAGGCGGCGGATGGCGCGAACAGAGCGGCGTGGCCACATCGAGCGATCTCAAGCAGTGGACACGTTACCCAGGAAATCCGATTCTGACCAATGGTGGCAACAGCCCTGGCCACGAATCTTGGGATGCGCGTTTTGCCAGCAATCCATTTGTAGTGCGTCATCATGATTTATGGGCGATGTATTACTTCGGTTTCGACGCGCACGGCAAGGCGCGTGAACTGCTGGCACTGGGCCGCGATCCATATCATTTCACCAAGGCAGATGAAATCCTAGTCGATGTGGGAGCGCCCGGCAGCGTGGATGAAACCTTTGCGCACAAGACATCGGTCATCTTTCACAATGGAGCGCTCTATCACTTCTACTGCGCCGTATCTGGTAAGTGGCCAAACGAGGTGCGCGGCATCTCGGTAGCTCGATCCAAGCTCTGGTAACTGGCCGTTGAAGGAGCAACAAAAAAGTCGCGTACTGCAAATAGCAAACAGAATTAGCGGAGATCCCGCCAAGGTTTTGCGATCAATCCTCATTTGTGTCCCTCCGCGGGATTTGCGGCACGGATGCGATAGCGTCCCGAACCAACTACGATTTGAACTGAGTCTTTGCCGATGCTTGTTGAGATCTCGCCACGAGCATTTGAGGCTGCGTTGCCATTCACGCGGACCGCGGCAGGTAACGCCGTTTCCAGTTGGATGGTCGCGGTGGTGTTTATCGGAACGCTGAAGTCATACACCGTCTCCTCAGGACCTCGTCTCCATTGACTCTCAACTAACCCCAAGGCGGATTCATAGCGAGTGTGCACCCATGCAATTTTCTCGAGAACGGCGGGATGCAACACAAGACGCTTTGCGCCCTGCATGGAAAAATCTATATTGATTCCGCCCAGTCCGCGATAGAACCACTCCTCCGCATCACCCAGCATGAAGTGATCCTGCGAACTCAGAGGATTGGCATCCCATGCTTCGGTGAGCGCAGTTGCGCCCTGCGCAAGTTGATAGCCGTAACTGGGCGCGTCGTTACGTTCAAGCATCTCCAGCAGCACATCCGAGCGGCCCGCATCGAGCAGCGCATCCACTACATAGTGGAAGCCGATGTCGCCCGCAGTCACATGATTGTGATGTGCGTGAATGTCTTCTACCAGTGCGTCGAGCACGGCGGCCTGTTGAGCTACCGGAACCATGCCCAGCTCCAGCGGCATGGCCTGCGCAGTCTGGCTGTCTTTGTCGTATCGATGCAACGCAGCGTCGAAGAATCGAGCATTAAATGCGCCACGCACCAAATCGGCCTGCTCGCGATAGCCTCGGCTTTCCTCGCTCATGCCGAGCAAAGCAGCTGTCTTCTCCGTCACGCGCAGGTCCTGATAATAAATGGCCGTTGCGGTCACCCCAGCGGTGGTTAGCTTGGATAAGCCAGGATTGCCAGGCCCAATGTCATACCAATCTCCGAGTCCGTAGTCGATGATTCCATCGTGAGCGCGGGTCGCGAGATAGTTAACATAGCACCGCATTACATCATACTGCGCGGCAAGGAAATGCAGATCGCCGTAACGCTGATAGACATACCAGGGCGCAAGAACGGCAGCGCTTCCCCATTCCGGCGAATCGTTGAAGACATCATATTTGGGCTCGAAGACCACATACTGAGGCGCGATCTCCGGAACCATGCCTATCTTGTCGCCTTCGGTCTTCTGTGCGTCCGCGATATTGCGCGCCGTGGCCGCGTACAGGCCGGCAAGGTCGAAGTCATAGAGCATCGAGGGAGCAAGCAGATGCGCTTCCTCCAGCCAGCCAAGCTTCTCGCGATGGGGGCAATCCGTAAATAAGCTCTGAGTATTGTTTTCGATTGCGCGAAGAATCAATGCATGGATGCGGTTGAGCTGCCCATCCGATGAGGTAAAATCGCCAACTTCCCGGGATGAGGAGTGAACCGATTCCCCGCGCAGGCTGACGATTCGCGCCTTTCCGGGTACGGCCACTCTTCCGGCGCCTTCCACCTGCACATAGCGAAACCCGTAGTAGCTAAAGCGCGGGTGCCAGTTCTCCACGCCGGAACCACGCAGCGTATAGGAAAACCACTGGGGGCCACCTGAGCTACGCTGCGAAACAGTGCCGTCGCTGTTAAGCAGTTCTCCCGCTGTCAGCTTTACCACTATGCCTGCCGCTCCGGTCACAGAGATTGAAGGC
>JBEKRS010000033.1:0-58204 GCA_049518535.1 Occallatibacter sp. | reverse complement strand
CCCTGAAGGGCCCAGAAAGACCATCTGGTTGATAGGCTGGGTGTGAAAGCGCAGTAATGCGTGAAGCTTACCAGTACTAATCGCCCGTTCGGCTTGTCCATAGAATTAACTCCGCGCAGTACAAGCGGACTTTCTTCTTGCAAGCCTTGTAAGACCAATCAATTTCGTTGCAAATTCTCTGTATCAGCAAATTTTTGGCGCCAGATTGCAGTCGCGTTCCTACGGGTCTCCGGGAGAAACCATCCGGAACAGAGTAGACGCCGCGGCAGGGTTTGCCGGTGACCATACTGCGAGGGATCACCCGTTCCCATCCCGAACACGGAAGTTAAGCCTCGCTGGGCCGATGGTACTGCACGGGTGACTGTGTGGGAGATTAGGTGATCGCCGGCAATTATACCCAACAAAAAAGCCATGCCACTACGGCATGGCTTTTTGCTTTTGGCGGAAAGTCGGCGGAGAAATGATCGGCAGTCAGTGCCGAATCTAGAAACAAGAAATTGGCGATTTGCGCCAGCCTCCTTGCTGTGCAATCATTGGTGCGTCTTCAAATTCACTGTTGATTGGTAATCTCATGAGCATTCGTCTGTCTAATGGCACCGAAATTCCTATCGAGATGCACAAAATCCGTATTGTGCAAAAAGTTAGATTGGCCCCGGCTCGCGAGCGGCTCCAAGCTATCGAAGAGGCGGGTTACAATACATTCCTTCTTCGTACCCGTGACATTTTTTTGGATATGTTGACTGATAGTGGAACTAATGCCATGAGCGACAATCAGCAGGCATCCATGTTGTTAGCCGATGACGCTTACGCTGGCTCGGAGAGCTTTTACAAGTTAGCGGACGCGGTAAAGGAGATTCTCGGTTATGAGTATCTGTTGCCGGCTCACCAGGGCCGCGCTTGCGAGCACCTGCTTGCCAAGACCTTTATTAAGCCCGGCACTTATATCCCGATGAACTATCACTTCACCACCACTAAGGCGCATTTCAATCTGATGGGAGCGACTGTCCTCGAGCTGTTTGGACCGGAAGCGCTCAACACGCAGAGCAGCGATCCGTTCAAAGGAAATATGGACATGGGGCGCCTCAAGGCCGCAATTGACGAGCATGGCGCTGGTAAAATCCCCTTTGTGCGGATGGAAGCGACCACTAACCTGATCGGCGGGCAGCCATTTTCGCTGGCTAACTTGCGTGCGGTGAAGGAACTTATCGCACCCCTTGGTATTCCGCTCGTGTTGGATGCCAGCTTGATTTCGGAAAACGCATATTTCATTCGTCAACGCGAGCAGAAATACGCAAATAAGTCAATCAAAGAGATCATCCTCGAGATGATGGGATTGTCGGATATTTGTTATCTCTCGGGGCGCAAGAGTTGCATGGTCCGGGGCGGACTTATCGCCACCAACCGCAAGGATTTATACGAAGCTATACGGCCCTGGCTGCCGGTGTACGAGGGCTTCTATACTTACGGCGGTATGTCATCCAAGGAAATCGAAGCTATGGCGGTCGGTATGCGCGAGATGACGGATCTTGAAATAGCGGGATCCTCGGCCGATGCCATCAAGTACTTTGCCGGACGGCTGATTGAGAACGGAGTTCCTGTAGTTACGCCGCCGGGCGGTCTGGCTTGCCACCTCGATGCCGGGCGCTTTGTCTCGCACCTTGCGCAAACCGATTACCCGGCGGGAGCGCTGGGCGCGGCAACGTACATTGCATCGGGTATCCGCGGAATGGAACGCGGAACTCTATCTATGGATCGCGATGAAGAGGGCAACGATGTGCCTTCAGATATCGAGCTATTGCGATTGGCTGTTCCGCGGCGCGTATTTACGATGTCCCACTTCGAGTATGCGACCGATCGGATCAAGTGGCTTCATGAACACCGTGATATCATCAGTGGTCTTGAGTTCTTTGAGGAGCCACCTATCCTTCGCTTCTTTGGCGGCCGACTCAAGCCTAAGAACAATTGGGGCGCGAAACTTGCCGCGGCTTTCGAAAAGGACTTTGGTCCCGACTGCTAGAGTATTTTCGCTTCACATCTTGGCATCGAGACAGCAAAGGATGCGGCTTTTCCCTTGGAAACGCCACTCGACAGTATGGATTCTGTGAAAAACAGAATCGAAAACGCTGCAATCGCTAGATTTTAGTAACTCGCACTCAAGTCACAAAGAGCTATGCCTTTCAGGCATGGCTCTTTGTGACTTGGTGGGCGGATTTCTCGAAGGCGAAGGTAATCATATGCAAAATTTAGATTTTCGCGGGTGATGTGTTCCTATAAGTATTGTTATCGTAAGGCATTGATGCGATGGTGTCTTACAGCGTCTGCGGAAGAGCGATCTTATCGAATTAATTATCTGCAAGAAAATAAAAAATAAAAAGGGGGGGGAGGGGGGTAGGCCTCGGGCTTGGGAATTCGGGTTGGGGATGGGATATGCGGGTCGAGTTATAGTTGTGTTCTTCATTTGAGTAGACAGTCAACTTCAATTGTGCACCGGTGGGAGGTTATACTCGGCAAACCATCGCGGTGGGCTAACTAAAAGCATGCGATGGGGCTTGGGGATGGTCGAGGTTCGATGTCTCCCATCCATTTCACGATGAGAATGTGGAATGGATGGGGCACACACCGTCCCTGTTTGATCGCCGCCTTCTGGAAGCAGGCTTCCTTATAGATAGAATGACTCTGACAGTTGTCTAAACCTGATTTTCGTTAATGCCAGTGATGAGGAGCCACGCGGCTGAAATGAAAAAGGCGAAGGAGAGCACCATAGCTACGGAGGCCAGGTAAAGTCCGGCAACATATCCTGAGATAAGTAAGACTGAACCTATTATCTGGACCACGTAACAAGATGTGCCCACGATGAAGCGACCGATGCTAAGGCCCACGGAGCTTCTGCCCTTTTTTGTGGCCTGGACGTAAACTCGTATGTAAGTAATCGTCGGAACGAGCGTAACAACCAACCATTCAACGCCGATCCATTGATAGTTTTGATTTCCAATGAGGGCGAATGCGCAGATCATGAAGACGGCGGTGAAGCCCGTCAACGTCGCAATGGCGCGATTTTTATGGGTTGCATCCTGAGTGATGATTGAAAGATTGATGGACATGGCAATAAACACCAAGCCCGCGAGAGCCGCCGCTCCGCCTCCTACCATAATGAAGAAATTGTTCCATTGGTCGATGCCCATTGCACTTTATGATACTAGAGCTGGTTGCATAAATACCCTAGAGCCATCGAGGGCTTCCCTCAGGGGCTAAAGCCCTTCATTTTCCGGCCTTTTCGGCACGACTGAAGTCGTGCCCTGACACAAGGCCTATTTATGCAACCAGTTCTAGAGAGAAAATAAATCGGCATGGCGCAGTCTGAGACGCATGCGATGGAGTTTAAGGACGGTTGAGGTTCGAGGTCTCCCACCCATTCCACGATGAGACTGTGGAATGGATGGGGCACGCATTCTTTGTTGGCGGATCAAAGGTGAGGCACCCGGCGGCGCAGCGTGTTATTGGCGGAGATTATGTAGCCTTGCAGGAAATAATAGGCCACCACACCGAACTCCACACCGAAAATAACGCGACTAGCGTCAAAGCTATGATAGCAGCGGTTGAAGTATAGTCGTAACGCCAATAATCGTCTTTGCCGCTCACTGGGATCTGGTTGTAATAAAAAGACAACCTATCTCTGACCCGACAATATTCTGCCCAATGTAACCCCATCCAGGGGCAAGAAAACGCACAGAGAATGAGAATGGCCGCAGTCAAAATCCACCTGTGTGCGTCTGTGAGCGTTACCTGCTTGGCTGCCGTGAGGGTGACCACGCCACCGATGATTGCAACCAAGAGCGAGCTGACCCAGGAGAAAATTTCCTGCTTTCTTGCCCTCTGGAAAGCAAGTTCATGTTCGAGGAATTCATAGAGCCCGTCGGAGGGTTTGTTTTCATTGGAGCTTTGCCCGTTGCCAGCGTTCGGCATGACACGTATGCCTCCTTCCTGTCGTATTCGGAACCGTCATTATTATTGCTCCGATCCCCTCCTTGCGCGCCTTTTTTTCGCGCTGGCGGCGCGGGTTTGTATTCCCGAAAAAGGTAAGTTCTAAGACAACTGTCGAAGCCCAAGAAACTGCGGCTTCGCACGCTCACAATTCGGTCTCAGAACACCGACATAACAGCGAGCGCTACACAGCCGTTGTCTGCTGCGTGTATTTCAGAAATCCGTCTCTGGATCTGATCCCTCGCGCTGGTGGTCGTCTTGTACAAAAAACTCGCCCACTTCCGGGTTGCTCTCGGTTGACTGGCTAACCGAAAGTTTCTCCGAGATGCACGTAGAATCCCCGTGCGCGCAATTTCAGTGAGGCGGCCTGAATGGGCCAACAGCGGCTAATCTGGACAAGAGCCCATGCCAGCCGAACCGCGCCAATTCGATGTGATTGTTTTGGGGGCGGGGGCGGCTGGGTTGATGTGCGCTGCTGTGGCTGGCGCGCGTGGGCGGCGAGTGGCTGTGCTCGAACATAACGGGCAGCCGGGACGGAAGATTCTGATTTCTGGCGGCGGGCGGTGCAATTTTACGAATCTGCATTGCGGGCCGGATAACTTCATCTCTGAAAATTCGCATTTTGCTAAGTCGGCTCTGGCGCTTTATCAGCCGCAGCACTTTCTCGAGTTAGTCGAAAGGTATGGGATTGCCTGGCATGAGAAGACGCTGGGGCAATTGTTTTGCGACGGTTCGGCGCGGGCAATTCTCGACATGTTGCTGGCGGAATGCGCGGAGGGCGGCGCGGAGATCGTCCTTAATACGCGGGTAATTTCGGTCGAGGGCGGGGTGGGAGACTCGGATGGCTGTGATGGGTTTCGCGTGACGTCTTCGCAGGGTGAGTTCAGAGCTGAGTCGCTGGTGGTTGCGACAGGAGGGTTGTCGATTCCGAAGCTGGGGGCGAGCGGGCTGGGGTATGAGTTGGCGCGGCAGTTTGGACTGGGGGTGGTTGAGCCGAGGGCGGGGCTGGTTCCGATGGTGCTGGGCGGCGGGGAGGCTGGCTGGACGGGACTCGCCGGGGTGTCTGCGGAGGTGGTGGCTTGGGCGCAGGCGGATACCGAAAAGCATGCGTCAGGGGCTAAAGCCCCGGATCATTCTGCGAGGCTGAATGTCGGGGTTAAAACCCCGACCTACCAACCGGCACCTTATGTCGGGGTAAAGACTCCGACCTACCAGACTGTACCTTTCAAATCAGAGCCAGCGCCGTTCAAATCGAAGACTGCATTCTCAAAATCGAAGCCGGTATTGTTCAGGGAAAAGATGCTGGTGACGCATCGCGGGCTGAGCGGGCCAGCGGTGCTGCAGGCTTCCTTGTATTGGAGGCCGGGCGAGGCGTTGGTGGTGGACTTTGCGCCTGGATGTGCTCGATCCCACCCTAGCCGCAAAAACAAAAACGCGGCGAGGGATGAGCACCCAAGTATTGGGGATGGGCACCCGAGTATTAGGGATGGGCAGCCGGGTATTGAGGTTTGCATTCTGGAGGCATTATTGCAGCAGGGGTCGCGGAGGGATTTGGCGGCGTTGAAGCAGGCTTTGCGCGAGGTTTTGCCGCAGCGGTTGGCCAATCATTTGGCAGACGTGGGCGGGCCGGAGGGGTGGTCGAACGCGGCGTTAGAGGCTTGCGAGTGGCGGCTGCATGAGTGGGAGTTTCATCCGGTGGGGACGGAAGGATTTGAGAAGGCTGAGGTGACGGCAGGCGGCGTGGATACGGCTGGATTGCAGGCGCGAACGATGGAGGCGCGGGCGGTGCCGGGGTTGTTTTTTATCGGCGAAGTGGTGGATGTGACGGGGCAACTGGGAGGGTTCAACTTTCAGTGGGCGTGGGCGTCGGCGGTGGCGGCGGGGCGGGCGGTGTGAGGCAGCACGTCAATGAGACTGGGCTGGCGGCGCGGATTGGGCTGGAGGTGCGGATTGGGCCGGGGGGGCTGATTGGGCAGGGGGCGCGCCGGCTTTGGCGGGTGGGGTGAGAACGAATCCGTTGCGGACCAGGGCGAAACCTTGCTTGGAGAACTCTGCCTGGAGGAGTTGGTTGTCAGGGCCGGAGAAGAGTTCGATGGGCGAGCCGGCGATGGTCGCAATCAAATGGTGAGCGACGATGGACTTTGAGTCGAGTGTGCCGTGCTCGTCGGCATAGGTGGCGAGTTGGATGGGTTGGATGGAGCCGGCCTTTTTAGGGATGATGGCCCAAAGATTGCGATTGTTGTGGGCGGCGGCGAGGGTCAGGAGGGTGTCAAGGGCGCCGGGATCAAAGTCGGGAAGAAAGACGGCGAAGGCATGTGCGGGCAAAGGGGTGGTGGTGGTGTGGCCGTTGGCCGAGGTTTTGAGCAGAATTTGCGATGCGTCGGGCGCAGCGGTTACGGTGACGGCCGAGCCGTTGACGGTGGCGCTCAATTGCGTGTGACCCAGATGCTTGGCTGAGGAGAGATGCTCGGTTTTGGAGATGGTGTAATTGAGACCCTGCATGTTAATGCGGACCAGTGCGGTGGATTCGTAGCCGCTGGGGAAGGCGCTGATTTTGAAACTGGCTGTGCCAACCTGCTTGCCGTGCTGCGAAACGATGAAGCTGCCGGACTGGGCTAGCGCAGCGGACGGAAGCAGGGCGAGAATTCCTATTAGCAAAGCGAGGGTTGAGTTGCGAGTGCGTGTCTGCATGGCTTGCGGGAACCCATTCATAAATAGTTTGACACGTGGTTTTGGGAAAAAGTTGCGATGGGGCGGGAGATGGGGAGAAGGCTGGTGAGTCCTGTCTCTAAAGTCCGCTGTAAAACTCACGAAAGACAAAAGCAGATTCTTCGACTCACCACCCCCGAACTCCACCCCAAAGAGCAAAGACCGCTCTTTGGGGACCCCGGAACTGAACAACGTTCGGGGCCCCGTTCGCTCACAATGACAGCCTCTGTTTTGTTATGAACTTTAGAGACAGCATACTACTGAGCAAAACTGCTCGCTGGTAATCCCAAGAAGTGGGAGGAAAAATACGGTGGCTTGACTATTTTGACGCCAATTCGCCATATTCGTGGCAAAATGTGAGCAAGATTGACCTTGCGTTGTTTCTAATTCCGTGGCATTGTTATCGAAGAAGAGGCACCGTTCAACTCTCCTCTGAGTTATTCCATTCCCTTATGGCTTCTTAGCCATGCATGTTTCTGATCACTAGCGCGGCTTCCCCCCTTTATGCCTCTTCACCGGGCTCGCTGGAAAGCGGGCCCATTCTATTTTGCGAAAATGCAAGAGCGATCTCGACACAGTAAACTCGGAAATCTCAGACCATTTGTTAAACGAAGATTAATTGAAGGCACACAATCCACTTTTTATCAAATTGTGTGCAAAACTGAACGCGTATCTTTTGAATCTCATGTAAGTATTCAAAAAAAGAGGCATCCTGCCCTTCAGTTTCTCCCTGTAGTACTTCCTTCCCGATCGGCTCTTAAGCCCACCTGCCATTCTAGACACACGTACGCGGCTTCCCCCCTTTTTATGCCTCTTAAATAGGGCCCGCTGGAAGGCGGGCTCATGCTTTCTGCGATGGCGCAACAGCGGCCTGTCCGCAGCAATCTCGGAAACCTCAGGCCCCTTGTTCAAGCATGAACTATTGACGACGCATTTTTAAGAAAGAGGATCGACGTGAAAGCGCACTTCCCTCTTGTGGCTGTTCCAGCAGCAAAAACCAACGGCAACACCAGCGAAGCAGATGTTAGCAAACCGCTAGTCCTGTTGATTAGCGACCAGCCGAACGCGATCCAGCCTTTGGCCGAAATCCTTCCGCACTGCGGCTTCCAAATCTTAAGAGTTCCAGATGAGAAGGTTGCCCTTGAGATTGCGGCATGGGTTCCACCCGACTTGATCATCGCCGACGGAACTAGGCCAGGAATCAAATGGCTCGCGTTAGCTATTGCAATGAAGCAAGCCGTTCCGGATTGCGAAGTTCTATTATTTTCTGAGCCGCCGTGGCCGCATGATCTGGACGAATCTATATGTCTTGCGGGACATTCATTCGCTACTATCGCATAGGCCGCGCATCCCTTCTCGGAAACACGGCCTTTCGCGTTCTGACTATCAGCCTTTGGCAGTAGCGAAGCGCTTGTTAACTTCCTGCCAGTTGATGACGTTCCACCAGGCGGCTAAGTAGTCGGGGCGGCGGTTCTGGTACTTGAGGTAGTAGGCGTGCTCCCAGACGTCGTTGCCGAGGACTGGATAGATGCCCTGGGTGAGGGGCGAATCCTGATTCGGAGTGCTGATGACCTTGAGCTTGCCTTCCTGGAAGACCAGCCAGCCCCAGCCGGAGCCGAACTGCTTGGCGGTGGTCTCATTGAAGGTCTTCTTGAAGGCTTCGAAGTCACCGAAGTCGCTGGTAATCTGCGCGGCGATGGCGCCGATGGGCGCGCCTCCGACGCCGTGGGAGCCAACGGGGCCCATCAGACGCCAGAATGCGGTGTGGTTGGAATGGCCACCGCCGTTGTTGCGAACCGCGGAGCGGATGTCTTCTGGAACGTGGGCCAGGTCGCGCACCAGATCGTCGACCGATTTGGCGGCCAGGTCGGGATGGTTGGCGAGGGCTGCATTCAGGTTGTTGACATAGGCCTGGTGATGCTTGCCGTGGTGGATTTTCATGGTCTCGGTGTCGATGAACGGCTCAAGGGCGGCGTAGTCGTAGGGAAGTGGCGCGAGTTCGTATGCCATTGGGAAAATCTCCTGGTTCGTGGGTTGTGCGTGTTGAGCAGCATTGTGCATTGAGCTGCAATGGGCCAGTTTTGCTGGCGCGGCGGGGTGAGACTCCGGTCTCACGCGAGCCATTAAGATCCTGCATCTGAATGGATGCGGGATGATGCAGGCAGGGTGCGGAAAGTTGATGTATTGAGTGGGTTGGGAAGATTTGAGGCGACTGGCCGTGCCCACTCCGATTCGTATTCCACAGTATGGGATGGGGTGATGTGCAGCCGGCATTGGTTACAATGTGGAAGAGAAGGTTTCGCTAGAGAACGCCATGGCGTGAGCTAGAGCCAAGTGAAATGACTTATCGGCGTATTGTGCTTATCAACGAAAGGATTTTTAGTACATCATGACTTCAAGCCTTGTGGATATATCCCTCGACCAATTGTCTATCGACACACTGCGGCTACTGGCCGTCGACACAGTAGAAAAGGCCAAGAGCGGCCATCCTGGCGCTCCTCTGGGCTGTGCGCCGATTGCCTACCTGCTGTTCCACAAGCTGATGAAGCACAATCCGTCAAATGCTCGATGGGCAAACCGGGATAGGTTCGTGCTATCGAACGGGCACGCCTCAGCGATGCTCTACGGATCGTTGTTTCTGTCGGGCTACGACCTGACACTGGACGATCTGAAGAGCTTCAGACAATGGAGCTCGCGGACGCCAGGGCATCCGGAGCGCGGCGACACGGACGGAGTGGAAGTGACCACTGGACCGCTGGGGCAGGGCGTTGGTATGTCCGTGGGCATGGCGATGGCGGAGAAGCATCTGGCAGCGGTATACAACCGCCCCGGCTTCGATGTGGTGGATCACTATACTTATGTGCTGCTGGGCGATGGCGACTTGATGGAAGGCGTCTCGCATGAGGCTGCGTCGCTGGCTGGAACGCTGGGGCTGGGCAAGCTGATCTTTCTCTATGACGACAACCTCATCTCGCTGGACGGACCGACAGAGCTGAGTTACACAGAGGACCCGCTGGAGCGCTTCGAGGCCTACCACTGGCACGTGCAGCGCGTAGCTGACGGCAACGATCTGGGGGCTATTGAGGCGGCGATTGATGCGGCCAAGGCAGAGACCAGCAAACCGTCAATCATCGCGGTGCGGACAATCATTGGATACGGCAGCCCCAAGGCGGGGTCGAATAAATCGCATGGCGAGGCTCTAGGGGCGGAAGCTGTGACAGCGACCAAGAAGTTTTTCGGCTTTCCTGAGGATCAGAGCTTTGTGGTGCCTGACGATGCGTTGGCAAATTGGCGCCAGGCCGTTAAGCGCGGTGCGAGCCTGGAGGCAGAGTGGAAGACGCTGTTTGAAGGCTACCGCGCGGCTAATCCAGAGCTGGCGGCGGAGTTTGAGCGCACACAGAAGGGCGAGCTTAAGGCTGGTTGGGAGAAAGCGATTCCCAGCTATGCGGCGGGGAAGGCGGTGGCCACGCGCAACGCCGGCGGAGCGATTTTGAACGCGATTGCCGAGGTTGTTCCGGAGCTATTTGGCGGGGCTGCGGACCTGACTTCCTCGACTAAGACGATCTTCAAACCGGGCGCCAATTTCCACGTGGATCCAGCCGGACGCAATGTATTTTTCGGTGTGCGCGAGTTCGGCATGTGCGCGGCGGTGAATGGGATGGCGGCGCATGGCGGGCTGATTCCTTTCGGTTCGACATTCTTTGTCTTTTCCGATTATGCAAAACCGGCTATCCGGCTGGCGGCGCTGATGCAGGTGCATGCGCTGTTCATCTTTACGCACGACTCGATTGGGTTAGGCGAGGATGGACCGACGCACCAGCCGGTGGAACACATGATGGCGCTGCGTGCTGTTCCGGGGCTTACGGACTTTCGGCCGGCGGACGCTAATGAAACGGTGGCGGCGTGGAGGCTTGCTCTCGAGCGCAAGGGGCCGAGCTTCTTTGCATTCACGCGGCAGGATTTGCCGGTGATTGATGCGGCTACGCATGATGTGTTTGGCGGAGTAAGTAAGGGCGCTTATGTGCTGGAAGAGGTATCCAATCCGAAGGTCGTACTGATTGGTGCCGGCTCAGAGGTATGGCCTGCCGTGGAGGCTGCTAAACTGCTGGCCGCCGACGGAATCGCCGCGCGGGTGGTGAGCTTTCCGAGTTGGAAGATTTTCGAAGAGCAATCGACGGCGTACAAGACCAGCGTACTGCCGGCAGGAGTGCCGAAGCTCGCTGTTGAAGCCGGAGCTACGCTGGGCTGGTGGAAGTATGTGGGGCTGGACGGCGACGTGATTGGCCTGGACCGATTTGGAGCCTCTGCGCCTGGACCTAAAGTAATGGCCGAGTTGGGATTCAGCGCGGCGAATGTGGCGGCACGAGCCAAGAAGCTGGTGAAGTAAGTTAGCAAACAACTAACGGTCGACAGTTAGCATCGACCAATATCTGCTAACTGTTCGCTGTAAGTTGATTACTTTTGCGAAAGGGTCATTGTGAAGCTTGTTATAGCATCCGACCATGCGGGTTTTCCTCTGAAGGAGGAGGTGCGCGACTATCTCGCCAAAGCCGGTCATGAGGTGGTGGACCTCGGAGCTTATAACGCCGAGCCGTCGGACTATCCGGACTTTGCGGAGAAGGTGGGCTTGGCGTTGAAGCGAGGCGATGCGCCGCGCGGGATTCTTATCTGCGGCTCGGGAGTTGGCGTGTGCGTGGCGGCTAATAAGATTCCGGGGATTCGCGCTGGGATGTGTCACGACACTTACTCGGCGCACCAGGGCGTGGAGCACGACGACATGAATGTGATTGTGCTGGGCGCGCGCATCATCGGCTCTGCGCTGGCCTACGAGGTTGTGAATGCTTTCGTCGGCGCAAAGTTCATTGCCACGGAAGCGCGGTTTATGCGGCGGTTCAAGAAGGTGTTGGCCATCGAAGCTAAGTACCAGTGCGGCGATGGCTCGGCCAATCCGGCATAACACGAATGACAGGCCGCAGCGGTGAGGAGGTTCACCGTCGCCGGTGTTGCATCGCGGTAAAACAATATTCAATGAACGCACGGAAGCGTGCTGAGAGGCGCCGATGTTCCCCTTCGACGTGATCCTCTTCGATGTGGGCGGGGTTCTGCTGACTAACGGCTGGGATCACCGCGAGCGCGCTGCGGCCATCGAACACTTTCACCTCGATTCTGCGGCCTTTGAGGCACGACATCTTGCGTATTACGATGCATGGGAGCGGGGCGCGATTACGGCTGAGGCCTATCTGGATGCGACCGTCTTCCAAGAGCCGCGCGAATTTTCCTGCAACGAGTTTTTAACATTCATGCTTTCCCTGTCCAAGCCGCAACCGGACGGAGCTTTGGGAATCCTTGGCGAAATTGCCGCATCGGATAAGTGTCTGCTCGGCGCGCTGAACAACGAGGCGCGGGAGCCTAATGAATATCGTTTTAACCATTTCGGTCTGCAGAATTACTTTCATGTGGCACTAAGTTCTTGTTACATGGGCCTGCGCAAGCCAGAGCCGGCTATCTACCGGCGAGCGCTGGATATTCTGCGCAGGCCAACGGAGCGGATTCTGTTTATCGATGATCGAGCGGAGAATGTGGCTGGCGCTACAAGCGTCGGGCTGAAGGCTATCCGGTTTGAGGGCGTAGAGGCACTAAGGCGTGAGCTTGCGAGTTTAGGTGTTCTTTAAATTCAGGAGGAAACGATGCAACTGGGATTGATTGGCCTGGGTAAGATGGGCGGTAACATGGCGGAGCGGCTGCGGCTGGGCGGCCATCAGGTGGTGGGCTTCGACTTCGATGCCGAGACAGTGGCGCGGCTGACGGCTTCGGGCAATGTGGGTGTATCCAGTCTCGACCAACTTGTCAAAAAGTTGGAAGGCCGGCGGGCGATATGGATCATGGTGCCGCAGGGCAATCCGGTGGACGAGACGATCGCCAAGCTGGAGCCGCTGCTAAACCCCGGCGATATTCTGATCGACGGCGGTAACTCGAATTACCAAGACACGATGCGTCGCTACAAGGAAGTTACCGCCAAGGGATTTGAGTTTGTGGATGTGGGCACCTCGGGCGGAGTGTGGGGACTGAAGGCGGGTTATAGCATGATGATAGGTGGCGACAAGGGGCCTGTCGAGTATCTCCGGCCTATCTTCGAGACGCTGGCTCCGGCCGCAGACAAGGGTTGGGGACATGTGGGTCCGGGCGGCTCAGGCCACTTTGTGAAGATGGTGCATAACGGCATCGAGTACGGTCTAATGCAAGCTTATGCGGAGGGATTTACTATTTTGGAGAAGAAAGAAGAGTTTAAACTGGACCTGCCGCAGGTTGCGAACATTTGGCGTTACGGCAGTGTGGTGCGCAGTTGGTTGCTTGATCTGACGGCCGATGCTCTGGCTGGGAATCCGACGCTGGATGGGCTGCAAGCCTATGTTGTCGACTCAGGCGAGGGCCGTTGGACGGTTTTCGAAGCTATCAACCTGAATGTCTCAGCGCCGGTGATTACAGAATCGGTGATTCGCCGCATTCGTTCGCGTGAGGAGAATAACTTTACCGACCGCATGCTGGCCATCATGCGCAATGCTTTTGGCGGCCATGCGGTGAAGAAGGAATAGCTCGACAGTGTTGGTAAGTTAGTGCGCTCTTTGACACGAACAAGTTATCGAGTTAGCTGGAGGTAGAGATGGCAACGATGCAGATGAGTGTTCGCCCGGAGGATCTTTCACAGGTTTCGCATGGCAACGAGCGGATTCCGGAGCCGGGGATTCTGACTATCTTCGGCGCTTCGGGCGACCTGACCAAGCGCAAGTTACTTCCGGCGCTGTTTCACCTGGAGCAGGCGGGGCTGTTACCGGAGAAGTTTGCCATTGTGGGCGTGGCGCGGCGGCCGCTAGGCGGTGAGTTCGCGGCAGATATGCGCGAGGGCATTCTCTCGTTTGGCGGCGTGGATGCGGGTGACTCCAAGCTGGATAAGTTTGTGAAGGAGATCGGCTACTTTGCACTGAACTTCGATGACCCGGCGAGTTATGCAGGATTGAAAGCGGAACTGGAGCGCATCGCGAAGGAAAGAGACATCGGCGGGAGGCGGCTGTTCTATCTAGCTACGGCACCGGAGTTTTTTGCCGGCATCATCGAGAATCTTGGTGCGCAGGGAATGGCGCAGCCTGAGCAGGGTAGGGTTGCGGTGGTGATCGAAAAACCGTTCGGCCACGACCTGAACTCGGCACGCGAGCTGAACCGCCAGGTAAACGCTGTTTTCCAAGAGGAACAAGTTTTTCGTATCGATCACTACTTAGGCAAAGAAACGGTGCAGAATCTCCTGGTTTTTCGCTTTGCCAATGGGATATTCGAACCTATCTGGAACCGCAATTACGTCGACCATGTGCAGATTACGGTGGCCGAAACGTTGGGCGTGGAGGGTCGCGGACCGTTCTACGAGAAGGCGGGTGCGCTGCGCGACGTTGTGCAGAACCACGTGATGGAGTTACTGAGTCTTGTGGCGCTGGAGCCGCCGTCGAGCTTTGAGGCTGAGAGCGTTCGGCGCGAGAAGTTGAAGGTGTGGCGAGCGATTCCGTCGATTCCGATTTTGAACGTGGTGCGCGGCCAGTACGGTGCGGGGACGGTGGATGGCCAGCATGTTGTGGGTTATCGCGACGAGGAACGAGTTAGTCCGAAGTCGGGTACGGAGACTTATGCGGCAGTGAAGTTGGAGGTTGAAAACTGGCGCTGGGCGGGGGTTCCGTTTTATCTGCGCGCGGGCAAGCGTCTGAAAAAGCGGGCCACGGAGATCAATATCCAGTTCAAACAACCGCCGCTATTGATTTTCGACCGCATCGCAGCCGGTTCTGCATGCAGCGTGATTCAGCCCAATCTGCTGACTATTCGCATTCAACCCGATGAGGGTATTGCGCTGCGTTTTGGAGCCAAGGTACCCACCACCAATGAGATGGACGTCTGCCCGGTGAACATGGATTTCGACTACGCGGCAGCCTTCGGTAAATCAAGCGCCAATGGTTATGAACGACTGCTGCTGGACGCGATGCTGGGCGACCAGACGCTGTTTGCGCATCGCGACGGCGTGGAGACAACATGGGCGCTATGCACGCCAATTCTGGAGGCATGGGCGGCAAAGCAACCGGAGGTCTTTCCTAACTACGCCGCTGGGTCGTGGGGTCCGGAATGCGCAGATCATTTGATTGCGAGTGGGGGACATGCGTGGCGGAATGAATTGGGACGGAAGGGGTAAAAGCCCGGAATAGCCGGTTGCTGGAAGGTTAGTGGTCTCCCATCCGTGCGGCGGCCAGTTGCTGCAAGAATGGGAAACCACAGTTGAGAGCCCTCAGCAAATCCGGGGTGAAATGGTGCGTCAAGATACCCCGGACTACGATCTTGGGAAACCCCCGCCTCCATGGTTGCTGAACAGCGATGCAACGCCGGGGCAAGGTATCTCAAATTGGTGTTGTTGCGCGACCGTGAATCGAACGCCGGCGTTCTGGGCCTCAATTATCTCCTCCGCAAGGGCTGCGCAGTTAACCTTTGCGGTCGTGCGCGGACTGGCATTGGAAGCGACGCCGTTTTCTCCGGGCTGTGTCTGGGTGGCTAGGACCGCACTTACCACCGGTCCTACGGCGACGGTTCTGAGTTTTTCAATAAACGCGGGTAGAGCCGCGTTCAGTTCACTGGCCGCTTCCGCGGCTTCTAAGAGTGCTGGGCGAGGAACATCATTGGGCCCACCGAACGCGGCTGAGTTGATCTCTCGTTCCAGCATTATGACGTGCGTCATTATCATGTCCAGGTAACCTTCCGGCGTGTCCGGCACGGGAACCGTGGAGACGGCTTGTTGCGTAGTGCTCATGTTGACACTCCTCTCATTCCATCTTGCAAGGAATGGTGGCAGCAAGCCTCGAATCGTTTCAGCGCGAATGCACCGAGTCGGTCCGTTAGTGGGTCGTTTGCGTACTTCGGTCAATTACTTGCTTGAGTTAGCAGAACCAAGGTGGAGAACCCCAGGTACTTTTAGCTCGGCCGGCTCCGGCCCATGCCTTTATCCATGGCTTCGTTGGCCAGGCGGTCGGCTTGCTTGTTGCCGCCGCGCAATGTGTGACGTATCTCGAAGCTGGCAACACTGCGCGATAGGCGGCGGGCCTCTTCAAAAAGCGGGCGCAGGATGGGGCTGGCGACCTTGTACTTGCCCTGCATCTGCTTGACCATCAGCTCGGAATCGGAGATCACGCGCAGGCGCTTGGCTTGGTGCTCGACGGCCCAGCGCAAGACGCCCAGCAGGCCGGAGTACTCGGCGAAGTTATTGGTCTGGATGCCGAGGTACTCGCTCAGTTCAACGACGACATGGCCTTCTGCGTCTTCAACCACGGCTCCGTAGCCGGAGGGGCCGGGATTGCCTCGTGAGCCGCCATCGCAGTGGGCGGTGAAGGATTGCTCAGTGGAGGCGACGGAGGGGGCGGGATCGGGAAAGAGACTTTGGTTCATTACTTCAAGTGTACCGGGCGAGGGTTGAATCCGGTATGAGCCTGGCACACGGCTGCTCACCAACACAGGCTCTCCGCGTCTATTTGCGTGCAGACCTATCTACATCGGGAGCAGATTCGATGGCAACGGATGCGGTGATCTACCCCACTTCCCCAGTTCGAGTTCAAGCGCCCGTGGCTCGGCCAGCCGTGAGGAAGGTACAATCCTTCCAAGGTATGACGGCGACCAAGGTCATCAACGGAACGGACCGGGATCGGGTGAGCGCTGCGGAGCGGATGCAGGCGCGGGCACCGGAGATGGAGCTGATCCGGGAGGCGCAGGGAGGGTCGCGCGCGGCCTTCGATGCGCTGGTTCGGCAGTATGAGCAGCAGGTTTTGCGGCTCGCGTTGCACCTTACCGGCTCCGAACATGATGCCGAGGATATTTATCAGGAAGCCTTCCTGAAGGCCTACCGATATATTGGAAATTTTAGATTTGAATGCTCGTTTTATACCTGGATTTATCGGATTGTCACCAATCTTTGTCTGGACCAACTTCGGCGGCGCAAGACCCGGCGGGAGGACCGGTCGGTGATTGTGGACCACTCCGGGGACGAGATCGACGTGCTGGCCTCGGTCTCCGATGACCGGTCGTTTTCGAACCCCGCCAAAGAGTTGGACCGCAAAGTTCTGGGGGAGCGGATTCAATCTGCTCTGGAGAAGCTGACGCCGCGCGAGCGGATGGTTTTTGAACTGAAACATTACCAGGGACTCCGCCTGCGCACTATTGGAGAGATGTTGAGCACCACAGAAGAAACCGCCAAAAATACGCTCTTTAGAGCGACAAAGAAACTGAGAACACAGTTGGCGGGATTGCGCTAGACCCTAGCGGGCGGCGCGTTTGGACGAGAATTGCAGAGCTTTTAGAGGCTGGAAGGGCGTAATACTATGAATTGTCAACTTGCACATGAGCGGATTGTGGCGGCGGCTTATGCGGAGCTAGCCGACGAGCAGACGCACGAACTGGAAGGTCACCTGACCGGCTGTCCGGAGTGCCATCAGGAGCGGGAACAGTTGCAGGCGTTAAAGGTGCTGGCCAGCGCCCATACGGTAGTTGAGCCGGACGCTAACTTGATTGCGCGTTCGCGGCTGAAGTTAGAAGAAGCTTTGGACGCACTGCCTCCTGTACGTTGGTGGGAACGGGTCGGCCAGCGGATGACGAACAGCTTTGCCAGCTTGCAGGCGGCGCCGATTGCAGCCTGCCTGCTGTTGGCTGCTGGAGCCGGAGCGGGCTCGTTGGGCGGATACGAGTTTGCGCAGAACCGCGCAGCGCGTACAGCGGCGATGCAAACGGTCCAGGCGGCGCGGGAGCAAACGCCACCAGCCGCGATGGCACCAGCTACGGGCCAGACGGCAGGAGTTACTTCGCAAGCAGAGGTCGCGAACATTTCCAGCATCGTGCGAGAACCGAACAGTCACATGGTGGAAGTGCGCTACAACCAGATTGTTCCGCAGCGGATCGAGGGTTCGCTGGACGATCCGGCGATCCGACAGTTGCTGATGCTGGCCAGTGAGAATTCGACTTTGGCGGGAGTGCGGGATGACTCGGTGGGCCTGCTGGCGGCCGAGTGCCGCGCCGGACACGGTTGCCAGGCGGCGGGGATTCGCGACGCGCTGATGGTGGCGCTGCGCTACGACAGGAACGCGGGGGTGCGCGAGAAGGCGCTTCAAGGGCTGGAGCCTTACGTGGCCGAAGATGTCCGTGTGCGCGACGCGGTGCTGGAGGCGCTGTTGAACGATGGCGACCCGCGCATTCGCACATCGGCCATTAACATTTTGGAGCCTGTGGAAGCCGATACCAGCGTGCGGCAGGTGCTGTATTCGGTTGCTAATTCGGACAACAATCCTCAGATCCGTACCGTTTCGAGACAAGTCTTGAACCGTGTGCCGGAGATTCAGTAAAGAGATTTCACCTTTCGGCGACCGCATCGTCAGATAAGAGTGTGGGCCGAAGCAAGTGGGGCCACGGGAGAAGAAGAGATGAAGCACTTTTTGAGGCCGTACAAGAGTTTGGGATTGGTCGTGTTGATGGGGGTGGCGCTGGCGCCGGCTGGCGTAGCCGCGCAGGGGCGGGGGATTGTCGAGCTGTTTCAGGTGCCCAGCCCGCTCCTGCTGCACTCGAGTTCGCAGGGCTATCTGGGCGTGGACCTGGCGGACGTGGATCAGGAGAAGGCGCAGGCGCTCAAGCTCAAGGAGATTCGTGGCGCCGTCATCACGCTGATCGATCATGACGCTCCAGCCGGGAAGATCGGGCTGAAGGTCAACGACGTTGTGGTCAAACTGAACGGGCAGGCCGTGGAAGGCGCCGAGCAGTTGCGGCGAATGCTGAAGGAGATTCCCGCAGGCCGCACAGTCAGTCTCGAAATCAGCCGCGATGGAAACGTGCAGACGCTGGCCGTGGAGTTAGCCGACCGCAGGGCCATGGAGCACGACGTATGGACCAAGATTGGCACGGGCAGCGATGTGTTTGCGCAGGCTCCAGGGATGGGCATTTTGTCCGAGGGGGGCGATGCGCCGCTGCCGGGCGGCTTCCATATGCCGTTCTTCGGCAGCAGCCTCCACGTAGGCGCGCTGGTTGAACCGCTGACCTCGCAGATGGCCGATTACCTCGGCGTGCCGAGCGGGCTGATGGTCAAGCAGGTAGCGCGAAAGAGCGAGGCATCCACGGCTGGGCTGAGGGCCTTCGATGTGATTCTCAAGGTAGGCAACGACGGCATCGCCACGCTGGCGGACTGGGACCGCGCCCTGCGCGCTAACCAAGGCAAGCCGGTGCAGGTGACTATTCTGCGCGAGAGGAAGCAGCAAACGCTCACCTTGCAGGTGGATTCAAAGCGCCACGGCGAACTGGAGTTTGAAGAGTTCTTCCCGGCGGACGATGGAACGCTGGTGGCCGGCCTTGATGAGGATTTTGCGCAACGTGCGGCCGCCGCTGCCGAGGCTATTCGAGGGCAGGCGGACGCATTGCGCCAGCAGGTTGATGCGATGCGCTTCGAGATGAGCCCAGAGCAGGCCGAGGAGCTTCGCCAACAGGCCGAAAAGCTGCGTGACAGCTTCAAGGGAGAAGATTTCAGGATCGACCAGAAGCAGCTCGACCAACTGAAGCAGCAGATGGAGGAGTTCCGCAAGAACTTCAAGCCGGAAGACTTCAAGCTCGATCCAAAGCAGATGGATGAGCTTCGCCGACAGATGGACCAAATGAAGCGCCAGATTGAGGCGTTGGACTTCGGCGGCCGCGTCTGGGATTGAACGACCTTGGTCGCAGGTGCTGGTTACCCTATTCTTCTCGCACACTGGAATTCCGCTCAGGGTTTTTTTGCCAAAAGAGCTACTTCACGTTGAGGGGCTGAACCAGAAGCAAAACCTCGACTTTATAATCGTTGACGTCATCCTGCATAGAATAGACGGGAGTTAGTTTGCCCGTGGGCACCGTGGGAGAGATGGTGTATTGATGGGAACCTAGACTCGAATTTGCGCCGGGATGCTCCAGAGGCGAAAGTTCCGAATATCCCTCCGTGGCGATGCGGAGGGTAAGTGAAACAAGGTCTCCCACTTCCCTGATGTTATGGATGTCCACATCAGTGTTGCTGTTGGCGTAATCGGTCTGAGAGCCGGTGGCCGAGGTTTCCTTCTTCATTGGAACGCGACTGTCGTCGCGAATCTGCGGATCCCATTGCTGCGCCGATGCGGCCAATGTATAAGTCTTGTAAGTGGTAATCTTGCCGCCGCGAGTTCGCCGAAAGGTAACGGTAAGTTGAAGCGGCTCGAAGGCCGGTCGCGATGCCTTACTGGAATTAGCGGCATGGCTAGCGGGCGCGGCATTAATCTCCGCTTTCTGCGTCTGTGCGTCGTGAGTTTGTGCTTCCTGCGCGCAAAGCATGGGCGTGACCGTCAGGAAGGCTGCGAAAATAAGCCGTGGCGTTGGCATGATCATCTCCTAGTTCAATGCGCTGATCTGGATGGGAGCTATGGTGACTGGCTTCACGTCGATAACTTCGCTCGTGAGAGACTGATTGTGAATGGGTGCGATTGTTATTGGCGCGACGAGGTCAGTGTGCGATTGAGCCACCGTATCCAGCACACTAGGTTCCGCTGCGGCAGGCCCGGTATGGGAGGCGCGAGCATGCCGCGTGGGGCTGGGGGAAACTGCAGTACTCTGCGGAGAATGTTCAGCGACAGCGGGGGGGGCGGACGACGGCGTTGGTTGGCCGCGTTAATTTGAAAGCTACTGGAATGGCGATCACGGCTAATAACGCGGCGGCAGCCAACATCCAAACCGGCCTCCAATGCCATGTGCGCGGGCGGCTCACTTCGGCCGTCGAAGAAATTGAGGCCAACACGCGCTTTTCTAATCCAGGGCGCGCCTCTTGAGGCGTATAACTCGCCAGCGCATGATCGATCAAACTGTCCAGCCGGCCATTCTTATCGTTCATGGCTTCCTCCTTTTCGTTTCATCAGTTCCTGCTTGAGTTTTTGTCGCGCGGTGTGAATCCTTCGTCGGACCGTGCCTTCCGGCAGTCCAAGAATTTCTGCGATCTCGACCTGCCTTAACTCTCCCAGCGCGGCCAGAGCCAGCGGTTGGCGCAGTTTTTTCGGCAGTGCATCAATGCGAGTGTGCAGCCAGCCTTCCATTTGCCGATCCATCGCCGACTGCTCCGGGCCAGGGTTGGTCGAGTGGATCTGAGCCGGGAGTTCATACTCCAGCATCCGCGGCTTCCGCAGGCGGACGGCGAGCCTCCAGGCAACCCGCGCCAAATAGCCCCGCTCATCTTCGATCTCTTCCCATCGGCCTCCCCGGTAAATCTGGAGAAACGCCTCCTGCACGACATCTTCGGCGTCTTGCACGTTGCGCGCCACGGCCAAAGCGATGCGGTAGACAAGGCGCGAATGCCGTTCGATGAGCGCGGCAAACGAAGCGGCCCTGCGCGCGTCTCCGCCTTCCGATTCTGGCGCAGCTTCTCCCGAACTCGCGATGAACGTCGCGTTTGGCATTACTACCAGTAAAGAGCATGAAAGCGGGAAAATGTTCACCTGTTTTCGGTTATTTTCCGGCGCTGGGAGCGTTGGTGCTCAACCTAATTGGATAAACGAGAGAAGTAAAAGGAGAAGATGTCGGTGACAGGGGGCTGCGGATATCACTCATACGCGCGCTGATGCTGTTGATATCATCGGAGCAAATCATCGGAGTTATACCGCGACGAATAAGTTCTCTGCGAATGCCCATTCCGCGTCTACCCACTGCTCAACGCATTCGAACCCGTTGCGTCTAGCCATCTCCAAGGGTTCATCCATCCTGTATTTATGACAACTCTCCGTCCAGATGGTCTCATCCTTCTGGAAAGTGAAACGGGCCTCTTCAATGGTGACAACCTGGGTTTCAATGGAACGGAGATGCATTTCAATTCGACGCTCCCTACCGTTATAGAGAGCGATATGTTCAAATCGGGATAAGTCGAAATTTCCGCCGAGTTCCCGATTGATGCGGGCCAGCAAGTTATGATTGAACGCCTTAGTCAAGCCGAGAGAGTCATCGTAGGCGGAGATGAGTTGGGCCATTGGTTTTTCAAGATCTGTGCCGAGCAATACGGAATCGCCAGGCTCGATTGTCTGGCGAATTTTGCGCAGGAAATCTTCGGCGGGACCGCGATCGAAGTTACCGATCGAGCTACCGAGGAATAGCACCACAACCGCGTCACCTGGTTTGCGACGAGCTACTGCTCTGCTCAAGCCGTCCAGGTACTCGGACTCAAATCCAAGAATACTGACATGGACCAAATCATCGAGTTCGCGCTCACAACTCACCAGAGCCGCTGATGATATTTCGATCGGGCAATAGGTCATCGACTTATGTTGGGCAAGGGCCTCAAGTATCTGGCGTGTCTTTCGGCCGCTGCCGCTGCCCAGTTCAATGACCATGCCATGCGCCGTGAGGCACTCAGCGATGTCTCCGGAGTGCCGCCGTAGAATTCGTTCCTCCGCTCGCGTGAGCCCGTACTCAGGAAGCTTAGTGATCGCTTCAAACAAGGCAGAGCCGATGTCGTCGTAAAGATACTTCGACGGTAACTCCTTTTGTCCGGCTTGTCCCAACCCATCCAGAACGTCTTCGGCGAACGCGTTGATAGTCTCAGTTGCGGCACTAAGGATCAGCATTCCGGCTCCCTTCAGTTACTGACACAGCGGAAAGAGGCGTAAACATACGGATAATGCGGCTGGAACCAGTTGCGGAAGGAACGCCGCAACATCGACTCCGCCGTCCGCGGTGAGGCGCCTTTCACTACGAAGTGCTTGCCGTCAAAGAAGTCGGCCGAGTAGCCGCGGTAAAAGGGGAAAGGCTCAAAGCCTGTGTGGGGTGCAAAGTGAGAGGCTGTCCATTCCCAGCCATTGCCGAGAGTATCGTCCAATCCGAATGCGCTTCGGCCGCCTGGATAACTCCCCACCGCGACCGGATCCCAGCGTTGGAAATCAAAGTTGCCGCAATCAGCAGCGGGAGGCGCATCGCCCCAGGGATATGCTTGATCGTCGCCCGCTGGGGTTCCGTAGGCGGCGCGATGGAATTGGGCTTCGGTAGGAAGGGAACTGCCTACAAAACGCGCATAGGCCGCGGCCTCCGCGTGACTAACGTAAACCGGCCAGTCGAGCGGCAACGACACCTCTTCAAACATAGCGCGATAGAACCACTCATCTTGGCGCCTAAACCAAAAACATGGGTGTCCTATGTTCTGTTCCTTGATCCAGGCCCAATCCGCAATGCTCCAGAATCGTTGATCTTGATATCCGCCTTCTCGCACAAAGTTAAGGAACTCCCCGTTCGTAATATTGCGAGCGCCAATCGCGAAGGCCTGCACTTTGACGGAATACTCATCAAACTCGTTGTCCCAGCCGAAGGACTCCCCTTCACGCGGAATCCCGAGCGTGGCAAATCCTTGGGGAATATGGATCATCCGGGCGACGGTTGATGGACTGGGTCGAGTAGAGCCAATGGAATAATAACTCGATGGCGCAATCTTTAGCTCCGGGCTAAGTTGGTGCAGCATATAGGTCAGCGTTTCCGCGTGCATTAGTCGATGTTCTATTGCGACGTTCAAAATAACTTCTTCGGGATATTGCCAGTAACTCTCCAAGTTCTGTGAGCGGTTCCTGAGGATATCGTCAATTCCTTCCCGGACACGCAAGTTATACGCATTTATTTCCGCGAGGCGAGGCCAGTCGGAAGGCTTGTCGTCCGGGAGGCCACTACCCACCGGATCGATGCCGAAGGCAAAGAGGCGATCATATTCCTTGTGAGCAGGTTCGAGGCCCAAGGCCTGACCTGCGATCAGATTCCAGTCGAATGCTTCGAGGTGGCCGATGTAAAAGACTATTCGATGCCTTTCAGGAATGGGCCGGTCATACAATGCGTTCGTGCGCACAATTCGAAACAAGTCATCGGTTACTGACCGCGACTCAGCCAAGCGTGCCAAAAGACGGGCCCGAGTGTCCAGTTGAATTGCAGAGGCATTCATGAGGTAATTTTTCCTTTCGATTGTAACGCCGGCCTTCGCACAAACAATTCAATCATGACTTCGTCGATGTAGCACCATGCCCAGTTTTCGCCCGGTTCAAGTGATTTCACGATGGGATGCTTGGTCTTTCGAAAGTGTTTGGTAGCGTGCCGATTCTTCGAGGAATCGCAGCAACCGACGTGGCCACAAATTTCACAGATGCGCAAATGGACCCACGTGTCGCCCATCTGCAAACACTCCTCGCATCCATCGGTGCTAGGGGATGGGTTTTTTATCTGGTTCAGGTGTGAACAAGTTTCCTGCATCGTCTCCCTCCTCTATCACGCCAATGGCGGAACTCTTCGGCTGAGTTAAAGGTAATAACACCTGGAATCGAGTATCGCCCGGGTGCGAAGAAACACGAATCTCGCCATGATGATTCCGGATGATGCGACTAACCGTATCAAGGCCAAGACCCGTTCCCTCGCCGACTCCTTTGGTGGTGAAAAAAGGTTCATATATGTGGGGCAGAACGTCGGATGGAATTCCCGGTCCGTTGTCGCCAATCTCTACGAGCACGCGGTCGAGTTCGCGCGCGGTTCGCACACGCAGTTCACCCTTTCCGTGCATGGCTTCGATGGCGTTGGCCATCAGGTTCGTCCAAATCTGATTGAGTTCACCGCCAAAGGCGCAGATTCGCGGCAGGCTTTCGTCATATTCGCGAACCACAGTTACCCCGCCTTTGAGTTGGTGGTGCAGAATCGTAAGTGTGTTCTCAAGTCCCTGATGAAGGTCGACCTCCTTCATTGCAGATTGATCCATATATGAGTACTCTTTGATCGCCTGCACCAGATATGATATGCGCTTAGTGCTGATTTCAATCTCGTCGATCAACTTGGCGATGGTGAGCAGCGACGCAATGCGAGTAAGTGCATCACATAATACCTCGTCGCCAACATGGCCCGCAAGCTTTTCGAGCTTGGGGATTTCCACGCCGGTGTCGGCGATGGCCGGCGCGATTTTCCAGGCATCCGGCACATGACGCGCTTCGAGCCAGATGGTGATGCGCTCTTCGCGATCACTCTGAGCCAGAGGATCCGTGGAAGCATAGGGACAGTGTCCGGCCTCCCGCTCAAAGCGGGTAATCATCTCTCGCTGCTCAGTGGAAAGGGCGTGGCGTGCGAGCCGGATACTCGCGTCTCGCACGGTCTCAAGAGTCTCGCGGAGGTTTGCAGTTGCTCGTTGGGCGGCTGCGGCGGGATTGTTCAGTTCATGCGCCAAACCTGCGGACAGTTTGCCGAGCGCCACCAACTTGTCGCGTTGCGTCTCAATCCGCGTGGTCTCGCGAATGCGGTCAGCCATGATGGAAACCAACCGCTGGCCGAGCAGAGGGATGTGCTGGAGCATTTCAGGGAAGAATCTTCTATGGAGAGAAGCGATACGAGTCGGAAGCACGGCACGGCTCGTGCCGCCGTAATGGGTCAACCGCGAGTAGGGGAGCAGACCTGTAACTTGCCCCGCAAACCCTCTAATGATGATCTCGTCCGAGCCGCTTCCGCGTTGTAAACGAATTTCCCCTTCAAGGATCACAATAAGGTTGTCAAGAGGTTCACCCTCGCGGCCCATGACCTCTCCCGGTTGGAAATGCCTTTCCTCAAGATGTGCCGCGAGCCATGCGAGTTGTTCAGCGGCTAAGTCGGCGAAGATCTCAATCTTGCGGAGATCATCGACTAAGCTTAAGCTCGTTGTGATCACAGTTCTTTCCGTTGTACTTACTAGATTCTCAGCCAAGTTACACCTCACTGAGGTATTGATGAGTGAACTGCACGGCAATCGAGCCTTCGCCCACGCCCGACGCAACCCTTTTCACCGAACCGTAGCGGACGTCCCCCGCAGCAAAGACGCCTGGCACGCTGGATTCCACCCAATACGGATTGCGCTCCAACTGCCATCCCTTCGGCTTCTTTCCGTCACGCAACAGATCCATTCCAGTCAAAATGAATCCGCGCTTATCACGCTCCACTACACCAGAGAGCCAATCTGTGTTGGGCTCTGCGCCAATAAAAATCGACAGTAGGTTTGTGTGTACCGTTGAAATATCACCGCTGTCCGCGCAGCGAATGGAAATGGCTTCCAAGTGTGTGTCTCCGTGAACTTCCACCACCTGGGAGTGAGTTTCAACCTTGATGTTTGGAGTCTTATTGATCTGGTCGATCAGATACTGCGACATGGTCGCGGAGAGAGACGAGCCCCGCACTAACATAACTACTCGTCGAGCATATTTAGAAAAGTACATTGCAGCCTGTCCAGCCGAGTTAGCCCCTCCGACTATATAAACGTCCTCGCCTTGACACTCTTGTGCCTCGGTCATGGCGGAGCCGTAATAGACGCCGCATCCTTGTAGCCGCTCCGCCCCCGGTACGTCGAGCTTTCGGTAGGAAACGCCCGTCGCAATCAGCAGCGCTTTGCAGCCTACATCGGCCCCGGCTGCCAACTTGACGATGCGCGATGAGCCTTCCACGCTAACATTTGTAACCTGCTGCGGAGAGAGTATCTCCACCCCAAAGCGGCGTGCCTGGGCCACCGCGCGCCGCGCCAGGTCACCGCCGCTTAATCCGGAAGGAAAGCCGAGATAGTTCTCGATACGTGAACTCATCCCCGCCTGACCGCCCGGCGCCTCCATCTCGATTAATACCGTGCTGAGGCCCTCCGACGCGCCATAGACGGCCGCCGCCAAGCCTGCGGGGCCGCCGCCAACGATCACCAAATCGTAAAATGCCACTTCAGGTTTGATGCGCAGCCCAAGCTTTTCAGCTAGCTCGCCCACGCTTGGATCCGCCAATGAAGTTCCATCTGGAAAGAGCACCTTCGGCAGGCTAGAGATATCTGCTCCCGCTGCTTCCACCAGGCGGCGTACCTCGGCAACTTGCCCCGCAGTCTCCACATCGATCCATTGGTAAGGCGCCTGATTGCGCGTCAGAAAATCTCGGATCGCATAAGAACGAGGGGACCAGCGCGTCCCGAGAACGCGAACCCCCTCCATAGGAGGCCTGTACGACCCCATCCAATCATCCAAAAGGTCATCCAACACCGGGTATAAGTGCTCCTCTGGAGGGTCCCATGGCTTCAGCAGATAGTGATGAATCCTGGCGTCGTTTATGGCGCGAATTGCCGCATCGGTGTCGGCGTAAGCGGTCAATAGGACGCGTTTGGCGTCGGGGAAAATCTCCATCGCCTGGCCGAGGAACTCCACACCGTTCATCTGCGGCATCCGCTGATCGACCAGAAGCAACGCCACCGAATCACCACGCCTCTTCAACCCGCGAAGGGCCTCCAAGGCCGCCGCGCCAGAATCCGCGCGCAACACGCGGTAGCGGTCAGCATAGCGCTGTCGCAGGTCACGCTCGACTGCTCGCAATACTTCAGGGTCGTCATCAATTGTCAGCAGTACGGGCTTTGCCATTCATTTTCCCTTACGCGAGTTATAAAGGCCTAGGGTAGGAGGGTCCTTTACCTCCCCTCACTTTGACAACCCCTTAGATGAACCTCAGCCTTGGTCGGTTGCAGTCATATTGTTCGGGTTAATTTCCGGCTTCTGCCGGACCGCCAGAAAGGGTTCGGCACCCGTTTCGGCGGTGCTTTCGCCAAGCATTTTGAGCCTCGCGGTCATAGCGTGGCCGAATGCAACGGGCCATCCGGCGGATTTATAACCTCAGAGACCACAAGGTCTTTTGAGGTTCCATTCTCGCTCCGGGCAGTATCAAAATCAACAATTTACGATTAATTGGCTTCCTCAATCACCATTGTCTATACTTAGGGAACCTACATTCCGAATGCGCCCTTTCTCAACAGTTAGGTCACGGGACCGCGACAAGCCTCAATCGCTCTTACCATTGCATGAGATATCAAGTGTGCTTTTTCCATCCGCCCAAACCAGCTCGGCCAATGCCGTCCTTGCAAGCCGGCAATCTGCGAATGGCTCATTGAGCGCAATGAGAATGGTTATTCAGGGGTTGGCTTCGCAGCGTGGTATGCTCGCTTGACTTGAATCATTTCAGTTATCTCGACGACTGCTCTGCCGACCCTCCAGAGCATTCACTAAACCTTTTATAGGTATTATTACTGCGCTCGGATCAACTCCAGCTGTCATGTATTGTGCTTCGCCTAGATCGATTTTGGGTACCGCACGATGCAAGGTGAACGAGGCGGAGAACGACTCAAATTGAGGCCATGTTCGGTGTGCCGATTCGCACCGTGGTTCCCGAGAACAATCGCGATACGATGAACACAGGGAGCGGTATCGTTATTGATTCGCAGGCGGCAAAGGAGTTTCGCGAGTGTATGTTGAAAGCGGAGTTCTGGACCCGCGGCGAAAAGCTGTTTGAGCTGCTGGGAAGCATTCTTTGGAACGACGGTTACATTCTGCTGTCTGACGATAGCTGAAAATCTGAGCGCGGCTTAGGGCAGCAGCAGTCCAAGTGAGCTTCCAGTGCACGCCGAATTCCAATAGCAGCACTGCGCTGCCGAGCATTAGTCCGGCAAAGCACATCAGGCCTGTCCCATAACTTCCGGAGATATCTTTGAAAGCGCCGAGAGCCGACGGAAGAAAGAATCCTCCCAGGCCGCCCGCTGCACCGACAATGCCAGTGATCAATTCTATATCTGTCGGGAATCGTTGTGGCGCCATCTGAAAAATCGCTCCGTTGCCCATGCCCAGCATACCCATGGAAGCGAACAGCATGGGCACAACGATAATGATAGGCGGAAGACCACTAACAACCATTAAACAAACTGAAATGCAGGCAAAGAGCGCAAGCAGCAATCTGTAACCACCAATTTTATCGGCAAGCCATCCTCCGACAGGACGTAGAAAACTACCAGAAAGGACAACTACCGTAGTAAAGTCACCCGCTTGAACTTTGGTCAGGTGATACTGATCGTTGAAAAAGACAGAGAGAAAGCTTGCCAAGCCCACAAAACCACCGAAGGTGAGGCTATAGAGGAAGCAGAGCCGCCATGTGTCACCCTGTCCAAGCAATTGAGCGTATTGTCCCCAGGTCTTTGGCTTTGATTTTGTCGGGCTGCTTTTGGCCAGTAAGTAAAAGGCTGCCAGCACCATCAATATTGGCAGCAGTGCCAGCCCGAAGACAAAATGCCAACCAAAATGCTGTGCCAGTCGCGGTCCAAAGAAAGTTGCTAGAAGCGTCCCGGAGTTACCCGCGCCCGCTATGCCCATGGCGAGTCCTTGATGCTCGGCGGGATACCATCGGCCCGCAAGGGGAAGTGCGACGGCAAAGCTTGCGCCAGCTATGCCTAGCAGAAATCCAATTGCATAGAAGTGCCATAGCGAAGTGGCATAGTGCCAACCAAGAATCAGGGGAACGAGAGTAAGTGTGAGGCCAGTAAGACCAGCACGGCGGCCACCGATACGATCAGCGAGCAATCCAAGAATAGGCCGAAAGAATGATCCGCCGAGTAGTGGAATAGCGGTAAGCAAGCCCTTCTGAGTCGCGGTCAGATGCATCTGGTCAGCAATGAAAGGTGTCATGGGTCCAAAGAGAACCCACGCCATGAAGCTGACATCGAAGTAGAGAAATGCGGAAACAAGCGTGGGCAAGTGCCCGCTGGAAGCAAAAGATTTTTTGTCCATGTACGATCCTCCTGGGGATTTGATTTTGCGTGCAAAACCAGGTTATGAAGTCAGCTTTGCGTTGACGGAACTTCGTTCGACGCGCACTGCGCATTGCTTGAAGTTCGGCTCGCGCGAAATAGGATCGAATGCGCTTTGCGTAATCTGGTTGGCGTTGCTCTCAACAAAGTGGAAGGGGAGAAAAACCTGTCCCGGTGCTACGATCTCGGTAATTCGTAACTCAACCTTGCTGACCCGGCCACGCGCGGAGAGTATTTCGACGCGGTCATGCGGACGCAGTCCCAGGCGCTTCGCATCTACCGGATTCATCTCTAGCCATGCGCGCGGAGAAAGGCGCTGCAGAATGTCGATACCTCCGGTTTTGGTGCGGGTATGCCAGTGCTCCACAGTGCGCCCGGTATTAAGCACAAAAGGATAATCCCGGTTGGGTTGCTCTGGAAAAGGAGCCCATGCGGTGGGAATCAGCCTGGCGCGTCCGTCTTCGGTTTGGTACCGGCCATCGCTATAAAGTCGTCGCGGCCGGCTTGGGTCCATGAAGGTTCCACTCGGGTACGGCCACTGGATTCCACCGTTGGACTCGATGGCATCGTAAGTCATGCCGGAGTAGTCACAAAGCCTTCCGGCCGAGACGCGTCGCCATTCTTCAAATGCGTCTGCAGGCGTATCCCAACCGGGAAATAGTTCTTCGCGACAACCCAATCGCTCGGCCACCGTAAGAAAGATATTGAAATCGCTGCGTGCCTCGGCGGGCGGAGCGACGGCGGCATTGGCTTTGCTGGCGCGTCGTTCCGAGTTGGTGTAAGTTCCTTCTTTTTCTCCCCAAATGGCGGCAGGCAATACTAGATTCGCTAACTCGGTGGTGGGAGTTGGATGAAATCCATCCTGTACAACAAGAAAGTCTAGATTGCCCAATGCATGCTTAAGTACATCGATATTTGGAAAGGAGACCAGGGGATTGGTTCCAATGATCCATAGCGCGCGAATCTTTCCGGCAACAGCAGCTTCAATAATATCCGGATAAGCAAGGCCACGTTGTGTGGGAATGCGCTCAATGGGAACGTGCCAGAGTTGCGCAAGTTCTTCACGATCTTTCTCTGATTCAAACTTGCGGTAGCCAGGAAGACTCGAAGCAAATCCAGCCTCGCGCGTGCCCATAGCGTTGCATTGTCCAGTTATAGAGAAAGGCGAGGCGCCGGCGCGCCCGATGTTACCGGTAATCAGAGAAAGGTTGTTAATCGCGTTGACGGTCTCGGTGCCCTTGGTGCTGTGATTAACGCCCATCGTCCATCCGATGAAGGCAGCTTTCGCCTTGCCGTAAAGCAGTGCCGTCCTGTAAATCAGTTCAGACGGGAGACCTGTGATCTTGGCTGCATACTCCAACGTGTAGGCTTTGAGTGAAGTGTACAATTCTTCAAATCCAGAGGTATGGTTCTCGACATATTTCTTGTCATAGAGGTTCTCGTCAATGATGATGCGTAGCATGGCGTTGATAAGTGCCAGGTCGGACCGCGGTTTTAAAGGCAGATAGAGATCGGCCATCATGGCCGTCTTGGTAACGCGCGGATCGGCAACAATCATGGTCTTGCCGCGATTGCTTTCGAGTCGCGTACAAAGAATCGGATGGTTCTCCGCAATATTAGCTCCGATGAGCAGAATGACATCCGCTGTCTCCAAATCTGCATAGCAGCCGGGCGGTCCATCACTTCCAAATGAACGCTTGTAGCCGGAGACAGCCGTGGACATACAGAGCGTGGTGTTACCGTCATAGTTGCGCGTTCCGAATCCCAGTTGCACCAGCTTGCCTAGCGCATAGAATTCTTCCGTAAGTAACTGGCCCGTACTGACGACGCCCACTGAATCAGGGCCATACTTGAGTTGCATGGCGCGAAAGCGCTTCACCATGGTCTCCACCGCCTCGTTCCAGCCAACGCGTGCTAGCTCATTGTTTTTGCGCAGTAATGGATACTTAGCTCGATCTTTTGCGTCGAGAGTGTAGTGCTCGGACAAACCCTTTGGACAGAGTTTTCCAAGATTGACCGGGTGATCGGGATCGCCGCGCACGCTAACAACTTTTCCATTGCTTACACCCAACTCCATTCCGCAACCCACCGAACAGTATCCGCAAGTGCTCTTCACCCACTTTTCCGTATGTTTGCGGGTTGAGGTGAAGCCAAGCACCGGGTCGATTCCATATCTATATTTGGCGGAGAGGTTGTTCAGTCCGCTTTTGCGCAATACCCAGCTCAGCAGACTCATGCAGCCTCCACGAAAAGATATTCAGTTGCAATGTTGCTGGGCACGACACTAACAAAGAAGAGATAGCGGCTCACGAATTCACCCGCAATCAGGAGAAACGCAATGGGAACAGCCATCCACCGACTCTGCGCAAAGGGTATGAGCAAGAGACCCGCGCTGAGCAGAAGAACTCGCACTATCAAAAGATTTGAAAGTACAGTGAAGAGGAGGACGAAGACTCCACGGCGCTCATGCGTTGCGGAACGGGCTAACCAAATCATTTTGATTCCAGCGGCAAGTATCGTCGATATACCGGCGATGATTACTGCGAGCTTCGTAAACGTGGCTGCTCCACTCAGAATGTTCGCGCCAGCCGAGCCGAGCAACGTAGTGGTCAGAAAGAACTCGACGATGGTGAATGGAGAGTTCCACCCAGGGCGTCCTGGAGCCAAATACAATCGTGCACTGGCACCAACACCGGCGATGCCAAAGATGACAGTCAATCCACCTAAGACTGCAACTGTATGAGCGGGCAGCATCGCATTGACCCGATGAACAAGCGGAGCAAGGAAAGCAGGGAGTTTCTGGAAGACGCCCATCTGATGTGTCAGAGGGAGATTAATGCCACCTGGCAAGGTGATCCACAGCGCAGCCGAATATGCTGCAGCCGCGTTGGCAAAGAGAGTGAACATCAAGACTTCTCGACTGAGCCATGAACGACGCCACATCTTCAGAGCGCACACGGCATGAATAGGTCGTCCCAGATGCAGCGTAGAGGCACCAAGCGCTACGGTTGCAATCATCAGAGCAACGAGTGCAGCGACGCGGTGCAGGTGAGCACCAAAGATCTGCATCAGCCAAATGGAGGAAAAGGCGCCCACTGAAAGTTGTGTCAGAACGGTCATCACAACTAGAGGCCAGTGGGCGTGCTCGGGACGAAGACGGTTGAGATCCACTTTGGCGGAATCGCGCGGCATGCGCACGGGCAAGGTAATGCGCGTTGTCGAAAGACTGTCATCGGCAGAGGGCATTCCGGGAGCGTTTGCGTCGGTGCGATATTGTTCACGCCATTCCGCTATACGCACAATTTCAATGCGGATTGCGCCTTCTGGGCAGGCGGAAACGCAGGCGGGATTTTGTCCCTCGGTTAGACGTCCGTAGCACATATCGCATTTACCGACGACGCCGCGCTCCGGGTTGTACTGGGGCACGCCATAGGAGCAATTCCAGGTGCAGTATTGGCAACCAATGCAGATATCCGCGTTATGGCGCACTATTCCAGTGGGGCCGTCTTTAGAGTAGGCATCGACTGGGCAGCCCGTCATGCAGGTTGGCTCGAGACAGTGGTTGCAGCCGATGGAGAGATAGTTGCGCTGGGTGTCCGGATAAGTGCCGCCTTCGATTTCGCCAACCCGCCGCCACAGAATATCGGCAGGATTTCCGTTCTGCTCGTTGCAAGCCACCACGCAACACTTGCAGCCGATGCACTTGGTCATGTCGAAATGAAAGCGATATTGTTCGCCCGGTCCCGGCAGAGGCGGAAGGGGAGCACTAACTCCGCTGCCGCACAACTGAACCAGCCCTTGCTCGGAATTGCGAGCAAAAGTTGTCAGGTGGAAGGCATCATCGCCAACCTTGGCCCGTTCGAGTAAGGGAAGTTCCATCGATAGCTCCATAGTGCGCGGCAAGCGCAATGTGCGAAGAGGACTGATGTCAGGGTGCACGCCACGTATGATCGTGACGGCTGCGCACGGACATTCAAATCTCTGTAATTTGTGAATGGTTTGGCAATCAGGCCAAGCTCTTCGCGGAGCCGACTGGAAATCACTTCGCGTTGGGGACGCATCCGGCGCACTGGGCCGGACTGTCGCGGTGTGAGCACTCTGCAACGAGTCTCATTCCGCGTGGAGTGATTGCGTTGAGCATAGCGTCAAGTCGGAATCAATGCAAGAAGATTTTGTTTTCGATCTATTGGTGCATGAATCTCTCTCAACATGCGAGGAAAAGCGTCTTCCACTCTTGTATTCCTACTCAGATGCGTGTTATAGAAGTCAATTCGATCTGACAGCGGGGGCTTGAACAAATAGCGATGCCTAGGTCTTTGCGCCGCTCGGAGGTGACGTTTTATGCAAGATAGCCTTTCAGGTCTGTATCGAATATGACCAATGGACCTTGTTTTTGCTGATCTTTGATCATGCGATACTGGAGAGGAAGATAGCCCGGAATGCTCGGATTCATGGGCAAAATGGAGCGATGCAACGATGTGCTGCCCGCTATTCGCATCTTCAATCTGGATTCTTCTTAAAGCCGGTAAACGGAGAGATCCATGTCAGTGGCGAATTTTGGAGGTCTTCGGGTTCTGAGTCTGGAAGCACGCCGCGCAAATGAAGTTGCCAAGCTGATTCACACTTATGGTGGCGAACCGCTGACGGCGCCGGCGATGCGGGAGATTCCTCTCGAAGAAAATCATCCTGTGATTGAATTCGCTCAGGCCCTGATGCGGGGAGCCTATGATCTGGTGATTTTCACGACTGGCGTAGGCGTTCGTTCCCTGGTCAAGATCGTCTCTGAGCATCTAGATCGCGAGCAGTTTCTCGCTGCCTTGCGTTCCGTAAAGATTGCCGCTCGCGGTCCCAAGTCATCCAGTGCATTACGGGAATTGCAAATCCCCATTACCGTTGTTTCTCCAGAGCCATTCACGTGGCGGGCCATGATGTCGGCGCTTGAAGAGAAACTAGGCCCAGCAATGGAAGGCATGAATCTGGCTGTGCAGGAGTACGGCACCTCAAATCCAGAGTTGCTGACGGCCTTGGCTGAGAAGAGCATTTCTATTACGCGTCTTCTTGTCTACCAATGGGCACTGCCGGAAGACATTCAACCATTGCGCGAAGCCGTGCTTGCACTTGCGCATGGACACGTCGATATCGTGCTCTTCATGAATGCCGGGCAAGTCATGCATCTGTTTCTCATGGCCGAACGTATGGGCTATACAGAGGCGCTCCATGAAGGACTCCGCTCTACGCTGATTGGTTCGATTGGTCCCAGCACGACAGAGGGAATGTCTGCATATGGATTGCATCCTGATTATGAGCCGACGCAATCGAAAATGGGTTTCCTGGTTAACGAACTGGCGCAACAGGGTCGGTCCCTTCTGGATAAGAAACGCTCTGATGCGGCGTTGCATGTTTCCGGCACTCCACCACCGCCCGTCAGTCCATTGCTTCGGTGCGGCGCTAAGCCTATCGCCGCGTCCGCGCCTCCCATCCCCTCACCTGTCGATTTTCTACACGAGATAGGAAGCCGCATGGCAGCCTCTGACCCGCTGCACACGGTACTGAATCGCATTGTTGACTTTGCTTGTACAGTGATTAACTGCGATTCTTGTTTCGTCTACGTGTTGGAAGACAATCAACTGGTTCTGCGCGCATCGAAGAATCCTCACGCGGATCTGGTAGATCATCTGGGCATCTGGCTCGGCCAGGGCATCACTGGGTGGGTTGGATGGCATCGCGAGCCGGTTGCGATCTCCGCGAATGCGCTGCAGGATCCACGCTTCAAGCGCTTTCCGAATGTACCTGAGGATGCGTTTGAGGCTTTTCTTTCCGTTCCAATCCTTTGCCGCGGGAAACTGGTCGGGGTTATCAATCTGCAGCATCGCAGGCCCTATCATCATGCGGAACATGAAGTTCGTTTGCTGACGACGATCGGTCATCTTGTGGGCGCGGAACTGGAACGGGCGCGCCTGGAAACCGAAATCGTCGAACTCTCAGACCGATTGGAGTCGCGCAAACACATTGAACGCGCCAAAGGCGTTTTGCAGCGCGATTTCGGTCTTGATGAAGAGGCTGCCTACAAGGCCATGCAACGGGAAAGCCGCCAGCGCCGCAAGTCGATGCGCGAGATTGCCGAGGCAATTGTCCTCAATGAAGATCTGCGCAAGAGCCGTCTGGGAGAAGCAAGTAGGCCGTCAGTGCATGAAGATGGCATAAAGAAAGCAAAGAACTAATTACATCTCGCTTGTGATCTGAATCGAGTTGCGCTACTCTAGACGCAAGGGTGAGACAAGGCTGTCTCCTCGTTTTTCCTGTTTCCCGCACCGTGCCGTGCCTGGGATCTTCACACCACAATTTTCTACTTCATGCTCCGCGATGAGCCTTGAATTCTCCGCATTGATTGCGGCATTCATTTGGTCTCAACGCCGCTTTGCGCACATGCATACAAGCGTTTTCAACGAACAGGCAGGTTCTTCCTCAAGGATAGAATTCTGGAAGGAGCGATGGCATGGAAACTCTGAATACTCTCAACTCTCAGGAATTCACGGCAGAACAAAAGGAATATCTGCGCGGCATCTTTTCGAGTGCTAAAGATAGTGGCTTGCGCCCGTTTGCAGGCCAAACCGCGACTGGGCTGCAGACCAACGACTTAGCCCTTGCCTCGATGAATCTGGCGGAGCCGCAAGAGGAAACCTACCACGGAACGCCTGTCCCCGATCTCTGCCGCGAAGAGCGTTGGAAGTATGAGCAGGACCCACTTGATATTTGGGACAAACTGCTGGCTCATGCCGATGAAAATCGAGCGCCGGCGGCAGACGATCTCTTCCGCTTCAAATTTCACGGGCTGTTTTACGTAGCTCCCGCGCAGGACTCCTTCATGCTAAGGCTGCGCGTTCCGGGCGGCATTCTCACCGCTCACCAGATGCGCGGCCTCGCAGCGATGGCCTCCGATTGGGGATCGGGCCGCGTGGACATTACTACCCGCGCCAACCTGCAGATTCGCGAGTTTCAGCCAAAGAACATTGTCCGCGTGCTGAACAAGTTGCAATCGCTCGGCATGACTTCGCGCGGTTCGGGGGCGGATAATATTCGCAACATCACTGCCTCACCGATCACCGGTCTTGATCCCACTGAACTGTGCGATGTGGCGTCATTGGCCGATGCGCTTCACTACTATATTCTGAACAGCCGCGATCTGTATGGGTTGCCGCGCAAATTCAACGTTGCCTTCGATAATGGCGGCGCTATCAGCGTCGTCGCAGATACCAATGATATAGGCTTTGTTGCCGTCCGCGTGAGTGAAGGGCGCAGCGTTCCCGCGGGCGTTTATTTTCGCGTGTTGTTGTGCGGCATCACGGGGCACAAGCAGTTCGCTACCGATTGCGGCTTGCTGTTGCGCGCAGATCAGACCGTGGCCGTCGCGGCTGCGATGATTCGTGTCTTCAGCGACAACGGCGACCGTACAGATCGTAAAAAGGCGCGCCTGAAATACCTGGTGGATCGCTGGGGCATCGAGAAGTTTTTGCAGGAGACTGAAAAGCGTCTGGCCTTTCCGCTGATCCGCGTAGCGGCCGAGGAGTGCGAGCCACGCCTGCCTATTGATCGCGCTGGTCACATCGGTGTTCATGCTCAGCGTCAGGACGATCTGCACTACATTGGGATGTCCGTGCCGGTCGGCCGTCTTTCTGCAGCGCAGATGCTAGCTTTGGCCGACATAGCCGACCAGTATGGAAGCGGGGAGTTGCGACTCACCGTGTGGCAGAACCTGTTGATCCCGAATATCTGTACTGCACATTTGGATGTCGCGTTAACTGCAATTTGCTCCGCCGGTCTGGATTGCACGGCCGGAACTGTTCTGCGCGGCACCATTGCCTGCACGGGCAATCGTGGCTGTCGCTATGCCTCGACTGATACCAAGACTCATGCGGTTGAACTCGCCAATCTCCTCGACACGCGCTTCAAGATTGAACAGCCGGTCAATCTCCACGTGACCGGTTGTCCCCATTCCTGTGCGCAGCATTACATCGGCGACATTGGCCTATTAGGCATGAAGGTTGGCGGCGCCGAGGGCTATCAGGTGGTCATAGGAGGAGGGTCGGATCTGGACAAAGGCCTGGCGCGGGAACTTATCCCAGCCATTGCCTACAGTGATTTGCCGCCTGTGATGGAGCGGCTCTTTGCTGCTTATACCGAGCAGAGGAAGAGCGATGAATCCTTTCTTGAATTCAGCCGCAGACACAGCACCGGAGAGTTGCTATCGTTTTGCGCGGCCAAGGAGCAGAAATGACCATCTCCACTAAGATTCCCTTTATTCCAGACAATGCTCCTTTCACCCCTGAACAGCGGACTTGGCTCAACGGCTTTCTTGCCGGACTGTTCGCAAACGATGGTCAACAGGCAGCCGCGGCGGAGTCCACGCCATCGCATCGTATTGCGGTTCTTTACGCTTCGCAAACCGGCACTGCCGAAGGGTTGGCGCGCAAGCTGGCTAAGGAACTGAAGGCTCAGGGCCATCAGCCAGTGGTTTCCACATTGGTGGGCTATTCGCCGGCGGCGCTGGCGGCGGAGAATTACGCATTAATCTTTGCCAGCACCTATGGCGATGGAGAAGCTCCCGATGGCGTGCAACCATTTTTTGAAGAACTCTGTCTGGAGCATTTTCCCCGCTTCGATGGATTGTCTTACTCCGTTTTTGCGCTCGGAGATCGGCACTACGAACACTTCTGCAAATTTGGTAAGGACCTCGACAGTAAGTTGGTTACGCTGGGAGCCAATCGCTTGGCCGACCGCGTCGATTGTGATGTGGATGTCAATGAACCTCTAACTCAATGGAAAGCGGAAGTTCTTCCCCGGCTTAACGAATCAGCGGCGGCGCTCAAGCTTTCAAAGTTTGTTCCAACCGCCGTTGCAGTGGCGGAAAGGCCAACTCCAAACGTCTCGTTTACTCGCGATAATCCGGTTCTTGCTCCGCTGGTATACAAAAAAGACCTTACGCACAAAACCTCCAGCAAGACGACACTTCATCTTGCATTTTCCATTGAAGGAACCGGTATTCAGTACGAGACCGGCGACGCTTGCGGTGTTCTGCCCGCAAACGATAGCAATCTGGTCGCCGAGATCCTGCAAGCTTTGCGCTTCAATGGCAACGAGCAGGTTCAATGCGGCAAGGCAGAAACCATGCCTCTTCACAATGCGTTGACTCACCATCTGCAGATCACTCGCCTGAATCGCAAGATGGTCGCTGAGTATGCAAACCTCGGCAAGTGCTCGCTGCTCTCTTCGCTGCTCGAACCAAAGCAGCAGTCGGAATTGGAGCGATACCTCTATGGCCGCGGACTAATCGACCTGTTGATCGAGTATCCCGGAGTAGTGCAGAGCCCGGAAGAACTTGTGGCGATGCTACCTAAACTTACACCGCGTCTCTATTCGATTTCGTCCAGCCCCCTTGCTCATGCTGGGCAGATTCATACCACAGTGGCCGTAGTGCGCTACACCGCGCACAATCGAGAACGCGGGGGAGTGTGCTCGACACTTTTTGCGGACCGCGCCTCCATATCTGATCGTTTGCCGCTCTACATCCAACCTAACAAGCGCTTCAAATTGCCGCGTGATTCCGACGTCCCCATCATCATGATTGGACCGGGCACGGGCATTGCGCCGTTCCGTGGTTTTCTACATGAGCGCCGCGCGTTGGGAGCCAAGGGAAGAAACTGGCTCTTCTTTGGCGAACGCAGCGCGACAACTGATTACCTCTATCGGGACGAGTTGGAGGCGATGCAGGCCGACGGGCATCTAACCCGGTTGGATACTGCTTTCTCGCGTGATCAGGACGATAAGCTCTACGTGCAGGACCGTATGCTGGAGCAGGCTCCGCTGTTTTGGAGTTGGTTGCAGGATGGAGCCAGCTTGTATGTTTGTGGAGATGCTTCGCGTATGGCCAAAGATGTTCATTGTGCCCTGCAAACCATTGTTCAAACGCAAGGGGAGTTGCCGGCGACGGCGGCGGAGGAATATGTTGACACTCTGGAAGAGCAGCATCGCTACCATCGAGATGTGTACTGAGCCGCGACGCTAGGTATGTTGTATCCGAGATTTCTCAACATTGCCTCAGATATGATGGTTGCCGATCGACGATGCCAGGATACAGAGGAAGCATCGTCGTCATAGACCAAGAATTATAATCCAGGGGGAAATGAGCTTGCTGTTAGCGGGAGGCGGTAACCAGACCTTGGGCGAAACCGGTGCACTGGCCCTTCTCGCGCGATAAACATTTACATTCCAGGATGGATCAGTTCGTTTGCGTGCGGAACCAACTGCAGATAGACCTCACGCGGAATGTTTGTTTGCCAATGGTTTGTGACACGGGCAAAAAGTATCAGCCCAAAAAAGATATACGCGAGAACAGCGGTAATAGCCATAGGTCCCACTATGCGGCGGAGCCAACGTTGCTCGGGTGCCGCGCCGCGTCTTGGTGCAAGTGCGAATTGGAGCGCATCCTGCTGCGGACAGGCTGCAACGCACATAACGCATGCATTGCATTCCGCCGATCTGATCTGTATCAGCCGGTCGACTGGCAAACTTGCCGGGCACGCGCGCGCGCACTTTCCGCAATCGAGGCAGGCCTCGGTGTCTCGTCGGACCTTGACGGGACTTAGCATTGAGATGAGCCCCATTAGCGCGCCCTAAGGACATAGATATCGGCACCAAAAGTTCTGGATCAGCAGGGAGCCGAAAGATAGCAGGGCAAGAACAACGGTGGCAGTCTGCCCCATGTTACGAAAAAAGTTCAGCATCTTCACGTCCGCGATTAAGCCATAGGGCGTGCTCATGAAAGATTCCAACGCCTCTGCGGACATAACGCCGATGACGAACACGAACAATCCGAGCAATAAGTATTTTAGTCCGCGCATTGGAATGTCGGCCCAGCGGGGCAGCCGAAGATTGCGCTTGAAAATCCTTCTCCCTAACTTCCACAGATACTCTGAAAGCGTCCCCACTGGGCAGAGCCAGGAGCAAAAGGCTTTCTTCAGTAGAAGACTCATCATCAGGAAGGTGATAAACAAGAACATGGCCGCAGGGTGGATGGATGGCACGCGTCCCGTGAGCAGGAAGTACTTAAAATTCATCAGGCCGGCTATAGGTAGCCAGCCCTCAGCTCCCGCCGGGCGAGATACATATAGGACTCCACCGCCACGTTCGAAGTAGCGGACCCACAGAACGAACTGAACCCCGAGCAAGCCGTTCAAAGCCACAAACAGCCACTGCACCAAGTGCCTGATCCGTTGCGAGTCTTCAGCAGTGGACCGCAGATGTAGCGTCTTCTTTTCGCCGTCGAGAGAAACTCCCGCAGTTGACTGGGCACCCATGGCCGATCCTTCCTTGTTTATCCGAGTCTATCGTAAGTGAGGAAGAAGATCAGCGACTTTGGTCACAGCCGAACCTATAAGTGGGAAATGACATATTGCTGCATTCGGCAGGTGGTATCCGCGGTCGACTCTCAAGCAATGACATCTATGAGCCCGTGTACCGTACAGTCGAGCTACTTTTGGGCGAAAGGCACGCTTCAGAAGTATGGCTTCACATTCAATAGCGTGCGGTCATTAGTAGCCGAGGTTGGTCGCATTTCGTGGAAATGGTATCGTCACAGCTGTCTTTCGCTGATAAACCACCAAGGGCATTCGATCAGGCGGCGGCACGATCGCATAGTGAATCGTGCTGCGGCAATAGATGCAATCCGTCTTGCGCTTCAGGTAGCCTGCATCGATAGCCTTTGGAAAGGTCCGAAAACATTCAGGGCAGCTGATCGTAACATACGCTTCCGGGGAATAGTCGTGTGTGTTGCGATGAATCCATAGGGGCACGTCCGGACTGGTGCTGGTAGAGTGGCGCGTGAGCCGGTCCAGCGGAGGCAGTGTTTCCATGATCCGTATTAGGGCGAGGATGCTGCTCCCTTTTTGATAAAATGCGTCGGCAGCAACTCCAGAAGGCACTTCGTCTCCAGAGAACCAACCGCTCATGGCTATGACACGAATCGCGGGAAATCGGAGGCGCACCACCGAGAGCAACTCAAAGCCGGTCATTCTGGGCATATTGAGATCGGACAGAAGCAAATCTGGAGGTTCATTTCGTATTTCATGCAATGCGGCGAAACCGTCTTCAGCGGATCGTACGCTATAACCTACCTCAGTAAGCACCCGCGTTAGCGATTCCCGAATAGCAGGCTCATCGTCGACGATTAGAAGTTTAGCTTGTGTACTCGGCATCGTTTATGTCTCCGATCATCTCACTCCGTGAATTGAAGCAATAATACTATTGAGTTGATTGTCATGGAGGTCAATTTCGTTCTTACAGAGTGGTGTTTATCATCCGCCAAATGATCGTACAGAAACATATTTAGCATCCACTTATATAGTGTGATGGTGCGGTCATAGTTGGGGTTGCCCTCCTTGCTGAGACAAACAATCAAGACACCATTCGTTTGCTGCGCGACGCCGTCAGCGTCAACTCGTCCCCATGTTGCGATCCAGCGCCCAGCCCATGATGACTGCCTGTTCGGATCAGTTTCCCTGATTGCATTCCCGGATTGCACCGAACAATTCCTGCTTCGCCTAGTGTCAGGGCAGTGGGGGAAGATCGAAAAGCTAACTGAGCAACTCTTTTGTCTCTCTGAGCAACTAATTGACTATTCCGGCTTCGCGATCGAAAGCTTTGGTCACGATAGAAAGCGTCCATCCGATAAACTGCGGCAAGTCAACCCTGGCGATGGATATATTCAATCCGGGCGATTGCTTTAGTACAGCCACACAGGGGAGAAACGATATGAACATAATGACAAAGTATGCATTGCTGATGGTGGTTCTCATGTTTATGGCGAGCGTCGCGGCCCATGCCAAGGAAGGAAGATGGCAGGACGACCATGACCGGTATAGAAATGCCCCATCGAGGGTTGATTCGGACCTCGTAGCACCCGAGGTCGATCCCAGTCTCGCAATCGGCGGAATCTCGCTTCTTGCCGGTGGTCTGACTGCCTTGAGAACCCGCAAAGCAAGTAGCCACTGAGCATTCCGGCTCAGCCAGGACGATCAATCTCCTCTAAGGTACGGATACTTGGTGCACGGTTGTCTTCCCACGAATGCCAAGGAAAATGGAGGAGAAAGAAGGTGAAAAAAGCGCCAGGTACACAATTCCTACCTTGGTTCTCTCACTCTAAGTATGCGATTAATATCTCCAAACACGGGCGATTGCTCTAACACAACCACACGAGGGAGGAATGATATGAAAATGGTGACGAAGTACGCGTTACTGACGCTGGTTCTCATGTTCGTAACAAGCGTCGCGGCCCATGCCAAGGAAGGAAGTTGGCAGGATGACCATGACCGGTATAGAAGTGCGCCATCCAGGGCTGATTCGGACCCCATAGCACCCGAGCTCGATCCCAGTCTCGCAATCGGCGGAATCTCGCTTCTTGCCGGTGGTCTGACTGCCTTAAGAGCGTGCAACAGAAAATAGGCCCTGAGCATTCCTGCTCAGCCACGACAACCAATCTCAGCTAAGGTACAGATACTTGGCGCATAGTTTCCCCTCTTCTCTAATGCCAAGGAAATAGAGGAGGAGGATGAAGAAAAGCGCGTAAGTACGCGATTCTCACCTTGGTTCTCTCGCTTTGAGTACTCAATTTTCACCTTGGTTCTCTCACTTTTGAGTACTCAATTTTCACCTTGGTTCTCTCAGTTCACTAGGGGCAAGCATAGCAGCCGGGCCCAGAAGATCCCTGGCGGTTTCAAGACGAGCACGTCCCTGACACGGATCTTGATACGAACCCTATAACTCCCGCCGGGGTCGATTCAGCTATAGCAATCGGCGGATTTTCGCTTTTTGCCAGAGGTCTGGTAGTTCTTGGAGAGCGAAGCAGCAAACAAGCGGAGGAAGTTCTGGACGCAAAGCCCAGCCGTGCCTTCCTGATCGGGACCGTTTTTTTCCGGTCGGGCGCACGTTTATACTTACCTCGACCTATCCTTGGGCGGCTCTATATATTTCCAGCGGTGTTGACGTTTGACTCCCTGTTGATTTCCACAATTCCGCATTCCTTTGCCCTTCTCGGCCCTTTCGCCCTTTGCGGCATCGTTGCATACGCCGTATTTATCGGCCTCGGATTTTCGAAGCTCAAGCTTTTTCGAGAAAACATCCCTTTCAATCCTTGGCTTTTTATCGCCCATTTCCTTTGTGTTGCTGCCGTGTGCCTTGGCAACTTCGCGGCATTGCATGGGGTCGCCCTCCAACTCAATACAATCGCCGGGCAATTTACGGCACGCGCATTGCTACTGCTGGGGATTCTGCTCTTAGCGCTGGCCTGTCTTTCTTTGCGGTCTTGGATCGCGATTCTCCGCTCGACAAGTCCTTCATGTTTTTTTGCCTCCTTTGCGGGAATACTGGCGGGGTTTTTACGATCTCCAATCCAATCGTTTTGGGGCGAATCGAGCAATGGGTTTGGCTACTTTTTGCAGACCGTTACCTTTCAATCGGTGGGAGCAGTGCTCCGGACTTTCATGCCCGGCGTATTTGTGGATCCCATTCGCTTCAGGGTGGGAACGTCAAGTTTTGCCGTCATCATCGCAAAACAATGCTCTGGAATCGAGGGGCTCGGATTAGTTCTGGTCTTCACGGTTATCTGGCTCGCTTACTTCCGGAGGGAGAGCCGCTTTCCGCAGGCATTGCTGCTGATTCCCTTCGCGCTCGTCAGTGTATGGGTGTTGAATGTTTTCAGGATTTGTTCACTGATCATGATTGGCAACGCTGGAGCTGCGGACGTTGCCATGCTTGGCTTCCATTCACAAGCGGGCTGGATTGCCTTCACCACCGTAGCCTTTACCTTTTCGATGGCTACGCGAAAAATCTCCTGGGTGCGAAGAACGCCCTCGGATGCCGTCGGCGCAAGCAGAAATCTGGCGCTGGCTGGGGTGAAATACGACACTGGCGCTACTCCACGAGCAATCGATGAATCGGGGGAGTCTCCGTCAGCGCGCGCCTATCTGATTCCATTCCTTGCAATCCTTGCGGCATCTTTTGTTTCCAAAGCTGCGTCTGGAACTTTCGAGTGGCTTTACCCGCTGCGTTTTATCTCCGCCGCAGTTGCCCTCTGGACTTATCGGACTGAGCTGAAAAAACTCAACTGGCGTTTCGGCTGGATCGCCCCTTTGACAGGAGCCGCTGTATTTTTGGTCTGGATTGCCCCGTTCTGGTGGACGCGGCATTCGTCGCCAAGTTCGTTGGGCGCCTCATTGGCAGCGCTGTCTGCGCCGGCCCGTCTCACCTGGATTGCATTTCGCATTGCCGCTGCAGCAATCACTGTGCCTATCGCCGAGGAGCTAGCCTTTCGAGGCTTTCTGGCGCGGCGACTTATCGATCGAGAATTTGATCGGGTTTCGTTTTCCGCTCTGACACCTCTTTCTATTGGCATTTCATCGGTTGCGTTTGGACTGCTCAACGGCCAGCACTGGATCGTTGGCATCATTGCAGGGGTTGCCTACGCAGCCGTGCTGAGGTGGCGGGGACGCATTGGCGATGCGGTCGCCGCGCACGTAACCAGCAATCTGCTTCTTGCGGTGTGGGTTCTTTTGCGCGCCGACTGGGCACTTTGGTAATAGAAGACGGGCCGAGGCTGACAAACCATCCGTAAGGAACCTTTCTGGATGGTTCTTTGCTCTGACCCATCGGCGCGAGTTGGCGGAAATACTCGAAGCGCTCAACGCCTGGAGATCACAATCAGTGGGCTTGCAACATGAAGATCTCCTTGATGAGAAGCGCTGCCAAGTCCCTGTAACATGCCTCCTCACATTCCCTATTTTTGTGCCTCAGATGCCAGCGTATGCGCGGCCGGCAGTCCAGTGACTGCGATCTGCTTCTTCAGGCGGATGTCGTTGGAGGCGGCGCCGACGCGCAGCTCCACATGATCGCTCTCCACAGTGAAACCGTTCGCGGCTTCTTTCCAATAAGCAAGATCGCCGGCGTGGAGCACGAAGGCGACGGGAACGGTTTGTCCCGACCGGATGAAGACGCGTTGAAAGCCTTTCAGTTCCTCGATGGGGCGCGTCACGGCGGAATCCAGGTGCGACACGTAGAGCTGGACTACTTCGTCACCATCGCGCTTGCCGTTATTGGTCACCTCTACGGTTACGCGCAGCTCACCTTGCGCGGAAAGCTGATCGGCGTTGAGCGTCAGGTTCTTGTAGGTGAAAGTCGCATAACTGAGACCGTAGCCGAAGGCATAAAGCGGCTTGGCCTTGGCGTATAGATAGGTCCGGCCATGGCGCAGGTCGTAATCCATCATCGGCGGCAGGTCATTGATGCTGGCGACCCATGTCTGGGTTAGCCGGCCTGCTGGATTGTAGTCGCCGAAGAGCACATCGGCTAGAGCATCGCCCTGCACCTCGCTGTTATGGGTCATCTCCAGAATGGCCGGGACGTGCGCTTCGGTCCAGGTGGTGGTGTAGGGAAAGCTGGTTTGCAGCACCACGACAGTGTGGGGATTTACGGCGTAGACAGCCTTAACGATGTCTTCTTGTTCAAGGGTGAGGCTTTTGCGATCGATCGCTTCTTTGCCATCGCTGGGCAGCGGACATACGGCCCAGCCCGCGTCGCAGGTTGGATGATTGCCGACAATGACGACAGCGACTTCGGCATTCTTCGCCTTCTCGACAGCATAAGCCAGATTGACGCCGTCTGAGTAATCGACGATTACGCCCTTGGCACGCGCGCGGATGCCGTCAAGAGGCGTGACCGCGAATGGCGGTGTACCGCTATACCAGTCGAGCGCCACACGATTCGCTACGGGGCCGATTACGGCAATAGATTTGACGCCAGAGCGGAGCGGCAGCGCGCCGTTTTCGTTCTTCAGCAGAACTATCGATTCGTCAGTCACCTTGCGAGCCAGCGCTCTGCTCTTTTCCGACCACCACGGATCGCCATCCTGGCTGGCCGATTCGGCGGCTGTGCATAGCGTTGAGGCGGGGGGATCTAACATGCCAAGACGCAGCATCACTCGAAAGACGCCGCGTAGGTTGGTGTCGATCTCCTGCTCCGTGACGAGCTTCTGCGTCAACGCATCGCGCATGGGCTGCTTGTAGTCATCCAAGAACTGGTTGATGCCCGCATGGATCGCGGCCGCCGCGGCGTGCGGCAAGTCTGCGTAGGTGTGGTGCCCGGTGACCATAAAGGTCATTGCGCCGGCGTCGGTGCAGAGGATGCCATTGAAGCCCCACTGCTTCATGACAACATCACGGAGTGCGGGATTGGCCGCCATTGGCGTGCCATTCCATGCATTGTAGGCGGTCATCATTGCGTTGGCATGGCCCTGTTCGATAGCCATGCGGAAAGGTACCGAGTAGTACTCGTGAAAGAGGCGCAGATCGAAGTTGGATGATGAGCCGCTGCGGCCGTCTTCGTTGCTGTTGGCCAAGAAATGCTTCAGTAGCGATGCGGTCAACCAATAGTGCGGGTCATTGCCCTGCAGGCCGCGCGTGAAGGCGGTTGCCAGCATTCCGACCAGGAACGGGTCCTCGCCGTAAGACTCTTCGCTGCGTCCCCATCGTGGATCACGACTGAGATCGGCGTTTGGGGCGCGCACCACGCGTCCGCCACGGTGATACTTGTCGAATGCGTAGTTGGTCTCACGCGCCTCTACCGCCGCTGCCTGCTCAATGAGAGCTGGGTCCCAGGTTTGCCCCAGACCGCGCTCTTGCGGAAATTGAGTCGTCGGAATGACGGTTTGGTTTTTGCCTTCCCAGTTGCCCGGCCCGCCGAGAGCGAGACCGTGTAGACCCTCGACGTGACCAGTGCCTACCACTCCGAGGCGAGGAACGGTGGGATTGGTGCTGAGAGCGTCGATTTTCTCCTCGGTCGTCATGCGCGAGAGCAGGTCGGTAATGCGCTCTTCCGGCGGCAGCTTCGGGTTCTGAAAAGGGTAGGGGCCTTGCGCCGAAGCGAGCCGGATCGCCATGCCGAGGCAGAGAAGCGATAAGAGCACCGCGCGACGGAGGTGAGAGAGAGGCAGAGCGCAAAAACTGAGGCCCATGGGAGTCCTTCTGGAAACTAGATTGCCGTTGGCGAGATTATGCAAAGCCGAGTGCAGCTGGTTCCGGTTTTGCCGGCAAGTGCGGTTGAAGATGGTCTACATTGGTGGCGGACGACAAGTCAAACAAGGCTTGATGTAAATGCACATGCCGGGTGGCTCTACTCACCAGAAATACGTTGCCACGGCGTGGGGAGGACCGGAGACTGAATCGGTCACCGTGGTCTCGATAATGATTTCCATGTTCTTCGTTTGCCAGCCTGGAGGCGCGTTGCGAAGAGTTTCTTCCAGATATTCGGGATTGGAAACAAACTCGCCCGCTGCCTGCGTGCCCGCGCCGCCGACTCCCGCCACGGTGACGGTGAACTGACCGGTTTTGGAGTCCAGGAGCCGGCCGACGATGGCAAAATCTTCGCTTGGCGCTCCATGGGTTCCTGTACTGGTTCGCCAAATCCGACGGCCTGGAGCCTCCTCGCGAATCATGAAATTTTCATGCTCTTCTACAAATGCGAAGTGCAAATTCGACATAAGTTGCATAGTCCACTTGTTATTGAAGGCGCCGACGACCACGGCCGGCGAGTTACGCAGATCCTCGAAGGAGTAATTTGTGCCGATTCGCACCTGGCTGGGTTTGCCGATCTTTCCGAGAAGCGCGGAGAGGCTAACTGCCGCATATGCATCACCCAGCGCAACTCCGTAGTCGGGGGGGATGTACATATCGCTCCATGTCAGTTCCTCATCGTCATCCAGGGGAAGAGGCTGATTGGTTCTCTCAACTTCGGTCTGAAAGGAGCCGGGATGGGTGCGCGTGTACCTTTGATAAATCTCTTGCGTGGGTCTGTAGACCACGGGCTTGGCGAGACAGATCAGAACCGGTTGTTGAGTCGCAAAGACGGGAGCCCAGAACTGCTCCAGAATCGACTTTTGACGTGCGGTGCGATGCATGGTGAAGAACGCAAAACCCGCAGCCAGCGCCAAGACCAAGACAAGTGCCGCGATCATCAGAAACTTGAAATACTTTTTTGCCGGGCGAGATTTAGTTTCGGACACAGGCGGGTGAGCTGGAGGATTGGCTGCGGGCGTCGCAGTCGAAGACCACTGGACTACTGGGGAATATGAGCCTACCGGAAGTTCAATGCGGATTTGTGAGCCGTTCGGCGCCGCCTGATAGTACTGTTCGAGTCTTCGGCGGACTTCGCCGGCCTGGACTCGCACCACCGGGTCATCTCCGGTTGCGTAGCCTGCCGGCCGAAGGAAGACCTCGGTTCCTATGGTGCGTTCTTTCAGTAGCTCGGGATGTCCCTCCAACTGATGCAGGACGACATATTTGAGAAACTGCTGACTTCGTGCCGCGCTTCGGAAGAAGGGACTCGCGAGGATCTTCTCTAGTTCCTGAAGAACAGCCAGCCGTTTTTCGTCTTTTTCATCCGCCGGCAAACGAAGGGCTACATGGTCACTTGGCAACTCAACAGATGATCTCATTGGTTCCCCTACTGCTCCCACCGGGGTCTGGCGGAAACGCAATCTCCCCGGTTTGCGTTGTTTGAGAACCCGGTTTCAAGCAAGGTTTCGTTGTTAAAAAGCGGCGGGATTGGGAAAACATCCCACCGGGTTTACGCTTTTTCGCCGCGTACAAGAGTAGATAGAAATTGATATTGGGTTGTCAAGAAATGATCTGGGTCCAGGTGTAGTGGTCCTTGGCCGGAGGGGTTGAATTGAAACAAACCCCCTGCATAACCTCTTTTTTGTCAGTCATTAAGGCTAATGGCTTCTTTGCGGCCAGCGCTCAACAGGAGAAAGAGACGTAGGCGGCTGTTCCAGGCTCCCAAGGCGGCGACCATAGACGGATGGTAGCCACTTTCTTACAGTAAGAAACCGGGTAAAAATGAATCTGAAAATCAGGACTGAACACAGGAAAGGGGCTAAAAGTCAGGTATAACCTACCGTAATACACCGTGTATTACTTGTTAGGCCCGGTTCAGGCAACTAGATTTCGGCTAAATCGATTTACTGTGGGGACGCGAACCCCGTAAATTTCGGCAGTCACGGCAGTTCGTTTGCGCGGAGTGAGCGAACAGTTTGCCCTATGAACATTCAACAACACTACTTTGGAGGAATCATGACGACTCAATGCTTACAAACGATCGCGCGAAGAGTTCACAAGGCCATGGGCTTTTGGACTCTGGCACTATGCCTGATCGCTTTGCTGGTCGGTTCACTCAGTCTGCAGGCGCAGCTGTTGTCAGGTAGTTTCACCGGTACGGTTGAGGACCAGACTGGCGCAATAATCGCAGGCGCCCCGGTTACCTTGCAGAATCAGACCACCGGGGACACACGCAGAACAGTCAGCAACGATCGCGGGTACTTCACCTTTGCCGGTGTCATCCCCGGCACGTACACGGTTACGGTCCAGGCCAAGGGCTTCAAGTCCTGGAAGCAGGCCGACCTGACTCTTAATACAGGTGACGAGCGCGCCATCACCGGAATTCAGCTGGAAGTCGGCTCTGCTAACGAAAGCGTTGTAGTGGCTTCGGCCTCCCAGGAGATTGTCCCCACAGACAACGGCGAGCGCTCCGCACTGCTCGACTCGCGCGACATCGAGCGGCTTACGGTTGAAGGCCGCGAAGTCTCCGAGTTGCTCAAGATTCTTCCCGGCGTGACCACCGTTCCCGTGGGTGAGGGGAACGGAAGCTCCGTCGGATTCGGCTTTACGTTGATGAGCGCGACGGGCAGTGATGTCGGCGTAGGCCTGTCAACCAACGGCGCTCCATATCGCGGCGGAACTGCCTACCTTCTGGATGGCGCGGACATCGTAGATCCCGGTTGCGATTGCTATTCGATCGCCAGTGTCAACCCCGATATGACAGCGGCAGTCAAGGTCCAGACCTCGAACTTTGGGGCCGACAACGCGGATGGCCCGATTATTATCAACGTCACCAGCAAATCTGGCGGCACCGGTTATCACGGCGAGGGCTATATGTATGCCCGCAATGGCGTGTTGAACAGCAACCTATGGCAGAACAAGCACGAAGGCGCGGCTACCCACCCAAGAACCGAAGACGCGTATTACTATCCAGGCGGCAACTTCGGTGGTCCGATCCGCATTCCGTATACCGACTTCAATAAGGACAACAAGCTGTTCTTCTGGGCCGGCTATGAATACCAATGGCAGAACCCCCAGTCCACGACCATCATCAAGTCCATCGTCCCCAGCACAGATATGATGGCTGGCAACTTTACATTGAACAACACTACGGCCACTAACCCTTTTGCTACCAATGCGGTTTTGTGCCCAAGCGGATTTATATCCACCGTGGGTAGCATGTGCACGAACCCTGCCGGCGGCTATAACGCGTCGGGCGCAGTTATAGCCGCTCCGGGCTCACTTACGGTAGATCCCGGCGCTCGGGCGATCATGTCGTTATTCCCGCAGCCCAATGTAAATCCTGCCCAGAACGCCGGATATAACTTCTACCAGACCTTGGGCGGGCAGCAGAACGTCTATATTTACCGTTTTAGGGTCGACTATAACCTGAACGAAAACAACAAATTCTACGCGGCCTATCAACAAGGCCACACTGTGGCGCCAGTTCCCGTACGCATCTATGGCGTCCCGACAGACGGAACGCCTTATCCTGGCGGAGGGATGACGAATCCCAACACTTCAAGGGTATTCGCAGGAGATCTGCTCACCGTTATCACTCCCACCCTGACCAACGAGCTTGTTGGAGGGTGGAGTTGGCAAAGCAATCCGCTTACCCCGAACAACCTGACGCCTTCTCTAAGCAGCAGCACTGGTTATCCCTACGGCACCTACTTTAACGGTTCGCCGGTCACGCCAAACGTTTACAGCTTCGACACTGGTGGCCTTTTGAACTTTCCGGATATGGAGCAGCCGGATCTCTTTACCGGTGATGGTGGCACGTTTCCGACACAGAAATCATCGGTCATGTGGTCCGATCACGTAACCAAGGTCTACAAGAGACATACCTTCAAGGTTGGCGCTTACACCTTATTGGAGGGCGTCAATCAGGGAAATTTTGAATACTACAACGGCATTTACACGTTCAACGATGCGACCCAGGCCGATTCATTGGTCGGCCCAGGCACCCCATTGGGTGCAGCTGAACCTGCCCTTTATGGAACAGCGATACCGGAAATGGGCACCACCAACCCGACCGCCAACCTGGTGATGGGCATCGCTTCCAAATTCACGCAAGCCAACGCTACTCCGCTGTCCACCATGGCCTATCGCGTGACATCTCTCTACCTGATGGACGACTGGAAGATCGCGCCCCGGCTGATGGTCAACGTCGGGTGGCGTTTCGATCACATAGGGCGCTGGTACGACCGCGCCGGCAACGGCATGGCTGTTTGGTATCCGCAGCTTTACAGCGCCGACATTAGCGCCGCTGGCCTGACACCCGTCGGCACTGGATTTCCTTATACCGCCTCCAAGTCGGGCGCTGGATGGCCATTCCCTGGAGTGCGCTGGCACGGTGCAGATTCTGGAGTTCCCAACGGCGGTTCACCCGCTCGCCCCGTCTTTACATCGCCGCGTCTGGGCCTGGCCTTGGATCTGTTTGGCACGGGCAAGACGGTGATCCGCGGCGGCTGGGGCGAGTATCGCTGGAACGATCAATTCAACGATTATTCTGGTTCGCTGGCCACTGCGACCGAACTGCAGAGCTACACCACCCCTGCCGGGTCCATTCGGTTCTCCGATGTGGGCGCGCTGGGAGCACTGACAAAACCCGGCTTCACCCTTGGCACTAGCTCCATTACCGCTACCGATCCCAATGACCGCGATAATGGAGGCACTGAGGCTTACAACTTAACCATCTCCCAGCAGCTGCGTTGGAGGTCCTTGGTGGAAGTTGCCTATGTGGGTAACCAGACCAAGAACCTACTGATGGGCGGCGAGAACCTTGGTGCGCAAGCTGGCGGCAACGACTATGACAACCAGAACAAAATACCTCTTGGCGGAGTCTTCAAAGTAGACCCGGTGACTGGCAAAGCGGCACCTGCCGATCCCGATAATACCGGGACATACAACGAGACCGACTACTTTCCTTACGGTGAGGGCTACGGACAAAACGGGATCCACGTGTACACCCACAACGGCTACTCGAACTACAACGGCTTCCAGGCTTCGTGGATCAAGCAGGCCGGCAGACTCAGCTACAACGTGAACTACACGTGGTCCAAATCGCTTGGCATTGTCGGCACCACGATCGATCCATTTACGGTGCATGGCAACTATGCCGTACTTTTCACCGATCGCCCACACGTAATTAACACTTCGTATACGTACGATCTGGGGAAGTTTGTCGAAAACAATAAGATTTTGGCTGGCGCGACGAACGACTGGACGATCTCTGGAACAACGACTTGGCAGGCCGGCGGATATTTACCGGCCGACAACTACAACTCCTATAACCTGGGCTTGAGCATCGCCGACACGGCGGTACCCGGCGGCGAAAACGTCACCACTTTGTCTTACTATGGGACCAACGTGGGCGACATTCAGCCCGTCACGACCTGCAATCCGAAGAGCGGATTTACTGCGTCGCATCAGGAACTCAATGTGTCGTGCTTTGCTCCACCGGCGCTTGGGGTTCACGGTCCTCGGCAGTACGGGTACATAGGTGGGCCGGCCTACTTCAACTCCGACCTCACTGTCTTCAAGACCTTCCACGTTGTCCACAAGCAGACAGTGCAGTTCCGTGCCGCGATGTTCAACTTCCTCAATCATCCTCTGAGGGCGTACACCACGACCTCGCAGATCACTCCAACATTCACCACAACGGACAAGGTGTACTTCGCCTCGACGTTTAATACGGCAGCGAACCCCCTTAGTCCCTCGCTCGTGCCCTTCCTTGGCGGGCCAGATCAAAAGTATGGCTACCGCCTGGGCGAGCTTTCAGTGAAGTACAACTTCTGATTTTAAGCGGAGCTGGCTCGCGGGCACATCGCAGTTGAGCCAGCTCCGTTTGAAAACGGAAATTGTCTGAGAGCGGGCATGATGGCGAAGTAGCGCGTCTGCTTTCCAGTGAAGGTCCTTTACATCCGAGCCGCGTATTCTGGTTCCGTGCGCGGCTCCCTTTTTTGGCATCAAGCCTTTGACAGCGTGCGCAATGGGCTCCTGGTGAAGGCTCGATGAAGAAAATGCAATACGGATTCTTCGCGATAACATGCACCTTGTTTCATCTGTCACTCTTGTAATGAGCTGGGCCTGTGAGAATGGCAAAGCCTGAGATGGCAGGTGATTGGCAGTTACCCTAAGCGAGTCGGCTTACACTCATGAGCGCAACGCGTTACCACAAATTGGCGGCACACTCGGAGATTTTCATGCGAAGGTTTTCGATCATCATCCCACTTTTTTCCGGGATTATTCTGACCAGTACTAGCGCATCAGCGCAGTCTGCCGACCAACGGCTCAAACTAGATCACCAGGGTGAGACAATTGTGCTCGAACCTTATGCGCCAAACATTCTGCGCGTGACTGTGAGCTTAAAGCGCGAGCCGGCGCTGGCTGCACCCGGTTACGGTTTTGTTGCCGCGCCCGCTGCTGCAGGCTGGAGCGCGAGCCAGACACCGCAGGCCGATGTTTACCAGTCGCAACGGATTGTGGCTACAGTGGACAAGGACCTTCCGTCCAGCGATCCGCCGCTTCAATCGCAAGTAGACATTGGCAAATACTTCGGTGGCTCGACTCCCGGCGCGCATATTACGTTGCGCACGCCAGACGGAAAGAAGCTTTTGGAACTTACGGGCTGGTCTCAGGCCGTACCAAATCAGAAAGACGGTACTGTCGAACTGGCTCGCGACCGCCGTAGCACCGACCCCGAGTTCTACACTGTCGGCGCTACATTCGCTTCGCCAGACGACGAGCACTACTACGGTCTGGGCCAGAATCAGGAAGGTTTTCTGGATCATCGCGGCCATCCAGTGCGATGCTGGCAGGATTATCTTGCTCCGGCCGGCCCCAGCGTTTGCGTGCCGTTTGTGGTGACTAACAAAGGCTATGGGCTGGTGTGGGACAATCCGTCGAAGACAACCATTGAGCCGGGCTTCAATGAGCAAACTCGATGGACCTCCGAGGTGGGCAACCGGATTTCTTTTTTTGTGATCGCCGGAAAAACAGCAGACGAAATTTATGCAGGCTACCGGCTGTTGACGGGAGCTACGCCAATGCTGCCCAAGGCGGCTTACGGTTATATTCAGTGCAAACAGCGCTACGCGAGCCAAGCGGAGGTTCTGGATGTTGCAGAAGGTTATAGGGCGCGCCATTTGCCGGCCGACGTGTTAGTGGTGGACTGGTTCTACTACACGAAGATGGGGCAGTTCGACTTTAATACGAAGGCTTGGCCCGATCCTGAAGCAATGAACAAGAAGCTTCACGAGATGGGTTTTGAGACGATGATCAGCGTCTGGCCGCGGTTTGTACCTGAGGATCGCTACTACGCCGAGTTACGAAAAAATGGATGGCTGATTCACAAGGCCGACGGTACGCCGATCGACGGGCTTCCCTACGACCGAGCCGGATCGGACATCGACACGACAAACCCCGATGCGGCCCAATGGTACTGGAAGACGATTCGGGAGAACATTCTGAGCCGTGGATTCGACTCGCTGTGGGCCGACGAGACCGAGCCGGACCTGCCTCCCAACGATGCCTACTTCCACGTGGGACCGGGCACGCAGTTCTTCAACGTGTACCCGTTGCTGCACACCGGAGCGCTCTATAACGGCTTCCGCAAGGACGAGCCAGGCAAGCGGGCGCTGATTCTGTCGCGCGACGCTTACCTGGGCGCGCAGCGAAATGGGACTATCTTCTGGTCCTCGGACATTCAGCCCACCTGGGACGCGTTCAGACGGCAGATTCCTACCGGACTAGACTTTGCGGCTTCAGGGCTGACTTACTGGTCCAATGACACGGGCGGTTGGGGTTATCTGCCGGCCGAGCATCACCCGGCTCATCCGCCGCTGCTTGACCCCTCGGACGCACGGGCCAATGTAGGCGGCTACGATGACTACCCGGAGCTGTATACGAGGTGGTTTCAATACGCGTCGTTTCTGCCCATCTTCCGCACGCACGGTAGCAGGCAGGCCAACGAGGTATGGTCCTACGGTAAGCAAGCCGAGCCGATTCTGGAGAAGTACCTCCGGTTGCGCTATCAGTTGATACCTTACATCTATTCGTTGGGCTATAAGTCCTGGCTAACTGGATCCCCGTTCCTGCGTGCGCTGCCGTTGGATTTTCCGAACGACCCGGAGGTGGCCGACCTGCGCGACGAGTATATGTTTGGCCCAGCCTTTCTCGTAGCTCCGGTGACAGAGCAGGGGGCAACAAGCAGGCAAGTGTATCTGCCGGTGGGGAGCGACTGGTATAACTTCTGGACAAATGAGCGGGTGAAGGGCGGGCAAACCATCACGGTTAACGCGCCCATCGACACGCTGCCGCTGTTCGTGCGGGCTGGATCGATTATTCCTCTGGGAGCGGCGGTCGAGAATACACATCAGACGCAGGCCATCGTCAAGGTGCGGGTCTATCCTGGATTGGATGCAAGCTTCACGCTCTTCTCCGACGACGGCACGACTTACGCCTACGAGAAGGGCGCAGGCTCGATAACTCAGCTGCGTTGGGATGACGCCAAGCAGAAGCTGACCCATGAGGGCGCTGTAGCATGGAGTGAGCCGGATGCGGAGATTATGGAAGTCGCCGGCCACTGAGAAGCCCGACAAGAGATCATCTATCCACCGTGATCTCATACCAAGTGGTAATCGTTTTGCCCAGCGGAGCTATCCAGTTATCGCCGGCCTTGGCTGCCTCTATAGATGCTCCAAGTGGTTGTCCGGCTCCGCTGATCGGCTGGAGGTGAACCGCTCGTGCCCCGTGAAGATGCTTGAGGATAATGTTTCCCGATACTAACTCGATCAGTGTCGGTGAAACTCCCCAATTCGTCACGTCCGTGCCCGCCGTGTTCCATTTCTGATTTGTGTTCTCGACGCGCCCCCCTGCAACCAGAATCAGTTTGGAAGCTTGTGAGATAGGTTTCTGTTCGAGCGAACTGAGAAGGATGACACAAAACTTGTTGCTGACTTCAACGCCAAGATTGCCGGTGGACTTACCATTAGAGTTAACGAAGCCGATCAGCGCCTGGGTCCGGGGCGAATCGATAGTGACTAAGCCGGATCGTCGCGATGAATGATACCAGGCAAGCTGTCTGGTGTCAGAGAGGATAGGATCGAACAGCGGAGTTTCGGTGAAAGGCTGCGTCGCGGGGCCATCCAGCGAGCCGATGCGCACCTCATGCTCAAGCGGAAGTTCGAGTGGGAAGCCTGGTGTATAGAACGGTCGCTCGGTGGACGGAATAAGCATGCTGTCAAAGACCTGCTTCTTTGTATAGGATCGTTCCACCGTGCTATGCGCTTTTTCTATATCTTCGCGGAGAAACATCAGAGCCCCAGCGGCGAGCTCGGGCATCTTGACCGGATCGAGCGAGATATCGAAGGGGTCGCCTATGTAAGGTTGCCAGGCTGGATCGATCTTCGGCTCAAACGTGTACCAGAAGATGCCGTCCCAATCCTGCAACGCGCCGTAGCCGGCCAGTATGGGTATACCTTCACCATCGAAATCATTGGGAAATGGATTGTTTACTTCGCTTACTGTATAGGGTTTGTTCGCGATGGCGGAGCGGGAAAGCTCGACCACCGTGGAGTTAAACGGATCGTCCACCATCGGAGATTTGCGCACGTACATCTCGGGATGTTGCCAGTAAGTGTGACCGTCGATAACATCCGATGACTGTGTCGCGAGAAGAATAGGATAGCCGCTGCTCGAATGGCTGTGGTCGGCGGTTGCAATAATCAGAGATCGCGATCCGAGGGTGTGCTTGAGATAGTCGCTCATATCCGCAAAGTAATCGCGCTGCGTGTCGTTGTAAAACTCAGCCTCCGCATAGAATCGTTCCGGGGGCGCTGTAGCACTTTGGTTTCTCCAACCGCCCATCAGCGGGACCTGAGCCTGGTCTTCTTTCACAGCGGCAATCTTGCGCAATTGCGCGATTTGTTCTGACGTCCTGTGTTTTGAGAGCCAGTTGTTATAGGCATCCCGGAGTTCATTCTCGTAGAACGGCGAAGGAGCGCGCAAGCCTATGTTCAGTGCATTTTCATTGTTGATTTCTACGATTGCAACGGCCGGGTCCTCGGTGTACTTCAACCCGGTGTACGGATTCCGATGGGTCAGCAACTGTTGCGCATATTCCTTTTGCAGTTCGATCATGCGGCGGTCGAAGAGAGAGATTCCTTTGGCGCCTTCCCTAAGAAGGTTTGCGTCCTGAACGCCGTCGGCGGTCTTAAAAGGGCGGCCAACGAGAAGATTGAAGTCTATGTAGATTCCACGCTTTTCAAGTTCGGCGATGAATAGATCCTCTCTGTCCAACTGCTCGGCGTCCAGACTCCGTGTGTCCTGGCGGTGGCTATCGAAAAGTCCTCGAGGCGCATCGAGGTCGAGAAACTGAAAGCGAACGCAGTTCACGCCGAAGCGCGCCAATGTCGCCGCCCAGAACGGCGCATCTTCCTTGAACGGAATTTGCCGGGAGCCTTTGCTCCAGTCTGTAATATTGACTCCCCAAAACCGAATGCGGTGACCGTCACCAGTGGCCAAGTGGCCATTCGTAAGTATGCATTCGGGCAACGCCATTCTTCCTTTTGCCATCGTCCTGTAGTGAAGTGGAAGGATGGATTCCAACAGAGTTGTTACGGTGTTGCGTAGACGGAGCCGGGCAGAGGCAGAGCGCCTG
>JBEKRS010000032.1:0-58399 GCA_049518535.1 Occallatibacter sp. | reverse complement strand
GATGAGCGTCTTTGCGCAGTATGTGCCCTACACGTTTGCGTGGGGAAGCTGGGATAATCGGCGCGAAGAAGTGCGTAAGTTAACTCTCAACTCGCTTGGACGATTCTGTTCCAACATTGAGAGTGCGGTGATCGATACGCAGGTGCTCGGTCCGCCGGACATCGAAAAGAAGGTGGGGCTGACGGGTGGCCACATCTTCCAGGGCGAATGTCTGCCGCCTTATATGTGGGCTGACCGCCTCTCCGCGCGTACCCCCATGCCCGGTGTGTATCTCTGCGGCGCATGCACGCATCCTGGCGGCAGCGTGATCGGTATCAACGGCCGCAATGCGGCGATGGCGGTGCTGAAGGATTTAGCAAAGATCTGATTTCTTTCGCGTGATATTCTGCGCAGTACATGACTGCCGGTCCCGCACTCAAGCGAGGCATCAGGTTTCGCGATCTGGCGCTCTTCTATGTTGTCGTAGCTCTTAGTGTGCGCTGGACCGCAACGGCCGCGGCTGCCGGGCCCAGCATACTTATCATCTGGATCGCAGCGCTAATCTGTTTTTTTATTCCGCTCGCTGCCAGTGTGATGGAACTCTCTTCACGCCATCCCGAAGAGGGCGGCCTCTATGTGTGGACGCGCGAGGCATTCGGCGACTTTCCAGGCTTCATCGCTGCCTGGAGTTACTGGATGAGCAATCTCCCATTCTTCTCCGGCGTACTCTACTTCGGCGCGGCTTCAGCGTTGTTTGCCTTCGGTCATCGAGCGCAAGCCCTGGCGGCCAATCCAATCTACTTCGTCACCTTCGCGATCTTCTCTCTCGCCATCATTACATTGCTCAACATTCGAGGTGTGGATGCGGGCAAGTGGCTCAATAACGTAGGCTCGCTGGGTAGCCTGCTCCCGCTCACAGTTCTTCTCCTGCTGGCCGCGGCGTCGTATCTGCGCTTTGGTGCGGCAACGCACTTCACCGCGGCGAGTCTGGTTCCGCATTGGACGCTCAACAACGCTGTCTTCTGGTCCAGCGTCTTTTTTGCCTTTACGGGAATCGAGGCCGGGTCGGCCATGGGCGACGAGATTCAGAATCCTCGCCGCGTCACTCCGTGGGCACTCCTGGCCGGAGGCAGCGTTCTCGCCTTCGGATATATCGCTGGAACCATCGCTCTTCTGGTGGCGCTGCCCAGTCAAGCTGTCAGTGGGCCCGATGGTTTTGTCAACGGAATTCATATACTAAGCGCGCATCTCGGAATGGGATGGCTGCTGGCGCCCGTAGCCCTGCTTGTGGCTCTCAATGCTATTGGAGGGGCGGCCGCAAATCTGTCATCAACTTCTCGCCTTCCTTTCGTCGCCGGCATTCATCATTATCTGCCCACCGCATTTGGCTGGATTCATCCGCGCTATCGCACTCCCTGGATTGCGATCGGCGTCTACGGGCTGGCAGGCATGGTTGTAGCGCTGCTCGGCCAGGCAGGAACGACAGTCCGTGGCGCGTATAACGTGCTCGTCAGCATGGCGGTCATCTCTGAGTTTCTGCCCTTTCTTTTCGTCTTCGGCGCCATGATCCGCCTGCAAAGCCGGCCAGCTGGCCCCGAGGTTCGCCGCGTTCCGGGTGGCCGGCCGGTGGCCATCGTACTCGCATCCATTGGGCTCCTCAGTTGCGCTGTCACCATTGTGCTGTCTCTCATTCCTGGCAGCGAGGAGACCAATAAGCCGCTCGCAGTTGCTAAAGTTTTGGGTGGAACCCTGGTGCTGATCGGAGCCGGCGTGGTCGTCTTTCTCGGTTCACGACTCAAAGCGCGACGCACGCGCTCCATCAGTGTTTTAACGGTTCGCAACGACTGATTTCGTATCGGAAATCCCGCCATCTGAGCATCAAACTCGTCTCCGGCGCATCTTCATTTGCCCTCTAAGTACCAAAGAAAACCTGTTCTTGCCAACCATTTGACACTATTTGCGGCCAACTTGAGCCCCCATCTGGTTTTCCGAAAGACGTGGTAAAGTTCGCACTGTTTTATGAAGCGCTAACGGAAAGGCCTGGCAATTCGCCGCATCGCGGTTAGCCTACGGCAGTATTTGATTTGTGTCCAAGGGCCAAGGGCTTCGGCTGGACGCGGTGGAGTATCGAATAGCTAGATGATACGATTGCGCGGCGGTAGCCTTTCTAAGACTGGCTAGCACGGCGATCCGTCCTTGAGTTTGCATGGATGCGAAGGCGGTTTTGGCGGAACGTTGTTATTCGATTCTCTTCAGGAGATAGAGGCCTATACTCACTTAACTCGGTTAATGCGGCCGCACCTGGATAGGTGTCGGATTACCGAGAGGTAGGCTCACGGGTATCGAAACGCTTCCAGCATGGCCGAAACGATGCTGCACTTCGGCATGCAGGATACGCATATTCCGGCGGAGGAGGTGAAGAAGGTTCATGTCGCACATGCCGAGGTGGAAATCTACTTGTATGAGACGGGAAACAGCTTTAACTGAGATGCGTGGGGGCTACAACAAAGAAGCTCCGCTTGAGGCGCGAGAGCGAACCCTGCATTTTTTCAAAAAACATCTGGCGTAATGCCAGCGCCGGTTCTTTAGCGTGGTGTCAATTACTAGGGAGCGCCGGGAAGTTGAAAGTTAATTCCAGCGTCGTGATTCACTTTGGCTGTTGCAGCCATGTCGAGTAAGTCAGTTGGGATATCACGGTGATGCTGGTCCAGCACGTAGAGTGTGGTCCGAGTTAGAAGGTAGTTATGAATCTGCTCAGAAGGGCGGCCGTCTCTAAAGACAAGCGTGACCGCATCCTCGCTGCCCTGGGCCGGTAACAGATGGGATTGATCCGAAGCGGGCTGATAGTGGTCAGGAGGCTCTGGCTGCCATGGCTCCGCGGGCTGTCCATCGTATCCCTCGGACGCATCGCTCGGTGCGTCCGTCGAATCGCCAGAGTCGTTGTCATCCGGATATCCCAGAGAATAAGGGCTTGCCCATCCCGTCCATGGCGCAACCACGTAAGGAATCCCCGCTCTGGAAGGCGACCGGTATGGCCTGCGATAGCGCCACGCCCCGGTGTAGGCCGGGCGAGAGCTGAAATTGCTGGCGCCCCCTCTTTGGAAGCTGCGGGAGGTGCTGAGAGATCTGCTGCCGGTGTAATGGGAAGATCCAGCAAATCTACTCGAAGCTGAAGCGCTGAGGCCCCCGTGGAACCCTGATCCGGAGTGGCCCGAAAAACCTCCGCGAGATGCCGAGCGCTGGGCGCAGGCCGGAAGCGCAAGCCCAACGACAATCAGTCCGACCGCGGCGAGACACTTCATGAAGACATATTACGCCTAATTTCGCACTGCGCGCTGGCAGCGAACACCGCCGACAGATTTGTCAATTGCGTCATTAAGAGAAAACCAGGAACTAAGTCGCTGCTTTACTGATTAAACGATGAATGTGGAGACGTTTGCAGGTAGCCGGAAGCAGTGCGTCTCGCTTCACGCTGCATCGCCGAATATCAAAGCGGCCTGTGGACTACGGCTGGATACGTACCTCGGCCTGACATCGCCAGTTGAGATTTCAGCATGCGCGGGATTCCTGAACACTGGCCGGCATTTCGGGACCGATCAGTCCGGGCCCTAACGAGCTCCACATGGACAAGGGACATTACTGACCAGGCCTTCGAGCGAAGTGAATGCAGACAGTCGCAACCAAATCATTCGTGAAAACAAGCGTCAACAGGCTTGTATCGATGAAGGAAGAAATGTATGTTAATCTGCCCGCCGCGAGAGCGGCTGGCAACTGCCCGAGTGGATGCGCAATCGCCGTTCTGATGCTTCGTCTTCCCCGGTTTCTCCGCCGCAGCGGGCGAGGGACCGAGGGCACCTCAACTTAATATGAAGGCGCGTGAGATCGTGGCCGCCCGCCCAACCGCCTGCACGATGCTTCCGACCTCGCGGCAACCTCTAAGGATCAAAACCGCTTCTATGTAGGTGCGGCCCCGCACTTCCGCTCACGCTAAATTCTCATGTCTGCAATGTAAACCCAGGAGTCGCCCGTGTCGCATCTCAGGAACTATCTCGTAGTGGCGGCCATGTGTCAGGTTCTGACCGGCGCGGCCAGTTTTGGTCAAACCCCTTTTTACAAAATCGTGAGCAGTGCCGGCGGACCTGCGCCGGCTAACGTCTTTGCCATCGACGTGAACAACGACGGAATTGCAGATGTTGTGCAGGATACGGAGCAGCTGCTCGGCGGCTTCACCGTCAGCATCTCCAATGGAGACGGTACGTTCAAAGCTCCGGTCACCTATCCGATTCTCACTGCCAAGGTTACCCCGACATCTCTTGCCGTAGGCGACTTCAACAACGACGGGAAGGTTGACGTTGCAGCGATCATCCCGGAGACAAATCAGATAGCGGTGTTTCTTGGCAATGGGGACGGTACGTTTGAGGCACCCAAGTACTCCACTTTTACTTTTTTGCCGAATGAAGCCTTTTCGACCGCTTCCATCGTGGCTGCTGACTACAATCACGACGGGAACATCGACATTGTTGCCTCTGCCAAGCAGCCGGGTGATGGTCCATCGACGGTTTACCTCTTGTTGGGAGACGGCACGGGGGGCTTCTCCTCCCCCGCTGATATTTACAACCCCACCTCGGGCTGGATTGTAACTACGATTGTGGAAGGCGATTTTGATACGGACGGCAATGCCGATGCGGCTGTGCTGGAAGAGATGCCCTGCAGCAGCGGCGGCACTACGTATTGTTCTTCGAACGTTGTAGCGTTGTTCGGCAGCGGGGGCACCACTTTTGACGCTGTGGACGTGACGACAGTGAACGGCACCATGAATCTAAACTCGGGCGACGTTAACTCGGATGGAACCACGGACCTCTTCGGTATGGAGGACGGATCGGAACAGCTCGCAATATTTCAAGGCAACTACGATCGCAAGTTTACTTACTACTACTGGAGCCCGTACCTGGGCACTGGAGGAACGGTGGGACCTTTGGCAATGTTGGATTCCTCCGGCGACCTTCTCGGGATGGAGACCGATCCGGCTCAGGGCAGTACCCCGCAAAAGACATTTTCCGACTTATTCGTGAATGGTCAGCAGGGTTATTTTCAGCAGTCCACAGCAGGTACTCCAACATCAACCTATAGCTCCGCACCTGCGGAAGGTATTTTCAATTCAGATGTCCTGTACGACTTTGTGGTTAACCAGAACAACGGACCGGGGAGCACCACCTCTACATTGGTCACGGGACTCAATGACACGGCTGGAGACTATCCCTGGTATTGCACTTTTCCAGCCTCGGGGCAGGGAATCCATCTGTGCAGCCCGGCGACTCAAACCACGCCTGGCCCAATGGTGTATGCGTCCGCTAGCTCCTTTGGAATGCTGCGGAAGATTGAGCTATGGGTCGATGGCACGAAAGTCATGGAATCCCACTATGTAGTCGGGCACCATGGCGAGTTATCTGCCAACTTAATTCAGATGGATTCCGGGTCGCACAGCGCGACCTTGTATGCAGCGGACATTGATGACAGACTGCAGCGCTATGACTTCTTCATCGATATCGGCAGCACCTGCGGTCCGCCGCCTCAAAATTATCTGGGCGTGAACCTGTGCGCCCCGCAGGGCAATAACGGCGGATACCCCAGTCCGGTCCAGATCCTGGCTACGGCACATATAAGCGGCACGCTGGCGCAAATGGAGTTGGTGCTGGATGGGAACATCGTATACACGGAGAGCACCAGCACAACGCTGAACACCTCGATCAGCCCGCCGTACCAGGCCCCGAGCTGGGGAGACCACACGGTCCAGGTAAATGCTGTGAATACGGCGGGGCAGACGTGGTCGTCGCCGAGCGTGTTCATTTATGTTCCCGGAAGTAACTAGCCCTGAAGGCCGAATCCCCAACTGCGGGCCGCCGGGTAGTGACCTTTGGCGGCGGCAAACATATCGAGAGAAAGAATGCGCTTGTCGCCATCCACAGCCGGATCGATGGCGCTTATCTGACGGTATACGCCTAGGGTCGAGTCGAGGATCACAATGGCAGGTTGCCTTGGTCTCGACGCCCTAAAATCATACCGCTGTTGGGGACCGCGAAAAATCCGGACGGCAAAGCTGCCTCAAGATTGATCGGTTCTCCGGTAATGGGGTGGTGGAATTTCAGAAATTGGGCGTGCAGAAAATATCCTCCGTCGCCTGGAAGGCCGGGAAGATTTTCAAGAGGCTGGCCAGTTATGCCGTAGAGAGGATCGCCTACCAGGGGATGGCCGATGGATGCCAGATGGATTCTGATTTGATGAGGGCGACCCGAATTTATGCTTACCTCAAATGTTGTGGTGCTTGTGGTGCGTGAGATCACCTTTGCCAATGACTTTGACGGTTTGCCACTTGGATTGGCGGCCCACACTTGACCGATGAGCGGGTGCGGTACGAGGCCGATGGGTGTGAGGATTTCGTAGGCGTCGTGCTGTGCAATGTTTTGAGCTAGCGCCCGGTAGATCTTTTGAACTCTGGGTGTGTTCCAGTTTGCGGTTAGACGAGAGGCCGCCTGCGGTGTTTTGGCGAAGAGGACGATGCCGGTAGTGGCTCGGCCCAACCGGTGGACGGGGTTTGCGTTGGGGGTTTGCTTTTGCACCAGGCGCAGCAGGGTGTTTTCCATGAAGCCGCTGCCGGGGAGCGTCGGCAGTCCGCTGGGTTTGTTGACGGCCAACAGATGGGGATCATCAAACAGGACTTCGAAGTGCTGGGGTGCGCCTGGTTCGATCCATGGTGGACGACTCCAGACAAGGGTTTGGCCTGAAGTGACCGATTCGCCTCCGGTGGCGATGACGCCGTTGAGGGTGACTTCGCCGTTGTTCAAATTTTGTTGCCAGGCTTCTGGCGTTGAGTGGGGGTAAAGGCTTGTCAAATGGGAAAGCAGCGTTTGTCCACGGTATTTGCTGCTGATGATTGTGGTATAGGCATAGCCGCGGTTGAGCATCTAATTTGAGTGTAAGCTTTAGCATCGGCGGCAGGAGTTGCTGGGGTTCGAGCGACACTGGATTTAGGCAGCGGGAGCTCTGAATGCGTCCACTGTGGGGAGCCAGATTTCGCGCGGATCACGGGCAATCCGAAAGTTACGCCTTTGGATCAGTACCGAGAAACTCCACAGGCCGCGCGAGCTTCCTCGGACCCCAGTCCGGCGGAAGAGCACGAGATTCCAGTCGCCATGGCGACATTTCGTTACCTGTCGGATTGTGCCCCCAAAAAACGGGCAGCGGCACCCGCGAGCCCACTATTCCGAAAGGGATCTGTCGGAATGCCGATGCCGCAGTCCTCTGGAACAACGAAAGCTTTGAAAATCTTTTACAAATCGTTCCGAAAAGGCATCGCAGCAGAGAATCTTAGGCGATTGAAAACAAGAGCTGCGACAAAGACGGTGCGAGTATTCCAAAGGGTGTACCTTCGAAGAACAGAGTACCTCTCCATGAAATTGAACCTCGCCGGATCGTGACTGTAGCAGAAGGCCTAAGTGCTTCGTGACACCCGTCAGAAAAAGAGGCGGAAAAGTCCCTTTATATTATTCTTTCCTGTGAGATTCATGTCCCGCCGGCAGTGTATTATTCTCACGATCGTCCAATTCACCCGATTGCAGTTATGGATTGAGTAGATTCCTCGGAGGGCTCTGCTGATTATGATGAGTTTAGTCAGGCATTTGTATATCCTTGTCTTTTTCGTTGCCTCGGTTGCACCATGCATATCAGCCCCACAGCGGCTGGCAACTCAATCGCTTCCGATCACGTTCGAGGCCAATCAAGGCCAGGCGTCCGCGCGATACCAATATGTTTTCCACCGTGATGGCCTGAGCGCAATGTTCTCACGCGACGGAGTCAAATTTATTCTCACCAGGCCGAGCGGCAATTGCATCCGGCTTTCACTGTTAGGGGGAAGCGCCGAGCCCTGGGCACGAGGCTTACTAGGAGGACATAGCAATTATTTTTTGGGAAATGATCCGTCGCGCTGGATTCGAAATGTCCCTCTCTATTCCGAAGTCGATTACGATGCAATCTATCCAGGAATCTCTCTGCGTTTTTATGGAAATGGCCAGGAACTGGAGCACGATTTTCACGTGGATCCAGGCGCGGATCCATCGAAGATCGTCTTTCGTCTGGATGGACCCACAGCGGCAAGCATGTCGCCGAACGGGGATCTCGAAATTCGTGCCGCTAGTGGCTCTCTGATTCTTCGCAAGCCGGTTGCTTATCAGGTTTCGGTACATGGACGTGAACCCGTAGAAGCAAAGTTCCAGGTTGGAAAAGATGGAACGATCCATTTTGACATCGGTAGTTATGACCGCAGCCGTTTGCTTGTCATTGACCCGGTATATGTCTTTTCCACCTATTTGGCAGGCACGGGAACCGATCAAGCTGCCGCGGTGACGACCGATGCCAGCGGCAATATTCTGGTGATAGGCTCTACAAGTTCAACTGACTTCCCCACCGCCAACCCCCTTCAACCGTCTTTGGGCAGCAATAACCAAAGCGTCTTCGTCTCCAAGTTCGACCCAACCGGCAAGACTCTCATCTATTCCACCTACCTGGGCGGATCGGGTCAGGCACTTGGCGCGCCCACCGCAACCGGCGGAGCTATCGCAGTCGATGCTACAGGCAATGCCATCCTCGCCGGCCTCGCTTCCTCCTCCAACTTCCCCCAGGCCGGCGCCATAGTATCTCCATCCTGCCAGATCAATGATGAATGTTACTTCCTGGCGTCGCTGTCAGCGGATGGATCCAAACTGAATTACTCGGGGATTATAGGTGGCGAGGAAGGATTTTATGCCTACGGTGTCGGCGGCGATCTCGCCGTGGATGGCGCAGGGAATGTCTATTTGGCCGGCACGACGGATAACAGCAATTTTCAGATTACGGCCGGCACACTCGCGACATCGGTTACCGGCTATCCATATAACGAAGCTTTTGTGCTGAAGGTAGACCCGACCGGGAAACTGCTTTATTCAACGGTCATCCCGGGAAACGACGCAAACCCGAGCGATCTGATCCAGCCGTACACGAATGATTTCATCCCGTCCGGCATCGCTGTGGATGCTTCGGGCGACGCGACGATTGCGGGCACGACCGGCCTGGGCCTGCCCACAACTGCCGGCGTAGTTGGCCCAACGTTCCCCAATGCGCATGTGAATGTCGAGAACCCTAGCGCGGGCTTTGTGCTGCAGCTGAATCCCACCGCGTCCGCCATCAATTTCGCAAGCTATTTGCCCGGCACCGATGGCAGCCGCGCACTTACCGTGGATCCGAAGGGAGACCTGTGGATTGCAGGTTCGACGGGCGAGACCAATCTTCCAGTCAGCGCCAATGCGTATCAGAAAACTCCATCGGCGGGAGAGTTCGAAGGCATTTCTTCGGGCTATATCGCGGAACTGGACCCGCAGGCGACGACCGTGCTTGCCGCTACTTATCTTGATGGCCCCGGAACGAACCAAACCTACGAGTCGAGTGCATTTACTTCGATAGCACTGGATAACAATTCCAATGTCTTTGTGGGAGGAACCACCAGCTCGGCCGACTTTCCGATGGTCGATCCATTCGTGACGGAGATCGAAACCGCCGGCACAATCTGGGAACTGATCCTAGCTGAGATGAGCCCCGACCTGAGTACGGTCGAATTCGGCAGTTTCTTGAGCGCGATAGGCGAGGGCTACTCCGGTTCCAACTTTGCCGGCCTGGCAGTTGACAGCTCAAACAACCTGATTGTCACGGGCACAACGTATGCAGCGAATTTTCCCACGACTCCGGGAAGTTTCGAGCCGCAGCTTCCGCCGCCGACCAGTCCGCTGTCCTCGCCTGCGCACAGCTTTGTAGCCAAATTCAACATCGCCACTCCGGCGCCCGCCGTGTGCCTCGACACTTTCGCTATTTACTTTGGCAACGTCGGCGCCAATACACCATCTACCCAAACCTTCCATGTAACAAACTGCGGAAACGCTGCTCTGAACATTTCATCGATCACCTCCTCCGATCCGACCGTGGTTGCGACGCAAAGCTGCGGCAGCATGGCGCCAGGGACCGCCTGTCCGGTCACTCTTACGTTTACACCGGTAAACAGTGCTGCTACAGCAGGAACAGTAGCGCTCTCCGATAATGCTGTCACCATCCCACAGACCGTGTCGTTCAGCGGGCAAGGCATTGCGCCGAAGATTGCGGTAGGGACCAATCCGCTTTCATTTGGACACTTAGTGGTGGGCACACCGGCAGTCGACAATGCGCTATTCGTTCAAAATCAAGGGCAGGCCGCGCTCACCGTCAGCGGCGTCACATTGTCGGGGTCTAGCTTCTCGATCGTCAACAACGGGTGCACGCAGTTCGCGGTGCCCTCTCATGGGCTTTGCGGGATCGAGCTTGCTTTTGCGCCGGCGGGCGCGGGCACGCAGAACGGATCGCTTGTGATCGCCTCCAACGATCCGGCAACCCCGCAGCTTACAGTCGCGCTCACCGGAGTCGGCGACAGCTCTTATGCGGTGCCGATGATCAGTTCGATCGGTGCGGGAACGGTGCAGATCAACAATGGCCCGGCGACGCTACAGGTCACCGGAAGCAATTTCTATCCTCAATCCATAGCGCAGCTGAACGGAGTGGCGCAGGCAACAACATTCTTGAATAACGGGACTCTCAACGTCACGCTTGCTGCTTCATCCTTAACCAGCATCGGCGAGCAGCAGCTTGCTATCATTAACCCCAACCCGGGCGGCGGAGCCAGTAGTTCGGTAAAAGTAACTCCTTATCAAACGCTGGTGATCGATCCCGCCGCGCTCGCCTCGGTTCCGGCCACCGGCATGATTTATGCGGCCATACCCGCTTCCGCCACGGGCAATCCAAACACTGTGATTCCCATCGATCCAGCAACCGGCACAATGGAAACTCCCATCCCAGTTGGAAACAATCCAGGGCTTCTTGCGGCATCGAGTAACGGGTCGTATCTTTACGTGGCGAACCAAGGTGATTACACCGTCCAGCGCATCAACCTGTCTACAAACGCGGTTGAAGCCACCTTCCCGTATACACCGAACATCTATTGTTCTACCTGCTCCAATCTGGCTGCCACCGACCTCGAAACTGTCCCCGGCAACCCAACAGAGGTGCTGCTTTCGCAGGGTGATTGGCTCTCGCTCTTCAACGACTCGGGTCTCGTGAACTATGTTCCCTATGGATTGCCCTGCTGCTACGCCGATCCCGATTTTGGCAGCATTACGCTGGCTGGGAATCCGCTAACCGTTTATGGCTTGCCTTTCAGCTTCGGAGGAGATTTCTTCCAGATCGCGAACCTCACGAGTTCCGGGCTTCAATATTCGCGTCCCTCCGGCAATACGGGCATCGTCAACAACACCACAGGTTCGCAGGTTGTGTCTGACGGCACATTGCTTTACACCAGCGCCGGCCAGATTTGGAATCCAGCCACGCAAACCGAGATTGGCACGTTTCCGGTTTCTACTTTTAACGACACTTCTTATCCCAATATGCGCAACCTGAACCTCGACGCATCATTGGGCGAAATCTACTTACTCGGCGATGAAGATTACCAGTCGATAAACTCTTCGGATGCGATGGTGGTTTCCGCTTATGATGTGACGTCGTACGCGCTGAATGGAACGCTCGCCTTTCCAGAGATCGACTATCCCATCGCCGGCGACCTGGTACGCTGGGGCTCAAACGGGCTGGCATTCATTGCCGCAGGCGCAGGACAGACCGACCAGGAGCTGTACCTGGTCGAATCAAGCGTTGTGTCGCCACAAGCTTTGAACCCCGCTCCTCAAGTGACTTCGATTTCGCCAACATTTGCAACTGGTGGGGCCCCGGCGTTTACGCTCACCGTCAGCGGCAGCAGCTTCGTATCTGCCTCGCTGGTCGACTGGAATGGCAACGCGCTCTCCACAACCTTCGTAAGCGCCACCCAGCTTACAGCCGCAGTTCCGGCTTCAGACATCGCTTCGGCAGGAACCGCGCAAGTCACCGTCAACAGTCCCACACCCGGAGGCGGCGTATCCTCTGCGCAAACGTTCACCATCAATGCGGCCGTTCCTGCAGCCTCGCTATCTGGAAGTACTCTCAGCTTTGGCGGCGTTCCTCAAGGCGTTTCCAGCCATGGGCAGAACGTCACGCTCACGAATTCGGGAACCGCCCCTCTGACGATTACTTCGATCGTGGCCACTGGAAACTTTTCCGAGACGACTACCTGCGGATCAAGTCTCGCCATAGGTGCGAGCTGCCAGATCTCGATCACCTTCACCCCGGAATCCTCTGCCGCTCTCACCGGAGCTCTGACGATCACTGACAACGCACCCAATTCTCCGCAGACGGTTAGTTTGTCCGGTACAGGCTTGCCGCCGCTCTCGATTGTTGCCGCAAGCGGCGGCTCTACATCGGCCACGGTTTCCAGCGGAGGCACGGCAACCTACAATCTGTCACTCATCGGAGCGGCAGGATTCGACGGCAGCGTGTCGCTCAGCTGCAGCGGCGCTCCACAGTACGCTTCATGCTCAATCAATCCCACCTCGATCAACCTCTCGGCAGGTGGCTCGAGTAACTTTACCGTCACCGTAACTACCGGAGGCTCTAGATCAGCCGCTGTGGCGCACGACTCCGGTGCACGTCTGGCTGGCCTCGGCATCACGGCGCTTTTGTTCATCCCCCTTTTCCTGCGGATTCGTAAAGGCGTTCGAAAGGAGAGTCTATTCTTTGGAGTGATTTGTCTGTTTCTCTCAGTCTCTGGTTGTGGAGGGAGTAGTCAATCCACCTCTAGCCCGCCGGTAACATCGGCCGGAACGTACACGCTGACCATAGTGGCGGCTACGTCGAACTCCACCATTCAGCAGACTCTGACGCTGATTGTCCAATAGCATCGGTGGAGAGGTGGACTGGAGCGCGGCTCCCCGGCTGCGCTCCCGACAACCGCATCTCTCAGGCAGATAGATCTGTGCGATGATCGATATTGCTCGACGATCAATTCGATAAAACGCGAATCAAAAGGATTGTCGGCAACTTCCAAGCTACGGTTCCGTCGCTCCTCCGTCTTTCGCCAGTTCGATGAGTTTCGTGGCTCCCGAATCGGCGGCCACTTACCCCGTCACTCTTGATTCGAGCCAGCAACGAATACAAACGGGATGCGGCTTAGGCTGCGCTGTGGAATAGGCTCGCGGAGAATGAACTGGCTGCGCCAGACGCTTGGGAAGTCGCACTCTCGGCAGCCAGTCGTGGTGAGGTGGTTGACAAGCGCGCAGTGTGGGAGCGTCTGCTTATTGACCGCAAGCTGGGCGCGCTGGCGCTCTTGCGGAACCTGCGCAACCTGCACACGGCTGGCGTCAGCGAAGAGTTGGTGCTGGGTGCGCTTGCAAGCCTAAAGACGGATAGGGTTCTGCCCTTCCGCTTTTTGGCTGCCGCGCAGGTTACGGCCGAATTGTAGTCATCACTGACGAGCAGTCTCACGACCGCGTTCCCGCCCCAAAGGGCAAAGGCTACGCGATCAACGTGGCCAGCGCCCGCAACGGTTTGGGTTACGGTGAGTGGACGCATATCGATGGCTGGAGCGACGCGGTAGTTGAGTACATCGCCGAACTCGAAACCGTATCGGATGACTCCACCGAATAGCAGGTGCGTTTAATCGAAGGGGCCGGTAGTGAGAGTCTTCTCCAAGAAGGTACTGATGCAATATCAGAATCTGGTCCGGAGTGAATACCCTCAAAATCGGCTCCCCATTTCCCAGACGCTGAAGTGTTTGCATAGATAAATGCCGGATGCAACGACTCGCTGCCACCCAGTGCAACGTAATTTTTGCCACCGGAGCTATCCCGGTACACGGCTGATATCCTTATCGGTGCAAACGACTGCTACCGTGATTACCGATGCATCCTTGAGACCATCCGCAAATGTGCGGGCATCTGGAGCACGGCGGACCTCAGCGACTCAAGATTCCTACTCAAGGGAATGCCGTGGCTCGCGCCGTCCATGGATGCATCCACTTTGAAAATTGAGTACAAAAAGCTATGCTCGAATCGAAACGCTTAGGAGTTCCCGGATGCACCCACACAAAGCTAGTTTTTTCATTGCGGTCGCATTGTTCTTCAGCGCCGTAGCCCAAAGCCAGACCATGTCCATGCCAGCAGTAAATCCGCCCTCCGCGCCGCAACCGCCGGCAGTCACTTGGTCCACCGCAGACGGAATCGTCGTCCTCCCCAACTTCCGCTTCGGCACCGGTGAAACTCTCCCCCAACTCACGCTCCACTACCTCACCCTCGGAGTGCCGCACCGCAACGCCGCCGGCCACGTCGACAACGCCGTCCTGCTTCTCCATGGCACCGGCGGCAGCGCCCACTCCCTCATGAATCCAGTCTTCTCGACTGTCCTCTTTGGCCCCGGTCAACCCCTCGACATCACAAAGTATTTCCTCATCCTCCCCGACGACATAGGCCACGGCCAAAGCTCCAAACCTTCTGACGGCCTCCACGCTCACTTCCCCGCATACGACTACGACGACATGGTGCGCAGCCAGCGCATGATGCTCGACCAGATGAAGATCGACCATCTGCGTCTCATCCTCGGCACCTCCATGGGCTGCATGCAATCCTTCGTCTGGGGTGAAACCTACCCCGGCTTTGCCGACGCTCTCGCGCCCTTCGCCTGCTTACCGGTCCAGATCGCCGGCCGCAACCGCATGATGCGCTACATGGCCATTCAGGCCATCAAACAGGATCCCGCATGGCTAAACGGCGAATACAAAACCGAGCCTATTCAGGGCCTCCGCGCTGCCAATGAAATGATTTTCATCATGGGCTCCAGCCCCCTCCAGATGCAGAAAATCGCCCCCACACGCGAGCTTGCGGAAGCATACGTCGACCACGCCCTGACCCGCGCCCTTGCCACCACCGACGCCAACGACCTGATCTACTATGTGAACGCCAGCCGCAACTACGACCCCAGCCCTCATCTGGACCAAATCACCACGCCTGTGCTTTGGATTAACTCCGCCGACGACTTCATCAACCCTCCCGAGCTTGGCATTGCCGAAAAGATGGTCAAACGCATGCCCAACGCACGCTTCATTATGATCCCCATCTCTGACGCCACTCGCGGACACGGCACCCACACCGTGGCCGCCGTCTGGAAAAACTACCTCATCGAATTTCTGAAGGCCACCGAACCCAAATCTTAACCTGCACAACACCTCCGGCAGTCCGTCTGCTTCCGGTCTACCACAATCCGCGCAACCGCAACTCTCGCCGCTCTCGGGACTCGCCAAGCGCCTCGGCGATTTGTCACTGATTGTCCCGTAACCAGAAAATCATGGTCCGAAAACCTGATGAAGTTGGTCAATACACGGTTTTCACTCACTTCGTCGTCTCAGTTGTCTGAGAAGGGTGATGGGGAGAGGAGTGCTCGTATCACGCAAGGCCGGAGACCCGATTCATCATGACCTCTCCACCGCCCGGAGATTCGGTCGTGGAGGAATGTGATTCTTGCGGTCTGACTTTTGCAATTCCGTTCCCATCAGTTCCCAAATAATAGATTCGCGTAGTATGGTCCCAGACAAGCTGACTCGCCGCGAAGTCCTGACAGGGGTTTCCAAGCCCTTCACCTCTTCAGGCTGCTTGCGTGAAGTCAATACAGACTCTAAAAGAAGAATCTGGATGCAAACTGTACCAAGCGCGGATTGGTTCCGGGATCGGTGCTGGTTACGACGCCAAAGTTGGCGTTGTTGCTCGTACAGCAGGCAGTGTCGGGTGGTGCGAATTGTACCCGGTTGAACAGGTTAAAAAACTCCACCCTAAGCTCAAAGCCGGTTCGGTCATCTTGGCCTAAGAACACTCTCTTGAAAGTAGCCAGGTCGAAATTGTCCACGCCGTCGGAACGCAATGTTGGATCGACTCGCGGCTCCGTCCCAAATGTAAAGTCGGGCGGTGCGGCAAAGCAGGCTGTATTGAACCACCCGTGGCGCCGGTTTGCTCCACTCAATGGAGAGGATTTTTCGCAAGATGACAGCAGGTTTGGACGAGAGCCAGCTCCGAATAGGGTCACGTCGTTCACTTGGCCGCTGCTGAACACCAGCGGAAACCCTCGCTGAAATGTAGTTACGCCATCCATGCCCCAGTCTCCCAATATTCTGTTCCAAGCGTTGGGAATATGGGCCAGGTAATGTTTATTCTGCCCGAACGGAAGATCCAACGCATAACTTACCGCTAGACGCTGAGGCACATCTTGCGACGATAATGAGCGCTCCCCTCGGAGGTTATTATTGTCCTGGATCATTCCCACGCTGTTTTCAAGCCAGGCTGTAAGTGTATCGGTATTGCTGATTAGTTTGGCATTTGTATAGGCTGCCAGAAGAGATCCTCCACTTAGAAAGCGCTTCTGGGTGGTAAGTTGAAATGAATGATAGATACTGTCGAACGATCCCTGGCCGGCGAGCTCGACGCTGGTGTATTGGGGGTAAGGCCTAAGCAGTTGGCCTGCGGTGGTGGTTGGAGCGGCAAGTGCCAGCGCTTGCCCATCTACCCAAAATGGATTGGGTGTTGAGCGCAGCAGCGCGACTGCCGGTCGCCCTCCCTGCGCAAACTCAGCCGCCGCTTGGGAAAGCAGATTGTCCGGCAACTGATTGATCTGCTGGGAATATTGAGCTAAGTGAGTTCCCCTCGATCCCACATAGGCCGCGACAAAAGAAAACTTACCAGGCAGTTGCTGCTCCAAGCTAAGGTTCCATTGCTGAACATAGCCGGTTGGGTGGTCTGCGCGATCCACTTCAGTGATCGATTGCACCACCTGGGTAAGAAACTGTTGCGTGCCTTCGGTGCCTAGAGACCTGCCGGGAGGGGGCGAAATGCCATTCGGGAAAGGAAGAGAAATCGTGTCATAAGGGTGGATACCATCGACTGTTCCAGTGTAGGTCGAGCTCGCCGCATTCACCATATCGTTACTGGGATTCAACGCGTACGACACATAGTCGGGGATCCAGAAAATTCCATATCCGCTGCGCATAACCGTGGTGGGCGACAGGCTGTAGGCGATGCCGAGCCGTGGCGCAGCTTTGTCTTTGGCGAGAGGTAAATTGTTTCGTCCCGATGGCGAGACCAGATACACGTCGCCCATCACAGGCGGATACCCGGAAGTCATAAACTGATTTATATAGCTGACTGCGTCTGGGTCGAAATAGGTAAGGCGATTGAAACGCTCCGACCATGGCCCTTGCAGTTCATAGCGAAGCCCTAGATTTATCGAAACCGCTTTGGTGACTCGCCAGGTGTCATTGAAGTAGAACGCGCGATACACCTGTTTGCCCGCCGTAAATGCAGGAACCACGGCCTGCGCCGAGTAATGGTTGTTTATATTGCTGAAGTTGTCTGCGTACCCCAAGAGAAAATCGGCCATGGGAACGCCGGTGAAACATGGTTCGCCAACTCCGCAAAAGTCGAAAGCTCCGCTCGCTACATTTGTCTGCGCTGCGTTATCGTAGCTCACTTCGAGTTGAAAGCCAAAGTGATACAGGTGGTGGCCGCGCACCAGCGTCAGACTTGGAGATAGATTGTATTGAGTGTTGCGATCCTGAATGAAGCTCTGACCCTGGGAACACATGATGTTATCGGCGTAGCTTGCCACGCAAGGGGTTGGGGGCGTGCGCATGAAGGAGGGTATTACCGAGTTGTAGCCAGACGGCCAGCCGATCGAAGTCAGATCAAAACCCGCATTTTTTGGTGTACGAAGATAAGAAAAATAGCTCACGCCTGCATTGAGGTCAAAGATTGTCATGGAATTGATGTTGTAGTTGTATCCTGCGGCCAATGCATTGGTCGCATAATGCTCCAGACATCTATCCTCGCACAGCCCGTTTTGCAGCGGGTCGATGGGCAGATCAAGTACGTTCCAGTAACTAAAGCGGGCAAAGAGTTTTTGCTTGCTGGTGAGATCTTGATCGATTCGTTCAACAACCTGGTTCTGATTTCCACCTGTGTTCGCGATGGTATTGAAGTTGTTGAAGGTTCCTGACGGCGCAATGGTTCCCGGTGCGTTGGGAAGCGGCCAAAGATAGAGGAGAGCATTAGAGGTAGGATTAATACGACTCTGTGGAATAAGGCTGTTCTGGAATGCAGCCGGTATGGAAGTACTGTTAGGACATGCTCCCTGGGCATTCAGCAAGCTGCCTGCGCATGGGTCCATAATGGCAGTACTGATGGCGGAAAAGTCGCCGCCACGCTCTGCTGCGGTTGGGACCGTGGCTGTAAACGGACTTCCGGTGCGGAGCCTGAATCCCTCCCAGCTGGTGAACCAGAACGTTCGATTGCTCTGACAGCAGTCGTGGAGATTCAGTGGACCGCCCGCTTCGGCGCCAAATTGGTTTTGCACCCATGGCGGTCGCGATTTACCCGCCTGATTTAGAAAAAAATCGTTGGCATTGAAAACTCGATTGCGCAGGTATTCGTAAACCTCGCCGCGAATGAACTGCGTGCCTCCTTTTGTACTCAGGTTTGTGACGCCCCCTGCAAACCGACCCCATTCCGCAGGCAGATTGCCCGTATGAACCTTGAATTCCTGAATTGAATTCTGCGTGGGAATCAAGATAGGCAGATTGATATAAGTGATATTGAGAGGCTGTCCGTCGAGATACTCCACACTCTGGTTACCGAATGCCCCACTTACCTGATAATTCCCCCACCCAAATGGGTTGACGCCCACTGGCGTTCCCGTGGCGCTCCCTTGTGGAATGACGGATGGAGCGAGGGCAATCAGATTGAATACATTGCGTCCATTGAGGGGTAGTTCGCTGGCCTCGCGACGTTCGATTACTGTGCCAACGCTGGAAGACTCGGTATCAAGTTGCATCGCGCTGCCTTCCACCGTCACGCTCTCCGATACAGAGCCGAGTTCCATCTCGAAATTCACTTCGAGAGCATCCTGTACATGAAGGATAATACCGGACTCGATGACAGCAATAAATCCAAGCTTCTCGACCTCGATGCGATACCTCCCGGGAGGTAAGTCGGAGACATAGTAGATGCCAGCCTCATTTGTGAGGCCACGATAGTGAATGTTTGTGCTGGTATTGATGACTCGGACGGTGGCCGCGCCGATAACCGCCCTGTGGGAATCGGTGACTCTCCCAGTGAGTGATGCGGTAGTGGATTGCCCCTGTAATGTCCGGAGAGGAAGTATCGACAGCAGGAGCGCCGTAAGAGATGTGCCGAGCAGCGTCTTGATCCACAATGAGGCGCGATTTGGCAACACTCCACCTCGAGGAATTACAGCGTCTATTGAATTTACCTCACGTAAGTGGCTTGAGGACAGTTAATTAACTCTGTCTAACAAACTCACCCCCAATAGATACGAGAGGTATGGTGGATGTGTACCATAGTTTTTGAATTTATTTTTTGTTTCCCGCTGGCATAAAGTTCTGGATCATTGTGCCGTGATTCGGGTATAGTTCGTGTGTTTCATGTAGGTGCTCCCTTGGCCAGTGATGTAAATCCGCTCAGAGGAATATCTCTGTCCGGACAATTCGACCTCTCCCCGGTGCGAAGACCTGAAGGAATTGACATGCAGCACGCACTGCAGAACACTTTGAGCACCATTTTGCAGCCCGTCGAGGCTCCCGATCTGAGCGATGAAAAGCTCATATCTCTCTTGCGGAACGAAGATCCGGACGCTTTGGACCTACTGTTCAGCCGCCACTCCAGACTGGTTTACCGGATCGCCCTGCGTATTTTGCACGACTCCGGTGAAGCAGAGGAGATCGTCCAGGAGTGCTTCCTCTATGTGTTTCGAAAGGCGTTCACCTTCGAGCCATCACGGGGAAGCGCGAAAGTCTGGATCGTACAAGTGGCCTATAGCCGGGCTAGAGACCGCAAGGCGCATCTGTCGCGTCGGGGGTTCTACCTGCGTCCGGATATAGCCTATGACGTCCTCGACGATACACTGACTGGAAACGCGGATTTGGAACGCGAAATTGGAGCCAAAGTTGACTTCGACAGGTTGCAGCTTGCCTTCGACGATTTGACGGAGATCCAGCGCCAAACGCTCCAGTTGTTTTATTTTGAAGATCTCGATCTGCGTGAGATCAGCGAACGTCTTCATGAACCGCTCGGCAATGTGCGCCATCATTTTTATCGAGGTCTCGAACGGCTACGCAAGAGTGCGATAGCTGAAAGGATACGGAATCATCACAATGGGAGAATCTGAAACATTGGACGACCATGACAATTTCAAGGAACTTTGTGCTCTGGCCCAGCTCAATTCTCTAAGTACACGGGAGCGACTGGACCTGGATCGACATTTGACGAAGTGCGATTCGTGCCGGCAGATATGCGAAGAGTATCGCGCCATCGGGCGAGAAGGCATGGCCTTTCTTGCTGCCGAGGGCGAGTCGACAGAAACAGAAGAGGAGCAGAGATGGGATAGCAGCGCAGCTCGTGAGAATCTATTTGCATCGATTCGCAGTCCGCGTCCACATCGGGTTTTTTCCATCAAGACGGGCAGGTCGCGCCAGCAGTGGAACCTGCCGGCGGCGATTCGTGGAAGAGGACTCGCAATTGCGTCTCTGGCAGCATGCGCACTGGTCGCGTTGACATTCGGCTCATATAAAATGGGGGAACGAAGGAACACCGTTACACCTCGACGGTCAACTGAATTGCCTCTAGCGACTCGAAGCGTTGTGGCGGAAAAACCGGCTCCGAATGGTTCGTTGGCCGCTCAAAATACGGAGATTTCCAATCTAGAGAAACAGATATCCACTCAGCAAAATGAGATCGCCCAATTGCGCGCGGCGTCGATCGTAGCCGACGAGCGGATGAATGAACTGGGAATCGCAAAAGGGCAGACGGAAACGAATCTTAAGGAGTTGACTGAGGAACGCGATCGGTTGGCCAATCGACTAGCTGAAAATGAAAAAGCATACGAAGTTCTTCAGGCTGAATACTCCACTCTTCGTGCAGATCATAACCGCTCTCTTCTTCATACGGCATCGGTAGAATCGGAATTGACAGATCTGCAGGCAAGCAACCGGGAACAGGAAAATCGCCTCAAGGACGATGAGCAGTATCTGAATTCGGATCGGGATATTCGCGAGCTAATGGGGGCGCGGAAACTCTATATAGCCGATGTCTTCGATGTGGATAGCGTAAGTCACACCCGCAAGCCGTTCGGTAGGGTGTTTTACACGCAGAGCAAGTCGCTCGTCTTTTATGCCTTCGACCTCGATCGTCAACCTGGGGTCAAGAATGCGAACGTCTTCCAGGTCTGGGGGCAGCGGGATGCGGAGACGAACGACGCGTCCCACGCCATGAATCTTGGCATCTTGTACATGGATAGCGAGTCGAACCGTCGATGGGTTCTCCGCGCCGACGATCCAAAGCAATTGGCCGAGATCGATGCTGTTTTTGTGACCGTTGAGCCACACGGAGGCAGCCAGAAGCCGACTGGCAAACCTCTACTTTACGCACTGCTAAGGAAAGAGGCTAACCATCCCTAGCAGTAGTCACTTCCATCCGCGATTGGGAACAATGCCGACACCTTCCTTGATGGTGTAGAGTTGATCAACCTTAAGCGCGGTGAAGGACTGATGCTGTCCGCCGGGCCAGCGCACCGAGACATCGACCGCCATCGCGCTGCCCAATCCGAAATGAAGACGAAAGTCGTTGCAAGAAACAAAACTGGACTGGCTTTGCTGTTCTTTCATTTGTTTCATCCCATTGGCCGTCACTTCAATCCGCGTGCCGATTGCGCTGCGATTAGAGACTGTACCTTCTGGCCGAATTTTGATCCAATGATTCTTCCCCGACACGTCGTTTCGGAACAGCGAGGGCGGCTCACCTAAATTTACGACCAGCATATCTATATCGCCATCGTTATCGAAGTCGCCGTAGGCCACGCCCCTGCTCGAATGCGGCTCCAGAATTGCGGTTCCGGCCTCATCGAACAACTCCTCGAAATGGCCGTGCCCCAAGTTGCGATAAAGCAATAGCGGACCCTTGTAAGGAGAGTCCGGAAAGCGTCTTTCGAAATCTGGGTAGATATGGCCTGTGGCCACGGTAATGTCCGGCCATCCGTCGTTGTCGAAATCTTCGAATCCGGTCCCCCAGCAAACGAACCGATTGTCGACGGCCAGGCCACTGGCGCGCGTCGCATCTTCAAAGACAGCTTTCCCGAGATTGCGGTAAAGAATTGGCAAATCTCCGGCAAAGTTAGTCTTGAAGATGTTCAGATGGCCGCGGCCGTCACAGTCGCCGACTGCTAGCCCCATGCCTGCCTGTTCCTGTCCATCTTCGCTATACCCCACGCCTCGCACGCCGCCTTCTTCGCGAAATGTCCCGTCATGGTTGTTCATGAACAGGAGACTGGGACTTGAATCGCAGGCAACATAAATGTCCGGCCATCCATCGTCGTCGAAATCTGCGGCAACCGCGGTTAAGCCATAATTGCTGCGCGCATTGGAAATTCCCGCAGCATCGCTCACATCAGTGAACGTCCCGTTGCCATTGTTGCGATAAAGGCTATGTCCACCGAACGGAAGTCCCCGCGGCCCGCAATTGACGGGCATGCCCTCATAGAAACAGAATGACTTTTCTCCAGGGCGCGGCGTCTTTCCGTAATCGAAGCCGACATAGTTAGATACAAAGAGGTCCAGGTGCCCATTCAGGTCGTAGTCCAGGAAGGTACAACCGGTTCCCCAGCGTGTTGCGGAGCCCATCAAGCCGGCCTCGCGAGTTACATCGGTAAAAGTTCCATTCCCGTTATTTCGATAGAGAACATTCTGTCCCCAATAAGTCAGAAACAGATCATCGAAACCATCATTGTTATAGTCCCCTACGCATACGCCGCATGCCCAGCCGGTTTTTGTCAGGCCGGCTTCCAGCGTGACGTCGTGAAACGTGCCGTCCCGATTGTTGCGATAGAGTCTATTGGTGATTCCTGGAGCAGGACCAGTGAGCGTGCTTCCGCCAAGCACCAATATATCTAACCATCCGTCGTTGTCGTAGTCCAGAAATGCGCACCCGCATCCAATCGACTCGATGATATAGTCTTTGGGACTGGGGGAACCATAAAGAACCGTGTGATCCACTCCAGCTCGGTGCGCCACTTCCACAAAATGGGCGTTGTACGGTAAGCCTGATCGTTTTCCTCGCGGCTGAGCTATGCCTTTGTGCGCAACGACACCTTGTCCAAATGCCGCCGCCGTTGCATTCATGGCACTCCAGAGAAACGCTCGTCGTGACTGTTTCATTTATCCCTCAATGCCGGCAAACACCGAACCGCGATTCATCGAACGAAGGTTATCATACGCCATAGAAGCGATATGCCTTGATTGGTTGTGACGCGTGCACATAAATCCTGTTTGACATCGCGTGCCTCTCGGAGGAAGCTAAGAATGTTCCTTCACGCCGGCGTTTTGAAGGGAACCCTTGATGCACGATTCCAGAAAGCATGACGCAATGAACCGGGTGAGATTTTCCGTGACACGAATGCATCATTTGCAGTTACCATCGTTTTGTTGCCGACTACTGGCCGTTGCGCTTCAGATTGGGTCGATTGTAACTCTCGCGCAGGTCCAGCCGCCGGCGACGCTGCAAGCCGCCCGCCAAGCAATGGAAGCCAAACAATACGAGGTTGCCGAGAAGTTATATCGCAAGGCCCTCGTCCAGGCGCCCTCATCGGCTGCAGTACTTACCGATCTCGCCCTAAGCCTGCAAATGCAGGGGCGGTCCGCTGATGCCATTCACTATTACTCGTTGGCCCTGAAGCAAGGGTATGTTCCGGAGACTTATGCGTTATTGGCCGAGGAGAAATGCAAGATGGGCGACCTTGATGACCTTAGACCCATGCTTGCGAGAATCTTCAAGGAAGAGTTAAAGAATATCCGCGTGATCTCTGCCGTCGCGCCCTGCTATCTGGATATCGACGAGCCGGTTGAATCCGCGATTGTCTACCGGACGATCCTGAGCAGTAAGGATTACCCGGCTGATCTCGCCCTGATTCAGTTGGCAAAGTCCTATATCCGCAGCGGGCAGTTTTTTGTTGGGAAGCTGAGCAAAGCGCCCGGCTCGGAGACTTTTATTGCAGCTCTAAGGGTGGCCTCAAGTTCCGGGTCTTCTGGAGCGCGGAACGCATTTCCCGAAGCTGCGAAGCTTTCTCCGTACTTTCAACCCGACCTCAGTTGGACTGATGCCGTGGAGCGATGGCGGCAGCATCCAGAAGACTCAGCGCTGCTATATCTCTTGTCTGTTTTGAGCGCTGAAGAGGGCATGCGTCAGATTGAGTTATGCGACGAACAGTTTCCTGCGTCTCCTTTCCTGGAACAATTCCATGCGGATGTTCTGGCAGACCAGGGGCACGGCGACGAGGCGGCCGCCGAATATGAGCAACTTATGCGCGAACATCCTGACTTGTCCGATCTTCGTTACAGTCTTGGCTTGCTGCGTGAGAAGCAGGAAGAATGGGAAGCTGCGGCAGAGGCATTCCGTCAGCAGCTTGCCTCTTATCCCAAAGATGAGCGAGCGGCGGCTCATCTAAGCAGGTGCATGATCCAGATGGAGCAGTATGCCGTCGCACGCGATTTTCTTGAGCCCCGCATGCGAGCGGAACATCCTCCCCAATGGGCGAGTTTGAACCTGGCCGAAGCGGATGAGAAATTGGGAAAGCGGGAAGAAGCTATCCGGATTCTGGTCGCGGCAGAACATGACGTCAACCCCGACAAGCTTGTACATTATCGTCTGATGCATCTATATACTCTTTCCGGCCGCGTTGACGACGCCAAGCGCGAATATGCGCTCTTCCAATCCGCATCTCGAAAATAAATACCGCTTTTTCAGTGCCTAGTTGGTACAGTTATCACCGTGTCACCGTAATCCTCTACGTGGAGTGTGCGCTCTATTGCTCGCACTCGACAGTAGGACCACATTTCGGAGGCACCATGTCAAAATTGAGAAGCGCAATATCAGGTCGGGCACTTGTGTGCGGCCTTATCAGCGCAATTCTGCTGTTGTCGTGCTCCCCAGCTCTGAGAGCACAGTCGACCTACGGCTCCCTGACCGGGACGGTTGTAGACGCATCCGGCGCTGCGGTAGTAGGCGTAACCGTTACACTCACCAATACCGGCACAGCAGAAAAGCAAACGCAGACAACAGGCGACACCGGGCTCTACACCTTTGTGAACCTCAACCCCGGCCAGTATCGTCTCGCCGTTGAAAAGACCGGATTCAAGCGTGTCATCCGGGAGAACATCATCATTCAAGTCCAACAGACGACCCGGCTGGACGTTCCTCTTGCGGTTGGAGAAGCAAAATCCGAAACCGTCACCGTCACATCGGATGTTCCGCTGCTGCAGGCGGAGACGTCCTCGCTGGGCCAGGTGGTGGAAGAACGCAACGCCGATGAGCTTCCCCTCAATGGGCGCAACGTCTTTAGTCTCGTCGAGGTTGCCCCCTCAGTGGTCATGCAGGGGCAGGCTGGCGCAACGGCCACCGGACAAAATCCGTTTGCTTGGGGCAACTTCCAGATCGGCGGCGCATTCGCCAATCAAAGCGCCGAATACCTCGATGGACAACCGCTCAACATCGGATACATCAACCTACCCGTCTTGATACCCACGCAGGATTCGGTTGGAGAATTTAAAGTTCAGACGAATAACATCGGCCCGGAGTGGGGCAAGGTGGCAGGTGGCGTTCTCAACCTGAGCACCAAGAGCGGCAGCAATAACTTCCACGGCGAGGCCTATGAGTACATCCGCAACAAGATCCTCAATGCCAATGACTTTTTCTCGAATAACGAGGGATTAGCCAGGGCGCCCTGGATTCAAAATCAGTTTGGCGGCAATGCAGGAGGACGAATCTTTAGGGACAGGACCTTCTTCTTCTATAGCTACGAGGGCTTCCGGTTGCGCTCGTCATCACCATGGATATCTACAGTTCCTACGGCCAATGTGGTATCGGAAATCAAAGGCGGGCAAGATGTGAATCTCACGGACCTTCTTACAGCCAACAAGCTCACGGGGATCATCGACCCATGCGGTGGCGTGCTTCAAACAACTCCCAACTCGGATGGCCTGGGAGTTGGCGGTTGCGCCGTCAATTCCACTACCGGCGCGCCTCTCGGCACCGCTGCTCCGTTTGCCAACGGCACCATTCCAGCAGCCCGCATCAATAAGACGGCAGCAGCGTTGATCAACCTGTGGCCAGCCGCGACAAACCAAGCTCTTCAGTTGAACAATTTCACGTCAAGTTACTCGCTCGGCGGCAATCAGAACCAGAACATCGTGCGCGTCGATCAGAAGATCAACGACAAGCAGCATCTGTTCGGCCGCTTCAGCCAATGGAACAATTTGAACCAGCCTGAGGACCCGCTGGGTACCGGTCTTTGCCTCGATCGTTGCACGGAGACGATGACCTCGAAGGGTGTTGCTCTTGGCTATAACTACCTCTTCACCCCGAATCTCATCGGCAACCTGGACGTATCGGCCACTCGCTTCAACTACCTGCGGACTCCAAAGAACTCGGGTTTCGACTTCACAACCATCGGTTGGAACTCTGCGTTCAATACCGAGTTGCCATCCTCTGAAAGAACGCCGCCGACGATAGGTGTCATCGGTGAGTCCGACAACGTTATGGCCACCCAGGGGCAAAGCTATATCGTCGACCATGACAGTCAATACTGGTTCTCACCCACCATCACCTTGGTGCGGGGACGCCATACCATCCAGGCAGGATTTCAGTACGAAATCACCTTGGACGACTACGCCCAGAGCAACATCATCAGCGGCTATCTCGGGTTTGACGGCACTTACACCGGAAATCCAGGCTTCGGCTTTGCGGATTACCTGTTGGGATGGGCGACAAATCCCGAACAGGTCGGCAACCACTTCTATGGCACTGCTGTGATTCCCAATCTGGTGGCTGGAAAACAGAAGCTGCTTGCGGGTTTCGTCAACGACACCTTCCATGCGAGCGCCAAACTTACTCTCGACCTCGGCTTGCGATATGAGTACCAGAGCCCGTGGTCGGAGCGGCACAACCGGCAATCGTACTTCGATCCGACCGTGGTCGATCCGCTAGTCTCAGCCGCAGTCGGCACACCGGGCGGGCCCACCTCAGCGGTGCTAGGTGCGGTTGGACTGGTTGACACTCCTGGACACACCAGCCGCTACAACCTGAATGAAAACACGGTAGGAGTTGCACCCCGCATTGGGTTCGCTTATAGTCTCGATCAAAAAACAGTGGTACGCGGCGGCTATGGGTTGTTCTGGATTCCTCTCGATGCCAGTTGGGCGACTAATCCTCTCAACGACCCTGCGAACTCCATTCAAACTGAGTACACGGGGAATAATGGAAACCCCTCCCTTCCCACCAACACGATTACCACTCCGTGGATCAACTTTGTAGAGCCTCCCGGTGCAAGCATAGATAGCAAGACCGGTTTACCGCTGGTTGCGGTTGACGAGGAGGGCGCGACCAGTCCCACATTCGAAAATCCGAATTATAACTACGGGTATATGCAGCAGTGGAACCTCGATATCCAGCGAACTCTCTGGGGAGGATGGTTCACCGATATCGCATACGCGGCGAACAAAGGAACGCACCTTCCTGTGTACAACCAACAGATCGATCAGATTGGAGATAACTACCTCGCCCAGGCAAACGCGCAATACGAAGCCGCGTTACCAACCTTCGCAGGCAACCCGAATCAGCAGGCCTTGGCCATCGCTTCAGCCTCCATAGCCCAGTCGGTACCGAACCCGTTCGCCGGTACCACAGCCCATCCCATCGCCGCTCCCGGCAGCGCGATGTCGGCGACGACAACCACTGCCGGCCAACTGTTGCGTCCCTTCCCTCAGTACAACGGCCTTCAGTATGCTGGAGCGGGAAACTTCGCCAGTACCTATAACTCACTGCAAGCCACGTTGCAGAAACGCTTCAATGGTGGCGGCACTCTGTTGGCCGCCTACACTTGGGCTAAGCTGCTCAGCAATACAGACACCATCACTTCCTGGCTTGAACCCGGGGGAAAAGGTGGAGTTCAGGACTGGAACAATCTTCGCGCCGAGAAATCTCTTTCTTCGCAGAATGTTCCGCAGCACCTCATTGTCAGCTATGTGCTCGACCTCCCCTTTGGCAAGAACCAAAAATTCGCCAGCGGTCTTTCGCCCTTGGCCAACAAGGTTGTTGGGGGCTGGGGAGTTGACGGCGTGACAACGTTCCAAAACGGTTTTCCCATTAACATTAGCTCGGGAGGCAATGGAGCCAACTACTATGGCGGTGGTTTGCGCCCCAATGTCGTTGCCGGCTGCAAGAAGGCAACCTCTGGGTCCGGTGCTGCTCGCGTACTAAGCGGTCTGGCTGGCAATGCCGGTTGGATCAACCCAGCATGCTTCACCGCCCCGGCACCGTATACCTGGGGAAACGAGCCGCGTGTTGACAGCCTGCAAGCTTCCGGCATCGACAACTGGGATTTTGCCGTATTTAAGCACACGACCTTCGGTCCCGATCAGAAGCTCGGGTTCGAATTTCGGACCGAGCTGTTCAACACCTTCAACCGTGTGCAGTTTATTCCTCCGTCCAACACGACTGGGTCCGCCAACTTCGGCGTGATTTCCGGTCAAGGTCAGATGAACAACCCACGCCTTATACAGTTTGCAGGGAAGATAGTCTTCTAAACTCCGAACCCGCGTGAGGGTGCAGCCCCGCGCTGCACCCTCACGCGGGTTCAGAGGCAACTCTCCGAGGGTCGCACCATCCTGTTTAGTACGGACGTGGGTTTCCAGTTCAGCTCGACGCCGCTCAGGAATTTGAATATATGGCCGAGCAAAGGGGTGTCGCCACATTCTCGCATCGCTCCCCTACGCTAACCCTGACTAGTCCAAGCATGTCGGGGTTAGGGTCGAAGCTGGCACCTCCTTGCCCATTCCAATCTGCTCCCAGATCGGCTACCAAGGTTCCGTTGAACCCTTTTCCCAAAAGCCGCCGATTGCTCTTGGTCGAAACTAACCAACGGGAGCTACCGTTTCTGTTCTCAAGGAGTAGGTGAAGATCGTCGAGACTTCTCCCCGATTCTTTCGTTTTGAAATGAATCTCAGAGATGAACCCAAGTGCGACTTCAAGAGGGAAGGACTGGCTAGCATTTGCACGAGAAATCCGGCACCAACGTTGCTTGCGAAGGTGTAACACTTGCCGCCAGTCGCCGCCGCGGAAGATATTATTCTCGGCATCTTTTCGTTTCCCTTGCGTTGAATCTTGCGATGCCAGTTCAGCGAACATCCTTGCCAACATTGTAAGTCTCGCGTATTCACGGCTACAAAAGCATCAGACACTCTATTAGACGTATTTAACGGGCCTAAATGACGAATATCAAATTCGTCCCGAAGAACGCCGCAGAAGACTCGATCCTCATCAACGATAGGCAACCAGATTCCAGTTGCGATGCCGACTTCTAGGTGGTAACCCTCCAAATACGATACATTTGTTCAAAGTGTCGGAGATTCTTGCGCGTGCCTCCTCCTTCTTCTCTTCGTTTGACATTTCGAAGCTGGACTGACAAGGATACTGCGCTTGCCGAAGCGTTGTGGTGCGATCCGGAAGTGACTCACTACTTCGGCGGCGCTATGACCAGAGAACAAGCGCGTGACCGCCTCGACATAGAACGCGAGCGTGAGAACGACCTCGGCATACAATACTGGCCGATGTTTTTGCGTGACACGGGTGAGTTCGTAGGGTGTGCCGGCTTGCGGCCGTGGCAGATGGATCCAAAGACGATAGAGGTGGGCGTCAACCTTATGCGATCTGCTTGGGGGCTGCGGCTGGGAGAGGAGTCTTTGCGCGCGGTGCTCGCGTATGGATTCGATACGATGGGGCTAACGGTGATTGTCGCCGGACATGGATTAGGGCACGACAACTCGCAGAAGCTGCTCGAGCGCGCGGGTTTTAGCTATACGCACAACATCATGTGGGGGCCCAAAGCGATCGAGGTTCGTATGTATGCGATCGATGCGGGAGCATGGCGTTCGACAGCAACACGGGAGAGCGCCTAAGCGCGTGAACCTGATGCGGTATGTCTATCGCTGACTTTACCTCATTGAGGATTCTTGATAGGCGGTTATTCACTCGGCTTGATCCGGTGTGCCCGCATTGCAGGAGGGTGTTGCAGCAGGTTGTCAATCGTTAATTGCGAGTGAAGGACGCATCGAGGATCGGTACCCCAAAACGCAGCCGTTGTCGAATATACCTACATAATCAGCGAAAGAATTATTAAACCTGCGGGAACGTGTTTCGATGGCGCTTATGAGGCCGATCGCGGCGGATTAGTCAGCGCTCAGCGTTGGAGGCGGAGAAGCAACGGCCGTTGAAGTGGAAAGAATCCGATAGTAAGTCAATATAATCGCTTCGGGTCGCCGTCTTTTCAGTTCTTGTTAGCATCTGAATCGTGGGGAAGAGAAGATGTCAAAGGATCTTGAATTTACAAACCAATTGGTGTCGGCGCTGGATACACAAGTCGAGCGGATGAAATCGAACCGCGAGGCGCTTCTAATATCGATGGCGGCTCTCCGAGAAGAGGAGGGAACGATCCGACTGGGCGGCGGACCAAAGGCCGCGGAGGCGCAGCACGCCAAAGGACGGTTGACCGTAAGGGAGCGCCTGAAACTCCTCCTGGACGAAGAAACAGAGTTATTGGAACTGGGACTGTGGACGGCGCACGGGATGTACAGGGAATATGGTGGCGCGCCGTGTGCTGGCGTAGTTACAGGGCTGGGAAGGGTGAGCGGACGCCTGTGTATGATCATCGCCAACGACGCAACGGTGAAGGCTGGCGCCTTCTTCCCGATGACCGCAAAGAAGGTGCTGCGCGCTCAGACTATTGCGCTGGAGAATCGCATTCCCACCGTGTATCTTGTGGACTCTGCCGGTGTTTTCCTACCCCTGCAAGAGGACGTATTTCCCGACACCGACGATTTTGGACGGGTCTTCCGCAACAATGCAGTGATGAGTTCGCTGGGAATTCCGCAGATCACGGCAATTATGGGCATGTGCGTTGCGGGCGGCGCCTACCTTCCGGTAATGACAGATACGGTTCTGATGACCGAGGGGTCGGGGCTGTTTCTTGCAGGGCCGTCGCTCGTGAAGGCCGCGATTGGACAAAAAACGGGAGCGGAGGAGTTGGGCGGGGCGTTCATGCATGCAGAGATTTCAGGAACGGTGGACTTCAAGGAACCGAACGATCCCCTGTGTCTGGCGCGATTGCGGTCATTGGTGGCGAAGTGGGGTGAGCGTCAGGCAGCAAAGGAAATTTTTCGCCGCCGGGAGTTCGATGAGGCGCGAGATGCGCCAAAATTCGACGCAGAGGATATATATGGATTGCTCAATCCCGAACCGGGCGCAAGCAACGTATATGACATGCGGGAAGTGATCGCCCGTATCGTAGACCGCAGTGAATTTGACGAGTATAAGGCGGAATATGGCCGGACGTTACTCTGCGGATACGCGTGGATCGGCGGCCGTGCGGTAGGCATCGTCGCCAATCAGAAAACCAACCAGAGACAAACAGTCGCTATGGGCTCTGCCGCAGGCATGACCCGAATCGAAGTGGGCGGCGTAATTTACACCGAAAGCGCGCAAAAAGCGGCGCGCTTCATCATGGATTGCAATCAAAGCCTGATTCCGCTGGTATTTCTGCACGATGTAAATGGGTTCATGGTGGGCAAAGATGCGGAGTGGTCGGGGATCATTCGCGCTGGCGCGAAGATGGTGTCTGCAGTAAGTACCAGCGTGGTGCCAAAGATCACTGTGATCGTGGGCGGGAGTTTTGGGGCAGGGCACTACGCAATGTGCGGGAAGGCCTACGATCCACGGTTTCTGTTTGCGTGGCCGACAGCGCGCTATGCTGTGATGAGCGGGGCCGCGGCGGCGAGTACGTTGGCCGAGGTCCGCGCGATACAGATGGAACGGCAAGGAAAGACACTATCGGAGACGGAGAGAACGGCTCTCCACAATGAGATCCGCGCGGACTACGAAGCACAGGCCGATCCGCGTTATGGTGCGGCACGGCTCTGGATCGACGCAATCATCGATCCGGCCCGAACGAGAGAGATATTGATTGCCGCGCTGGAAGCCTGTGCTTTGAATCCCGAGATCCCGAAGTTCAATCCGGGAGTCTTGCAGACCTGATTGAGTTGGATTTACTGTATCCGCGTGGGAACGACGGCATCATACCAAGCAACAGGAGAACCGGGGTACAGCAATGATCCCGGGAAGGAGCCCGAATATGAAGCTTGACCTGGAGCCGTCGGAGAAGTTATATCCGTTTGTACTCACGGAAGAGCAGGAGCAGCTCAGACGAGAGATCCGGAGCTTCGCGGCGCGTGAAATCGCGCCCAATGCGATGGCCTGGGACGAAGCGAGCGAATTCCCTTTGGAGGCGATAAAGAAGCTGGGCGCGATGGGCCTATTGGGAATCATCTTTCCTCAGGAGTACGGCGGCGCAGGGCTGGGTTATGTTGATTACCTATTGGCGATTGAAGAACTTTCCGCGGCTGATGGTTCGCTGGGAATCACGGTGGCAGCGCATAACTCGCTGGGAACGAATCATATCTTTCTTGCGGGGAATGAGGCGCAAAAAAGAAAATATGTGCCGCGACTGGCGGGAGGCGAATGGCTAGCCGCCTGGGGGCTTACCGAACCAGACTCGGGATCGGACGCGAGCAGCGCCCGCACCACCGCGGTGAAAAAGGGCGATCACTATGTGTTGAACGGAAACAAGACATTCATCACGAATGGGCATTACGCCGATGTCGCGGTGGTGATTGCGGTAACCAATAAGAGCAAGGGGACGCATGGACTCTCGGCCTTTGTGGTTGAGAAGGGAACCAAGGGATTCCGGCCGGGCAAGAAAGAAAACAAACTGGGGCTGCGAGCCAGCGATACCAGCGAGCTGATCTTTGAGGACTGCGAGGTCCCCGAGGAAAACCTGCTCGGAGCGGAGGGAGAAGGATTCATCGATGCGATGCGCGTGCTGGATGGTGGCAGAATCTCAATTGCGGCGCTATCCCTCGGAATTGCACGCGGTGCGCTCGACGCAGCATTGAAGTATGTGAAGGAGCGGAAACAGTTCGGCAAAGCGATCGCCGAGTTTCAGGGCATCCAATGGAAGCTGGCGGATATGGCTACAGAACTGGAAGCTGCACGCCTGCTTACCCAACGCGCCGCGGTGCTCAAGGATGCTGGCCGCAAAGTCACGCGCGAGTCATCCATGGCCAAGCTCTTTGCAAGCGAAGTGGCTGTGCGAATTTGCGGCGAGGCGGTGCAGTTGTTCGGCGGTTACGGCTTCATCAAGGATTATCCCGCAGAGAAGTTCTACCGCGACGTGAAGCTTTGCACCATTGGAGAAGGCACAAGCGAGATTCAACGCATGGTGATCGCCAGAGAAATTCTAAAGGTTACGCCTTCGCGTGGGTGATGGCGAGTAGTGGGCAAGCAGGTGAACGCGGATTGTAAGATGAGCGATGCGGTCAAGATCGTGGAGTGCCCCAGGGATTCCTGGCAAGGGCTTCCGGGGCTGATTTCACCGGCAGCGAAGGCCGCCTATCTGCGCGAACTGATCGATGCCGGCTTTACGCATATCGACGCTGTTAGTTTTGTTTCTCCCACTGCCGTTCCACAGATGGCGGATTCCGATCGCGTGCTCGAATACCTTATACCTCCTCAACAAATAGAAATCATCGGGATCGTCGTGAATCGCAAAGGAGCGGAACGTGCAGTTGGCACCGGTGCCGTGCGGACGCTGGGTTTTCCCTACTCGATTTCACCCCAGTTTCTGCTGCGCAATCAACATCAAACACCGGAGGAGGCGCTGCTTCAGTTGAGGCAGGTCGCCGTCCTGGTTCGCGATTCAGGGCTGGACATGGTGGCCTATCTCTCCATGGCCTTCGGCAACCCTTACGGCGACGCATGGAGCACCCGCGACGTGCTGGATGCGTGCAATCTGCTGATCGATTCCGGCGTGCGGCAGATATCGCTTGCAGACACGGTGGGATTGGCGCCGCCTGATCTGGTTGCGGAGACGGTGGCGGCAGTGCTTGCCGCGCATCGCGAAATTGAGTTTGGAGTGCATCTTCATTCACGAAGGGACGAATCGGCAACGCGCATTCGGGCGGCATTCGAGGCAGGTTGCAGGCGATTCGATGCCGCCATTGGCGGTTTTGGCGGCTGTCCATTTGCACAGGATGACCTGGTCGGGAATATCCCCACGGAGATATTGGTCGCGGTTTTGACGGAGTGCGGCGCACAGCTTCCCATGTTGAAGCCTCTGGACAAATTGATTCGCGCGGGTTCGGAGATTGTTGCAGGCGCTGGAACTTCCGTGCATTAACTGAGATTTAGATGATTGACACTTAAAGCCACACCGCAAGGTTGGAGGACAGGTTGAACTACAGAACGATTGTGGTTGCGGACGATGGCCTCGTGCGAACGATCACGTTGAATCGTCCCGAACGCCGCAACGCGATGACTCCGGAGATGCAGATGGAGTTGATTGCCGCAATGGGTGAGACCGCCGCAACCGGATGCCGCGTCCTTGTGTTCACAGGAGCCGGCGAGGCTTTTTGCTCGGGTATGGACTTGTCGGCCTTGCAGGCGGCGCAAGGCCAATCCAGTGCCGAGTCTCGCGTCGATATGGAGCGGGTAGCCAGGCTTTTCCGCGATTTGTATGAGTTGCCGATTCCGACCATTGCGGCGGTACATGGTGCGGCAATCGCAGGCGGAACAGGTTTGGCGATGATTTGCGATTTCACTCTGGCCACGCCTGCGGCAAAGTTCGGGTTCACCGAAGTGCGGATCGGCTTTTTGCCTGCGCTGGTCTCGGCCTTTCTAGCGCTGCAAATCGGGGATAAGAAGAGCCGCGATCTGCTGTTGACAGGCCGCCTCTTCGATGCAGAGGAGGCGCTTCGTTTGGGGCTGGTGCATTCTGTAGTGCCCCCTGAAGATCTGGCGCGCAATGTTGAAGAACTGGCGCAGGTCCTCATGGCCAACAGTCCGCAGGCCCTTGCAGCCACGAAGCGCTTGATGGCCGCGCAGAACAGAGCGTGGCTTGACGCCGCGATCAGAGAAGCTCTGGAGGCAAGCGTTCTGGCTAGGGAAACGGCCGATTTTCGCGAGGGGATTGCGGCGTTTCTGGAAAAGCGTAAGCCCGTTTGGCAGGGTCGGCGGTCCTTATAACAATGGAACCGCCGCTTCGCTGAAACGCACTGGAGCCGCGGTTTTCTTCTCTACATTGCTTCGTGTAACGCCATCAGCCAGTTCGATCGCTTCAAAGCCCGATGGCGTAACATCAAGCACGCAAAGATCGGTAATCACGCGATTCACGACGCCAGCTCCAGTCAGCGGTAGAGAACAACTGCGCAACAACTTGGGGCTGCCATCCGCCGCTGTGTGCTCCATCAACACAAGCACGCGTCGAACGCCGGAAACAATGTCCATGGCGCCGCCCATTCCCTTAACTCGTTTGCCCGGAATCATCCAGTTGGCCAGATCGCCATGCTCGGAGACCTGCATGGCGCCGAGAATCGCCAGATCTATATGTCCGCCGCGAATCATGGCGAAGGAGTCAGCGCTGGAAAACGTAGACGCGCCCGGAATGAAGGTCACCGTCTCCTTCCCGGCGTTGATAAGGTCAGGGTCAACCTCTGCTTCGCGCGGATAGGGGCCCATTCCCAGCAGGCCGTTTTCCGACTGCAGGATCACAGTCATTCCGGCGGGAATGTAGTTGGCCACGAGCGTTGGGATGCCTATGCCCAGATTGACATAGAAGCCATCCTGCAATTCTCTGGCGGCGCGCACGGCCATCTGATGACGACTCCATGCCACAGACTTACTCCATTCGAGCGGTTCTCTTCTCAATTCTCTTTTCAGGATGAGGATGGTGCACGAGCCGATGAACGTAGATCCCCGGCGTGTGAATCTCGTCTGGATCGAGTTCCCCCGGCTCGACAACGATCTCCGCTTCGGCAACGGTGAATTTGCCGCAAGAGGCTGCGTTAGGATTGAAGTTTCGCGCGGTGCGTCGGTAGATGAGATTCCCGTCGAGATCGGCCTTCCATGCCTTCACTAAGGAAACATCTGCTTGAATGCCGCGTTCCAGAAGATAATTTATTCCGTCAAACTCCTTCTGCTCTTTGCCTTCGGCCACCACGGTTCCGACGCCGGTCCGGGTGTAGAAGCCGGGAATTCCTGCGCCTCCAGCCCTCATACGTTCGGCGAGCGTGCCTTGAGGACAGAATTCCACCTCCAGTTCACCAGCCAGATACTGTCTTTCAAATTCGATGTTTTCGCCTACATAACTCGAGATCATTTTCTTCACCTGACGCCCCTCCAAGAGGAGCCCAAGTCCCCAACCATCCACGCCAGCGTTGTTGCTGGCAATGGTCAGATTGCGCACGCCGGTGTCGCGTAATGCGAGAATCAGCGCCTCGGGAATGCCGCACAAGCCAAAGCCGCCGATTGCCAACAACATCCCATCCCGCACGATGCCGTCCAATGCAGAGCGCGCATTCGGCCAAATTTTATTCATGCCCGGAGTGTGTCTGGCTTGATCGTCCATTCCCGGTCGCTCTCCATTTGATGGGACTTGCACTTGTCCATGCTAACTCCAAACAGACTTCTCGGAACAGGTCGCCGCAATCGTAGTCAAACCTGTGAACAAAAAATATCGACGTGGACGATCTTGCGCAGTGCTGCGGCTTGAGGCTCCAACAGCTCTCCGGCCATGGGGTTGATTGTAAGCAAAGATAGAGCGAAAATAAGGGAGGATTAGGCGGAGGGACAAAGACGTGAGGCGCTCTGGAACAGCCGACCTTCCGCTCCATGGCGGCCACGTCCCTCCGTGGTTAGCCAACCGCATGAGCGAACTGGGCACCGCCATCTCCGAACACATTCTTCTGGAATACGGTGCGAGTGAGTTCCTCACTCGCCTAAGCGATCCCTTCTGGTTCCAGGCCTTCGGTGCGGTCATGGGGATGGATTGGCATTCGTCTGGAATTACGACCTCGGTGATGGGAGCGTTGAAGCGCGGGCTCAACCCGCGTTTTGGTGAATTGGGTTTAATGGTGTGCGGCGGACGCGGCAGGCACTCGATTCGTACGCCGGATGAACTTCGATCCTTCGGTATGAAGACCGGTCTTGACGGAGAAGCTCTCGCGCGAACCAGCAGGCTTACCGCTCGGATAGACAACAATGCTGTCGCGGACGGTTTCCAACTCTATCTGCATTCATTCGTCATCACGAAATCAGGCGAGTGGGCCGTGGTCCAGCAGGGCATGAACTCTCAGGACCGCTCAGCACGTCGGTATCATTGGCACTCTGCAAACGTGCGCGACTTCGTTTCCGATCCGCACAACGCAATCGTAGGTAAGCCGCAGGGCGAGATTCTCAATCTCGTCGATGCCCGCGCAGCAAGAGCCCAGCAGGCGCTGCTCGCTATCGCAAAGGAACCCATCCAATCGTCGCTCAGTGACGCGCGTAAGCTGACCATGCCCGCGCATCACGATGTTCGTGCGAAAAACATAGATCTGAAGCGTCTTGGAGCAGTGCTGGCAGTCGCGCATGAACAGGAGCTTCGCGATTTCGCTTCATTACTCTTACTCGAAGGTCTCGGGCCGCGAACATTACAGTCGCTTGCGCTGATCGCCGAGGTAGTCCACGGTGCAGCGAGTCGGTTCACAGATCCCGCGCGTTTTTCTTTCGCGCATGGCGGTAAGGACGGACACCCTTTCCCTGTTCCCCTGAAGACCTACGACGAATCGTTGGCCGTGTTACGACGTTCGCTGGAATCCGCCCGCCTCGGCCACTTAGAAAAACTCCATGGCTTTGAACGGCTAGATCGCCTGACCCGAAGCGTGGAGCAAGCACATGATCCGCTCGCCGACTTCGATGCCGCACTAAAGCATGAATGGCAAATATCGCCCGCGGTCGGCGGAAGAACCGTCTTCGACGATCAGCGTCGGCCCAAGCGCAACGCCGAGCCCCTTCAACGGTCGCTGTTCTGAATTCGGCAGGAAGCCGGGGAGTTTCCATGGACGTTAGTTCCAAACATCTTCTTCCTACGGACGCGAGAAGCCGGAATAAACAAATGCTGAACGGATCGCTTCGGCGTCATGGACAGAGACACCGCAGGCTCTAACCGCGTCGTACCAAGTGCCGGCGACCATTTCAGTCATATCCGCAATGATCGATGCACTCGCATTCCTTCAATTCCCTCCGACAACTCGAACAACCCATTCCGGCCAAATCTCTCTGGCGGGCAACGCAAGACTGCGCCGGACACAGCCAATCTACACCGTGTTCACACTATGTTAAGAGAAGGCAAGCAAGCGGATAAATTGACGCGCTCTAATTTTCATATTGAAACACGCGACTCTGCATGGATGCTTCAATTGTCCGATTCAGCTGCCGTTCGGCATTTCTAGCGAAGCACACGCAAGAGCACTAACGCAAAGCCGGCAAGGACCGATAAAGAAGCTGAACAGCTTTCTTGGAGCTATTGGTTGCAACCGGCTCCGCGTGTCAGCACAAAGGGGAATAGTCTGAATTTTTTCTAAACTGCCGGCGTTGTGTCTTGTGCATGCCGCAAGGCAATTCGGCGTCATAGCGGACTCGCAGTCAACCCAGGAGATAGAAACGATGAACCAACGATTGTGGATGAAGTGGATTGTGATGGCCCTTGCGACGATGGCGGTGAGCGCGGCCTATGCGACTGAAGCTGTGGTGTCGAACGATACATATGTGAGCAGTTCGTATCCTCAGACCAATTTTGGCTATCAGTCCAATCTGCACGTTAGTTCCACTTCTACAGCGTTGATTGTCTTCGACCTGTCCTCGGTGCCGTCAGGAACCACGGCAAGTCAGGTCAGTAAGGCGACGCTGTGGCTCTATGTCAACCGGATCGACAACTCCGGTGCGATCAGTCTGAAGCCGGTCACAGGCACGTGGAGCGAGTTAGCCGTGACCTATAGCACGATCCCCTCGCTGGGATCGGCGACGGCCACGTTTATCCCCACCGTGGCGCAGCAGTTCGTGGCCGTGGACGTGACCTCACTCGTGCAAAGCTGGGTGACGACGCCGTCGAGCAACTACGGCATCGCGCTTAGCACCGCCGCTGCCAGCATTCTTTTTGATTCCAAGGAGAATGGCGAGACATCGCATACGGCCAAGCTGGACATCACCCTGGTTAATCAGGGTCCCCAAGGTATACAAGGTCCGCAGGGTCCACAGGGAACCGCGGGCGCGGTCGGTGCAGTAGGGCCACAGGGGCTACAAGGTCTAACCGGAGCAACCGGCGCTGCGGGACCGCAAGGGCAACAAGGTTTGACCGGTGCGGCTGGCGGAGTAGGGCCACAGGGCCCGGTAGGTGCAGCGGGAGCTGCCGGTCCTGCGGGTGCAACGGGCCTTCAGGGACCGCCAGTTACTTTTAGAAACGCCTGGAGCAGCGGCTTAACATACGCGATCGGCGATGCTGTCTCTGAAAACGGCAACAGCTATATTGCGATAGCCGCCAGCACGGCTCAGGATCCGGCGACGGATGTAGGGTCGGGAACATCGGGTACGTACTGGGCTTTGCTTGCGAAAAAGGGCGACCCAGGCGCAACGGGAGCTACGGGCGCGGTAGGGCAACAAGGACCACAAGGTGCGACCGGTGCGACTGGCGCCATCGGGTCTGCGGGTGCTACGGGGTCTCAAGGCACAACGGGGCCTCAGGGGCCGCCAGTTACTTTTAGAAACGCCTGGAGCAGCGGCTTAACATACGCGATCGGCGATGCTGTCTCTGAAAACGGCAACAGCTATATTGCGATAGCCGCCAGCACGGCTCAAGATCCGGCAACGGATGTGGGGTCGGGAACATCGGGCACATACTGGGCATTGCTGGCGAAGAAAGGCGATGCCGGCGCAACGGGAGCTACTGGCTCGGCCGGTGCCGCGGGCTCTCAGGGGAGTGCGGCGACTATCGCCATTGGAACCGTGGCGACGGGTGCGGCGGGATCATCGGCGTCGGTTGCCAACTCGGGGACATCGAGCGCGGCGACCTTTAACTTCACGATCCCGCAAGGCGCAACGGGTGCCGGATTCGCCAATGGCACGGCGGGAGGCCAGATCTATCTGACCGGCAGTTCGAGCCCCTTCGCCCCGGCCGCTCCGCAGGCGATGACTGGCGACGTGACCATCGCTAGCAGCGGCGTTACCACAATCGGTACGGGCAAGGTGACCGCAAGCATGATCGCCAACAGCACATTAACCTCAACTCAAATCGCCAGCGGCACGATTACGGGTAGCAATATCGCGAATTCGACCGTCGGCGTTGCCAATCTAGACGCCTCGGGAACAGCGTCCAGTTCGACTTACCTTCGCGGCGATGGCACATGGTCCACGCCCAGCGGCGGCTCCAGCACCGGATTTACCTTTATAGCGGGCTTCCAGAATCCTGGGGAGGAGCAAGGTACGACTTTGTATGTGCCGCCAGTCGGGTTCACCTCGGATATTCACAGCAACACATTACTCTCAGTGCAGCAGATGGCGTCACCCGTGGCTTGCACACTGAGCGCGCTCAATGTTGCTGTGAATAACTTCCAAACCTCCGTTTCAGACACAACCACGATAACCGTCTACCAAAATCAACTCGCTACCTCGATGCACTGTTCAGTCGCAACAGACGGCAACAAGTCGTCATGCAGCGACACCACTCATACTCTCAGCATCAGCGCGGGAGACACGCTCTCCATTGGGTTTGTCGAGACAAATGACAATCCGTTTAATGCGATTACGGTTCAGATGCAGTGCGAGTAACAAGTGCCGGACTCTATGCACCACGAGTGAACAACGGGCTCTCCGTGGAGGAGACATCGATTTTGATCGTGACGATCGGAGTGAGTCCGCTGTAGCGTATGCCACTAAGAAATGAGAAAGAAGTTGGTCATGGATCTGAACGGGGCGTCAGGAATCGAACGCAAAAGTAAAGGCCTGCGCCGGGCCGCCGCAATCGGGCTACTGCGCATAGGCCTGCTCCTCTACTTGCCGGCCTGCTGTGCCTATGCGCAAAACGCGGCGCAGCGCGCAGCGCTGGCGAAGCTGGGCACGCCACGCGCCAACGTTCTCTTGAGCAACAATCAGTTCAATGGCGTGGAAGCAACCGGCGTTAGCCTCGACCGGCCCGTCGGCGTGGCCTACGATGCCGCAGGGAACCTCTACATCGCGGATACCGACAACTTCGTGATTCGCGAAGTGAATCTGGCCGGAATTACGACGGTAGTGGCTGGCACCGGAGAGCAGGGCTGCGGTGGCGACGGCGGTCCTGCCACAAGCGCACTGCTCGATTCGCCCGAGGGAATCGCTCTCGATTCAGCGGGGAATCTCTACATTGCCGACTCCGGGAATCACCGCATTCGCGAGGTGACAGGCGGCGTCATCACCACCATTGCAGGAACAGGAACATGTGGGTACTCCGGCGACGGTGAGCCCGCAACGGCGGCTGCGCTCTGCCTGCCCACAGCGGTTGCAGTAGACTCTGCGGGCGGCATATACATCGCGGATACCAATAATTACCGCATCCGCAAGATCGCCGGCACGACCATCTCGACCGTAGCCGGCAATGGCGTGCAGTCATTTTCGGGGGACGGTGGCCAAGCCACAGCCGCAGGGATCGATTCGCCGTTCGGAGTTGCGGTGGATTCCGCCTTCAACATCTACATTGCGGATACATATAACCAGCGCGTGCGGATGGTGGCCTATGCCACGGGTGTCATCAGCACGATTGCGGGCACGGGAGTAAAAAACTTCACCTCCGACGGCGTTGCGTCCACTGCGGCATTGGCGCTTCCCACCGGCATCGCGGTCGATAGCTTCGGCACTGTCTACGTGGCCGATAGCGACAACAATCGTATTCGCGCCATTGCCTCCGGTCAGATCGCCACGATTGCGGGAACCGGTGAGGAAGGATTCTCCGGCGATACCGGCAGTCCGACCAATGCGGAGCTTGATACGCCGCAGGCCGTAGCGCTCCTTGGAAACTCGCTGACGGTAGCCGACACGGAAAATCAGGCAGTACGTATCGTGACGGGGAACGGTATCGATACGACGGCCGGCTCGTCCTCCAATTCGACCGAGACGCTCGGAATCACCGGCATTACTTCGACCGCATATGGCACAGGCACGGTGACGGCGACCTTCTCGAACGGCAGCAAAATCGCCACTGGATCGATTGCGTTTTACGATGGGCTGGGCGGATCGCCGACGCTCCTGAACAGCACTGCGCTGACCGCAAATCAGGCAACACTGAACACCAGCACGCTGAATGCGGGTATGCACTATCTGACAGCCTCGTATGGGGGCGACCAAAACAACGGCGAGCTCGTGAGCGGGGTCTACGTGTTGAACGTCACGCCTTTGGCGATAACGGCGGCGGCCAATGGGGTGAATTTAAGCTACGGACAAAATATTCCAACGCTTACCGGCACCTTGAGCGGCGTATTGGCGCAGGATGCGGAGAAAGTGGCCGCAGTCTATACAACGGCGGCCAACAGCGGCTCGGCTCCAGGAAGTTATCCAATTTCAGTAGCGCTGAGCGGCGCTTCGGCAGGTGATTACACCGTTACTTTGGGCGCGGGATCAGGCACAGTCACGATCGCCAAAGCAGCGACCCAGATTACGCTCGCGCCGAGCGCGTCAACGGTTGCTTATGGCGCCACGGTGACACTGACAGCGACCGTCGCATCCACAACTACTGGAACCCCCACGGGGTCGGTGCTCTTTTACGACGGCTCGACGCAATTGAACAGCGCGGGCGTCACACTCAGCGGAGGCTTGGCCACACTGACGCTCAACACGCTGTCCATTGGCGCACAGAGCTTGACGGCGGTTTATAGCGGCGACTCGAATTTTGTCGCCAGCACTTCGATTGCGCAAAGTGTTACGGTCTCGGCTCCCAGTCTCAGCACGAACCTGACGGGACTGGATTTCGGCAGTCAGCCGGCGGGAACAACCAGTGCTGCGCAGACACTGATTCTGAGCAATCCCTACGGGCTTCCGGTCACCGTTACTGGCATCACGGCCAGCGGAGACTATGCTGCGGCCAGCGACTGCCCGGTGATTGCAGCGAACAAGAGCTGTAGCGTCAACGTAACATTCGCGCCAAGCACTTCAGGTGTGCGCAGCGCGTCTCTAACCGCTGCCATCGCACAATCCAGCAGTGTGCTGACTTTGCCGCTCACCGGGATCGGAACAGCTCCGGGGCTTCAGGTGACACCCTCGGTGGTGAACTTCGGCAGCCAGGTGGTTTCGACCGCCAGCTCCGGGCAGACCATCACGATTCAAAACACGGGCAGCGCTGATCTGACGATCTCGAATATCGCGGCCACAGGCGACTTCACAGTTACCGGTAGCTGTACGCGCGTGCCGGCGGGTAGCAACTGCAGTCTGACGGCGGCCTTCAACCCCACGGCCTTGGGCAGCCGCACCGGCACCGTGACGTTCACAGATAACGTGAGCGGCGGCAACCAGACGCAGGTGGTGAACCTGAGTGGCATCGGCACGCAGGCAGGCGCGACATTGAGCCCCAGCGTGCTCACACTTTCAGATACACTGGTTGGCTCCACAAGCTTCGTTCTGAACGCTACGCTGACCAACTCGGGCACCGCGCAACTGAACGGGATCACGGTATCGGCTCTCGGCGACTACAGCCAGACGAACAACTGCACGGCAACGCTGGCGCCAGGCGCGAGCTGCACCATCGGAGTCACCTTCATGCCGACGGTGGCCGGAGCGGACGCAGGCACGCTGAGCGTCTCCGACAGTCTGGGTGCGCAGACCGTAGCGCTCAACGGCAGCGGCCTCGTACCAGGAGCATCGCTGAGCACCGCGCAGCTGGTCTTTGGCGGCCAGCTGGTGAACACTTCGTCGCGTGCGCAGACCGTGATTTTCACCAACACTGGAAGCGGTGCGTTGACGATTAATTCCGTGACGCCCACCGCAAACTTCACCGACACAACGAACTGCTTGGAGACGGTTGCGGCGGGGACGAGCTGCAGCATCAACGTGATCTTCACACCGGCCGCAACGGGCGCGCAGAACGGCAGCGTGACGGTGACCGACAGCGCTGGCGCGCAGGTGTTCACGGCGCAAGGCCAGGGCATCAGCCCAGGGCTCGCCATGTCGCCCACGTTTACGATCTTCGGCGCACAGATGGTGAACACGTCCAGCCCGGCGCAGACGATTGTGCTCAAGAACACGGGCACCATGGCGCTGACCTTGAACCCCATCACAGTATCGAGCAACTTCATCGAGTCCGATCAGTGCCCGGCGATCTTGCAGCCGAACGCTACCTGCTCGATCAGCGTGGTGTTCGCGCCCAACTCGACCGGACCCATTTACGGTTCGCTGGTGGTCAGCGATACATCGGGCCTGGTGGAGACGCTGCTGGCGGTGAGCGGCCAAGGCACGTTGCCAGGTATCTCAACAACGCCTTCAACACTTTCCTTTGGCAGTCTGCCGGTGGCAACCCCGAGCGACGCGCAAACTGTAACGGTGTGGAACACGGGGACGGCTCCCTTGCAGATCGGGGTGGTGAGCGGTACAGGCGACTTTACGGAGACAGACAATTGCGCTTCGAAAACCGTGCCCGCGAATGGCTACTGCGTCATCAACGTGACTATGACGCCCAGCACCATGGGCACACGCACGGGCGCAATCCAGTTCTACGACAATGCCGACGGCTTGCACATGATTGCGTTGAGCGGCATGGGCCAGCAGGCCGGCGTCAGCGTAGCGCCGACTCGTCTGGCGTTCGGCAGCCTGCCGGCGACGACGGCGCAGTTGGCAGCGCAAACCGCTGGAACCTCGCTAAGCGTGACGGTGACCAACACCGGCAACCTACCGCTGCAACTGGGCGGCTTCGCAATGCAGGGCGATTTCACCGAGAGCGACAGCTGCGGCTCAACTATCCCACTGGGATCGGCTTGCACGCTGACCGTGACGTTTGTGCCCACGGCGGTTGGCCATCGTACCGGCACACTAACCCTCACGGACAACGCGGGGGGCGGCACACAGATGGTCTCGCTTGAAGGCGACGGCAGCCCCTCGGGCCTGCTTCTGACGCCGTCGGTGCTCAACTTCGGCATACAGACCAACGGATTCACGAGCGCGCCGTTGCGGGCCACGCTGACCAACGACACTGGGGAGACGCTCAGCAACCTGGCGATCACCGCCAGCGGCGAGTACAACGAAACCGATAACTGTGGCGGCACACTGGCCAACGGCGCCAACTGCACGCTGAACATCACCATCACGCCTGCTACCACGGGCGCGATTACGGGCACCATCGATGTCTCGGCCGGGACCAGCAATGGCACTAGCTCGAGCTTGCGGCACATCGCACAAGGCGCCGCGGCAAAGCTGGAGAGCGCAAGCACCGGTATCAGCGGTTCCGATCTCGGCGTAATCGCATTGACGGCCACGTCGATTCCGCCGGGGATCGGGCTATCCATTCCTTCCCTCAGCTTCTCGGTCACTTCAGCAGCCACATCCGGCACCGTCCAGACAGTAACTTTGACCAACACCGGCTCAAGCGCCGCGCTGACTCACTTGACGATCAACGAGACCAATGTTGCGGAGTTCCCGTTCTCGACCGCCTGCCCGTCGACGTTGGCAGCGCAGGCCTCCTGCACCATCACCGTCAACTTCACCCCGACCTCGGTCGGCCTGCGAGCCGGCATCATGCACATATCTGCCGATGGGGGCATCTCCGCCGCGTTGACGGAAAGCGGAACCGTAAGCAAGATCGCGCCAACGGTCCTGGCTGTCAGCGGCTGCGCGAATGCCATGCTGCAGGACGGGGTTACCTTCACGGCGACAGTCTCATCCTCGCTGGGCGTGCCCACGGGCACTGTTGCCTTCATGGACGGCGCGAATCTGCTCGGCGTAAGCAATCTTTCCGCGGGCACCGCTACCTTTACCACCTTCAGCCTGGCCGTGGGATCGCACTTCATCACTGCCGTCTACAACGGCGACACCAACTTCGTGGGCATCACCAGCGCCGCGGTTTCGGAGTCCATTCTTGACTTCGCGCTTAGCGCCAAATCAGCGAGTTCTAGCGGCGGGACCACGCAGCAGGTGGTTCCAGGCAGCCCGGCAACCTTCTCCGTCTCGATCACGCCCACCACTGGCACAGCGTTTCCGGCGGCGGCCATCCTCTCCGTGAGCGGCTTGCCCGCCGGAGCCACGGCCACGCTGAACTCCGCGGCGTGGACACGGTTGAGCGCCACATCGTGGCAGTTGCCTGCCAACACGCAATTGAGCGACGTCGCGCTAAGCTTCGTAGTCCCGGCGCAAACCGCGAAGGCTAATGGCAGCCCTCATCGCAAAGTGCCGCCGGTTCTTTGGGAAGCGTTCCTGTTGCCGTTCGCCATCCGCCTGCGCCGCGCCGGCAAGCGAATAGCCAGCATCGCCTCGCTGTTGCTGATCCTCATCGCCGGTGCAGCCGCTATCACCGGCTTGAGCGGCTGCAACAGCGGCAATGGCTTCTTCGCCCAGACACCTCAGAGTGACAGCTTAACCATCACCGTAACCACAGGCGCGCTCGCGCACTCGACCAATATTACCCTCAACGTGGAGTAGCAAGGAGAGCAACATGCGTATCTCGAAGTGCGGATGGAGCCTGCTCGTGGCCGTGTGCCTGATGCCCGGGCTTGAGGCATGGGCACAGACAGGGGGCAGTGCGGGATATACCGCGCCACTCGTCGATGTCTCTCTGACCTATACCCCCATGCTGGCCAACGTGACTACCGGCAACGGCTTCACGATGCAGGGTGGCAGCGCCGAGGTGTATGGCCAGTTCTGGCGCAATCTGGGCGCAGCCGCCGACATAACCGGCCTGCACACCGGCAGCATGAACACCTCCACCGTGGGACTCGATTTGGTTGCCATCTCTTTCGGTCCCCGCTACGCATGGACGCACAACCGCTTCGACGTCTTCGGTCAAGTCCTCGCTGGCGAAGCCATTGGCATGAATAGCACCTTCCCCTCGGCCCAAGGCGTGAACTCCAGCGCTAACTCGCTGGCGCTCGAACTTGGGGGCGGCGTAAACCGTGCTTTGTCCAAACACCTCTCCCTGCGCTTAATCGAACTCGACTTGCTCCGCACCCAACTGCCCAACGCCAACACCAATGTCCAGAACAATCTCAAATGCTCCACAGGGCTGGTGTTCCGCATAAGAACAAAACACGAGTAGAGGTGTCCTGCTTGTTTCGCTCGGGCTCTTCACAGTGGTCGCGTCGACTTGAACTAGTTTTCTGACCGCATAATTTTGCATCTGTAGCGCCGGTCTCCTGACCGGCTGTCGTGCGGGTCTCCAGACCCGCATTTGGTACGAATTCATACGGCCAGAGACCTAGGCGGCCCCAAACTACTGGCCCAAAATCTTTGACAAGCTCGGTCGCATTCAGCAGCAAGGATTTTCCAACGAAGAGTTGGCGTCAATGCCGAAATGTTGCCCAGCGTTCCTCGATGTGTCCACCTAGGAATCCCAACCTGCAAAGCCGGTCGCACTCATCGAGATCGTCAGATCGAACCGGGCAGCCACTCCCAGCAAAGCCCAACCACCACAGACAGGAGTAACCGCAAAAATAAACTCCCCCAGCCGGCCAAGGCACCGTCATTCCCAGCGATTTGAAATTCCCAACTGACGTCTGTACGTCCATTCGGCCAATTTCCGGAGAGGTCTATATCTCCACTGACCCAAACCTGGATCGCGTCCTATCTCCACTTTCTCCAAAACCGGCAACCTATAGCTTCACTTTGCCCAAAAACCGGTGACTTATAACTTCACATTCGGTAAAAACCGGCAACCTATAGCCCATCACTTTCCCAGCCGGCTACCCCTGAATATGCCCCGAAAGCGCCTGACGAGCTATTCCGTCACGGGCGATTAAGATCACATAATTGATCGATTCATTTCTATTCGCTCAGTGTAGACTAATTGTGTCCTGCTCCTAAGATGACAAGCGAGAATCAATACGTGACGGATTTTCCTGCCTGATGACCCGCTGTTTCTCAAGGCTCGGGCGAAGCAGAATTTGGACGAGAGGCTCACCATCGTGACGACAAACTCTATCCCTTCCATGAATTTAATCGCACCTGCCGATTCATCTGGGCAGCGCGGCTATAACCTCTTTCTGCTGCTGGTCGCTGGTCTAGGCGGCTTGCTCTACGGGATCGACGTAGGCATCATCGGTGGCGCATATCCTTATTTAGAAGCTACTTCCGGCCTGACCCCTTCGCAGTTGTCGATCATCGTGGCCGCTGTCCTGCTGGGTAGCGTCTTCTCCACGCTCTTTGCGGGCGTGCTCGCCGATTGGATGGGCCGCAAGCCGTTGATGATTCTCAGCGGCCTCACGTTTGTCATCAGTATTCCGGTCATCGCTCTCTCGCACGGCTACGCGCCGCTGTTTTTCGGGCGTCTGCTCCAGGGCATGAGCGGCGGATTCATCGGCATCGTCGTTCCACTCTATCTGGCCGAGTGTCTCGCGGCGTCGAATCGCGGCAAAGGGACAGGAGTGTTTCAATGGCTGCTCACGCTCGGCATCGTCGCGGCTGCTTTGGTTGGAATGTTTTACAGTTATCGCGTTGCAGCGGTGGCCGCAACCGGCAATTCCGCAGCGCTTTTTAGTTTCAAAGATCATGCATGGCGGAGAATCTTCTGGGTATCGCTTCCTCCAGGTGTTTTGTTTGTGCTAGGCAGCTTGTTAGTCACCGAGTCGCCACGATGGCTGTTCCGGCACGGAAAAGAAGAACGCGCGCATTCAGCCCTGCTTCGCTCTCGGACTCCGCAGCAAGCTGACCTTGAGTTAGCCGAGATGAGAGAGACGGCACACACTACTAAGGCGTCGAATCAGAAAATCGGCGGCAAGCTACAGGATTCTCTGCTGCGCCGAAAGTATGTGATCCCGTTTCTGCTGGCCTGTATCATCCTCTTCTGTAACACCGCAACAGGCATCAATTCCATCATCGGCTATAACACGGGCATTCTGCTGCAAAGCGGACTTTCCGATCTCGATGCGCACTGGGGCTATGTGATCTTTACGGTCGTGAACTTCTTCATGACCATGGTGGGCATGACGCTCGTCGATCGCAAAGGCCGCAAGTTTCTACTGATTCTCGGTACCAGCGGCATCATCGTCTCGCTGACCGCCGTTGGGTGGATGTTTCTGAAAACGGAAAAGCTGAACCTGGATTGCCGCAGCATGATCCAAACCATGGTCGGCCCCAATCAAGAGTTTGCCTTGCACTTCGATCCGACAGAAGCAACTAAGCTTCTTATTGGTGCGGGCTATTCAGGAAGCGATATCCGCGGCGATCACGCATCCTTGGCCATCATCTATTCCTATGGGGGTTTCACGGCCTCCACCAGCTATTTACGCTCTGACGATCCCGCTGCCGCTCCCATTCAAATCACACGCACAAGCTGTGTTCCTGCCAACAAGGTCGAAGCGTTCTTCAAGAATCCATTTGCCGATCTGGATGCAGCCCGCTCCGCACCGTTGACGATAGAGAAGGCCCTGATCGGCCGGGTTCCGGACGCCGGTCACGGATGGCGGGTAGCCTTGGGCCTCTATGCTTTCATGGCATTTTTTGCGATAGGCCCCGGCGTGTGCGTGTGGCTCGCCCTGTCGGAGCTGATGCCGACTCGTATCCGATCCAATGGCATGAGTATTGCCCTGGTCATCAATCAACTGGTATCGACCACGCTGGCCAGCATCTTTCTGCCCTTCGTCAGCAAGCACGGCTATTCATCAATGTTCTTCCTCTTCGCCGGCTTCACGGTGGTCTATTTCCTGGTCGCCGCCTTCCTGGTGCCCGAAACCAAAGGAAAGACATTGGAGGAGATCGAAGCCCACTTCGAAGCACGGGAGGCACGATAACACGAGTTATCGTCGAGTTACCTCTGGAAAGCAGGCATCTTTGACCGCACTTAGATTGCCGTCGCCTGCTCCACCACGGCCTTGGAAAGGTTCCTAGGGCGGTCCACATCGATGCCGTGTTCCAGGGCCATGAAGTAGGCGAATAGTTGCAGCGGAATCACCTCGGGAATCGGTAGCAAGTACTCCGGGGCCGGTTGCACCGATACCCAATCGCTTACCAGTTCCGGCACCAGTTCATCGCCCGCGTTAACGACGGCGATCACCTTGGCCCCTTGCGCTTTCATCTCGCGCAGAAGTTGTAGCGTCTTCTCGTAGCGCAGCACTGAGCCATCCAAACTGCGGTCCACCGTGGCCAGCACTACCAGCGGCACGCTATCGCTCACCAGCGCATTTGGCCCATGTTTCAGCTCACCCGTCGGGTAACCCTCCGCATGAACATAGGACGCTTCCTTCATCTTCAACGCGCCCTCGCGCCCAATGGCATAGTGGATTCCCCGGCCCAAATAGAGGAAGGTGGTCGCGGACTTGTACTTATGCGCAAAGCGGGCCATCTGCTCACGCCAGCCGTCAAGCTGCGCTTCAATATTCTTAGGCAATGCTCGCAGCTCCGCAATGTGTCTGGCCACTAAGTCAGCATCCATCCGGCCCAAACGCGCGCCCTCATAGAGCGCCAAAATGTAGAGCACCACCAGTTGGCAAGTAAAGCTCTTCGTCGCTGGGATGGCTCGTTCCACACCCGCAGCCAGCGGCATTGAAACGTTGGCCTCGCGCTCCATTGAGGAGCCGGCGGCGTTGGTGATAGCCAACGTCTTTTGTCCGCGCAGGCGTGCCACGCGCAAGGCCGCAAGCGTATCGGAGGTCTCGCCCGATTGGGAGAGCACCAGAACACTGGGATGACGCAAGTCCTGGCAATGATTGCTGCCGCGAGAACTATATTCACTGGCATACTCCACGTCCACGGCCAGTCCGCACAGGTCTTCCAAAAGAATCTCGGCGGCCAATCCGCTATGCCGGCTGGAGCCGGAGGCCGCGATCAATACCTCGCCCTCCGGAATCGGCCACTCCGCCAGCATCCCTGCCACATCCGCCTTCAGTCCTTTGTCCAACAAATAAAGAGCCATGGTGCGGCCAATAGCCTCCGGCTGCTCGTAAATCTCACGCAACATCTCATGGGCAAAAGTCTGCATATCACGTCCCTGGTACTACCGCATTATGAGGATTAACTTCCCCAATAATGATCATATTCCATTAATTAGATCAATATATTGACCAATATTCAAACAAAATTCAAGCAATTGCAAAAAATGCTCATTCCCGGAGGGCAAAAGGATAAAATCGGTGCGATGGCAGTGTCCTTGAATCGCCGTTCTGAGCAGATCATCAAAATCTTGCTTCGAGCAGGAACCGCAACAATCGAAGAGTTGCTTGCAGCCGTCGGTTCTTCTGCTCCCAGCATCCGGCGCGACCTCGCTCGACTGGAAAATCGAGGCCTGATTCGCCGTACGCACGGCGGCGCGACACTGGTCGAACCCTTGCTCTATGAGCCTTTTCGCTATGACAGCTCTTTCCTGGCGCGCGAGCAACGTTTTGCCGAGGAAAAGCGCCGTATTGGTCTGGCCGCCGCCGAGCTCGTTCAACCCGATGAGACAGTAGGCCTCAGCGCGGGTACCACCACAACGCACATCGGCCGCAGCCTGCGCCACCGCCAAAAGCTTCAGATCATCACCAACGCGATCAATATCGGGATGGAGCTGTGCAACCAGCCCGGCATCCGCACCTATCTGACTGGCGGCGTGGTTCCATGGGCGTGGTCGTTTTCACTCACCGGCAACTCCGCGATCGCTTTTCTCGACGATGTTTATATGGACAAAGTCTTTCTGAGTGTTACTGGCCTGGATGCCGAACGCGGGGCGACCACGCTCGAAACCGACGAAGCGCTCGTCTATCGCAAAATGATCAAGCAGTCCAAACAGGTGATTGTGGTCGCCGATTCGAGCAAACTGGGCAAAGTTAGTCCGGCGTTCATCTGTCCGGGCAATGAGATTCACATTCTGATTACAGATACCGGAGTAACGTCAGAAACTTTAGTCCAGTTTGAACGCCAGGGTACGCGCATCATCCGCGTTTGAAGCTCAAGAAGGTCGTTTCACAATCGCTGTACAAGAAAACGGCTGCCGCCGAAACGGTTAGACTCCGCGCCGAAGGCGGTCCGCCCGGACGGCAAGTCCCCGAAGGCGGTCCGCCTGGGCGGCAAGTCCTTGCAGAGAATTACCTTTCATTGACGCACAATGTGAGAAGGAGTTCCGAGAGGGCAAAGATGGCGAACAGCGGTCGAACGTCGAGAGTGGTTGCAAGAAACCGTAAAACTCAGGCTCCTGCGGCACCCCCCTCCCCTCATATTTTTTGTGGAACTGTGAGACTGTGGACATTATCGGCTCATCTGGTTCGTATCCGTCTCTATCCGGGTAAGGCAAGCCGGGAAATTCCATAGCCGGTCAGAGTAAAGTCTAGTCAAAGCGCCGGTCGCGCCTGGGACTCCCGCATAGCAACTTCGTGGCGCAACAGCCTGACCGACTCGCGCACATCGGCCTCGAGGATGTATGAACTGTTGGCGGCCATCAACCCGCTGACGCTAAGCCCTTCGTTCTGGCCGCCTTCGATGGGTTTGCGCCTCAGTGACCCGTGCAGGTACGAAACTCCAGTTCTCCGCACAACCTCCGCCAGGTTGGAGAGTCGCAATCCGCCGCCGGCCATAATCTGCAGTCGTTCACCAGCTTGCCTGCACAGGTGCGCAATCGACTCCGCACCCGCCAACACATCCGTCGCACCACCTGATGTGAGCAGGCAATCGGCGCCAGTAAGTATTACCGCTTCCAGCGCCTGTATTAAATCAGTCGTCTCGTCGAAGGCCCGGTGGAAGGTTACCTTCATCGGACGGCTCAAAGTTACCAGTTCTCGGGTTCGTTCCACATCCACGCGTCCATCCGGAAGCAGGGCGCCAACTGCGACTCCTGCGGCTCCGGCCTGCCTTGCCTGCTCAATCTGCTGCCTCATCTGGTCAAATTCATCTAAGGAGAAAACAAAGTTTCCACCACGCGGACGAATCAGCACATGAACAGGAATCGAAAGCGTCCGGATTGTTGCTCTGATGAGGTCAAGGCTGGGTGTAATGCCGCCGATCGCCAATTCGGAGCACAGTTCAATTCGATCAGCGCCCCCGGACTCGGCTGCTTGTGCGGCCTCCACGCTATCGGCGCACAGTTCGAAAAGAAAGTTTTTCATAAAATTCGCGCCCGCAATCCGCAATCAAGTTGAAAAACCGCAAAACAATCAGAGCACAGAACAGGCGCTGCCTCGGGATCTGCCTTCTAGCCTTAGCGGACTATGCCGGAAGGCTCTCCAGAAGAGGCTCATGGAGCTATTTGTTTGTGTCGCTTTTGATTGCGTTCATAACAGACTTCAGCCTACCAGCCGAGGGGCTAAGGCAAAAGCGAAGGTCTGCCTCTGGAGACCGTCACCCGGCCTCCAGAGGTCAGCAATTGAACCCTAGAAGTTCACCTTGAGCGAGAATTCGACCTCGCGGCCAGGGTTTGTTCCGTCCAGCAGACCATAGGTTCCAACGGAGGCTCCTGGGATTTGGGGTGAGTACCCAGTGACTTGAACGCCGTTGCACGCCTGACAAGAGCTATACGCGCCGTACCCTGCCGGAACACTGAAGACCGGTGTGTTGGTGAGGTTCATGAATTGAGCCATGAACAACACGTTCACCTTTTCGGTGATTGGGAACTTCTTGTCGAGGTTCATATCGGCCGTTTTGAGGTGTGGACCGCGCAGCGCGCCGCTCTGGCAGTTTCCAAAGGCGAAGTTGGCCGGCTCAGTAACAAATGATGGGTTTAGATTCAACATGCCAATCGAGCCTGGGCCGATCTGAGCGAATTGCATGTGATGGTTAGAGGATTGTCCAGCCAAGCAAGAGGGACGATCTTGCCAGCCGCCGGTCAACGAGCTGGCGGTATTCGGATCTTGGTCGTTGAAGTAGTTGCCGGTAAAGGGAGTAATGGCAAAGCCGGAGCGAAGGGTGGTGTCGACCGCGATATCCCAGCCGCCAATGACTTCATCGAGCGCCTTGGGCGCATTGCCGGCAAACTGCTTGCCCTTGCCGAAGGGAAGTTTATAGATCCCATACGCATTGAAGGATGCGGCAGCATCTGTTGCGCACAGGCCATAGTCGCCCTTGGGGTTGTATTCATTCTGGAAGAATTGATAGGTCTGCTCACTTTGCGATTCCGATGCCCCGGCGACTTCTTCATCGCCATAGGAACCAAAGTAGCCCAGAGAGTCGGCCATGCACTTCTCCCAGGTGAAATTAGCCTGTACATCCAGACCATGGAAGTTCTTTTGCGAAACGGTTGCCTCCAGCGCCTCGAAGCGGGAGATGCCGTCCGAAGCATTGAAACGGGCCTGACCCACACCTGCGGCAATGAGGTTCTGCAGATATGGTCCTGGAACGACCGTATTGGCTGAGGTGAGTTGCCCCTGGTTGTAGATGTAAATGTCCGACATGTGGTCGTCCTTGTTGCCCACATAGCCGAGAGAGGTGGTGAGGTTGTTCTTGAATTGGTGCTGCACGGTCAAATTCCATTGCTGGTTCATGGCCGGCCGTAGGTTCGGATCGGTGGCGTGAGTTTGCTTGCCTTGCAGGCAAGCGGGTGCGTAGGCCAATAGTTGCGCAGCGGTACAGGCGGCCCCATACGGTGTGTAGCCCTGGTCCAAGGTAGTTTCAGGCAACTGCAAATAGGCACCACTGTTGTTCTTCTGAGAAACTGAGATGGTGTTGGGAGGATTGAGGTCGGCCATGTTGCCAATGCCATTGCCTTCCATGTAGGAGGAAATGTCGTAAGCCCCACGAATCACAGTATTCGGCGCCCACTCGGGTTGCCATGCGAAACCAATACGAGGTTGGAAGTTGCCAATTCCAGTGTAGGTGTTGTAGTTGGTGCCGATCTCCGGCGCGCCTGTGATTTTATCGAAGTTGACGTTATTGTCCTTGGTCCTATCGCTGCGTGGCGTGACCACTTCATAGCGAAGGCCCAGGTTCAAAGTCAGGTTGTGCTTCACTTGGTAGTTGTCCTGCGCAAAAGCTGCGTAAAGGCTGTTGGTCAGGTGAAGATGGAAAGGCGATGCTACATCGACCTCTGACGGGAGGCCCAGCAGGAAGTCCGCAAACGCGCTTCCGACGCCGCCTTTAGTGACGGATGTGTATTGGCCGTTGAAGGTGATCTGGCCGGCTGCGCCATTGTTGCCTGCGTACTCGTCGTTCATGTCGTAGTGGTAGAGTTCGAAGCCGGCATGCAAGGAGTGCCGCCCATGCGTCCAGGTCAGCGAATCCTCTGCTTCATATGTTGTGTCGTGGAAGATTTCCACGGCATCGGTGCCGCCAAGTGGCCCATAGCCGAAGCTCATTTGGGGAAGAATACTCACAGGGTCGCCCTGGAATCCAATCTCGGACGGGATGTCGCCGCCGGAGGCGTTGCTATAGATCTGATCGTTTGCTGGGAATATTTGCGTACCCACGCGGAAGTCATTGACCAGCGCTGGAGTGAACGTGCGGACGTAGTCGACGACAAAATTCTTGAGCGGATATTCGCGCTCCGAATTCGGAGTCAGAACATCGGTGCCGAAACTCTGATTGATGAGGGTGTACATCTGGGAATAACGGCCCATGATGTGGTCATTAGCGGAGGGCTGCCAGTCGATCTTCATATCGCCCTGGTAGTCGTGGGTGAAACCGCTTTGCTTGTAGGCCGAGGTCTCAAACTGTTGTGTAAACGCAGGCAGAGCAATCAGCTTGGATGCCACGGTGCTGCTCATAGGCACCTTGTTGTTTGGGATCGCGGGGCGGGATCCGAAGGCAGCCGGAGCGCCCGAAACACCGTTGGCATACGGGCTGTACAACTGGCCGGAGGCCACGGAGCAGATGCCGTTGCCGTTGAATGTTCCACCCACGGTTGGAGCTGTACAGAGAGAGCTCAGGTCGCCAGTAAGAAACGCGGTTGGGATCAGTTGGTTGTTCTGCGTGGTTGCGGGTTGATTGTAGATCGAAGTTTCCTCATCTGCGAAGAAGAAGAGCTTGTTCTTGATGATCGGCCCACCGACCGTGCCGCCGAACTCATTCCAGCGTAGGGTTGCCCGTGGGTCGTAATCCTGGGAAGGACTGGTAGCGCCGTTGAGTAAATGGCCAGTCCCGTCCACGAGGTAGCCGATGGCTTTGTTTTGCCAGGTGTTGGCATTGAAAGCATCATTGCGGAGATACTCGAAGAGATCTCCGTGGAACTTATTGGTGCCGGACTTGGTCGACTCGACGATTACGCCGCCCGCATAGCTGCCGTAATCGGCCGCTGCATTACTGGTGATGATGTTGAATTCCTGCACCGCGTCAGGGCTAAGCGTATAGGCGACGTCATTGTTGTCGGGCTGGTTGACGTCCATGCCGTCCAACGTGAAGTTGTTATCCTGCTCGCGGGCGCCATTGACCATCGGGCGACCTGTTCCGAAGGTGGTCTCGGGCAACTGGAAGGAGAAGATGTTGGTGGTCAGAACGCCCGGCGCCAACAGCGTCAACTGGTTGATGTCGCGGGTAGCCAGCGGGAGCGTCACAGCAGCGTTGGCGTCAATCAGGGTTCCGATTTCCGTAGAGCCTGTCTGCAGCAGAGGTGGAATGTCGTTCACGACGATCGACTCATTCACCTTGCCCAGCTTCAGGTGAAAATCCACGCGGGCAATCTGATTGAGAACCAGGGTGAAACTATTGCGCGACTCCGAGGGGAATCCGGCCGCTTCCACTCTCACTTGAACATTGCCAACGGGAATCTGCGGGAATTCGTAAAGGCCGGCATCGGTTGTCTTGGTGGTCCAGGTCGTGCCGCGATCCACATCACGCACGGTTACGGTCGCGTTGGCAACTGCGGACCCGGAAGGATCCACCACGGTACCGGTGATTGAGCCAGCAGCCTGCTGCGCCCACAGAGTTGACGATGCCCCCAACATCATGATGACGGTACAGGCGACGCCAACCGCAAACAGCAATATTCGATTCATTCGCATCACTGAGATCTCCTTGAATACTGGTTCAGGTTGATTCCGTGCGTTTCGGAATAGCTATAGCATGTCTGTGATGTACTATATAGCAGTTGAGTTTTTATATGTCAAGCAGAAAAGCGAAAGGATCGGATTAGTAAGATTGTTGGCTGTGGAAAATATAGCAGGTCTTTGTAGAATCAATGACCTGTTGGTCGCATTTGGTGTGCAAATTATAACTATCATGCACGAGCACCCAGTTTCAGATCTATTTAGCGAAGGTTCGGTGCCTGTAGCACTCTGCGGGGGTATCGATAAGAAGAGGTAAGTTTGCTTGTATTTTAAAGCTCTATAGCGATTTTTCCACGACAATCCGTCCGATTGAGGTATCTTTATTGGAGATCACCTGGGACAGTCGCGAGAACGGCGCCGGTGGAGTTAAGAATGACGCGTCCATGACAATGCCAAATTGCAAGGAAGAGCCGGCGTACAAGAGGATTCAAAGCGCGATCCGGCAGCGAATCGACTCCGGTGAATTAAAACCGGGCGACGTCGTCGACTCGGAAAGAGTGCTTGCAAGAATTCACAACGTCAGCCTGATGACCGCACGCCACGCGCTCGCGGGCCTGTCGCAGGAAGGCATCGTCGAACGAAGGCATGGAGCTGGAACCTTTGTCGCGCCACCTCAGGTCCATTTCAACAAGCTGCACAGTTATACGGAGGAAATGGCGAACCTGGGATTGGTGACACGTTCCCGGATTGTATTCTCAGGCATCGTGAACCGGGAACATGAGATCGCGGCTCGGCTCGGCTTGTCGCCCACCAGCCGTCTGATCAAAATTGAACGTGTCCGGTCCGCTGGCGATGAGCCCGTGGCTCTGGAAATTTGCTACCTGTCGGCCGAAGAGTATCAGGCTATGATGGAGGCGCCGCTGGACAGGACTTCGCTGTTCGCGGCGCTGAAACATGAATGCGGAGTTGAAATTGCCTACGCCGACGAGGAGATTGATGCGACCCATGCCGATCTTCGAACTGCCAGACTATTGAATATCCCAACCGTCACGCCGCTGCTGCGAATCCGCCAGCTTATCTTTTCCACGAAGGGTCGCGCGACCGTTTATGTGACGGGTCTATATCGGTCGGGCCGGCACACTCTGAGGATTCGTCGTTTCCGCTAGCTCCTGGCAGGAGATTGAAAATAAGCAACATAAACCAACCACGAGAAATACTGAGAGAGGCAAACCTCTAGTTCCAAATTGTCAAGGGCAGAATAAAACCAGGCCTCTAGGAGTGTGTCGCTCATAGCGATTGTGGAAGAACCGCAGTGTCTATCTGCCCAGTAGCGCGGTATGGGATCTGTTTGTCGGAGTGGGGCGTGTTTTACGATGGCACGCCTTTGAAGCG
>JBEKRS010000031.1:0-58537 GCA_049518535.1 Occallatibacter sp. | reverse complement strand
AAGAGCGTCTGGTTGACCGTGTCCGGTAAAAAGTTCTGACCCATGACAAAATCGTAAATCCCGCAAACCCCAAAAAACGAGACCTCGGTCAATCTATGACCGACATACTCCTAGAGGCGAATAAAGAAGGTTGCCTATGCGTTTTCTAAAGGAACCCATAGGGAAGGAAATGATGGACTGTCCTCCGTTCCGTACATAGGGCTTCATTGTTCGCTCACCTCGCCGGGAACTTTTCCGATTCATGTGCTGGATTCTTTTGGCGAGTTTGCTGCTTCACCTTAAGATCCTTCTCAATCTTGCCAGTGTTGTTAAAGCCTGGTTCTCTACACAAACCCGCGGCTCATAACGAACTGCGGGTTTGTGGCGTTATCACTTCCGCTCCTTTAAGAGGACACACCCGCCTTCCACGCTGAAGCAAAGCCAATATGTGCATTGAAAATGCTCTGGCGTTGCGGGATATGCCGAAAACCAGTCGCGTCCAAAGCCAGCATCTAACTAATTCAGTCGTGAAGAACGACATTCAATAAGGATTTGTTTACTTTTATGCCGCCGTTGTAGTCGATAAAACCCATCTTGCGGAAGCGATTCATGAAGAAGCTAACCCGCGATCTCGTCGTCCCAATCATCTCCGCCAGCGTCTCTTGGGATATCTTCGGAATCAGCGGCTCCAGTTTGCCGGGCTCGCCGAACTCCGCCATTAGCAGCAGAATCCGCGCCAGCCGCTTCTCGCTGGAATTGAAAAGCTGGTCCACCAGATCCGCCTGGATTCTCATGCTGCGCTCCAGCAGAAACTTCAGAAACATGTCGGTGAACGCGTGCTCCTCATGCATCGCTCGGATCATCTCCAAGCGCTCGATCTTGAGTGAAGTGCATGGGGTGATGGCCCTGGCCGTCGCTATCCGCAATCCCTCCGTCCCGGCCATCGACTCCTCGCCCACAAAGTCGCCCGCCGAGAGCAACGCAATGGTCGCCTCTTTGCCCCCCTTCGAGATCACGGTCAGCTTCGCGCGGCCATTCTGAAGATAGTAGATACAATCGGCCGGATTGCCCTGAGAAAAAAATGCCTGTTTGGCCTTGAGCTGAACGACCTTCTTCCCCAGTCCGCTTCGTGCCAGGAAAACCGCCGGATCGAAATTCTTTTGCTTCAGATCCGCCATCCGAGTTCTCCGTTCCCGATACGATCCCGCTCGGAGCCTTTCCTCACAGTCTTCATCTCTCCGCGACACACCGGCTCCCATTGCTCGGCGCTGAAGACTCATCACTAGTCGTTCTACTAAGAACCTCATGGCTATGCAACGAGAGTCTGTCCTCTTTTGCTCATATTCAAATAATCGGTTTTCAGAATATGAAAAGGGATTTTCTCTGTTGTAAAAACTCGCATTCTCGTCGTTTGCTTAATGCCTGCGTCTCGTAGTTCCGGCTGGAACAATCTAAGCCGCTTTTAGCGTCCCGCAGTGATTAGACAAATAAAAATGCGAGAATGAGAGCAGCACCCGGTTGCGCGTTCTCCTCCAACCCGGCGCGGGGGAAACCTTGGCCAAGCTTCGAGTCCTGTCCACGCACCTTTATCTCAACAAACGCCTTCACCCTGGGCTGCTAGAGCAGGCTGTCCAGTCAGGCGCGCAGGCAGTCGAAATTTTTGCTGCCCGCCAGCATTTCGACTACTCCAGCCGCGAGCACATAGCCGAGTTGGCCGCCTGGTTCGGCTCCAATCCCCTTGAACCCTGGTCGATGCACGCCCCGCTTTACTCTGACCGCGAGATGGGCCGCTCCGGCTCTCCCTACCTTAACCTGCTGCATCCGGAAAAAAGCCGCCGCATCGAGGCCATGGACGAGATCAAGCGCGCCCTCGAATCCGCCGATTCCATCCACTTCCGCAATCTCGTCGTGCACCTCGGCGAACGCAACGATGAATGGTCGCCTCGCTCCATCGAGTACGCCCAGATCGCCCTCGAACATCTCGGCGCATTTTCCCGGCCGCTCGGCGTGCGTCCTCTGGTTGAGAACCTGACCGGCGACCCCACCACCCCAGAGCATCTGGTCGAAATTCTCCGAACCGGCCACCTGGACCAGATCGGCGTCTGCCTCGACCTCGGGCACGCCCACATGACCGTAGGCGTCCCCGAGGCCATCGCCACGCTCGCCGCCCGCGTCGTCTCGGTTCACACGCACGACAACCAAGGCCTCAAAGACGATCATCTCTGGCCCGGCGAAGGCACCATCGACTGGCCAGCCACGGCAACCGCCCTCAACGGACTAGCCGCCCCGCCCGCCATCGTTTTGGAAATCAGCTCCAAGCTCTCCGACGAGCCGTCCACCCTCCCAGATCACATCCGCAAAGCCTTCGACTTGCTCGACTGAGCGATCGGAAACCGCTGCGCTTGGTAATGCGATGAGAAATTAATCACAGCATAGCTTGCTCTACTTCCTCTGCCTGCAAATGCGGGAGTGGTAGACTATGCGAATCCCAGCATTTAGAGGAGACAACGTTTGAAGTTAGCAGAGGCACTTGCAGAGCGGAGTGACTGTCAAAATCGACTCGAAGACCTCAAGAAGCGAATGGTTAGAACTGTGCGGGTTCAGGAGGGTGAGCAACCGGCAGAGGACTCCGCCGAACTCTTGAATGAGGCGGAGCGACTGTTCGCGCGAGTGCTTGATTCGGTGAGCGCGATCAACCGCACAAACGCGAAGACAGTTTTCGATGAAAGACGATCGATTTCCGACGCTATCGCAAAACGCGACGTAGTCGTTCACATTCACTGCTTACTACCATGTGCTAGGCGGCAAAACGGCGAGGGTGGGTTCGGGGAAACCACACTAATTCTGTGATTCTGCAATGCGGATGCTAACTCTGCCCTTCAACAAATCCGTGGCAATTGCTCGCCAATCTGTGTAGGAATCACCCGGTTCGCGCCCATCGCCGTTCGCGCCACCAGCATCCGTGGATGCTTCGCTGTCACCCGTCCGATCCGCGCTGCCTCGCGCCCTAGCGGATGCGCGCGCAGCACGGCCAGCACCTGCTCCGCCGCCTCCGGCGCCACAAAGAAAACGGCCTTGCCCTCGTTGGCAACGTAGACAGGGTCCAACCCCAGCAGTTCACACGCCGACTGCACTTCCGTCCGCACCGGCAGACTAGGTTCGTCGATTTCGACGCCCACCCCTGAAGCCTGCGCGATCTCGTTCAGCGTCGAAGCCAGTCCTCCGCGCGTAGGGTCTCGCATCGTGTGAACCGCCGTGCCCGCCGCCTCCAGAACCTCGGCAATCATCCCATTCAGCGACGCGCAATCGGAACGAATCTGGCTCTCGAATTCCAACCCCTCGCGCACGCTCATGATCGCCATGCCGTGGTCGCCGATGGTCCCCGAAACCAGAATTGCATCGCCGGCCTGCGCCCGCCGCGGTCCCACATGAATTCCCGGCCTCATCAACCCCACGCCCGCCGTGTTGATGTAACACCCGTCCCCGTGCCCGCGCTCGACAACCTTGGTGTCGCCGGTAACAATCTTCACGCCCGCCACAGTCGCGGCCTTCGCCATATCCTCGACAATCGCCGCCAACTGCGCCAGCGGAAATCCCTCTTCGAGAATGAAGCTCGCGCTCAAGTAGCGCGGCTCCGCCCCTGAAACAGCCAGATCGTTGACCGTCCCGTTAACCGCCAGCTCGCCAATCGAGCCTCCTGGGAAAAAAAGCGGCTGTACCACAAACGAATCGGTACTCATCGCCAGTTTGCCGCCAGCCAATTCCAGCACCGCCGCGTCGCCCAGACTTTCAAGCTCTGCATTGCGAAACGCAGGCAGAAACAGGTGCTCCACTAGTTCATTTCCCAGCTTGCCCCCGCCGCCGTGCCCCATAACAATCGCCGGATAGCCAACCAACGGCAGCGGACACGACCACCCAGAGAATTCCGGTGGAGCTTCCTTCACACTCTCAGTCATTGCATCACTTCCGTAAGCCCGTTTGCCGCGCTCGCCAACTCCTCCGCCGACAAAAACCGCCCATAATTAAAGTAAGCCGCGCAAGCCCCCTCGCTCGAAACCATCGTAGCTCCCAGCGGATGTCGCGGCGTACATTCCTTGCCGAACGCCGCACACTCAGCCGGCTTGATCGCCCCGCGCAGCACGTCCCCCGCCCGGCACAGCGGCGACTCTTCGGTATGTATCCCCGTAATCTGAAACCGCTCCTCAGCATCGAAAGCACGATACTCCGCACTCAGCCGCCAGCCGCTTTTCGGGATCACGCCAATCCCCCGCCACGCCCGATCCGTCACTTCGAATACCTCGGCCAGCAGCTTCTGCGCCGGCTGATTTCCTTCAAACTTGACGATGCGCTCATAGGCATTCTCGACTTCATGCCGCCCAGCCTCCAGTTGCACCACGGCGCGCCGAATGCCGTCCAGCAGATCCAGCGGCTCAAAGCCCGTCACCACCAGCGGCACCTTATACTTCTCCGCCAGCGGCGGATATTCCCAGTAGCCCATCACGCTGCACACATGCCCCGCCAACAGAAACCCCTGAACCTTGTTTCCTGGTGACTCCAGAATCGCTGCAATCGCCGGCGGCACCAGAACATGCGACACCAGCAGCGAAAAATTCTTCAGCCCGCGTCGCTTCGCCACGTGAACGCTCATTGCATTCGCAGGCGCCGTCGTCTCAAACCCCACCCCAAAGAACACCACCTGCTTGTCGGGATTCTTCATCGCCAGATCAACAGCATCCAGCGGCGAATAAACCACGCGCACATCGCCCCCCGCGCCCTTCACCTGAAACAGATCTCCCTCGGTCCCCGGCACGCGCAGCATATCGCCAAAGGAGCAAAAAATCACTCCCGGCTGCGCCGCAATCGCCAGCGCCTTGTCAATCAGTTCCAGCGGCGTCACGCACACCGGGCAGCCGGGCCCATGAACCATTTCGATGCCGGCGGGAAGCATTTGGTCGATTCCATTTTTAATGATTGAGTGCGTTTGTCCGCCGCAGACCTCCATGATCTTCCAGGGCCGCGTGGCGACAGAGTGAATCTCTCGCGCCATCCGCTGCGCAATTTCGCCATTCCGAAATTCGGTCAGGTACTTCATTTGGTCGAACAGCTTCCGTCCGGACAAGCCGACTGCGGAGCCGCCGCAGCCCGCGCAAACGCCTCTTCCTCGCTGCCCAGTTCTTCGCCCAGCATGCCCATCGCGCGAAAGTCCTCAAGCGTCTGCAAAGCTGTCTCCTCGTCGATCTTGGAGAGCGCAAACCCAACGTGCACAATGGTATAGTCGCCCACCACGACCTCGGGTACGTAGTCCAGGCAAACCTTCTTGCGAATGCCGCCAAAATTTACCCACCCCACCCGGAGGTCGCCCTCGGTGAGAATCTCTTCCACTTTTCCAGGAATCGCTAGACACATAGCAACTACGTTATACCGCCCTCGAGGTTGCGTATAGTGTGATTTAAATCACCTGCAGATCAATCCAGGAGAGCCTCGCAGTCCTCTTCAGGGATTCCCCGGCCCACCAAGCTATCCCCGAGCCTTCGCCTTATTCAGAGTCACGCGCCCCTTCACAATTCTGCTCACCAGCGTCTTGGGCAACGGCTTATCCAGTGGAAACTGTATCGTCCCCTTCGAAGTTTTGTACTTCTTCAGCTCCTCCCCAAACTCCTCCAGCAGCGACAAATCCATAGGGAAAAAGCTGCAGTGCTTTTTGAACGCCGCGTACCAAACAAGCGCCCCTTTGTATTGGAACGATGGGATCCCGTAGCTGATCGCCTCTGTTGCATCCTTGGGCGCGGCCGCCCGGATCATCGCCCGCATTTTCTCGAGCGTGGTGCGCGCCGGCTCCGGCACCCGCTCCAAATAAGCCTCTACCTCAGCCGCTCCGATCTCGGCACTCTTTTTCTCGACCGCCACCGCATACCCTCCTTACTGAAAGGCCTCGCGCTGGATTCGCGTCTCTCCGAGATAAGTGAGCCACTCCTCCATCCCCGCGCCGGTCTTGGCTGAAGTCTCAAAGATTCGTATCCCCGGCCGAATCTCGTTGATGTTCTTGAGCGCCGTCTCGCGGTCGAAGCCGCATGGCTCGGCGATATCTATCTTGGTAATTACGGCCGCATCGGCTGAGTTAAACAACGTCGGATACTTCAATGGCTTATCTTCCCCTTCGGTCACGCTCAACAGCGCCACGCGAATCTTCTCGCCTAAGTCATAACTCGACGGGCAGACCAAGTTACCCACATTCTCAATAAACAAGTAATCAAGCCCGCCTAACTCCACGCCCTCCCATCCCTCCAGATGCTTGCCGATCATCTCCGCATCCAGGTGGCAAATCCCATGCGTATTGATCTGTCGCACCGGAGCGCCGCTCGACGCCAGCCGCCGCGCGTCGTTATCGGTCTCCAAATCGCCGACCAACGCTGCCACTCTCGCTCCACGTGCCCGTAGCTCCCGCAACGTTCTCTCCAGAAAGGCGGTCTTGCCCGTCCCAGGACTCGACACCAGGTTCAGCACCAGCACCCCGGCGGCCGTATAACTCGCGCGTAGGCCCGCGGCTAACTCATCGTTTTTCTTCAATATTCCCCGCCGTAACTCCACAATCCGGGTGGTCATAACTTCTCCTTAACCTCGTCCATCTCTTCTATCTCAAATGACTCAATCTCCAGCTCCCGTCCCTGCCGCAGGTCATAAGACGGCTCGCCGCACTTAGGACATCGAAAGCTCTGCACGCCCTCAAGCTCCGCATCTTCGCCGCACGCTGCGCAATGCACTACCACCGGCAACACGTTCACCACCAGCCGCGAGCCTTCCAGCGGTGTTCCCTCCGCCGCAATCCCGTAACAGAACTCGAGCGACTCGGGAATTACCGACGCCAGCGCCCCCACACGCAGCCGCACTTCCTTAACCCGCCCGCCCCAAGATGAATCAGGCAAGGCGTTCAGTGTTTCGGTCACCGTTTCCACAATGCTTGTAACAATCGAAAGCTCATGCATAAAAGATAGATTTTACGCGCTCGCCGCACGTGCCCGCCGCATTTGCTCCAGTATTCCTCGGTTGCTCCCGCATGTAAGATAAAAGCGTAAGGAACTTCCCCATGACCAACACCGCCGCCCAAGAGTCCCTCGCCGCCTTGTCCCTGCCAGCCAATGGAAGCGCTTCCCGTCTCTCCCTTAGCCAGCTCGCCCCCGCTGCCGTGCAGTCGGAGATCCGCGCCATGAGCATCGAGTGCGACCGCATCGGCGGCATCAATCTCGCTCAAGGCGTCTGCGACACCCCTGTCCCCGCGCCGGTTCAGGAGGGTGCCATCCGGGCCATTCATGACGGCCATAACATCTACACCCGTCTGGACGGCATCAGCCGCCTGCGCAACGCCATCGCCGCCAAGCAACGGCGCGACTACGGACTCCACTACGACCCGGAGAGCGAAATCCTGGTTTCCTCCGGCGCTACCGGTGGATTGCACGCGGCCGTTATGGCATTGCTCAATCCTGGCGACGAGGTGCTGCTCTTCGAGCCTTTTTACGGCTATCACGTTTCCACACTCGAATCCATGCGCGTGACGCCGGTCTTCGTGCCTCTTGCCGAACCGGATTGGGCGCTCGATCTGGCCGCACTCCGCGCCGCTATCACCCCGCGCACTCGCGCCCTCCTCCTTAACACTCCGGCCAACCCCAGCGGCAAGGTCTTTACCCGTGGCGAGACCGAAGCTATCGCGGCCATCGTCCAAGAGCACGACCTCTTCCTCATCACCGATGAGATTTATGAGTACTTCATCTACGACGGCACGCGCCACATTGCTCCCGCCACGCTGCCCGGCGTGCGCGAGCGGACCATCGTGATCTCCGGATTCAGCAAGACTTTCAGTGTCACCGGCTGGCGTTTGGGCTATGTCACCACCGATTCCCGCTGGCTCCCCAGCATGAGTTACTTCCACGATCTGACTTATGTCTGCGCACCTTCGGCCTTCCAACACGGTGCCGCCGCAGGGCTCGAAGAGCTTCCACTCAGCTTCTACACGCAGTTAGCCACCGACTACCAATCCAAGCGCGCCCGCATGCTCTCGGCGCTTCAAGACGCCGGACTTGAGCCCAGCATTCCCGCCGGCGCTTACTACGTTCTGGCCAGCGCCACTAACATTCCCGGCAAAACCGCCGCCGCAAAAGCCCGCCATCTGTTAGCCGCCACCGGAGTAGCTTCGGTCGCGGGCTCCGCCTTCTTCCGCCCTGGCCACGGCGAGAGCTTACTGAGATTCTGCTTCGCAAAAAAAGACCACGACCTGGATGACGCCTGCGCGCGCTTACGGAAACTGTAATCAGGTCCCGGTTAATGCGGCTTATCCGCAACCAGTTCGGCAAGGTCTGCGTGAACCTTCACCAATGAGGATAGTAACTATCTTGAGTTATTACTTTTTAAGCCGCCGCTACTTCAGTACATTGCCAGACCCCGCACCCGCGCCGCTCCGGTAGACTGAAATGGCGATGAGTACGATCGACAGAATTGAATGGGCCGCCCTAACTGCTGCGCTGGCAGCAGGGCTGATCATCACCGGCTGCGGAACGCCCGCTGCACCGCAACCGCCTTCGCTCAAGCTGCCGGAGCCGGTAGCAGACCTGGCCGCTGTCCGCGCGGGCAACCAGGTCATGCTCACTTGGACCATGCCCAAGAAGAACACTGACAAGCTGCTGCTGAAAGGCAACGTGACGGCGCGTGTATGCCGCAAAGAAGGCGCGGCTGCCCGCAAAACGTCTGGCGACACTTGCGGTACATCTGGCGTTGAGCTGTTCCTCGCGCCGGGAGTCGAGGGTGCGTTCACCGAGACGTTGCCCTCAGAGCTGACCGCCGGACCGCCGCGCCCGCTCAATTACTTTGTCGAGCTAAGAAACCACAACGGCCGCTCGGCCGGCCTGTCGAACGCCGCCGTAGTGCCGGCCGGCGAAGCACCCCCACCAGTGATTGGCTTGTCTGCTGAGGTGCGCAGGCAGGGCGTGGTTCTGCGCTGGTCACCCGCCACGCAGGAATCGTCGCCCACGGTAATTCGCCTGCACCGCAAGCTACTGACCCCGTCCGCCAAGCCTCAACAAGGACCGTTGGAGCCCCAGCCCGAGCCAGTCGAGCAAGATTTGCTGGTAGACTCATGCGCGCAGCAAGGACGCATGAGCAGCTGTCGAGCTTTGGACAAAGATATCCGCTTCGGCCAAACCTATGAGTACCGCGCCCAGCGTGTGGCCCGTATAACGGTTGACGGCAAGACTCAGGAACTTGCCGGCGAGCTCTCCACCCCGGTGCGCGTCGAGGCTCTGGACATCTTTCCGCCCGAAGTGCCCACCAGCCTGGCCGCTGTAGCTACCACCGGCGAAAACGTCGCTGGAAACGCAATCGACCTGAGCTGGCAGCCCGTGACCGACGCCGACCTTGCCGGCTACATTGTCTATCGCCGCGAGGCAGGGGCCGAAAGCCAAGCCGTGTGGCAACGTATCTCGCCTACCGCTCCGCTTGTCCCCCCCGCCTTCCACGACACCCAAGTCCACCCCGGCCACACTTATCGCTACGCCGTCAGCGCCATCGATCAAGGCGGACACGAAAGCGCACGCTCCGCCGAGGCCGAGGAGACCGTGCCCAATCCCTGACAGCCTTAGCCACACATGGAGATTCCCATGAGATATTGTCGCTTCTTTTTCGAGAACAAGACTTGCTATGGCGCGGTGGAGGATCGCGGCGGCGAGCCTTGGATTGCGGACTTGACCACGGCTCCCGAAGAAGACCTGGCCTTCCATCTGGTGCATGAACGGGCAACCTCATCGAACTTTACATTCGAACCCATGCCACTCAGCGCCGCACAGTTGCTCGCGCCCGTCACGCCATCGAAGATCGTCTGCGTAGGTCGCAACTATCGCGACCATGTGAAAGAGATGGGCAGTGAACTTCCCACCGAGCCATTGCTCTTCTTCAAACCAATCTCCGCGCTGCTCAATCCGGGAGGTATCGTGCGAATGCCCGCCGTCTCCGCCCGCGTTGACTTTGAAGGCGAGCTGGCGCTGGTCATAGGCCGCCGCGTCCGCAACCTGAGCGAAGAAGCATGGAGCTCCGCCATTCGCGGCTTCACGCTGGCCAACGACGTAACTGCGCGCGACCTGCAAAACAAGGACAGCCAATGGACCCGCGCCAAGGGCTTCGACACCTTCTGCCCTGTCGGCCCCATCGTCAGCGACGAACTCGACCCCGAAGCCGACCTGACCCTCGAAACCCGCGTCAACGGCGAACTACGCCAACACGCCTCGACCCTCGACTTCATCTTTCCCATCCCCAAACTGCTCGCCTACATCACAACCATCCTAACCCTCGAACCCGGCGACTTGGTCCTCACCGGAACTCCCGCAGGCGTGGCTCCGCTCAAAGCTGGAGACAAAGTGGAAGTCACCATCTCCGGCCTAGGCGCACTGGCGAATACATTCCAACCGGAGTAGAGCGAACTGAATAATCTAAACAGCGGTAAAATGAATACAGGCGCGCTCGAAGCCCGAATCGCCCATCCCCAGGAGGAATCATGCCGCAGAATCTGCTTGAACAGTTGCGCACCTATACCGTGGTCGTCGCCGATACCGGCGACATCGAGGCGATTGGCAAGTTTCGCCCGCAGGACTCAACCACCAACCCCTCGCTTATCACCACCGCCGCGCAGATGCCGCAATATCAGCCCATCGTGGACAGCGTGTTGCTCGAAGCCCGCAAGGAACTTGGAGGCAACTCCACCGATGCTGTCATCGCCAATCTCGCCTTTCAGCGGCTGGCCATCGCTTTCGGTAAAAAAATTCTAGCCATCGTTCCCGGCCGCGTTTCGACGGAAGTCGACGCGCGACTCTCCTATGACACGCAAGCCACCATCACCCAGGCCCGCGCCATCATTGCGCAGTACGACACGGCCGGCATCGGCCGCGAGCGCGTGCTTGTGAAAATCGCCTCCACCTGGGAGGGCATACGAGCCGCCGAAGTGCTCGAGCGGGAAGGCATCCACTGCAATCTGACATTGTTGTTTGGCCTGCACCAAGCCATTGCCTGCGCCGAGGCTGGCGTCACCCTCGTCTCGCCCTTTGTCGGCCGCATCCTGGATTGGTACAAGAAGGACACCGGCAAGGACTATCAGGACGTGAACGATCCCGGCGTCATCTCTGTAACTAATGTTTATAATTATTACAAGAAGTTTGGTTATAAGACGCAGGTGATGGGCGCGAGCTTCCGTAACATCGGTGAGATTTGCGAGTTAGCTGGCTGCGACCTGCTCACGATCTCTCCGCAACTGCTCGCCGAGCTCGAATCGACTCAGACTGACTTACCGCGCAAGCTATCGCCCGATGCTGCAAAGGCGCTGCCCATCGAAAAGATCGTCGTGGACAAAGCGGCCTTCGACCGCATGCACGCAGCAGATCGCATGGCCACTGACAAGCTGAAGGAAGGTATTGAAGGCTTCTCGACTGCGCTGGTCAAGCTGGAGACGCTGCTCGCCAAGCGTCTAGCCGAGTTGGAAACCCGCAGTCCCGCGACCGTCTGACAATTCATCATCTCCCACCTTCAGCGCAGTCTCATCGCGCCTAAGATGGGAGATCACGAAATTCAATCCGCCTCGTTCATCGCAGGCATCTACTCCGACCAGACGCCCAGCACATTGCCCATGCCGTCTGAGAAGTGGAAGCGTCGTCCGTCCGGAAACTCGAAGGTGGGCACGACTATACTGCCGCCAGCAGCCACGATTGCGGCTTCGGTGGCTTTCAAGTCCGCGGAGTAGAGCACGACCAAAGGCGCATATTTTGCTTGTGGCTCATGCGGTTCGCCCTTGGCAAAGCCGATTGCAACCCCGGAGTCGGCGGGGTTACAGTCGATGTACTCCGATCCCCAATCCTTGAACTTCCAGCCGAACAGGGTCGTGTAGAACTGCTTAGTCCGTTCAACGTCGGTGGTGGTGAACTCGATGTAGGTGATCTTATGGTGCAATACGGGATTGCTCATTGCTTCTCTCCTTTGCGTTATGCCGCATGAAGTCGAGGGAAAGGCGGTGCGGCTCGAGGCGCAGGCACACCTTTCCCGGTGTGCTCTTGAAGCGCCCCCATCCACATCCCCCTCAAGAGCCGGAGAGTGCAGGTAGAGCCCGTCGGTTGGTTCGAGAACGTGGACTCGCGAGGTACGAGCACAGGTTACCAGAATTTCGCGTCACCCGCATTGACTTTCCGCAAAAAATTATCGCCTAAGCCAGAGGGAGATTCCGCCCGCGATGGAGCGGCCCTGCATGGCGACGCCGTTGATCTCCTGATAGCCTGTGTTACTCAGATTTCCCAGGCGAAGATAGGGGCGAGCCTTCCCTGAGTCATGCGTCAGCGCAGCATTCCACACGGGATAGGGGGTCGCGTTCCAAGGCGGGTTGCCCGGCTGCTGATAGGGTTTTGCGATCGCGACCGAATTCGTCACGGTGATAGCTTGCCCCAGAGCGACCGTCCAGGTCGCATGAATGTTTTCGACCGGATAGTTGAGGGCATACTCCGATTGCAGGCCGTTCAAGGGTGGCTGCGCTCCGATAAGTTCAGTCCACGCGACCTGGACCTTTTGGTTTTTCGTGGGTATCCAAGTCGCGGAAGATTCAGCTCCCGCAAAATGCAGACCGCTGAGATTGGTAGCATGCCAAAGAGGCGCGGGCACTTGAGGTGTAGGCGGAGTGCGTACATAGTCGATAGTGTCGTGCTGGCGGTTATAGAAGCCGGTAGCCGAAAGCAATAGACGAGTGGACGGAGCCCAATCAGTTCCTGCCTCGCCGGACCAGGCGGACTCAGGTTTCAGATTCGGATTGCCGATGGTAGCCGGGTCGGAGTAATAAAGGTCGGTATAAGTCGGCAGTCTGAAACCATAGCCACCACTCGCTCGTAGCTTGATTTGATTTCTCACCCGCACATTCCCTGCCAGATGCGGCGCCAGAACGGACTGTAGTCCACCGGAAAATAATTCCTCACGCACGCCGGCCGACAGGTTCCAGCGACTCTTGGCAGGCCGTAAATCGAGATCCACATAGCCTGCTCCACGATTGCGAGCATGTATGCCGAGGGCGTACGAGAGTACACCGCCCGACAGATTGTAACTGCGAATGCTATCTCCGTCCGACTCCAATCCGATGAGCAGCAGCGACGAGGTTGTGATGGGAAAGGTATGGCGCAACGCAGCCTGCCAGGAGCCATCAATGTGATTATTTTCGTAAATGGAAGGGTTGTCGCGCAGCAGAACAAACTCGTCCGTGTGTCGGCGATAGCCAAAAGCCGCCACGGTCCGGCTGCCTAACTCCTGGCGTCCGGAGGCAAACCAGCCCTTGGTCCGCTCCCACGAGTTATAGGGACCATAAAACTGGTTTGCACCGAACGCGCGGTCGCTCACGGCAAAAAGTAAGTCCGAGATTCCAAGCCTCGAACCAACCCAACTCTCAGAAGAAGCATCTTCGTTGCGATAATCGCGGTCGTTTTGGCAATCTCGATACAATTGCTGCAAATCGCAGTCACCCGTGTAGCCGCGGTCGGCCGTGAAGCCCGTAGAGAAGCTGCGGTCTGCGGTCAGCCGGCTGCTCCACCGCTCGCGCGCCAGAGAGCCCAACAAAGATTCTTCGTTCTCCCAAAAGCTCCCGCCTCCCGCACGCAGGCGAAGTGACGACGAGGAGGGTGCAGCGGTGAGTAAGTCGGCGACTCCGCTCAATGCGTCCGCGCCATGCAGCGTGGAACCCGCGCCGTGCAGCACCTCAATCGAGTCCAACGCGTCGAGAGAAATGGGTAGGTCAAGGTTGTGGTGCGCGCTCTGGCTGTCGTTGATGCGGAAGCCGTTCAACAGCACCAGGGCCTGCTCAAAGGTTCCCCCGCGCAAAACCAGGTCCGCCTGTCCGCCGCCCGCGCCGCGCTCCTCGAGAAAGACCGATGAGTCCTGTCGCAGCAAATCCTGCGGCGATTCCAGAGAAAGAATTTTGTCTTGAACGGGCAGCACCTCGACCGATGCGGAAGATTCGGCCAGGGGCACAGGAACCGCAGAGCCAAGAACCACCATGGTCTCGGAAGGATGAGGAAGCACCACGGGTTGAGTGGCAGGTGCGGATTGTGCTGCAGCTTGTTGCGCGCAGCCGGCTAGCAAGAGACACGTCGCAACGCATATCGATTTGGAAGTGGGCATAAGTTGACTTCCCGTTCAATCTTGACCGCTAAAGGACTCTTCTGCAAGGATGATTTGATATTGTTTCGAATAGTTGAGGATTAAACCATTAGAATAAAGCTATGCGCATCGATGCATTCCTACATGAGAGTCCGATGTTTGCGGTCAACCGTGCGGCTCGCAGGTTTGAATCGCTGGCCACTCAAGCTCTTGGGGCTGACAGCCTCAATTTTCTGGAAGGATTGGTACTGGCGGCCATGTTCTTTGAGGCGCCTCAATCGGTGAAGCCATCGCAGTTGGCGGAAGCCTTCGGAACGACGAGGGGAAATGTGAGCCACTGCGTCTCGTCTCTCGAAGCCAAGGGACTCTTGCAAAGGAAGATCGATCCAGACGACGCGCGAGCTTACCAACTAACCTTGAAACCGCAGGGAAAGAGATGCGCCGTGCGCGTGATCGGCGTTTTAGACAAGTTACAAAAGAAGTTTGAGTGGGAAATCGGCAAGACGGCCTTAAGCGAAGTGCTCAAGGCCCTGCGTAAGCTCGAAATGCTCTGCGCGAATAAGCAGAGCGCTCCGCATAAGAGATCTTAAAGAATGTAGCGCGACAAATCCTGGTCACGTACGACGGACGCCACCATCTGCTTCACGTACTCCGCGTCGATCAGAAAGACCTTCTCTGGACCAGATGCCGTTGGACGCTCCTCATAGGGCAATGGCGTGGAAGACTCGCTCTTGATGGCCTCCTGCAGTGCTGCGGCCGCCTCTTCGTTCGGGGCGCGACGGACCACATCGGGCGCCAGGAAGCTTACGTCCTCAAGTACCCGCTCCATGATGGTGTGCAGCCGGCGCGCGCCAATGTTTTCGGTTTGTTCATTCACTTTAAAGGCAAACTCCGCCATCTCGCGCAAGGCCTCGGGAGAAAACTCCAACTTAACTCCTTCGGTCTCCAGCAATGCCGAGTATTGCTTGGTCAATGAAGCCTTGGGCTCGGTGAGAATGCGCAAAAAGTCGTCGACGGTCAACGACTTCAGCTCGACGCGAATGGGAAAGCGACCTTGTAACTCGGGGATAAGATCGCTGGGCTTGGAGACATGGAATGCTCCCGCGGCGATAAATAGAATATGGTCCGTGCGAACCATGCCGTAGCGCGTGTTCACCGTAGTTCCTTCCACTATGGGCAGAATGTCGCGCTGTACGCCTTCGCGGGAAACATCGGGCCCATGGCTGCCTTCGCGCCCTGCAATCTTATCGATCTCATCCAGAAAGACAATGCCGTTGGATTCGACCCGTTCGGTCGCCGCGCGGTTCACCGCATCCATGTCGATCAGCCGGCCTTCCTCCTCCTGCACAAGATAGTCGAATGCGTCGGAGACCTTCATCTTGCGCTTCTTCGAGCCGCCGCCAAAGATATTGGGCAACATGTCCTTGAGGTTCATTTCCATGTCCTCAAGGTTCTGGTTCGAGATGATGCCGAACTGCGGCATGCCGCGCTCGCGCACATCGAGCTCCACTTGGCGTTCGTCCAGCTTGCCCTCGCGAAATTGCTGGCGCATCTTCTCGCGCGAGCGCTGATAACTGTCGGCGCCGGGCAGCGTGAGCTGGCCCTCCTGAGCTGGCGGCGTGGGTGGCGGAGGAGGCAGCAGCACATCCAGCAGGCGCTCTTCGGCATTCATCTCCGCGCGATCTTCCACTTCTTCCAGACGCTCCTCGCGCACCATGTCGACGGCAATCTCCACCAAATCGCGGATCATCGATTCCACATCGCGGCCCACATAGCCCACTTCGGTAAACTTCGAGGCTTCCACTTTCAGGAATGGCGAGTTAGTCAGTTTTGCCAAGCGGCGCGCAATCTCCGTCTTGCCCACACCCGTTGGCCCGATCATGATGATGTTCTTGGGCATGATGTCGTCAGCTATGTCGGGAGGTAGCTTTTGCCGGCGCTGGCGATTCCTGAGCGCGATGGCTACAGCGCGCTTGGCGGCCTTCTGGCCAACGACATGTTTATCGAGTTCGGCGACGATCTCGCGCGGCGTCAATTCGTCCAGCGAGAGATCCTGTTCTTCGGCGGATGCAGGAAGATAAATTGCCATCAGTTTCCAGTTCTGAATTCCTAGTGCGTTCCAGTGGCCAGGAATTTACGGAGTTCCTTGCGGATCACGAACTTCAGTCCCGACCAGGTATCGTCAATCGCGCAGACCTTCACGTCTACGAAGGGCGTCTGGAGCGCGTAGTCGCGAATCGCGCTCTCAGTCAAATCGGTTCGAATTCCTGAGGATTTTTTGGGCCACGCGACCCAAATCATACCTTCAGTGCGAATGGTTTGCGTCAGAACTCCGAATTCTGCCTTGAAAACCGCGACAGAACCGGCAAAAAGCAGCACGACATCTAGATTCCTCTCAAGTTTCGTTCTCGCGTATCCACGTAGCTCTTCCGGCAACCCCGATGGCGCATTGCGAAGAAGGACACTCTGACCATCCTTGATTCCGAGTTTCTTCAACAATGGTGTGCCAGAGTATCCTGCCATCGTTTTCCTTCCGAGCATGCGTCAGTTCTTAGTTTGACAACTCCTCAATCGTAACGTGGTCGTTGGTGTAGATGCAGATATCGCCGGCAATCTTCATGGCTTTTTCGGCGATCTCGCGAGCGCCCAGGTCGGTGTTCTCGATGAGCGCGCGCGCTGCAGCCGTGGCGTAAGGGCCGCCGGATCCGATGGCCGCCAGCGGTTCGTCGGGATCAATCACGTCTCCCGATCCGGAAATGAGAAAGGTTTGCGCGGTGTCAGCCACCACCAACAATGCTTCAAGGTTGCGCAGCATCTTGTCTGTGCGCCAGTCCTTGGCCAGCTCGACAGCCGCGCGGTTCAGGTTGCCTGCATATTGCTCCAGTTTCGATTCAAAGCGCGCAAAAAGCGAGAAGGCGTCGGCCGTCGAACCGGCAAATCCAGCCAGAATCTTCTCCTGGTAAAGCCTGCGAATTTTTTTCGCCGAATGTTTCAGTACGTGATCGCCCAGCGTGACCTGCCCATCGGCGGCCATCACAACCTGGCCGTTACGCCGCACGCAAATCACGGTGGTAGAACGAATCCGGTCACGAATCCGGGAATGCTGTGCCGCAGTGGAACTCGTACACAAAGCCAAGAAGAAACCTCCTGAAATGAAGCGTCCAGCGAGCCGGAACTCCTTCAAGATGCAGTCACGAGTATATCGCAGCAAGAAACCTGGGGCTGCGCCAACACAATCCGGAGCCAGCCCCTCTGCAAAACCGGCTTCATCCGATCCCCGGCTGCGGTATCCTTTAATTTGGGATCTACGGGGAAGAGTCCCCCTCCAATGACCCTTCTCAGCACGAATGTATGGAAGATTGCCGCCGCCCTAACGGTCGTCGCTGCACTTGTGGCAGTGGGTCTCTGGCTCGTGTTCCGCAAACGCCTCACGGCTGAAGAACTGGAGCGCGCGCGCCGCCAGTTCTTGGCCCGTTCCGGGCGTCTGGTGGACGGCATGCTGCTGGACATCTGCGAGGTCGAAGCGCCGGGCAAATCCGAGGACCAGCCCAGCCGCACCCTGACCATGCTCCTCTATAGCTATCGCATTGGCGGCGTGGACTACGAGTCCTCCCAGGACGTTACCGACATGCCCGGTGTGGTGGATACATCCCAGGTGCGGATCGGCTTTCCCTGCTCGGCGCGCTACCAGCCGGGCAATCCCCAGAACAGCATCGTGGTGGCCGAGGAGTGGACCGGGCTGCGGGCAGGGCTGCCGGTGCTGCCCGCCTACGAGGACCCAGACCCCGTCGATGTGAGCCACCTGCGCCCCGGCCGCGGCTAAGCAGCCACTTCAGAACTGGCTCCAGACCAGGCACATTTCCGTCGCGGGCGCGATAGATTGAAGAGTGGTGTTTTCCTGCCCATCCCCTTTTCGGTTGCGCCAGCGATCGCTTGCCCGCGGCGTTCTGCTGGCCCTTGTCGCACTCGGGGCCAGTATGAGCCTGGCCGGCTTTCCATTGGCCGATGCGCCCCGTGCCTCGCCATGGCAAATTCTCTTTGCGCCCATCGTCTGCTGGGGAATGATCGAGACCGCGCGCTGCCTCGGTCGCAGATGGAGCTTCTACCACGCCGGCGTGCTCATTCTGCTTTACGCCGAGCTCATGATTCTGGCCATGGTGCTATTCCTGTGGCTCTATCCTTAGCCCACAAGCCTTGGCTGCGTCATGCTACCAACAGCCCCCTGCCGCCGTGTAGGATGGTGCACAATAAGAACTTGTGAACCCAGTTCGCTCCCCATGCAGTTGCACAGGTTAAACCATCCAAGCCATCGGAGAGAAAAATGCTCAAAGGGTTTCGCGATTTTATCCTGCGTGGCAACGTCGTTGACCTGGCAGTCGCCGTCATTCTCGGCGTAGCCTTCAATGCCATTGTCACGTCGCTGGTGAAAGACATCATCTCACCATTGATCGCCGCCGTTGTAGGTAAACCGGACTTTAGCGCCGTGGTGTTGAAAATTCATGGAACACCGATCATGATCGGCAACTTCCTTAACGCGGCAATATCGTTTCTGATCGTGGCCAGCGTGGTTTACTTTGGGATTGTATTGCCGTTGAATGCTCTCCTTGCAAGGCTCAAGAAACCAGCTCCACCGTCCCTCAAGACCTGTCCCGAATGTTTGAGTGAAATCCCGCTCGCCGCCAAGCGCTGCTCTCATTGCACTCAGCCAGTGGCATAGAATTGCGCACTGCGGTTCTTGTTCTATCCGTGCAAGATTACAAGACTCATCTCCATTTAAAGAGGTCCCATTCATGATTGTCCGCAAGCCGCTTACCTCACTGCTTCTTCTGGCTCTCGTTTCCGGCCATCTGCCGTCGCAGAACTCCGCCCAGTCCGCCCCCGCCGTCTTCGGCTACGTGGACTTCACAGCCCAAGCAAAGATCGAGGAGAAATTTCTCGCTGTTCCCGACGCCGCGCTGGCCGGTCAGCACCTGAAGACGCTCACCGCAGAGCCTCACCTTGCCGCAACCCCCGAGGATCGCAAAACCGCCGAATACGTGGCGCAGAAATTTCGCGCCGCCGGCCTCGAGACTGAGATCGTTCCATACCGCGTGCTGATGAATCGGCCCCAGGCTGTCCGCTTCGAGGCCTATGACGCCAGCGGAAAGCTGCTCGTTGTCGGTCCCACCCGTGAGCACGTCGATGGCGACATCTACCAGGATGATCCACGCGTGGTGATGCCCTTCAATGGTTCCTCTGCCTCCGGCGATGTCACCGCAGAGGTGGTCTACGCCAACTACGGCCGCCTGGAGGACTTCGACCAACTCGCCGCCCGGCATATCGACCTACACGGCAAAATCGTCCTGGCGCGTTACGGCGGAAACTTCCGCGGCGTCAAGGTCTACATCGCCGAGCAGCGCGGCGCTGCTGGAGTCCTTATCTACTCCGACCCGCAGGATGATGGCTTCTCCAAGGGCGACCCTTATCCCTTGGGGCCGTGGCGGCCGGAGACTGGCGTCGAGCGCGGCTCCGTGCAATATCTCTTCAAGTACCCCGGCGATCCCGAAACTCCCGGTGTGGCCTCGACGCTCGATTTGCCCGACTCGGCTCGCGTCTCGCCTGAAGGCAGCCAGACCCACATCGTCTCCATCCCGATCAGCTATCACGATGCAGCGCCCATCTTGCAGGCTTTGCAAGGCCCCGGTGTGCCGCAGGGCTGGCAGGGCGCGCTCGGATTCCGCTATCACATCGGCCAGATTGCGGGGCCGGGGAGTGTGAAGGTCCATCTGGTTTCTCAGCAGGACTATCAGCGTCGGGTTATCTGGGATGTAATTGGGAAGGTCAAAGGTACGCAATTCCCAGACGAATGGGTAGTAGCCGGCAATCACCGCGATGCCTGGGTCTATGGCGCGGTTGATCCCTCCAGCGGCACCGCCGCCATGCTCGAAGCGGTCCACGGCATCGGCGCACTGCTCAAGCAGGGCTGGCATCCCAAGCGCAGCATAATCTTCTGCAGTTGGGACGCCGAAGAAGAAGGCCTCATCGGTTCAACTGAGTGGGTCGAGCAGAACGCCAAGGCGATGGATCGCGCCGTAGCCTATTTCAACACCGATGTGGCAGTCTCCGGGCCAGATTTCTCCGCTTCCGCCGTTCCCTCGCTCAAGCAATTCCTCCGCGAACTGACTCGCTCCGTTCCCAGTCCGCTCACTGGCACGGTCTATCAGCAATGGAGAATCAAATCTGCCGGCGAGAATGATCACCGCACCTCCAACGCCCCGCCCGAACCAGGCGAGGAGGTTCACGTTGGCGATCTCGGCTCCGGCTCCGACTTTTCGGCCTTCTTCCAGCACGCCGGCGTTCCTTCTACCGACATCGGTTCCACTGGTCCCTATGGCGTTTACCATTCCGTCTTCGATAACTACGCCTGGTTCACCATGAACGCCGACCCAAAATTCGTCTATCTCCAGGAGATGGCCCGCGTCTTCGGCCTCGAAGCCCTGCGTATGGCCGACACCGACGTGCTGCCCTACAACTACGTCGCCTATGCCGCCGCGATCAGCTCGTATATTGAAGCGGCCAAGCGAAAATCTTCCGAGCAAGGAACTTCCCTCAACTTTGCTCCCGCTGAAGCTGCCGTCGCTCGTTTTTCCGCCTCGGCCGAGCGAGCACACGGTCTGCAAATCGCTGCCTCTGGCGACCTCGTCAAACTCAACCTCGCCCTCCGTCAGGCCGAGACCGCGCTCATCGCCGAGAAAGGTTTGCCCAATCGCCCCTGGTACCGGCACATCATCTACGCTCCCGGCGAGTACACCGGATACGCAGCCGTGGTAATCCCCGGTGTCAACGAAGCCCTCGACGCCAAAGACTCAAAACGTGCCGCCCAGCAGCTAACTGTGCTTACCCAGGCGCTCACGCGGGCCGCACAAACGCTGGATTCCGCTCGCTAACGCAAATATGCGAAAAGGGCACATGTTCCCCTTGCCCTCTCAAATCATTGATCCCCGCGAGCGGTTTCTGCTCACGGGGATCGATAACCGCGAGTTTTCGCAGCTCCTTCGGCCGATTATTCCACCGAGGTCGGCACCCAGTCGTCCGAGCCCTTCAGGAAGTTATCCGGTTCATATTGCGTGGTCTCAGACTCGGTAAGATACACGGCATGCGACTCGCGCTCCTTATCCGTGTAGCCAACCGAGCCAGTTCCCGTCGAGCCGTACTCCGCGTAGTAGGAGGTTGCCAGGTAGTCAGTGGTTCCCGGTTCCCACTCGATCCACCCGGCTGTGGCGATATTCGCGTTCAGAACGTTATTGATCAGGATGACCTTCGAGTACACGCCCCACGGACGGCCGAAATAGTCGTTGGTCTGGCTGCTGCTTTGGGTGTCGATTGTGCTGTTGTAAACGACAAATCCGCTCAGGTAGGCGTCGGTGCTGGAGCGATTATTCTGCGCAGTCATCGTAGTTTCGCCACTCGCACTGCCATGCTCGTCGATCATGATTGTGCAAGTGTCCAGGACCATCGCGGCGTCGCCGAAAATGAAGTCCACATTGCCCTCGATGTAGGAGCCCTCGATGTAGACCCGCGTCGGGGTCGAACAGGTAGTCGAACTGCAGCCGTTCGCTCCGGCAAAGAACGTGTCTTGACGGCCAATCAAGCGGGTGTTGCGCAAAACTGCCCGATCGCCCACGATCGATAGCGCCAGAGCCTGTGTTTCGGTGTTGCCGTCCTGGGTGTAGAGATTCTGAATCTGGAGGTTCTGGGCGTAAAAGTTCGTGGCCGCACTGGTGACGATCACCGTTGCCGAGGCAGTGTCCGACCCGGCCTCTTGCGCCGACAGATCGTCGGAGATGATCGTGGACGAAGCGCTACTGCCTTCGCCGATCAGGCTCACGCCCGGTTTTGAGATTGTGACCTGCCCAGTGTAGGTGCCCGCCGCGATTTCGACGATGCCGCCGGTCGATGGCAGCGCGTTTACCGCCGCCTGCACCGTGCTGTAATGGCCCGTTCCCGAGCCGCCCACAAACACCGTTGTCGCATACACACTGCCGGCTGCCAGAAGAATGGTCAGCACAACGCCGTACGTTCTGAGTTTCTGCATTTTCTTCATCCTTGTTTTCTCCTCATGGCTGAAACCTTGTCAGAGGTCAGACCAGTTCCGCCGCACACTCTGGATCTAATTTTTCTTTGCGCGAGCCTCCCACGCTAAGACGAGTACCTTTTTGCGGAATTGCACTAGCCTTTGGTAACCGAAGGCTTCGCCGCACGGATACTATCACAGCCAATTAACAGCTTGCACATAAATTCGAAACGGTTCTTTAGGCAATCTGCGCAAGAGTTACCGCCCGACTGGTCCGACCACGAATGCCACCGATACTGTTCGCCAGAAATGGACTTAAATAGCCCAAAATCTCTGTCTTTTCTGCCTTTTCTGCCTTTTCTCCAAATGTTTCTACCCGACCGGAGGCGAATGGATTGAGAACGGAGTGTTGTGGAACGGCAGGCCTCTCGAATGCACCCCTGCTCCCAGTCCACAGTCCCGGTTGACCCCGCCCTCCAACGCTCGTATCTTTATGGGGTGACTACCAAAACTTCCTCCAACTCGATTCGCATCGGCATCGCGGCTGCCATTATCGTCGGCACCATCGTCTGGCTGGCCTATTCCGGCTACGGCGCCAACAAGAGCTACTACGTCACCATCGCCGAGTTGGGTGGCATGGGCGACAAGGCCTACCACAGCCAATTGCGCGTCGAGGGCTTTGTCCAACCCGGCTCCATCGAGCACAACGGCCCCCACGTCACTTTTGTTTTGAATGAGTTTGAGAGCCACTCGCCCAAGGCCGCCAACGGCCGCCTGCTCACGGTCGTCTACAAAGGCTCCGAGCCGCCGCCCGACACCTTCAAGGACGACGCCCAGGCTCTTGCCGAAGGCTCCTACGGCCGCGACGGCGTCTTCCACGCCTCGATCCTCCAAGCCAAGTGCGCCAGCAAGTACGCCCCAGCCCAGCCCGGCGCTCAACCCAACGCCACACCTGCGCAACCGAACGCCGCGCCCAACACCAGCCCCCGCGCCGCAACCGCTATTCCGTCCAAACCAGCCAGTTAAGCTCTGTGTAAGCAAGGAGCCTTGATGAATCGGGAAAAAATGCTATCAACCGTTCTCCTATATTCGGTATTTTTATTCGCATTATTTTCATTGCACCACAAAAGCCGTTGGGGCTCGCATTACAGTTCTTATGATTACATGATGGATGCGCTTTCAGCGATCGCAGTATCCTTGGGCTCGGTGGGCGCTGGTGAACTGAGGCAAGGTGGACACCGGAAAATCAATTATTTTCTATTCGGGTCCGCTTTCATTTGGTTTGTCATTTGTTCATTCCTGCTCTTCTTCTTCAAAAGGCCAATGCGGGAACCCGTTGTTGATCTGTTGTTCGGTGGAGCTGCGCTGTTGTTTGCCGCTCAGTTCCCCGTCGCACTCTACATGAATCGCAACCAGAGTAAATCCACTTCGCAGCAAACGAGCGCCAATGCATCCTGACGAAATATTCACTCCTACCCAATCCAGCCCTCAAACTCCGCGTCCGCACGGAGTCTTGATGAATTTGAAAAGGTTTCAGCCATACATTTGGGAGATTGTCCTGATTGCGGTAATTTCATTCACAATATTCGCAATTCCTATGCCTTTCTACGGTTGGAAGGGTTTCACCAGCCATGCAGTAGAGGTCTTCGCAATAGCCTCTGGCCTTGAGGGTTCGGGCGAATTGAAGAGACGCGGCCGTTGGAAGATTCGACGTAACTTTTTTGTGTTCATCATCTTTTTGTTCATTTCTAGCCTAATCCTGCTTCGGACCCACACCACCCGAGAGGTTTACCCTCAAATCGGGTTTTATTTAGGTTTTGCATCACTTGCAGCGATATTCCCGGTTGCCTACTACACGGGTCGCGACCAGCAGAAATCCACTTCGCAGCAAACGAGCGCCAATGTATCCTAATACAACAATCAGTACAGTCTAAACCGGCAAGCACGCTCTGAGTTAGCAAGGAGACACGATGAATAAGAGGTTGACAGTGGTTCTTGTTATGGCTTTTTTGATTGCATCATTTGCGACGTTCATAGTGTTTCAACTTATATCTAGCGGTACTCATCATTATTTAGAAAATGCAGTTCAGGTAATCGCATTTTTATTTAGTTTTGCGGGTATAGATATATTGAAGCGCGCGGGCTACAAGAAATTTCCGATGCGCTATATAATATGCTCCGGTATATTTACTTTCGCTCTTATATTTTTACTATTTCTACCACTTCCGAAACAGATCAGACATATTGTTCTTGAATTCGGACCTTATTTATTTAATGCGTTAATTGCGGGGTTATTCCCGCTTTCTCTCTATCTAAAATATAAAGAGAACAAATCCAGCACCGAGACCACCGTCGCCGATGCCAGCTAACCCTAGTATTAATCCCAAAACGTCCGCCGTCCGCGCAGGACTCTGCGCCCGCCTAGACGGCGTCTCCAAGCTCTTCGGCACCTTCGCCGCTCTGCGCCAGGTCTCGGTCGACTTCGAGCCCGGACGCTGCTACGTCCTCCTAGGCGAAAACGGCGCGGGCAAATCCACTCTGCTGCGCATCCTCGCTGGCCTGCTCCGCCCCAGCTTCGGCAAAGTCCAGGTCTTCGGCGAAAACGAACCCCACGAAGCCCGCGAGCGCATCGGCTACATGAGCCATGCCGCCATGCTCTACGACGAGCTGACCGCCCAGGAAAACCTGCGCTACTTTGCCAGCCTGTATCCCGGTCGCGCCTGCCTCGCGCCCGCCGAAGCTCTCAGCCAGGTCGGCCTGGACCCTGCGCTCACCCGCACCCTTGGCCAGTATTCGCAAGGCATGCGTCAGCGCACCTCGCTGGCCCGCGTGCTGCTCTCCGTCCCCGAACTGCTCCTGCTCGACGAGCCCTTCTCCAACATGGACGTCGAAAGCGCCCGCCAGATGGTCGAGCTTTTGGCCGGTTTCCGCCAGAGCAACCGGACGATCGTCTTGACCACCCATCAGCGCGAGTTGGCCGCTCCCATCGCCGACTGGGTGCTCACCTTGCATGCCGGCCGCGTAGCTTCACTTGAACCCGGAAGGCCCACACGATGAAGACCAACGGCGCGCGCTTCCTCGAATCCCTCGGCATCCCCTTCGAACTCCGCGAGTACGAGGTCGATCCGAACGACCTATCCGCCATCACCGTCGCCAAAAAGATCAACATGCCGCCCGAGCAGGTCTTCAAAACTCTGCTGACCACCGGAGGCCCAAGCGCTTACGTCTTTGGCGTCATCCCCGGAGACGCCGAGCTGGACTTCAAAAAGCTGGCCCGCGCTGCCGGCCTGCGAAAAGCTGAGATGGTTTCCCTCAAAGAGGTGCAGCCCCTTACCGGCTACATCCGCGGCGGCGTCACCGTCTTCGGCGCAAAAAAATCCTATCCAGTTTTCGTCGATGAAACGGTAATCCTCTTCGACAAAATCAGCGTCTCGGCCGGCGCGCGTGGAACACAACTCATTCTCAGCCCGGACGACTATCTCCGCGCCGCGGCAAGTCTGGGCGTACCGGTCCAGACTGCCGACCTGACAAAATCCGCCGTACCACCAGAGGCAATGAAGGGACTCCAGCCATGACCCGCGCCCTCTGGACTCATCTGATCAAGGACCTGCGCATCGAATGGCGCTCGCTCGACGCCATCATCTCCATGCTCTTCTTCTCCGGCCTAGTCGTCGTGCTTTTCTCCATCGCGTTCGATCCGCGCGGAGCTTTTTCGCAGCAGATCGCCGGCGGCGTCCTCTGCGTGGCCACCATGTTCGCCTCGGTCAGCGCCCTCAACCAAGCCTGGGCGCGCGAAATCCGCCATCAGGTCCTCGACGCACAGCGCATGGTTCCTGCTCCCGGCGCAGAGCTTTTCCTTGCAAAAGTAATCGCAAATTTTCTATTTGTTTCCATTGTCCAGGTGATTTTGGCGCCATTTTTCTTTATTTTTTATAACCTGCACATCGAAGGCCAAGCTTGGCTGCTGGCGCTGGTTCTCCCGCTTGGCACGTGGGCTTTAGTCGGCAACGGCATCTTCTTTGCCGCGCTCTCCATCCGCAGCCGCAACCGCGAGCTGCTCCTATCGCTGATTCTCTTTCCCATCTTTATTCCGGCTCTGCTGGCCATGGTCCAGGCCACCACGGCCATCCTCACCGGCGAAAGCGACCCCAATCTCTGGATCAAGATGCTGTTGGGTTACGACATCATCTTCACCACCGTCAGCCTGCTGCTCTTCGACGTCGTCTTCCACGCCGAGTAGCCAGCGACTTATTCGCTCATACGACGCTTCAGAAAACCTTCATGCGAATCACCAAGTACTTTTTCGGGTCCTCTCGAATACCCTTCACCAATTGCTGAGTCTGATCCATGGTCTGGTCGGCGTGGTCGTAGAGAGAGCGGTTCACCACCAATTGCCCCAGCGTGCCCTTGCCTTCATTCATGCCCTTGAGGATCGAGTCCAGCCGGCTGACGGTGTCGTCCAGCCTCGCCGCAAACGCCGGATCCTTGACCATCATACCCAGCGCTCCCTTGCCTGAATTGATCTCCGCCAGCATCTGGTTAGTGTTGGCGACAGCGGCGTTCAGGTTGTTGTAGAGCGTGTCGTCCTTGAGCAGTTTGCCGACGCTGCCCTTGCCCTCGTCCAGGCCGGTGGCGATCTTGTCCAGCCGATCGATGGCCGAGTTGGCGCGGGTGTAGAGCGTATCGTCGTTGACCAGTTTGCCCAGCGAGCCTTTGCCGTTGGCGATGGCGCCGGTAATGGTCTCCAAATCGGTAGCTATGTGCGAGAGCTTTTGGGCAAGTTCAGGATCGTTGATCAGCTCGCCTACCGTGCCACGCCGCGAATTCAGCGTATTCAGCAAGATCCCGATCTTGTTCATAACCGCTTGGGCCGTTTCGATCGAATCCTTGCTGGTGCGGATCACGTCCTGGATGCTGGGCGAGCCGGTGGCCTTCAACTCAGCGTGGTTTGCCGGAGGTGGTCCGCTAGCGTGGGCCGAGCTGAGATCCACGTAACTGTCGCCCAACACGCCCGCCTGGGCAATCGAGGCCGTCGAATCGGTATGCAGAAGGTTCAGAAATTCGTGACCCACCCGCATCGTCACCTCGACAGGCGTCGGGTTGCGGTCTGGAACCACGCGGACATGGATCACGTTGCCAATGGTCACGCCTTCCAGCGTCACCGGCGCGCCGTCTTTAAGGCCGGCCGCATTCTCAAAGTAGGAACGCAGCACCAGCTTGCGTGCAAACAGTCCGCCGGACGAGCCGGACATGAGAAGAATCAGCCCGACCAGTATGGCCATGGCAACCATCACCAAAGCTCCCACTCTCAGTTGCGACCACTGAATCTCTTTGCGGCTCGGCACGGCACTCCCCTGGCTGAAAATGAACAGGTTAACGCCTTGAGGATAGCAGAAGCGGCGGAATCAGCGCCCATCCTCGAGCACCACGCTGGCCATGGCTAGCGCGCCAGTATGGGTAATCGATAGCGCATTGCGGCGAGCGCCAAGGCGAGCTGCAAACTCTGCCGCGCGACCGTAAAACTGAAGTGTGGGCCTTCCGCCGGGCTCACGCGCAACCTCGATCTCCAACCAATTCACTCCATGACTGATGCCAGTTCCCAGAGCCTTGGCCCCAGCCTCCTTGGCAGCAAACCGCGCCGCAAAGCTCTCTGCGGACTTCCGCTTGCGCAGGCAGTAGGCCTGTTCCTGGGCGGTGTAGACGCGGTCGAGAAAGCGCTGCCCGTAGCGATCCATGGACTGCTGGATGCGCCCGATCTCCACCAGGTCGATTCCGGAGCCGACGATCATGCTGTCTATGAAGCTACATCATCTTGCCGCCTTTGCGGAGACGCTTCTCTCATAGCCGTCAACTCGGGAAGCGAATGCGAATCCAATTACCAGAACAGTGTCTCCAGACCCCGTTCCGAGCATGGTTGTATCGAAGCCGGTCAAGTTCCGTGCGACTCCGGAACAAACATTATGCTGCGCAGGATGTCTCCGATAAAGCGGATGTGAGGCTAACGATGCAAAGCCGCGATACAGGACAAATGATCGGAGTTCCCTGGGCCATGCAAATGAAGGCCGTCTCCGTCGAAGAGCCTTCGCGGTTGGTTCAGACCCTCACCGGAGCAATCCTGGGTTGTGGCGGCTGGGTTCTCAGCCGCGGTGCAAACGATACAGGCACCATAAGCATGCTGTTCGAGTTCGAGCGCCAGGCTTGTGTCGACGTTTACAGCGTCCTGATCGCCGCTGGCCTTGAGCTGAGCCAGAGCGGGCACATCCGCTTTACCGAGCTTTGCCAGTGCACCCGCAGCCACCAGCGCGATTGCGGAACAGAAATCGCCAGCATCGACCTCGAGATCCAGACGTTTCCCGTCGAGATGGTGCACGGCTCGCGCGCCACTGAGTTGGCTTAACGGCCCCGCCGGTTCGACCGCTGCTTCAACAAACTCTCATTCGGGACACAAATGGAATGAATCGGCGGGTGCGCTTAACGTAATCGGCATAGACCGCGCCAAGCGTCTTAGGGTTTTCCGTTCCTCGGCAACCGCAGTGGCCATTGCGGCAGAAGCGGCGAAATAGAGAGCCACTCGCAGCAATGAGGTTCGCCTGCCTTTTGGCAAAATCGGACGGAAAAGTTCGCCGCCAGAAGCTATCTGCTCAGCCAGCTACTTTCCCTTCGTCGCCTTCGTCAGCAGATCGACAACCTTCTGATATCGGTCTGCTGCCTTTGGATCCTTCATGCTCTTCAACAGCGCCGGGTCGTCCAGCCCGATCTGCCGCAGTGTCTCATCCATGCTCGAAGCCGGTACCTGGGAGACTATATCAAGACTTGCCTGCGCCAAAGCCAAAGGCTTCACGGTGACCGCCGAGCCCGTCTGCCCTTCCATGGTTCCAGCGTAGTCGGGATCGGCGCCTGCCTTCAGCAGTGCTTGGACAACTTCCACATTGCCGTTCCTTGCTGCGTAAAGCAGCGCACTCCAGCCAGTTGGAGAAGTGCGGCTATTGGCGTCGGCACCTTTCTGGATGAACCCTTTTGCGTCTTCGGTATTGTCAGCTTTGACCGCCGTCATGAGCGACATCCGCAAAGACTCCGGGCTGGGTTTGCACCCGGAAATGGGAAAAAGTGAACCCACGAGTGCGAAAAGAAAAAGAAACTGCCACTTCTTCAAAGTATTTTGTCCTTTCAACAACTCCGCAGACACTTGGCCAAATCTTTCATCAGCGGACAAGGCTATAAAACAATCGCTTTAGCTAGCCGTTTTCGAATCAAGGATTGCTAATTGATGTTATCAAGACGCTGGTTGCAGGGTCAACCAGCCTCCACCAAGCCGTAATGGCGCTGCCAAGCCTCTTTCAGCCGCGCCCAGACGCGTGTCCGCTCAATCTCGGAGGCCTCGTTCTCAAGCCCTTTTGCGGCGCCGGGAGCGTTGGCAAAACGTGCGGCCTCCATCTTTGCCAATTCCAGCAACTGGCGGTCGCGCAGCAAGTTAGCCACGCGAAAATCGGGCAACCCAGCCTGCCTCGTCCCGAAAAACTCACCCGGCCCGCGCAGATTCAAGTCCAACTCCGCCAGCTCGAATCCGTCCTGTGTGCGGACCATGGCGTTGAGCCGCTCCTCGCCCTGCGGCGAAACACGCTCGCCTGTAATCAGAACGCAATAGCTTTTGGCGGCTCCGCGTCCCACGCGCCCACGCAACTGATGCAACTGCGCCAGCCCAAACCGCTCCGCATGTTCCACCACCATCACCGTCGCGTTCTGAACATCCACGCCCACCTCGATCACCGTGGTGGCCACCAGTACGTCGATCTCACCGCGCTGAAAGCGGCGCATCACGATCTCCTTCTCGTCGGCGTCCAGCCGCCCATGCAACAAGCCTAAGCGCAATCCGGCGAGCGGTCCCGTGCGCAGCTTTTCGTGCATCTCGACGGCCGACTTAAGCCCCGACTTCGCATTCGGATTCGCCTCCTGCGCGGTCTTCGTAAACAGCTCCGCCGTCTTACCCTTGCGAACAGACTTTTTCATCGGCTGGACTAGCGGCTCAATGCCAGCCTCTGGATCGTCGTGAGAAAAGTCCAGCTCCGGCTGGTCCTCCTTGCTGCCCTCGATCACCGGATAGACGATATAAGCCTGCCGTCCCTGCGCCACTTGCTTGCGGACAAACTCCCACACTTCGCCAGCCATCTCGCCGGGAACGCGACGGGTGACGATCGGCGTCCGTCCCGGCGGCAGCTCGTCCAGCACACTGACATCGAGATCGCCGTAGAGCGAGAGCGCCAGCGTGCGCGGAATCGGCGTGGCCGTCATCACCAACACATCCGGCTCTGGCTGATTAGGTTTCTTCATCAGCTTGAATCTCTGCAAGACGCCGAAGCGATGCTGCTCATCGACCACCACCAACCCTAACTTGTCGAACTCGACTTTTTCCTCGATGAGCGCATGCGTCCCAATCACCAATTGCGCCTCGCCCCGGTTGATCTCTCCGCGAGTCGAGCGCTTGCGGTCTTCGTCCAGAGAGCCCGTCAGCAACACGATGCGCGGCTTGCGCGAGGACTTTTCCAGAAGCTTGCGCGCCGCCAGAAAATGCTGCGTGGCCAGAATCTCGGTAGGCGCCATCAAAGCCGCCTGGTAGCCGTTCTCCATCGCCACCAGCATCGCCTGCAACGCCACAATGGTCTTGCCCGAGCCAACGTCGCCTTGCAGCAGACGCCGCATCGGACTCGGGCTGCGCATGTCGGCCACAATCTCGCCCAGCGCCCGCTTCTGCGCCGCCGTGGGATGAAACGGCAGCACCTCGCGGATTGCCTCGCGCACTTTATCCGTAGTCGCAAAGCCGATGCCGGCGCGCTCTCTCACGCGCCGCCGCTTCAATTCCAGCCCCAGTTCGAGAAAAAACAGCTCCTCGAAGATCAGCCGCCGATGAGCTGGCGTCGCCGAGCTTTGCAGTTGCGCAAAAGACGTGCCTTCAGGCGGAAAATGCACCTCGCGCAGTGCCGTCTCCCGATCTGGAAGCCTGAGCCGCTTCAACATTGCCAACGGCAGGCACTCGGGAACCGCGCCCTTCACGCCTTTGAGCAAATGGAAGATCGTCTTCCGCTGCCAGCGCGAGGCCAGCCGCGCTCCGCCCAGAGACTCGTAGACAGGCGTGATTCGCCCCACTTCCAAGAGGCGCGTTTCGGCGTCATCCGAGGCGTCCGGCAACAACTCGAACTGCGGCTGAATCATTTTGAGGTTGCTTGAAGAGCGCGAAGGCTCGACGCGTCCGTAGACAGCCACCGTTTGCCCGGCGTGAAACTTGCCTTCGAGATAACTGCCGTTGAACCAGATGCACTTCAGCGCAAACCGCCCTTGCCCAACGGTCAACTCAAAGATAGGAGCCTTGCGCGTTTTTAGCAGCGCCGAGCCGCGCACTTCGGCGATCACGCTTGCCGTCTCGCCAGCCTTCAACTCATCCAGAGAGCGCGGATTCTGGCGATCTTCATAGCGAAAAGGCAAGTGGTAGAGCAGATCTTCAGCCGTCTCGATGCCCTTGACGGCAAGCATCTCCGCCACCTTCGGACCCACGCCCTTCACGTACATCACAGGAGTATCGAGGCCAGCCACACTCCGGATGCTAAATGGCGCATCTCCGTCGCGACAAACTTGCTGGGAAGTTTTGGGGAATCGCGTCGCAGCCGCAGAGCCCACGTTTTCGCAAAATCACGAGAGATGGTTTGCCGGATGAAAGGACTGAATTCATTGGAAGTTGAAATTATCTGCAAAAAATATCAGCAATTTGAAAATATAAAAAGGGGGGGAGGGGGGTACCCTCGGTGAATAGTGATCAGTAACGGCCCGCGGCTCTGGTCGTTGTTCATGCTTTTATTATGCGCCGACGGCAGGTTATTCTTTGCAAAAGCAAAGGGCGGCTCAAGCTTTGCCGCCCATGCGCGCCGCTTCCTTTATGACGTGGGCAGGAAATAAGCCTCAACCGCCTGCGCTAAAGCCGCATGATCGAGGTACGCCTTTCGGCCTTCGTATCGAGCTGACCAGATTGCCTGATTCACAATGTCCCTGGGATGACACTGGCGTAACTCCTGCTTCAGTGTGTTGCGAATGAAGTCGATAAGATCGTGAGGCACGCTTGGGGCATATCCCACATCGTTGGCGGCGGCGACGCGGCGAAAAATCTCGCAGAAATTTACGTCTGAAACCGCGCCGATCTTGATCTTGGTTTGAATCCTGCGCAAGAAGCAGGCGTCTACCAATTCCGCCGGGTCCATGTTGGATGCGAAGACCACCAACATCTCGAAGGGAATCTCCAGCTTCTTTCCTCCCGAAAGGGCAAGGAAATCGATTCGGCGATCCAGAGGAACGACCCAGCGGTTGAGCAACTCCTCCGGGCGAAAACGCTGCCGCCCGAAATCGTCGATGATCAGAACCCCGTTGTTGGCTTTCATCTGCACGGGGCCGACATAGAACTTCGTAACTGGATTGAATTGCAGGTCCAGCATCTCGGCCGTCAGCTCGCCGCCCACCAGAACTGCGGGCCGCTCGCACAGTTCCCAGCGGTCGTCGTGTTCCTTCGGTTCCGCTTTCTCATCCCGCTTGTGAATCGCCGGATCGAAGACGGTGATGATCTGGCCATCGACTTCGACTGCGTGCGGTATCCAAACCGAATCCTCGGCAACCACTTTTGCTAATGTCTCGGCAATCGTGGTTTTCCCGGTTCCGGGCGGTCCATAGAGAAACATCGAGCTGCCGGAGTTCAGCGCCGTGCCCACCGCCCGCAACTTATCGGGGTCGATCACGAGGTGCGCAAAGGCTCGCTTCACGTCCTCTTCGTGAACTTCCACGCTCCGGACGCTCTGCTTGCGGGTCTGCTCAACGTAGCTCACCAGCGACACCGGCGCGGGACCCGTGTAATGGTTCTGGCCCAGCAGCTCCATTGCACGCGTTCTGCCCTGAGTTGTGATGGCAATTTGTGGAATGTGACCGTTCAGCCCCGTAACCTGGCAAAGCAATTCCGTGCGCAGGATCATGGCCAGCTCTTTGGCCACTTCGAAGCTGAGCCGGGTCCTATCGGAGAGCTCAACAATGGACAGAGAACCTGACAAATAGAGGGTCTTTAGCGCGAGATCCTCCAGAATGGCCTGACGCACATCTAGCTCTTCGATCGACTGGGGTCTGTGCTCTGGCCCCTGTTCAATTTCTGTTTTCAAAAAATCGTATTCTGGCATTACGACAAGGTTACCATCTTCTCGCCTCCATTTTCAGTGTTCTGGTGCACCGTAGAGTGACTCTTTGGTTTCCCTTTTTTGGCGGCTTTTCAGTCGGCTTTTCGTATCAATTTAAGGCACTTATGCCAGTTTTCACCCCAAAAATCCGGGATCGCCTTCATAAAAAATTAATCGGTCCGGTGTCGCATGAACCCGGCCGATTGGCTGATGACGGGCGGCATCGGAACTCGGCCGGAACTCTGCCTTGCAACCCAACGTATATATGTCAGGCCACGCTCCCCGCGGAGTGCGCTTTGCTACACTTCATGGAGCCGGCCCTCGGCTTATTCGCAACCGAGCTGCATCTTAATCGGCGGGAGAATTCATGCCAGTTGTCGAACTCGCGGCAGTGACCAAGGCCTACGAGAGCAAGGTTGCCGTCAGGAATCTCAGCCTGTCCATCGAGGCCGGCCAAATCTTCGGCCTTCTGGGACCAAACGGAGCAGGCAAAACCAGCTCCATTCGCATGATGATGGGCATCACAGTTCCTGACTCGGGCCGGGTCAATCTTTTCGATAAGCCTTTCTCGCGCGAGAGCCTGGATCGGGTGGGCTACCTGCCTGAAGAGCGCGGCCTCTATAAAAAGATGAAGGTCCTCGAGCAGTTGGTCTTCTTCGGCTGCCTGCACGGGCTCAGCTCCGAGGAGGCCAAAACGCGCGCCGGCACCTGGGCCAAGCGCATGGAGATCGCCGATGCCCTGACCAAAAAGACCGAAGAGTTGTCCAAAGGCATGCAGCAGAAGATCCAGTTCATTGCCACTCTGATGCACGAGCCAGAGCTGATCGTCATGGACGAGCCGTTCGCGGGCCTCGACCCCGTCAATGCTGTGCTCGTGGAGCAAACGCTGCTGGGACTCAAGGATCAGGGCAAGGTCATTCTCTTCTCAACCCATCGCATGGATCAGGTCGAGAAGCTGTGCGATTCCATTTGCCTCATCAACAACGGCCAGGCCGTGCTGGCTGGCAATCTGCGCCAGATCAAATCCCGCTACGAGCGCAATCGTGTCATCGTCGAATTTGAGGGAAGTCCTGCCTTCCTGAACAGCGAGCAGATCGCCGAGGCGAAAAACTTTTCCGGCCACGCCGAGATCAAGCTTAAGCCGCAGGGCGATGCGCAGAAGCTGCTGCACGAAGCAGCGGCCATGGCGACGATCTACCGCTTCGAGCTGGTCGAGCCTTCGCTCGAAGAGATATTCATTGAGACTGTGGGAGGCAAGGCCAATGCGTAACATCCTTCTCATCGCCAAACGCGAGTACTTGGAGCAGATTCGCAGCCGGGCCTTCAAGTTTTCGACAGTGCTGGTGCCGGTTCTGATTATCGGGCTCATTGGCTGGAGCGCTATGACCAGCAGCAAAGGCGGAACGGGAAAGCATGTGACGATCGTTGCGGATAATGCGTCGCTGGCCAACCTGGTTCGGAGTGAGATGCTGCGCGACGCTTCGGCGGATTTCACCGTGGACGTGGTTGCTCCGGTCACGCCCGGTGATCGCAGCACCATGCAGTCTCTGACCCGCAACAAATCCGTGGACGGTGTTCTCAACATCGACACCTCATCGGATGGAGGCTTCACTGCCTCCTATACCTCGCTCACCGCCGGAGGCTTTATCAACACCGGTGGGCTGCAGAATTACTTGAACCGCGGAGTGGTGCATGAGCGCCTGATCGCGAGGGATATGAAGCCGGCCGAGATCGACGCCATCCTCAAGTGGGTTCCGATTGATTCCCTCTCGTCAGGCAAGAGGGGGAAGGCGGAAAAAAACAGGGACATGACGCGCTTCGCCAAGGCCTTCACGATGGCATTGTTGCTATCGATGCCTATTCTGCTCTACGGAATGAATATGGCCCGAGCCATCATCGAAGAAAAGACGTCGCGCATCTTCGAAGTCATGCTGGCCATCGCGAAGCCGGACGATCTGCTTACCGGTAAGCTGGTCGGCGTGGGCGCCGTGGGCCTCACGCAAATTGCCATCTGGGTGGCTGCGGCTGCGCTTTTATCCGCTCCCGCGCTGGCAGGGCCTGTCATCAGCGGCAATCTTTCTCTTCACTTCTCCTGGGTCGAAGGCGTGCTGTTTCCGGTCTACTTCGTGCTGGGATTCTTTCTCTTCAGCTCGCTCTTTTCGGGTCTGGCAGCAACCTGCGAGACGGTGCAGGATCTGCAGATGTTCACGCCGCTGGCTGCAATTCCAGTTTGGATCAGCTTCGGCATTCTCCCCGTACTGCTCAATGAGCCTGACTCACGGTGGGCTGTTATCGCATCGCTCTTCCCGCTCACCGCGCCGTACGTCATGATCCCGCGCATTGGCATGGGGACGGTGCCGCTCTGGCAGGTTGGAGCCTCCATTGGGATCATGCTCATCAGTATCTGGGCCACGCTATGGTTCTCCACGCGTCTCTATCGCGTCGGCATCCTGATGTATGGTAAGCGCGCTACGATTCCAGAGATTCTGCGCTGGCTGCGCTACAGCTGAGCGGAGTCGAAGGATCTGCACTTTGGTTCATCGCATTAGAATCGAAGGAGTGACCATCGAATCCACTCCCAGATTCACCCTCTTCCAGCGCTTTGTGTTGGCCGTGGTTCCGCGACTGGTGTGGATGCTGGTAAGGATCGTCAGCCCTACATGGCGATTTGAAGTCATCGCCGAGGAAGGCGTCGTTCCTGTACTCTTCGGTGAGAAGTCACCGCCGAAGATATTTTGTTTCTGGCACCAGTGCGTGCTGCCCTGCACGGTCTACTTCCGTCACTCCCGCGCCGTGATTCTCATCAGCCAGAGCTTCGACGGCGAGCTGATCACGCGCATCCTGATGATGTTCGGCTTCGATGCGGTGCGTGGCTCTAGCTCGCGTGGAGCGCGCGAAGGGTTGCTCGGTTTGGCGCATGTCCTTGAGACTGGACGGACCGCCATCTTCACCGCCGACGGCCCGCGCGGCCCCATCTATCAAGCCAAGATGGGGCCCATCAAGCTCGCGCAAATGACCGGCGCACCGATCGGCTGTTTTCATTTGGAGCCCGAGCACGCCTGGACGATAAGCTCCTGGGACCGCTTCCTCGTACCCAAGCCCTTCACGCGCATCTGCGTCAGTTGGGCGCAATGGACGCACGTTCCCGCTGACCTGCTATCGGAAGATTTTGAACGCAAGCGCGAAGAATTGAATGCGGCCATCGAACGCGCCCGCCTGCACGCGCTTGATTACTTCGGGAAGTCGCGCGCATGAGTGATCTCCGCGTTGCCGATTTCGACTTCGACCTGCCCGCCGGTCTGATCGCGCAGCAACCGCCCGCCGAGCGCGGCCAGAGCCGCATGTTAGTGATGAATCGCGCCACCGGAGCGTTGCGCGACGCGAGCTTTGCCGATTTTCCAACCCTGCTTCAGCCGGGCGACTTACTAGTTCTCAATGACAGCCGTGTAATTCCCGCGCGCCTTTACGCCCGCCGCACGCTGCGCCGTGAGCGTGAGAAGCCGACCGGCCAGATCGAAGTGATGCTCACCGAACCGGCCGGTGAAAATCTCTGGCGTGCTCTCGTCAGGCCAAGCAGAAAGGTTGCCATTGGCGAGATCCTCGTGTTTCCATCACTCTCGGGCTCAATTGAGCTTGAAGCCGAGGTAATCGAACGTGGCCAGTTCGGCGAGCGCTTGCTGCGCTTCAATCCTGTCGACGATTTCTTCGCAGTCCTCGACCGCATCGGCCATATTCCCTTGCCGCCCTACATCCGCCGAGACGATGCCGCCGCTGACCGCGAGCGCTACCAGACCGTCTTTTCCCGCGAACGAGGTTCGGTAGCCGCACCTACGGCCGGCCTGCATTTCACCCCGCAAATCCTCGATGCGATCACCGCTCGCGGCATCGAGATTGCCCGTCTCACTCTTCACGTCGGCCTCGGCACCTTCGCCCCGCTGCGGGTCGAGCGCGTGGATGAAGTCCGCCTGCATCGCGAGCGCTACACACTCTCCGAGTCGACCGCCAACGCCATCAATCGCGCAGTCGCCGAGGGACGCCGGATCGTAGCCGTCGGCACCACGGTCGTCCGCACCTTAGAACACTGTGCGCTTGAGGCCAATGGCAAACCGCTGCAACCCCACTTTGGCGAAACGGAAATCTTTATCTCTCCCGGCTTTGAGTTCCGTCTCGTTAACGCACTGCTCACCAACTTCCACCTGCCCCAATCGAGCCTGCTCATGCTTGTCTCGGCCTTTTCCGGGCGCGAAAATGTCCTCGCCGCCTATCGCCACGCCGTCGAGCAAAAATACCGCTTCTTCAGCTACGGCGACTGCATGCTTATAGGTTGATGTTTCTATTTCTTTTGGAGCTAGACCCAATCGCCCGCCTTTTTTCTGGCGCGGGCCGGCCGAAGGCAGATAGCCACACCACAGGTGCCTGATAAACTCGTTTCGTGACCGACCAAGCCAAGCCGCCCGTCTTTCTGCTCGACACCATGTCGTTCATCTTTCGCGCCTATCATGCGATGCAGCGTTCGAGGCCCATGAGCACCCGTGACGGGCTGCCCACGGCGGCTATTTACGTCTTCGTCAACATGATTAAAAAGCTGCGCCAGGATTTCGCGCCGCGCTACTTTGCCGCCGTCTTCGACATGAGTGGCGAAGTCTTTCGCGACGAGCGCGCCCGCTCCATGAAGCCCTTGCGCAAATGGAATTCGAAGACTCAAAGCTTCGATGACGTGAGTTACGAGGGCTACAAGGCCAACCGCGCTGCTATGCCCGAGGACCTGCGCCGACAGATTCCTTACATTCGCCGCGCCCTCGACGCCTTGCGAATTCCAGTCCTCGAAGCCGAGGGCTTTGAGGCCGACGACGTGATCGGCACGCTGGCCCGTGAGGCCGCCGAATGCGATCATGAGGTCTTCATCGTTTCCGGCGATAAGGACATGATGCAGTTAGTCACGCCCACCGTGAAAATTCTCAATCCGCAGAAGGACAACCTTATTCTGGACCCAGCCAAGGTCGTCGAAGTTCTCGGAGTCCCGCCCGAGAAGGTCGTTGATGTGATGGCCCTGCGCGGCGATTCGGTTGATAACATTCCTGGCGCACCGGGAATCGGCGACAAAGGCAGCGTCGATTTGATCGTTGAATTCGGCTCTGTAGACGCGGTGCTTGATCGCGTCGCCGAGGTCAAGCGCAAGAGTTATCGCGAGTCGCTGGAGCAGAATCGCGACGCCGTTCTGCTCTCCAAAGAACTAGTCACCATCGACTGTCATGTCCCGCTCGTGCTCGACCTAGGCGCAATGGAAACGCAGCCGCCCGACCTCGAAGCATGCCGGCAGCTTTTCACCGAGCTTGAGTTCACCTCTATGCTGCGCGAGCTTGCGCCCTCTGAATCAGCGCGGGCCGTCGAGCTGATTGACGAGCCCACAGAAGCGCAAGCTACATCCTTCTATGTTGCCGCCCGCGCAAATGGATTCGCCTTTGCGCTCGATATGGCCGCGCCCAAACCGGAGGCAGAAGACGAGCCGCCGCAGTCGATGTCGCTACTCGACGTAGCTGAAGCCGCTGAAAAGAAAACCGGCTTTGCTGTGGGTGTTTGCGCTGATCCGACCAGAGCTCTGCGACTCGCTCTCACGCCTGAACTTCGCACACTGCTCGAAGACTCTACCGTTCCGAAGCAAACGCACGATTGGAAGTCGGCTCTTCATCTACTCACCGCGCAGGGGGTAACATTGCGTGGCGCGTTAGACGACACCATGCTGCTCTCCTACGCGCTCAATCCAACTCACTCCACGCAGGCACTGGCCGACGTGGCCGCGCGTCATGGGCAGCCTGCGCCATCCTCTCTGGCCGCGGGCGCTGCCGCCATTCATGCGCTCCTTCCAGCGCTGACGGCTGAAGTGAAAAAGTGTGACTTGGAGCGCGTTTATACCGAGATCGATCTGGCCCTCGCGCCGGTTCTTTTTCGCATGGAGCAGGCCGGCGTGCGCATCGATCTCGGCGTACTCGACGGCCTTTCGAAGCGCTTCGCCATTGAGTTAGAGCGCGTCGGCGAAAGCATCTTCTCGCACGCCGGCCGCCGCTTCAACATCAATTCACCCAAGCAACTCGGCGAGGTGCTCTTTACTCATCTGGGCTTGCCTGCGCCGGCCAGCCGCGGCAAGGGCAAGGCCGTCTCCACTGCACAGGACGTGCTCGAATACCTAGCGGAAAAACATGAAGTTCCGCGCCTGGTCCTCGAATTCCGCCACTTATCCAAATTGAAATCGACTTACATCGACTCACTGCCATTGCTTGCCGACGCCTACTCGCGCGTCCACACTACCTTTCAGTCCGCGGCCACTGCCACTGGACGGCTTTCTTCAATTAATCCAAATCTGCAAAACATTCCCATTCGCACCGAGTTGGGCAGGGAGATTCGTGCTGCATTCATTGCCGCGCCGGGCACGCAACTTCTCTCGGCTGATTATTCGCAGATTGAGCTGCGCCTCCTCGCTCATTTCAGCGGCGATCCGCTGCTGGTGCACGCCTACCAAAACGACGAGGACATCCACACCCTCACCGCCAGCGAGGTCTTTGGGGTTTCGCCCGACGCGATGGACAAACAGACGCGCAACCGCGCCAAGGCCGTGAACTTCGGCATTGTTTATGGCATCTCGCCCTTTGGTCTTGCCGCGCAGTTGAGCATTCCTCAGGCTGAAGCGCGCGCATACATAGAGCGTTATTTCGCGCGCTATGCGGGCGTGCAGGCTTTCATCGAAAAAACTTTGGAAGCTACGCGCAAGACAGGCAGTGTGCGCACGCTCTTCGGCCGTGTCCGCCCTATTCCCGACATCGAAAGCCGCAACCCCAACCAGCGCGGATTCGCCGAGCGCACGGCCATCAATACGCCGCTGCAAGGCACCGCCGCCGATCTCATCAAGCTTGCCATGATCTCTATCGACCGCAAGCTCACTGAGCGTAATCTCAAAACCCGTATGGTTCTGCAAGTTCACGACGAGCTACTCTTCGAGGTTCCCGCGGACGAGACCGCCGAGGTTGAAACCCTGGTTCGTACCGAGATGGAAGGAGTAATCCAACTCAACGTTCCGCTGGCTGCAGACCTGGCCTTTGGCGCGAACTGGCGGGATATGTGAAAAGACTCGCAAGAATGGCTCAGCGAATAACCGGACTGGGAGTTTTTTCTCTTGCGTTACGAAGACCGGATGCGTGAATCGCGAAAGGGAGCACACTCATCCAAGTTATCGTATGATATCTTCCGTTCGCTTTTTTTTGATGGAGCGAAGGTAGAAATTTTTCTCCCATTTCTGGAGCAATCTATATGAGCCAAACTCAAGCTATCACTGCTGCCGCCTCGGGAACTTTCACCATCGGGGGCGACCTGACTGTCAATCGTCTTGGCTACGGAGCCATGCGCATCACGGGCCCGGGCATCTGGGGACCTCCTGCCGACAAGACTGCCGCTCTCGCCACACTGCGGCGCGTGGTTGAACTAGGCGTTAACCTGATCGACACCGCCGACTCCTATGGTCCCGGCACGTCGGAGGAGCTGATTGCTGAGGCTCTCTATCCCTACCCTGCCGGTCTGGTTATTGCGACCAAAGGTGGATGGGAGCGCCCAGGTCCCGGTCAGTGGACCCACAACGCCAGCCCGAAACATTTGACAGCAGCGTTGGAAGGCAGCCTCAAGCGCCTGCGCCTGGACCGGATCGACGTTCTCCAGCTTCATGCCCCCGACAATAACGTCTCATTCGAGTTATCGGTCGAAACGCTGGCCAAACTGCGCGAACAGGGCAAGATCCGCCATGTCGCGCTCTCGAACGTGACACGCGAACACATCGAACGAGCACGCAAAATCGTGCCTATCGTCGCGGTGCAGAACCGCTACAGTTTTGCCGACCGCGAGTCCGACTTCATCGTGGATTATTGCCAACAGAACAGCATTGCGTTCCTTCCATGGGCTCCGCTGGGCCAGGCGAGGAAGGCGCATGAGGCAATCGAGAAGGTAGCTGGAGAGTTGAAAGCAACGCCCCTGCAGGTCGCTCTGGCGTGGCTGCTGAAGCGGTCCAAGGTGATTCTGCCCATTCCTGGAACCTCGTCGATTGCGCACCTGGAAGAGAACGTTGCCGCAGCGGGGCTGGAGTTGCCGCAAGCAGCCTACGACGCGCTTTCCGCAGTGAGCATTCCGCCCGCAAGCCTGCGCGGTTGAGGCGAGATGCCGTGACTCCGTCTTCGCCGCAAGCAGTGCGGCGAAGAAGCGGCGTCTGTTTTTTCTTTGCATTCCCAAGTAACTACGCGCCGAGTTCAGCGCGAATTGCATCTGCGATGGCCTTCGCGTGCCGCTTCATCGCCTCTTCGCTTTCAGCTTCGATCATCACGCGGGCCAGTTTCTCGGTGCCGCTATAGCGGATCACCACGCGGCCCGAATCCTTTAACTCTTCTTCTGCGGCGCGGATCGTTGCGGCCACGGCGGGTATCGATTCCAGCGGCTTTTTCTCGCGTACCTTTACGTTGACGATGATCTGCGGGAAGACCTTCAAATCCGCCGTCAGCTCGTCAATGCTTTTTCCCGAGCGGGCGATCAAATCCAGAACGACAAGAGCGGTCAGCAGCCCGTCGCCGGTAGTGGCCAGATGCGGCAACAGGATGTGCCCGGACTGTTCGCCGCCCAGCGCCGCGTTGTGCTGAAGCATTTGTTCGAGAACATAGCGGTCGCCGACGGGTGCGCGCAGCATCCGAATGCCGCTGCGTTTTAACGCCGATTCCAGGCCCATGTTGGACATGGTGGTAGCCACGACCAAATCTCCCGTCAGCAGTCCGCGAGCCTTCAGGTCACGCGCCGCTATCAGCAGAATCGCATCGCCATTAATCACGTTGTTGTGTGCCCCGGCCAGCATGCAGCGGTCGGCGTCGCCATCGAAGGTCAGCCCTAACGCCGCCCCACGCGACTTGACTTCTGCGGCGATGTAACCCGAATGCAACGCCCCGCAATTCAAATTGATGTTGTGGCCGTCGGGAGCAATATTGAGCAGCGTGACTCCGCCGCCCAACCGCCGAAACAGCTCTGGCGCAACCGCCGCCGCTGCGCCGTTTGCGCAATCGGCAACAATGCGCAAGCCGGCCAGTGACAAGCCTGGCACGCAGTCGATGAGGAATTGAATGTAGTTGGCCTGAAGCGCGGGATTGTCCTTGATCGTATCGAGTGAACCCGGATCGGGCGCGACGGATTGCTCGGCGTGATGCAGAATCTCCTCTTCCATGGCCAGTTCAAGTGCATCGGCCAACTTGAAGCCATCACCGCCAAAGAGCTTGATGCCGTTATCCTGCCACGGATTGTGCGAAGCGGAGATAACCACGCCGGCCTGAAACCCGTGCTTGCGCGCCAGAAACGCAACCGCCGGAGTCGGCACCACGCCTGCGCTCTCGACGTGCGTTCCTGTCTTGTCGAGACCTGCGGCAAGCATGGCCGCAATCCAGGGACTCGACTCACGCGTGTCGCGGCCCAATATCACCTTGGGTTCAGCCGCGGTCTTGCGCAACGAGTGGCCCAGCGCCAACCCGCAGGCGAAGATCGTGTTTGCGTCGAGTGGAAATTCGCCCGCGACTGCGCGAATGCCATCGGTACCGAAGAGTCTGCGTACGGCTGCTGTGCTCATAGTCTCATTTCTTATTAGGAGCTTTGGATTCCACGCGGCTGATGAAGGCGCCATCGGAGAGGCGCGTGGTTAGTTGGTCTCCTGCTGCAATTTGATTTGTCGACCGCACCAGCCCGCCTTGGCCGTCGAGCACCAGCGCATAGCCGCGCTCCAGCACTGCCAGGGGTGATAGCGAGTGCAGTCGTGCATTGAGGGCATTGACCGTGGCGGCAGAGGTGTGAATCGCGCGCTCCATCGAATGGTCGAGGCGGGTTCGGCAGGCCAGAAGACGTTCGCGCGCCTGGGCAAGTCCCCGCCGCGGATCGTGACGCAGCACGGTCGCGGACAGCTCGGCGACATGGCGCTGATGCTGTCGGAGCTGCTCGCTGACGGCAGCTTCAATGCGAAAAGAAAAATCGTCCAGTCGCTGTTCGAGCCGGTGCAGCATCGTGCTCATGCGCCCTTCGGCACGGCTCATCGACAGCCGTGTCAGCCGCTGGCGCGCTTGCAGCAGTTGAAAGCGCGCGGCGCGTGCCAGTCGATGCTCCTGCGTGGCCAGGTACTCGGCGATCTTGTGTTGTGCCTCGGTAATCAGTTCGGCAGCGGCTGAAGGGGTGGGAACGCGCAGGTCAGCGGCGAAATCGGCGATGGTGAAGTCCGTCTCGTGGCCGACGGCTGAGACCACAGGAAGCAGCGACGCCGCAATCGCACGAGCGACGCGCTCGCTGTTGAATGCCGCCAAATCTTCGAGCGATCCACCGCCGCGCGCCAGCACAATCACGTCCACCAGCCTGGAGCTGTTCAATTCCTCGAGCGCCGCCTCAATCTCAGCCGGCGCCGAATCTCCCTGCACCGAGACCGGGCAGACGAGCACGTTCAAGCCGGAATGGCGGCGGGCAACGATGTTGAGAAAATCGCGAATCACCGCGCCGGTCGGCGATGTGACAATGCCCACGGTGCGTGGAAACGCGGGTAGCGGTCGTTTGCGTTCCGAGTCGAAGAGGCCTTCTGCTTTGAGCCGCGCCTTCAGTTGTTCAAAGGCCAGTTGCAGCGAACCCGCGCCCACCGGCTCCATCGTCTCGGCCACCAGTTGCATTTGGCCGCGCTGCTCGTAGACGCTTACCTTCCCGCGCACAAGCACGTGCAGGCCGTCCTCGGGGCGGAAGCGCAAGAGCATCGCCTGACGGCGAAATAGCACGACCGGGAGTTGCGCATCCGCGTCCTTCAGAGTGAAATAAACATGGCCGGAGGGCGCGGGCCTGAAATTCGAGATCTCACCCTCCACCCACACGTCGGCCCACTCCTGCTCCACCAGTTCGCGCACCTGCCCAACGAGCTCCCGCACGGGCCAGATGCGGCGTGCGTGGCGCGGCTCTTCAAAACTGAGATCGAGCTGCGGCGCGAATGGATTTTCTCTGGTCACTTATAAAAGTGTAATTGCGCGGGCTTGTTTAAAGTTTGCAGGAAAAAACGGCAGGTATCGATTTCACGCGGAAAGGTCAGAGACGAAGCGCTCCGGCAGCCAACCCGACCAACCGCTCGGCCACGGCTTCGACGATTTGTTCGTGGACCTCGTCGATCGAGAGGTCGCCTTCGATTCGGACAACGCGAGTTGGTTCGCGTGCCGCGATCTCCTGGTACTTCTGCCAGACGCGACTGTAAAAAGCATCTTGCTCCTGCTCGAAGCGACCTTCGTTCTGTCCGCTCTCATCTTCGGCACGCTGGTTGCGGCGGCGCGCGCGGGCCAACGAGGCTTCGAGCGAAGGCAACAGCAGCAGCGTCAGGTCAGGCTGGAGGTTGGAACAGATAATGCGATGCAGTTCGAGAACGGCATCGGATCCCAGCTCGCGCCCACCGCCCTGGTAGGCCTCTGTCGAGTCGGTAAAGCGATCGCAAAGAACGATCCTGCCGGCTGCGAGCGCGGGTTCGATGACTTCGGAGATAGCCTGGGCGCGGTCGGCGAACATCAGGGCCATCTCGGCCATTGGTATAAGCCCCGCTGAACGCGAATCAAGCACCAAGGCGCGGATGCGGTCGCCGGTCGCGGTGCCTCCCGGTTGGCGAGTCACCAGGGGGGCGTGGCTGCGCTTTTTGAGCCATGCAGCCAGTCGCTGAATTTGCGTTGATTTCCCCGAACCGTCCAAACCTTCGAGTGTAATAAATAAACCGCGCGGCATGGGCTGAGTCTACCACCCAAACAAAGTAGAAGACGAGGCTACTTCGTTTATGTTACAACGAGTTAGATTCTGAACGTCATCGAAGGCAGTCAGCTGCCTTCTACGGGAGTGAGATCCAAGTGAATCTTCGCACCATCCACAAACTCATTGTTTGCGGCTTCCTCACGGTTGCCATGTTCCCCACCTTGCAACTCAAAGCTCAGTACCTGACACTGGAGGGCCAAACCGGCGGCTTCCTTACGCCCACAGCCTACGTGGTCTACATGGAAAAGGGCGAGAAGTTTTCCCACCCCGCCGTCGGCTTCCACTTCATTGATGCCAACGCGGTCATCGGCAATATCGAAACCTTGAGCATCACAGAAGCTTTTTACGGCCGCGCCGAAGCCGGCTATACGCGCAGCATGCATCAGTTTGGCGACAGCGGATCGGGCACTACTGTGATGGCCAATGCAGTGTTGGGTTCCACATCATCGGCTACCGCGATACCAGTCACGCCAAGTTTCAGCCAGCTTTGGAACTACAACGGCATGAATGTCTTTCACGGCAAAGTGGTGGCCATCAACGATGGCCAATTTGGCCCATGGACACCGGGGATTGCGGTCGGCGGCTTAGTGCGCACCAACGATCGATTTGTCTCGGGCGCTGCGTACCAGCAAGCGGTGGAACTCTACGATCAGGCGGCAGCAATCATCGATCAGGAAGGTGGAACTCTACCCATCCTGCCCGTCCCGGCTGCCAAGTCATACACCAATGGGGACGTCTATGTGGCCGTCACCAAAACCTGGGCCAAACCTCCGGTCCCGTTTCTGGTGAACCTGGGATGGAAGGCTACTAATGCCTCGATTTATGGCATCGGCGGTCAAAGCAACCGGTTCATGGGACGGCTCTTCGGCGGCCTGGGTATTCCGTTACCCATCACACACGGAATCGTGGCCGTTCCTTCGGCGGGATTCACCCAGCAACCGCCAACCGTCAAGGGCTTGGGTGCTGCTCCTCCCACCGGCATTCCCCTGGTGGCCGGCAAGGCCGATCTGCCGACAACTTTGGACTATGCCGTACGCATTACGCAGAGGGAAAAGCCGCACTTCGCCTTCGACATCGGCATTGGCCAAGTGGCAAACAACATCGGAACGATCCCCTCGCCAACTTTCTTGCCCGCGCCTGCCCCGCAGGTCGCTTACATCCCCGTGAATCTGAACGCGCGCCACGTTCTAGGTATGGGCATCAGTTATCGCTATTGAGCCGTGTTTCCAAGCTACGGCAAGACTCATTGTCTTGAACGCGCGCGGCTATGCGGCTGGCAGAAAATCTCTTCCCGCACGCAATCGAGCGGACGGCCAGGCTCGCTTGGCGGTAAACTTATTGGCAAGCCGAATGGAGCAGCAGCGGGCGAGCTTCTGCTGCTCCATAATGACGGCGAAGATTTGCACGCCGCTCGGCTGAATTGCTCCTGTGCGGCCTTGGTGAGATGCTCTCCTGCTTCCTCGGCAACTTTCGCCAGGGAAATGGGTTTTATCCGAATAGGTCCGGCAGTGAGGCTGAGTTTCAGGCCTCATCACCGCCAAAAACACTGGAGGATTTTCTCATGCAGTTATTGCGCTCTGCACGCTGGCTTCTGCTGGCGTTGATCGTTCTGCTCATTCCTGTCTCCTCACAAGCCGGCATCTTCATCAGCGTAGGGATTGCCCCTCCGCCGCTGCCGGTCTATGTGCAACCGCCTTGCCCAGGGCCCGACCTCATGTGGACCCCCGGCTACTGGGCCTACGGCGACGATGGCTACTATTGGGTTCCTGGAACCTGGGTCGCCGCGCCTCAGCCCGGCTTTCTCTGGACTCCTCACTACTGGGGCTGGGAAGGCGGCCATTACATCTTCCATGAAGGCTATTGGGGTCCGCACATCGGCTTCTACGGCGGCGTGAACTACGGCTTCGGCTACGGCGGTATCGGCTTCGCCGGCGGCGAGTGGCGCGGCGGACACTTCGCATACAACACAGCAGTCGTGAACGTGAATAGGACAGTTATCCACAATACTTACGTCAACACGACAATTGTCCACAATACGACCATCGTCAATAACAACCATGCTGCCTTCAGCGGCGGTCCGGGCGGCGTCCAACATCAACCTACGGCCGAGGAGCGGGCAGCTGAACACGAACAGCACACGGCGCCAACCTCGTTCCAACAGCAACACGCTCAAACTGCCAGGGCCGACAAGACGTCGTATGCCAAGAACAATGGCGGACACCCGGCGAATGCGGCTGTCAGCAGACCACTGGGGAACAACGGAGCGCATCCCGCTGCCGCAGAGGCACGGCCGGCACAGAATGCAGCTCACGGTAGCACGCCGGCGGCTCAATCGCACTCCGCATCACCGCAAATGCACACGGCATCGCAGCCAGCCCATCAGTCTGCACCTGCAGAGCACAATGCTGCACCTGCGTCACATCCGGCGCCAGCAATGCGTCAGGCACCTCAGCAGCACTCCGCACCTCCATCTCACGCGGCGCCGGCGTCTCATCCGGCTCCTCAGCAGCACTCAGCGCCCAGGCAAGAGTCCAAGCACAAGTAACGCAAACCCTCTCCAACCCGACAGGTCCACGGTTCGCCGTGGGCCTGTTTGCATTCGGGAGGCTAATCTGAAGCCCAGGAAACTGTAAACGGCTAGGCCTTCAAAACCGTCCAAAAACGGAAAGAGCCACCCGGCAACAGGGCAGCTCTCTCCTCAGGGAGAATAGTTCCAACGGAGGCAAAACCATCAGAACTTTCTGGCTGCATAGTAGGGGCGGGGGAAGGGAGTGTCAAGGAGAATTCGATGAAGAAATAAGCGCTTGTTAATCAATGACTTAATAAACGTTTCTCAGGAAATGCACAGAGGGCATCTTCGACGCTTCTTCGCCTTTTTCTCTCCGCAATCTCCCGTCTTTTATGGGTGTTTCTTAGGGTCTCTACGTGTTTTTCACAGGTTTTGCACCGCCCGTTAACCCTTCGGATACGGCCCCGCTACTCTTCCCCGAAATTCCCTCTTACTCCCGCAGATTCAAGCTGGTGAACTCCACATCGTAGACCGACGAAGCTGGCTTTCCGCGCGCAATGCGGTACAGCGCCCTGAAACCTCCCAGAAAAAATCCTAGCAAAATCGCTGCACTCGCCCCGATGATCACCATGACGGCGATCCCCATCAGCAACTTTCCCGTCTTCGCCGCCTCTGACTCCATGGGCTGTGGAATCGACATCAGGTCCGCCTCATAGTGCACTGTCGCCAGCAGCCTGTGGCTCTCTTCGGGAATGGCGTCTCCACTCACCAGCGCCACCAGCGGCCCGCTCCTGCGCACCTCGAGCGATGCCAGGTCGGAGTCCTGAAGCGGCTTGGGCCAACTCGCCTGGGCCTGTTTGCCCGCCTGTTTGCACCCGTTGATGTAATCGCGAAGCTTTTTCTCTTGCGCCGCGGCCATCTGCGGCGTGGGATAGTCAATGATGGTCAGCGTGGCCACGCCGGAGCGCAGCGCATAGTTGGCGGTCACAGTTTCCGCGCCGCGATCGAAGCCCACCTGCTCGACCGGAAGCACGCCGCCCGCCCCGGCATAGCTCGCCGGCCCCAGCGCATAGTGCGTCGTCTGCCCATTCAGCTCGGCCTGCGGCAGATTTGCAAGGATCGGAGGCGCCAGCGCCTTGCTGCCTTCAGGCACCGGAATCTGCCCCGCCAGCTCGCGCAACTCCGCGCCTGACATCGGACTGATGCGCGAGAAATTCGCATCCACCACCGTATTGCCAACCCAGAAGAGCACTCGTTTGTGATCCGACGTTGCCCCCGTGCCGATCTCCTCCTTTGGCCAACCATTCTGGCGATAAAACGAGTACGCGCCGAAGGCCCCGCTGGCGTCATGAAAACGCAGTGCGCGCAGGCTCAGCGTCTCGCCTTCCCGCTTGTAATCGGTCACCACCGCGTCGCTAAACTCGTACTCTTTCAGGACGGCCGCGTTGGCCGGATCAGCCTGCGCCGCATCAGTGAGAATCGGCCGCGCACTCTTCGCCGGACGCACTGCCACCCATCCTGCAAACGAATCCGGCAGCAGCGCCTTGGGCACAGGCGGAAGCATCAGGTGCGTCGCGCCCTCAGGAGCCTTAGCCGGTGCATTCGCGGGTTTGGCAGCCGTGATCTGCGCCTGAACCGGGCAAGCGCACAACAAAAGCGCCGCCGAAAAAATCAAAATGAAAATTCCACGCATCCACAAGCTCCAGTCTTCAGGGTACACGCCTACGCTCTTGTCTGTTGCCGGTGGCATCCCTCTTTAACTTGGACACTGACGAGGCCGGAAAGGTTCCCCGCGACGGTTCTTACTTCTGGATGGGAGCATAGCTGTATGCCATCTCGACCGCCATGGCCACCAGCGCGGCCCTTGGCTCCGGTAGCGTGGATACCCGTCAACTCATCACAAGGGCTGTTTACGAAGGCTAGTTGAATTGTGATAAAGCGCTAAACTCGGTATATGAGTAATCGCAAGGACAACGGAAAATCAACCCTGCGTACGCGGTTTGAATCTTTTGTAAAGACCCTTGATGAATTCGAAGACATTGACTCCCTGCTAAATAATGCCAAAGAACCTGATGATCGAATGAGGGCGGACTACCTCTTTCAAAGCCGACAAATAATAGTCGAGCAAAAGACGCTCGTCTCTGACCCTGTAGGGAGGCCCCAGAGATTTGCGGAAAAAATAATGCGCGATCGCGGGATTATTGCATTTGGTACGGTGTCAACGCGGCGCATCTTCTCTAATCAACCTGACACCGACTCTTTGCAGCGGGGATTGATGCTGAATATCGCAAAGATTATTGATGACGATGTCGCCAAGGCAGATAAACAAGTCCGCGATACGCGCTTGATTTTTGGTATTCCCGAAGCGACGGGCATTATCGTACTTTTGAACGAGGGCGCGGAAATGCTTGCTCCTGATGTGATTTACTATGCTCTTTGTAACGCGTTCCAAAAGAAAGACGAGGATGGCAGGTTGCGGTACTCGCGAAATGATGGTGTAATTCTGATTTCAGAAGCTCATACGCTGCCTCTGCCAGGATTTCCCCGTGCCTACCCGATCAATACCTTTACGAGTCCACAAACGAAAAGTACTGACAAAGTAATAGCGTTTTCAGAGATGCTAGTGGCTAGGTGGGCTACATTTAACCATGTCCCTCTCATCAAGGAAGTCCGACAGCCATTTAGATGATGCGTAAACGCTTTGTCTTGAACTGAACTACGCGCGACTGGCAGCTCAACTTCTGAGCATTGTAGTAACAAAATGACCGGTGTCGATTCACGAGACCGAAAGCTTGCTTCCCTTCATCCTGCACATGGAGGCTTCGGGAGCAGCAGCCATGCGGTGATGGTGGCGATGGCCATCAGCGCAACCAACTATGCCAGTGCCATGCAGGCCAAGAACCTGCACCGCGACGGACGCGGCAAAAATCGCTCGTACTGCAACCGGTGCATAAAGGTTTTGCAGATATTTATCAGAGATGCATAAACCACATTCACATGATGAAGCTAGGCTGAGGCATCTCCGTGCTGAGGACGCTTTGGGAGAAAAGGGCTCTGGAGTCTAGCGAAAGGCCCTTTATCTCCCGATGATTCTCAATTCACCATCTGCTTAGCTGGCTTCTTATTCCTCTTTCCTCCGGCGCAGCGGTTCCACTTCATTCTTTCCTTGGCAGAGACGCCGAGAATACCATGCAGCCCACAGTTCCTGATTCTTCCTTGTTTCGAATTTCAACGACAGTTACGACAGATACTCTCGGAAAATCAGTTTGAGTTCGGGTTAGATGTCTTGCTTTTCGTCTTTCCATTGGAGGGCACAATCTGAACTGCCAACTGCCAGTTCTTGAAATTGTTCACTGTCGCTGGACTACCGCTACTGTTGACGTATGCCTGCTCGGGCCCAAAGTATCTCTGCGCGCTGATTCGAAGGAACCCGTTGATGACAAGGCCGGCAGAGAACTGTTGGAGCCCAAAGTTATCCCCGCTCTTTAGCCCGGCGCTTGTTGCGAATGTGCTGCTGACATGCTCCAAGCCTCCGCGATAGTCGAGGAAGACGGAGCCGGGACTTTCGCTGTTATCCGAAGCGGGAATTGCATCGATCTGGAAATAGGTTTCACTCGACAGGTTGCTATTCACGTCAGTGGCGCCAGTTGCAGTGTTCTGCCCTGTCAGACCACTAATCTCGAATCCCATCTTGGGTGCGACGACAGACATAACCTGGATCCCTTTTCCCCGCACATTCACAATCGGCCAAAGCCCCTTCAGAGCGAAATTTCCACCTTGCGTCAAGGTCTGTACATCCTGCTGAAGTGATGGTGTGCTGCTGCCGCTGGCGGAGGATCCACAGGTCGAATTGGTCGAATTCGTAGTCGGCTGGGTACCGCCACTCGATGTGTTCGTGGCCGTGCTAGAGCATGATCCCGTGTTGGCGTTGCCGGCAAGCGTCAATTGAACCCCTCCTGGGAACTGCAACGAAGCGAGGCTGCCGGAGATTGTGTTCGCGCTTCCGCCGGGGTTGTAGAGGTACTGCGCCTCGGTCGCGAATGCCAGGTTGCTCGTCGTGTTGTAGTAGCAGTTGATCTGGTCATTCGTTGTTGTCGGACGACTGATCGGGAACAACCACGGCTTCGGCTGCGTGCATGTGCCAGTGGATGGAGGGGTTGAAGGTTCTTCATTGACATTCTTTGCAGTTCCAAACCTGCCCGTGCCGGGAGGGACACTCTGGGCAAAGGTAAAGACTACGGTAGAGAGAACCAGGACAACGGCGAATGTCCGCGCGATGCGGGCAAAGTTTAGTCTTATGCGAGTGAATCTCATTCTAATCACCTCCGGGGATTGTGGAGGAGACTTATGTCGTTTCACTTACTTTCTTAGCTAAGTGCGCGCTATGTCGCCTCCAACAGTTAAGACGACACCTATGGACAAAGTCCTTTTTGCGAATTAGAGCGTTTGAGTTTCTTCACTAGGATGCAATCTATAAGGTTGCTTGAATTGGCAAATGGCTTTAATAGGTGGGCAGGCGGAACCTGCAGGAGGTGGCTGTGCCGGTATCCGATACGAAGTATTTAGCGTGCGGCGGGCACGGTATCGGCAATTGCCCGCCGTCCGCTAAATACTGATATGGTATCGATCAACCTTTAATCCACACGCACCGTGGATGCCTGGCAGTCATTTCCACCCTTGACGTTGTCTTCATCTAGGTCTTTTTTTATTTTGTTTAGTTTCGGAAGAATTTCTTGCTTCTCGGCATCTGACAATTTCCCTTTTTTTTGATTAGCTAAAACTTTTATCTCATACCGTTCGATATAATTCTTCGATTCAGCTATTAGCCCTCCGATCCGCAAGACTTGCGAGATCCTGGGGAACTGCGGATGGAGCTGTGACATGAGTGCATTGGCCTCATTTACCGCCTTCAATGCTGACGTAATATCGGAATCAGCGTTACTTGTCAGTTTAATTTTGTTTATTTGGTCAATGATAGCGCAGATCGGAGTAGGAAAAAGCAACGTCGCTGCCGTCTCTGCATTTTCTTTTGGGCATGCCATCGAAGAACCATCCGTTGGAACCGTGGCCCCATGACCTTGCATGGTGGGACAGCTACTCGGATCAATGATGTTGTTGTTTTGGGGATCGCACTTGAAACAATCTGTAGAGTCCTTGTCCTGGTACTGATACCGACCCTGATCATAAAGTGCGGGTTCGACAACTGCATAGTCTTTGTTGAAGTCGTTTCCGATCAGCTTGTAGATGTTCATGTAAGCAAAGCGCACATGGTAGTCGCAGCCGTTTTCATCGTCTGGCGCCCTCATCTCAATTTTGAGCGTGCCGCTGTTATCGAGTTCGCGGATCGGGTCGGGGGCCTTAGCGTTGCAACTCGCAGCGCTCGGCTGTTTGTCCGGATCGCAGGATGCAAGGTTAATGTGCGTCGGCACCTTGGTGTAGTGGAGGATCAAGCCAATGCTATGTGCCTCGACGCCAAATGGCATTGCTTTGTAACTATTTCCGCTTGAATCGAAAGCCGATGCAAAGTGCATTTGGTATACTCCGTCGTCGCTATAGGAATCGGGCATGGGCAGGATCAGGACCGTATTGTTAGTCCCATTATTCTTAGCTCCATTTCTGGCGATGCTCACCCAGTCCCAACGCGTCGAGTGGTCGGCGGCGGCGCGATATGGAACCGTTAAGAGGCTTGAGCTGGGGTAATGATCGGTAGTAAGTGTGCGTGGGCCTTTTCGCGCGCACTCATTGTCGAAGGTGAGGCAGTAAATGTCGGGGACTGTAATGTAATATCCGTCGCCTGCACTTATTTGCGGCAAATGATGGTGATACACGTCCATTTGACTCGCGGGTGAAGGTGAGGGTTGGGGTGAAGGTGGGGGTGGGGGCAGTGGCGCGGTCGCCAGTGTGGGCGCGACTGCAATTAGCACCGGCACCTTGTGCCCGTCGTGGTCGAATTGGGGCTCCACATAAATGATCCAGGGTCCTTCAAGCGTGATATCGAGCCGTTTTTGGTTGCAGCATCCCGTTGCGCAGCAGAGGAGGCTTCCAAGGCAAAGTGCAATCATCCAACGATTTGTCATTTGATCCCTCCTGAGGATTCATTTGGTTCCTTCAAGTTCAAAAGCAGACCAATAGTATGGATGTGCCGAATTGGGCCGAGACGCCAGCGCTAACTCCGCATCTCTAAGCGAACTTGCTGCGTCACTCCCGGAGAGAAGCCGCTCATAGAAATGCGTCATCAGGTTTGAGGTCTGGCTGGAATCGACGTTCCACCGGCTTGCGATTACATGAGGCACGTCCGCGTGTAACAGAAATTGAACGAGATTCTCAGTGCCGGATGATTCAGGCAGAGATCCGGCGGCCGTATGACATGCCGACAGTACTACTAATTGCAGATGATTTGTATCTTTCAAGCTAAAGCTACCGGCAGTTATTAAACGTGAACGCTGTGTGCTCGGGTCGAGTTCCGCGAGCACCAAGCCGGTGCGAAGTGTTGACGACAGGGCGTGCCCGGCAAAATGGAGAACAGCTGCATCCCGAATGTCGTGGCGAATTGCGGAAAGCGTAGCATCGTCGCCACGAAGCAGACGGGCCGCCCCAAATCTTCCGGCAACAGATTCCGCTTCCGTCTCTGCATCTGTCAGGGGCGTTAACCCCTCGGCTGGAGCTGCCGGCACACTAACCACCAGAGCCGGCGATTGAGGCGTGATTGCGACAGGGGCTCTCAGATTCATTTCCCGATACACGCCTGGAGAGACTACAACTGCCGCGCGCTCGATAAGGTGGTGGCCGTCTCGGTCTTCGAGCGCCTCCCAAGGAATCTCATTCAGAAAACCGTCCGGCTCGATCATGAGTGTTCTGCCGCGCGCTATTTGGTTTTCCATGGGAGCGATAAGAATGTCGTACAGCGAGCGCGCGATCTTTCTTAGGGCAGTGAGATCGGAGGTCGGGTCGGAGCAGAGCCGTTCAAATTGGCCTGCGTGTTCTTGCAGCACCGGCAACGAAGTCGATAACCATTGCGAGCGCACACCGCGATCGTCGAAAAGCCAGACCGCAATTCCATCAGGGAAGATGCCGTACGCGATTTTAGTTTGATCCCGGAGATACATCAATTGGCTCGATACAACCTTGGGCTCGGGCAGCGGCGGAGCGTCACGTGGATCGGGGGGATTTGCGCTATCCAAGTTGCCCGCTTCATGCCTCGACGCACTTTCAGCCGCTCTCAACTCTGCGCCCCGGTACCACTCCCACAATTCCAACGCTGCAATCGCATCGCCGGTGCGTAGTTTCCACTCGACTGCATCGCGATATGCATTTCGGGTTTGCTCTGCCCAACTGCGCCGGTCGGCCTCCGACGAAAATGAATTTAGTGCCCATTCTGAAAGGAAAATAGCAGAGCGTAACGCCGGTTCCATAGCAGCTGAATCCGATTCTTTCATCGCGAGATCGGCCTGTGCGGTGTAGAATTCGATCTCCGGATTGAAGCTGGGCGTATTTTCCAGATCTATCTTCACCTCTTGCAGCCGGGAGGCAGCTTGCTCTAAGTCGCGCTGTCGAATCTGTAGTTGCGCAAGCCGGACCTCCGCATCCATTCGGTCGCGTGTAGTAGCAACTGTTTTTGGAGAGTCGGCAAATAACTCCGTGGCTTTGGAATACTCAGACTCGGCCAGACGCGGCAAATCTGCAAGATATGCGGCATTACCGTACCAACGATGAGCCATGGCTCGGAGCAATACATTAGGGTGCCGGTCAATTAAATAGGTCGCTTGCCTAGAGATGATAACTTGCAGATTGGAAAGCCGTAGATTATCCGAAGCTGTATCTAAGTCGGTATAAAGGTTATAACCCTTCATGAGGTCGCCTTGTCCAGACCAGAAAAGTGTCAGGCCCTTTGATGCGAGCGCGAAACCTGTGGCAGCGTCTCCAAAGGAGGCCGCTGCCTGGGCGCGGAAGCCCAGACCTCTTAGATACAAAGAGGTGTAACTGTTCTCCTCGGCTTCGTGCATTCCCTCTTCGATTGCAGTTAAGTAGGTTCCGAGATCACCAACCAAGTCGCCACAATTAGACTTTTCAAGGCTCGCCTGTGCCTGCAGCCACGTGTAGCTGCTCTCTTCCAGCGGTTCCTTCACACTGCGGAGAAGCGCTTCGCAGCGATTCCCATCCCAAAGAAGATGATCGGAGTAAATCTCTTCCACCTTGGCCCGCAATTCGCCAGCTGGGTTCCCAGCCAATCGAAATAGATCGGCCGATTTGTGTGCAAAGCTTCGACCTCTGAGATAGTCGCCTTGTTGATTTGCATTAACCGATGAAGCCAATGTTTTTACTGCGCTAGGAATGCCTGGTCCAGAGGCATGGGCAAGCAAATCTGCGAGCCAAGTGTCATGGTGTCGTTGTCGCGTGAGTGTAGCCAAAAAAGCGAGCGCGCCATCAACATTCGAATGCGAAGGAGTTTTGGAGTCCGGAAGCGCGCCAGGCAGCCAGTCGGTGACCGCGAGCCGGAGATACTCCTCAATCCGATCATCCACTTTGTTCCTGAGAGCTTCGCTCTCGGTGCCAACGTGGGCAATCTCCTGGGGTGTAAGCAGGGGTTCTGAGAGGCTCTTTTCCCGCGACTCTAGCTTTTGCCTCACAGCCGCAAGCCGTTTGCGCACATCATCGGCCCAATCCCCCTGAGGATCGACTCGCAAATAGTTTTGCCAATCCTCCGCAGCCGACACATACTCAGACAATCCCTCGTTTGCGATGGCCCGATTGTAAAGAGCAATCGGATCGTCAGGAGTTTTCTTCAGTGCCATGCTCAAGAATTCGATGGCATTCGCATAGTCGACCGCACGACCGGTAGAGTTTGCTTGTGCGCAGTAGGCAGATCCAAGATCTGTGAGAATATCTGCAGAATCAGGGTTCCCTTCTCGCGCACGCTGCAGCGCTTCGATCGCCGAACCATAGTTGCCATCGAGCATGTCTGCGCGCGATTTTGCGTCAAGCCACGCAGGGGAGTTTGGATCCCTGTTAAGGTTTTCGCTGATTTGCTCTTCCGCCTTCAACAAGGATGAGGGCCGGTCTAGGCTTGACCTGCCTCCTCCCCGCTCGACCTGCATTGGAGCAAATCTCGCGCCACGAATCCTAATTTCGAGCGTCCGGTGTTCCGTATATGCGTTCGCCAACAACTGCTCGGCGCTAGGGGGGCGAATCAAACGCAAGCTGCCCCAAACAGTGACTAACACGAACGCCATCGCTAAGACCGCAAAACCCAAGCGCGAATGCCAACTGAATCTTTGCAGCCAAGGAGTCCTTTCGGCGCGCAATTGTTTGTCCGATATGTTGCTTTGCAGAGTTGAAGCCATGGTTCTTTGCCACCCAGGTCGAGCGCTTTCCAGGCTTGCCAATAATTCTTCCTCGTTCGAAGTCACCTCGCTAGAGAGCGTGGCTGCCGCTTCTTTCAAAAGGGGTCCACAGTGCCCGCATTGGGCTGCGTGATTCAAGCGATTCCTTATCTCTCCTTCAGGTAGTAATCCGGCCGCGACCTTGATCCACTCATCATCCGGGAAACAACCAAAACGTGATGCTCGCTGCATACGCGTTCCCAAAGAAAGAATCTCGCTTTGCACACGATCATGCATCTGCACCTTCTTGGCGCAGTCTTGGCAATTCGCAATATGACTGCGGGCTTCTCCCGTTGCCTCTTGCGAGAGCGGGACAGAATCGACCGCACCTGCCGAAGGTGATGAAATCAGCCCCTCAAACTCTTCACTGTCGAGATGTTTGTCAAATGGCCGTGTCAAAACCAGCGTCTCCTATTAATACGATTCCGCTGAACGAAATCCTTTTTCGCCCGGGCTGGCGGATAGCAATGACTGATGTCGCAGGTTCACTAGCTGCGCTCGGATAAGGCGAGTAAGCCGGAGTATCGCGCTCTCAACTCCTTTTGCAGTCAGTCCCACAGTGGGCAAGGCAGAAATGGCCTTGGCGCTCAAACCTTGTCGATAATAGAGCCAGAAAATGAGGCAATCCCGCTCTTGGTCTGGCCCCTCTGAGCAGGCCTGAAGGCACTGACCGATCTCCCTCAGCAGGATCTCGCGCTCCATTGTGTCTTGGGCGCCAAAGCCTGCATCGTCTGCCTTATGGTCAATATCTTCAATCAGTTGAGAGACCATTCCAGACCCCCGTTTTTGGGAGTGAAGCGACTTGAAATGGTCGTGGGCCACATTGGTGGCAATCGCTCTTATGTAGCTTTCTATTGCCTCAGGACGTTCGTCTGCAAAGGCTTGCAAAAGGCGGCATTGGTCAGCGCAGAGTTTGAGGTATGTCTCTTGAGCCAGGTCGTCTACAACCTGCTGAGGAATGGCTCCCCAACGGCATGCAGTTCTAATAATCGAGAGGCAGACGGGCCGATGGAACCGGGAGACAAATTCTTGCCATGCTGCGCCGTCATTTGATTCGGCGCACGCGCGGATCAATTCCCGTGCTGACATTGCCGATAGATTCGCCAATTGAATCAAAGGCCCCACGTGTTCCGCATTCTACATGACTTACTGAAACCGCATAAAATGTTTTTTGCCAACTTTGAGGTTTGATTGCAGGGGGCACCCTCATCTTGGTTTGAAAAAATCACCGGGACCGGAACCACCCGCCGCGCGTCTTGCGAGGTGGAGCGAACTAGCGCATTATTTGTTTGATAAACAGTGGGTTAGAAGTTGATGGTTTTTGCTGAATTTGAAGTTATAGGTTGTTGGTTGTGGCTTAAATGGGAAGATATAGGTTGCTGGTTTTGCGAAAAGTGACAACTTGCGGCGCTCCAGTTTTGAGAGAGTGGAGCGTGCTGGGTTACCG
>JBEKRS010000030.1:0-66529 GCA_049518535.1 Occallatibacter sp. | reverse complement strand
TTGCTTCCAAGACCGTTCCGCATCCCTGGCCCGGACTGGGTGCCCATTCTTCTTGGGATCTGTCCCGCGGCTCTTACCGTTTATGCGATCTATGCTTCTCGAACCGAAACCGTAGCAGGTGTTTCTGCCTTTGCGTTTGCCCTGACCATCGCCCTCCTCGGAGTGCCGCTTTATCTATTCGCTAAGATCTCACAGCGTAGACGAATACTTCGCTGAAACACGGACGCTCACGGAGAACCTGCTCATATAGCCTCCAGTCTCTGATGCTTATTCGCAAATTGCCCGCCATCCTTCTAAGAAAAAGGCCGCACCTGTCCAGTGGTATTTGCGAATAGTTGCCGACAGTCGACTCGCGCCCCCCCCGGCGTCAATCCCGCATAGCTGGCTAGCGCGCGCTTGTTCTGAAACCGTTGCACATCGCCCAACTCGGCCAGGATCACCATCGCCGCATACGCTCCAATCCCCGGAACTGTCTGCAAAAACCGCGCCCGCGCATCGGCCCCGCCATCTGTTGCAACTTCCGTGTCTGCGCGGCCATCTCAACATCCAAATGGCCCACCTCGCGCAGTGCGTATTAGGAAGGTACGCCCCTTTCATCCCATCTGAGCGATCTAAATAAGCTTGTCATCCTGAGCGAGCGCAGCGAAGTCGAAGGACCCGCTTCTTGTCATTCCGCTGTAGGGATAGGACACGGCACTTTCCCATGGAATTTGGCCCGAAGGGTCGTCTGCCCCCCCCCCCGCGGGTGGTTGCGGAGAATTACCGTCCCCCGGCGCACAATCAAAGTATGAACAACAACCAGAGGACCGGTTTTGCTGACTGCTGATGGCTGACTGCTGAAAGCTGATCGCCAGAAGGCACCCCCCTCCCCCCCCTTTTATATTTTCAAAACCTTGCAGATTAATTCAGAGGATTAGTTGGGATAGTAGGATGACATCAGGTGGGCAACAGCGAAAACCACCGAAAACGCCAAATAAAATCAGATCAGCTCATATCCCGCGAACCAATAGCCAATCTCGAACGCCGCGGTCTCTTCGGCATCTGAACCGTGAATCGCGTTCTCCTGAATCGAGCCGGCAAACTTCTTGCGGATGGTTCCTGGTTCGGCGTTGGCCGGGTTGGTTGCGCCCATCAGCTTGCGCAAGTCGGCTATGGCATTTTCTTTTTCCAGAACCATCAGAAACAGCGGTCCCGAAGACATGAACTCGCACAGCCCATCAAAAAACGGCTTTCCGATGTGAACAGCATAGAAACCTTTGGCCTGGGCGACGGAAATCGACTGCCTCTTGATAGCCACGATCTGAAAGCCGGCCTTCTCGATCTCGGCCAGAATGGCCCCCGTGAAACCCTTGCGGACCGCGTCCGGCTTGACGATGCTGAAGGTGCGTTGCGCCACTGCGTGTGCTCCTTGAAAGAATCTGTATCTAAGAATTAATTGTAATTGCCGGCCTCTTTACCTGCCATTTCGGGCGCGATTCTGATAAAGTTTCGGCATGTTTCGCTTTGCCCTCGCACCTTATCGCTTTCCGATCGCTTTGGCTGTCGCCCTGGCCGCCGTCCCGGCTATCTGCCAAACCACCGCGCCCGCCACCACACCCGCCGATTCTGCCCTGCGCGTCTTCGATCCCTCGCTCGTCGACAAGTCCGTAGACCCCTGCGAAAATTTTTATCGCTTCAGTTGCAACGGCTGGTTCAAGCGCAACCCGCTGCCGGCGGATCAAGCAAGGTATGGCCGCTTCACGGAGCTGTTTGAGCTAAACCGGCTGCACCTCAGGCAAATCCTCGAAGAAACAGCCGCGCCCGCAGCGGCTCGTTCCGCCAACGAGCAAAAAATCGGCGACGAGTACTCGAGTTGCATGGACATATCAGCCATCAACAAGCTGGGCCTTCAGCCGCTTCAGCCGGAGTTGGACCGCATCGCCGCGCTGAAAACGACGGCGGAATTGCCAGCGCTTCTGGCGCACCTTCACTCCATCGGCGTCAACGCATTTTTCGGCATGGGATCAAACCAGGACTTCGCCGATTCGAGCGACGTAATCAGCTTCTACGGCGCGGGCGGGCTCGGTTTGCCGGAGCGCGATTACTACACGCGCACAGATGCCAAGTCCGTTGAGACGCGGCAGCAATACGTGGCTCATGTGAAGAATATCTTTGTGCTTGCCGGCGAACCGGATGCGCAAGCTGCCAAGGACGCAGAGACCGTGCTGGCGATTGAAACGCGGCTGGCGAAAGCCTCGCTCACTATTACCGAGCAGCGCGACCCGCAGAACCTGAATCATCCGACCGACGTGGCCAGCTTCTCAAAGGAGCTGACGCACTTTTCGTTGGCCGACTATGTTGTTACCGCACATGCGCCCTCGACCGGCAAAGCCAACGACATGGAGCCGAAGTTTTTTGCGGAGTTCAACGCGTTGGTCGCCGATACGCCGATCGATCAGATTCGCACCTATCTGCGTTGGCACCTGCTGCACGCCTACGCTGGAACAAGCCTGCCGGAGAGCTTCGACCTGGAGACGTGGAACTTTTACTCGCATACTCTGAACGGCGCAGAAAAGCAGCAGGAGCGCTGGAAGCGCTGCACCAGCCGCGTGGATCAGGAGCTGGGCGAGGCGCTGGGTCAGGTGTATGTGGCGCGCTACTTTCCTCCTGAAGAGAAACAGCGCACCCTCGACATGACTCTGGCCATTGAGCAAGCCATGGACAAGGACATTGACGGGCTGGACTGGATGAGCGCCGCAACAAAAATCCGAGCCAAAGAGAAGCTGCACGCCGTGATGAACAAGATCGGCTATCCGGATAAGTGGCGCGACTACTCGACGCTCACAATTGTGCGCGGCGATGCGCTAGGCAACCAGATGCGAGCGCATGAGTTCGATTTTGCGCGCGACCTGGCCAAGATCGGCAAGCCGGTGGACAAGGGTGAATGGCAGATGACGCCGCCCACCGTGAACGCCTACTACGATCCGCAGATGAACAACGTGAACTTTCCCGCCGGCTATTTGCAGCCACCGTTCTTCAGTGGCAAGGAGGACGACGCGGCCAACTACGGCGACATGGGCTCGACCATCGGCCACGAGCTGACGCACGGATTTGACGACCAGGGCCGTCAGTTCGATAAGGACGGAAACCTGCGCGATTGGTGGACCAAGGACGACGAGCAAAAGTTCAACGAGCGCGCCGAATGCATGGTCAAACAGTATGACGCCATCGAGGCAGTGCCCGGCGTTCATCTGAACGGCAAGCTAACGCTGGGCGAGAACCTGGCTGATCTTGGCGGGTTGTGGCTGGCATGGCTGGCTTGGCTCGACAAGGCACAGGCGGCGCATTTGGACATGAATGCCACGACCGATGGCTACACGCCCGAGCAGCGCTTCTGGATTGCGTATGCGCAGCAGTGGTGCACGCAGACGCGTCCCGAGCAACTGCGGACCCAAGCTCAGAGCGATCCGCACGCGCCGGACGAGTACCGCACGAATTCTGTTTTACAGGATCTGCCAGAGTTTGCAAAGAGCTTCAGTTGCAAAAAGACAACGGCGATGGTGAGTGCCAAGCCTTGCAGAGTTTGGTAGGTCGCTTCTTACGAGCTACACCAACACAAACGGCCTACCAATGCGGCGAGCCGAAGGCGTATCAGATTTCAGAAAGGCTATGCTCTACCAATCACCCGCGCCAGCGTAGCGCCGATTTCGGCAGGCGAAACGACGACGTGAATACCGGCAGCGGTCATGGCTTTCATCTTGTCGGCTGCAGTTCCTTGGCCTCCACTGATGATGGCTCCAGCGTGGCCCATGCGCCGGCCTGGAGGCGCAGTCTGTCCGGCGATGAAGCCGACGACCGGCTTCTTCACATGCTTTCGGACGAACTCCGCCGCGGCCTCTTCGGCAGTGCCACCGATCTCACCGATCAGGATGATGGCTTCGGTTTCAGGATCGTTGTTGAGAAGGCGCAGCGCGTCGATATGCGTGGTGCCGATGATAGGATCGCCGCCGATGCCGATGGCGGTCGACTGGCCGATGCCGCGCTGAGTAAGTTGATGCACAGCTTCATAAGTCAATGTTCCAGAGCGGGAGACGATGCCAACTGAACCTTCTTTGTGAATGCGGCCAGGCATAATGCCTATCTTGGCCTTGCCGGGTGAGATAACTCCAGGGCAGTTGGGCCCAATGAGCCGCGACTTTGAGGTCTTGAGCTTGGCCCAGACCTTGACCATATCGAGGGTGGGAATGCCCTCGGTGATGCAGACGATCAGCGGGATCCCTGCATCTTCGGCCTCAAGAATTGCATCGGCAGCAAACGGCGGGGGAACAAAGATCATGGTCGCATTAGCGCCAGTCTTTTCCACGGCCTCGGTCACGGTGTTGAAGACCGGCCAGCCTTCATGCGTGCTTCCGCCTTTACCGGGAGTAACTCCCCCAACCACTCGCGTGCCATACTCTGCGCAGCTCATGGCATGAAAAGTGCCTTCTTTGCCAGTAAGTCCTTGCACGATCAGGCGAGTTTCTTTGTTAACCAGGATCGCCATGTTATACCCTCACGCTTGCAGCCGTGGCTACGACTAACTCCGCTGCTTCTTTCATTGTTGCGCCCACTTGAAAATTGAGGCCTGACTCTTTCAGTATCTTGCGGCCCTCCTCGACGTTGGTGCCTTCGAGGCGCAGGATAATGGGCACGGCGATGTTTAGGTTGCGCGCCGCGGCGACAACGCCGGTGGCCAGCCGGTCTACGCGCAGAATGCCACCGAAAATATTAATGAAGATTGCCTTGACGTTCGAGTCTGCTAGCAATATCTGGAAGGCGTGTTCGATCTGCTCCTGGGTTGCGCCGCCGCCTACATCAAGAAAATTGGCGGGGCTGCCGCCAGCGTATTGAATGATGTCCATTGTGGCCATAGCGAGGCCCGCACCGTTGACCATGCAGGCGATGGAGCCGTCGAGCTTGATGTAGTTGAGCGCATACTTGCTGGCCTCGACTTCGAGCGGATCCTCTTCGGCGGTGTCGCGCAGGGCCTTGATTTCGGGATGACGGAAGAGCGCGTTGTCGTCGAAGGTAATTTTGGCGTCCAAGGCGAAAAGCTTGTCGTCCTTGGTGGTGATGAAAGGATTAATCTCGACTAGCGAGGCGTCGGACTCAATGAATGCTTTGTAGAGGCTTTGCAAAAAGGCGACTGCGGCATTGATCTGCGCCGGCTTGAGGCCCAAGGCAAAGGCCAGCTTGCGCGCCTGCCATGCGCCGAAGCCAATTGCGGGATCGATAGTCTCTTTGAAGATAGCCTCGGGAGTCTTGGCGGCCACGACCTCAATCTCCATGCCGCCAGCCTGCGAGGCCATGAAGACAAGCTTGCCTGTTGCACGATCGAGTACGATGCCCAGATAGAGTTCGCGGTCGATGGCCGCTGTCTCCTCGATCAGCAACCGCTGCACTTTTTGGCCTTGCGGGCCGGTCTGGTGAGTGACCAGCGTCATACCGAGAATGTTTTTGGCGTGGAGTTCGGCCTCCTTGCGGGTGCGGGCCACTTTGACGCCACCGCCCTTGCCGCGGCCTCCTGCATGAATCTGCGCCTTGACGACCACGCCCGAGGCGCCATCGGCAAAGAGTTTGCTGGCCACCGTCAAGGCCTCTTCCAGGTTATTGGCCACTTCGCCCTTGGGCACGGCAACGCCGTATTTGGCCAAGATTTCTTTTGCCTGATACTCGTGAATTTTCATGTTTGGTTATAACCGCCAAGACCGCTGTAGTTAATGGGATCGGGTCCGGAGGGTTCCAGGGAGTCGAGACCGTGCCAGCGGTAATGAAATAGTATCGTGCCCGCCAAAGGAGGGGCAAACGGCTTGTGATCCGGAGATTGAAAAAGCGGCAGGGCGAGCCGCGCCATTACCATAGAAGAATATGGGATTGGTAAAAGAGCTCTTGAAGCCGCTGGCCGAGGATGGCACGGCATTGACCCGCGAGCAGGCAGCCCAAGCGCTCGAAGAGATTTTGACTGGCGATGTGCCGGAGGTTGAGACCGCGGCGCTGCTGACTGTTCTCGCGACGCGCGGCGAACAGGCACCGGAACTGGCTGGCTTTGTCGATGTGATGCGCAAGCGCGTCACGCCGCTGCCGCTCACAACTGCGGAGCGGGGCGAACTGGTGGACGTAGTGGGCACCGGCGGAGGCGGGCCGCTGACCTTCAACATCTCCTCCGGCGCAGCGCTGGTTGCGGCGGCGGCCGGAGCCAAGGTTGCCAAGCACGGTAACCGTGCTGTGACATCGCTGTGCGGTGCGGCAGACGTGCTCGAAGCCTTGGGCGTGCCCATCGAGCTGGGTCCGGAGCTGGCCGTCGAGTGCCTGCGCGAGACCGGCTTCATGTTCCTCTATGCACCGCTCTATCATCCGGCGATGAGGGCTGTGGGACCGCTAAGGCGTGCGTTGGGGTTCAGGACTATTTTTAATCTCTGCGGGCCGTTGACCAACCCGGCTGGAGCACGGGCGCAGGTGATCGGCGTGCTGGCGCCGAGTCGCGTGCTTCTTGTTGGGCGCACACTGGCGGCTCTGGGCGCCAAGCGGGCCTTCGTCGTGCATGGGACTGACGGTATCGACGAGCTGACGACTACCGGCGAGTCGGTGGTGGCGCGCGTCGAAGAGTCCGAAACTGGCGAGACCACGCTGAAAGCCGCCCGCGTGACGCCCGAGATGGCCGGTCTGACCCGCACAACGCTCGATCAGTTCACTGGCGGCGATGTGAAGACCAATACAGCACTGCTCTACGACGTGCTGACCGGGATCCCAGGTGCGCGGCGCGACGTTGTGCTGTTGAACGCCGCAGCCGCGCTGGTGGCCGCTGACCTAGCTGGCGATTTGAAGGAAGGCGTTCGGCTGGGCGCCGAGGCCATCGACTCCGGCCAGGCAGCGGCTACGCTGGCCAAGCTGCGGCAGTTTGGGGAAAAGCGCGCGCGATCTTAGCGCAGTAGCTTGAGCGTTAGCGGATCGGGGTCACCGTTGAAGTACTTCTTGAGGGCTTCCGCGAAGGCGGGGGTATCCGGGACCGCGCGAGCAAACAGCGTCATCGATGAGCGAAACTTCAGGTCATCTGGAGAACCGAGAATCTGGTTGATGGTACGTCCCTTAACCAGATTCACCAGTTCCGTAGATTGGACCAGACGCGGGCCGAGCTGTGGATGACGCGTATAAGCCATGGCTTCTTCAATCGAGCCGATGCCGTAATATTCGGACTGAGAGCTGTGGCCCAGGCCCTTCATCTGCGGAAAGATAATCCAGATCCAGTGGCTGCGCTTCTCTCCGGCGCGCAATTCGGCCAACACCTGCGGAAAAACAGCGGCTTGCGCGCTGACAAAACGTTCTAGGTTGAAGGGGTCTTGCATGGCGGTTGCCTCCCGCGGAGAGCGCATTTTCTAGAGCAGCCCGCCACGGCCAGCCAGACGGCGCGAGAGTAGCCAGGAGAACAGCGAGACGCCCAGCGCCATTGCAACCCAACCTGCTTGTTCGACGAAACCCAGAGGCCCGCCGGCAAGATGCGGCGGGGTAAACGCGAATGAGTTCAGCGCCGGAAGGCCGAGGCGAATCAGCTCGAATACGCCCCAGCCGAGCACTCCGGCGACCAGCAGAAGGCCCGGGAGGGCCAGCTTCCACGGAAAAGGAATAGGCGGAGGCAACGCAGCATCCTGTTGCACGCTCTCCATGACCGAGGCCATGAAGCCAGAGGAGGGAATCAGTTCCTCTTCGCCAGCCAAAATGTGGTCGATCTCCGCGTCGATCATCGCACCCCGGTCGATTCTGGTCTGGTCGATCTCGGTGCGCTCTTGTTCGGTGCGAACTTTTTTGGTTCGATTCAATTGCTGGCCTCCTTTCCTGTCTTCAGTCGAGAGAATTCCATTGTGCCGTGTACCTCTTCATCCTCCAAATGTGGGAATCGCTGTCGCAACAGAGCTCGCGCGCGTGAGAGCCGGGCTTTCAGGGTTCCTTCGGGCAGGCCCATGGTCGTTGCGGCCGCAGTCAAATCCATCTCATGGAAATAGTACAAAACGACGGGCTCGCGATAGCGCAGAGGCAGCGCCAGGACAGCGCGGCGCACTGCCTCATGTCGTCCTCGTTCTTCGAGTTCATGCTGCTGCGAGGCAGCGCGAGAGGGTTCGGGAGCGGCATCCAAGGGGTAGGTCTCGGCTGGAAATCGCTTGAGTTCGGAGCGATAGGCGTTCGCGGCCAGAGCAAACAACCACGTAGAAAAGCTGGATTCGCGCCGCCAGTGACTCAGACCACGCCAGGCGCGGATGAATGCGTCCTGGGCCATCTCCTCGGCGCGTCCTCGGTCGCGGCAATAGCGCCAGGCCATATTGACCAGCGGCCCCTGCCAGCGGCGAACAATTTCCTCGAAGGCGCGCGCGTCGCCGGCCAGCACACGCTCCACATCGACCAGGTCGACATCGGCGTTGATTGCGACTCTCATTCCTAATTGGGCCCCCTGCAACGGGTTGGACCATCCCTGTCCTGGCCTGGTTGCATTTTTACGCCTGCGGCTCGATTTGCTAAATTATGCAACCGGCCGCGCTCTCCGCCTGTCCTACCAAGCGCTTGGAGAGATGCTCCGGCGAGGAGGATAGACATGACGCATATGACGGTTTTTATGGTTCCGATTGTGGCCATTGTGACGGTGTTTTCGTTTACCGCCATTGTCCATTGGGTAGACAGTCAGCGCAAGGAGCGCGAGGCGTTTTACAAAGCAGAGACGCTACGGCGAATTACCGAGGCCTCGGGCGAGGGAGCCAAGGCAGCCATTGAACTGATGCGCGAGGAAGAACACATCAAACGGATCAAGGCCCACGAAGGCATGAAGATTGGCGGCATAGTCAATCTCGGTGTGGGCATTGCGCTGCTGATTTTTCTGCGGGCGCTGGTCAGTGGTCAAGCGGTTTATCTTTGCGGCCTTATTCCCGGCTTCATCGGGATGGGCTTGCTGATCTATGTTTACTTCTTGGCGCGGCCGGTGGAGTAAGAAGCTATGCGCCAGTCGTAATGACGCGCGTTGATTGGCAGAATTGGCGGGCTGCGAAATATGAATCGCGAGTTAGATTGTGGCATCCAGATAATAGTCGTTCAAACGACTATATTTGTCGTCCTGAGAAAAGCAGGCCGGCAATAGCTGGAGAGCCAAGCCTATGCCAACGAAATCCGAACGTCAGCCTGCAGTCTTCCTGCCCCACGGCGGGGGCCCGTGCTTCTTTATGGATTGGACCTGGGGACCGGCAGACACATGGAAGGCGACCGAGCGCTTCCTGCAGGGATTGGCCGCCACGCTGCCCGAAGCGCCCAAGGCGATGGTGGTGGTGAGTGGCCACTGGGAGGAGCCAGCCTTCACGGCCAGCGCCACCGTTCATCCGAGCCTGATCTTCGACTATTCCGGCTTTCCCGAGCACACATACCGGCTCACCTGGCCCGCACCGGGCGAGCCGAAGTTGGCCCAGCGCGTGGCCACCCTGCTCAGTGATGCGGGATTGCCTGCGGCGGTAAATGCAAACCGCGGCTTCGATCACGGAGTCTTTGTTCCGCTGAAGGTGGCCTTCCCCGAAGCGAAGATTCCTGTGGTTACGCTGTCACTCGCGGCGTCGCTCGACCCCGCGTTGCACTTGGCAACTGGCCAAGCGCTGACTCCGTTGCGCGAAGAAAATGTTCTGATCGTCGGCAGCGGAATGAGCTTTCACAATCTACGCGGCTATCTTCAGCCGCAGACTCTGGAACGCGCCCGGGCCTTCGATTCATGGCTTACGAACGCCGTCGCGTCGCCTGAGCCAGAGCGGGCGTCTCTACTCAAGGAGTGGCGAAACGCTCCGTTTGCTGCCTATGCCCATCCTCGCGAGGAACATCTGATTCCGCTGATGGTGGCGGCCGGAGCCGGTGGAGACGCGCCAGGAAGACGCATCTTTGGCGACGAGCCAATGGGCGCAGCAATCAGTGCTTATCGCTTCGATTGAGGTTGGGCAAGAGAGTTGCATACCTAGCTAGTCCCCGCCGCCCTGATACCAGCGTCTTCTGCGGCCCAGACGGAGGCCGGAGTCGATGAGCACGGCCAGCAGGGCGAAGAACATGCAAAATTCGATGCGCGCTGCATGGAAAAAGCTCAGCCATCCGTAGTCTTTGAGTCTTTCGAGCGAGAATCGGCCTAGCGGCCTGCCTAGCATGATAGGAAACTTGGTGGTGATCAGAGCGAAAACGATGACCACCAACAGCGCGAGTGCCGCATCGCCGGCATAGAAGTTCAGCAGGATGGCGATGCCTCCGCCGATCTCGAGACTGCCCACCAACCGCGCCAACTCAGCGGGAAACGGTAAGCCGATTGCGGCAAAACGCCCCGCTCCCACGTCCCCTGGCCGGACAAACTTGAGGATGCCTTCGAGCAGAAACACCAAGCCCACAATCACACGAATCAGGATCATGGGAATATCTCGGCGCACCGCTTCCTCCGTTCACTGGCTCTATCCCGTCAGGCTTGTTCCCCATACGAGACAAGATCGAAATGTCGGCCAGATATGGAGAAGAATAGCGCAAGAGGCAAACAAAGGGGAAGAAAAGAGGACAATCTGCGTACGAATTCCCGAAAAAACAGGCTGTTACCGAAACGAAACAGACTGCGGCTCACCTTATCGGCTGTCGAGCAGGGCTTCGATAGCTGAGGCCAAGGCTTTGGGCTTGGTCGAGGGAGCGTATCGGCCTGCCACCCTGCCTTGCCGGTCGATCAGAAACTTTGTGAAGTTCCATTTGATGCGTTCGATGCCGAAGATTCCGGGGTTGGCCTTCTTCAGGAATTGGTAAAGGGGATGGGCATGAGGGCCATTCACCTCGATTTTGGCGAAGAGGGGGAAGCTGACGCCAAAATTCTTTTCGCAGAACGTGCCTATCTCAGCCTCCGAGCCCGGTTCCTGAGCGCCAAACTGGTTGGAAGGAAAGCCCAGCACTGCGAAGCCGCGGTCTTTGTAGGCGCGATAGAGCTGCTCCAGATCCGCGTATTGAGGAGTAAAGCCGCATTTGCTCGCAGTGTTGACGATGAGCAGAACCTGGCCCCGGAACTCGTCCAGGCTGATCGGAGATCCATTCGCACTCTCGTTCAGCCGGGAAGCCGAGAATTCATAAACTGTCTCGCGCTTCTCTTTCATCGTTCATAATCCTCCACCGGAAGAGGATGTCATGTGCGCCCCACCTGCGTCTAAAAGGGATGCTACGCCCCTTGATCCGGTTAAAAGGCTCCCCAACCCGCCTGCGTCCGTTAGACTGGGGGTTAGGTCCCAATTAACCGGTGTGCCTTGTGACCAGAGCCCGAAGGATGCGATCTTTGCTTCCTGGAGCAGCAGAATCAGATTTTGGTCGCAGGAATGTGGTTGTGGGATCTTGCCCGAGTCCGAAGGCGGCAAGCGCGGCAGGGAGATTCTGGGAAGAAGCGATTTCCGAGCCGATAGGCAGCCCGGCGGTTTGGGCGGGGTGGCCACGGTCCAATATAATCAATCTTTCCTCGATGCAGTATCAGACTTTTAAGCAGTGAGGGTGCCGATATTCTTCCCGTGAAGCCGAACCTGATGGCGAACTATGGACTGCACCAGTATTTGTGTTCAGCGCAGGGCACGAGCCCGGTGAAGATCACGCACACTTCCATCTCCCGCATTTGGCGGGCTACGAGCCGTCTGGCGCGCACGATGATCTTGCTAACGCTGGCGCTTACCGCCGGCACAGCCTTGGCCCAGCAGTCGCAGATCATCGAGTCGATTCGGGTCATCGGCAACCGGCGCATTCCCAAGGAAACCGTGCTGGCGCGGCTCTTTACCCATCCCGGTGACACGTACGATCCCATTTCCATTGAGCGCGATTTCAACTCGCTGTGGAATACGGCGTATTTCGACGACGTGCGTATTGAACGCGAAGACTCGGAGAAGGGCATCATCCTGAACATCTTTGTCCGGGAGAAACCCACGATCCGCGAGATCAACTACAAGGGGTTGAACGCCGTCTCGCAGTCGGACGTGCTGGACCGCTTCAAGAAAGAGAAGGTCGGCCTATCGGTCGAGAGCCAATACGATCCGACCAAGATCAAGCGGGCCGAGACCGTGCTGAAGGACATATTGTCGGAGCACGGGCACCAGTTTGCCATCGTCAAGACTGAGGTCAAGACCATTCCACCGGCCTCTGTGCAGGTGAACTTCAACATCAAGGAAGGTCCAACGGTAAAGGTGGGCCAGATCAAATTCACCGGCAACCAGCACATCAGCAGCCTGGTTCTGCGCCGCTCGATGAAGAACCTGAAGCCCATCGGCATCCCTTATTCGATCATCTTCGAGGACCTTTTTTCGCAGACCTTCGACGCCTCAAAGCTGGAAGAAGACACAGAGCGGGTGCGCCAGGCTTATCGCGACAGAGGTTATTACAACGCGGCGATCGAAGAGCCCAAGACGCAGATTCGCGATCAGGGTGGACTGAACTGGTTTACCTTCCGGCCAAACAAGGGCAAGCGCATCGACATCCTGATGCCCATCGAAGAGGGTGCGCGCTACCGGTTGGGCTCCATCACCTTCACCGGCAACAAAGCGGTGAGCAACGTCAGAGCCCTGCGCTCCACCTTTGCCGTCAAGGACGGCGACTGGTTCAACGCCACTCTGATCGGCAAGGGCCTGGAGAACCTCAAAAAAGCTTACGGACAGTTGGGCTACATCAACTTCGGCGCCATCCCCAAGCCCGTCTACGATGAACAGAAAAAGACCGTCTCGCTGGACATCGATATCGACGAGGGCAAGCCCTTCTACGTTTCACGCATCGAATTCCAGGGCAACACCATCACGCGCGACAAGGTGATTCGCCGCGAGCTGATGTTGGAAGAAGGCCAAGTCTACAACTCGCAATTGTGGGAGTACAGCCTGCTCAGATTGAACCAACTTGAGTACTTTGAACCGCTCAAGGTTGACCAGGACTCAGAAGCCCACCAGGATGCCGAGGCGGGCACCGTTGACCTGCTGCTGAAGGTCAAGGAAAAAGGCAAGAATTCGATCGGCTTGAACGGTGGCGTCAGTGGCTTGTCGGGCGCGTTCCTGGGCGTCAACTACCAGACCAACAACTTTCTCGGACTAGGTGAAACGCTCAGCTTGCAGGGCAACCTGGGCAACGTGAGCCGTACGTTCATGTTCGGATTTTCGCAGCCTTACATTCGCAACCGGCCGCTCAACCTGGGCTTCCAGATCTTCAACAACAAGCAGGATTTCAACGCGGCCAAGAACTACCAGGCCACGACCGGCCAATCGGCCAACCTGAGCGCGGCGCAACAATCGCTGACGCAGAACTACAATCAGGCCTCTTACGGCACGAACTTTTCGATCAGCTATCCGCTCAAGCGCCACGCCTTCCAGCAGGTGGGCTTCACCTATTCGTGGAGCCGGTCGTCAATCACCGCGTTCTCGACCGCCTCGCAGACCTTTTTCCAGACCATCAGCTTCCGGTCTGGCATTCAGGGGTCCAATGCGCTGGCCGGCATCATCAACAGCTACGCATCGTTCAGCTATCGTTACAACACCATCAACAACCCCATGCGCCCGCGCAGCGGCAAGGAATATACCGCGGTGCTTCAGACTTCCGGCATCTGGGGCAACGTGCGGTATATTGCGCCGGCAGTGGCTTACAAGCAGTTCCGGCCGATGCACTACCTGACGCCGTCGCCCACCGGGCGCAACGTGCTGGGTGTGCGTGCGCAGTTGAGCTATGTGCAGGGTTACGGCGGCGACGTGGCTCCTCCCAACAACCGCTTTTACTCGGGCGGCGAAGCAGACATTCGCGGCTTCGACATTCGAGGCGCTACACCCTACGGCTATGTTCCCAATCGCGTCAACGTGCAGTTGACCCAGCCGGACGGCAACTGCGTTTCGCAGTATCCGGGCAATCGGCAGTTGACTCAATGCGTTCAGGTGCCGCTGCCGGTCTACGGCATAGCCTCCATAGGCGGCGACACCAGCCTGACTACCAATGCCGAATACCGCATTCCCATCGCCGGCCCGGTGATGATCTCGTTCTTCGACGACTTTGGGATCGACACGGCGCTGAACAAGGGACAGCTGATGCAAAGCCCGGAAGGCTTCCTTTCGCTGACTTCGCCGGCTTATGGCTGCCCGTCGTTGGTCACAGCTCCAGACGGTTCCGTAAACTGTGAAAATGGCAAGCCCGGCTCATTGGTCGGGTTCCAGCGGAACATCAGGCCTATCTCCGGCACCAACTTTGTTCCGCGCATGTCCACCGGCGGCGAGCTTTCGGTCATCATGCCGGTCATCAACGCGCCTTTCCGCCTCTACTACGCTTACAACCCGCTACGGCTCTACGAGAGGCCTTTCTGCAATACAGTTAGCCTGGGAACCAACAAGCAAAGCTGCTCTGCGGAGCTAATCACCCGCGACCTTTTCCCGCCGGGCGGCGCGGGCGACTACACATACAACGAAGCAATTGCAGGCTACGGAGCACGAGACATGTTCCGGGAGCCGCGCAAAACCTTCCGGCTGACTGTGTCCACTACTTTCTAGGCCGAGATTTCGCAGGGCAAACAAAAAGGCCGCTCACCGAGAGCGGCCTTTCTGTTTGCCCTGCGAGTAGAGCGCTCTCCAATTGACTGCTCACTGTGGTCCGCAATCGCCCGAGACCGCACGGCCGCCGAGGGAATCACTCTTCGCTGAAATATGCGCTGAATTTGCGCCCTGACTGTTTGACGCTCCTACCCACGGCCCCTATAATCCAACTAGTTCCTGCTGACGTCTCCGTTCGCGTCTTTTCCTGTCTCTGCTCCATCCGGCGCGGGGCGCCGATAAAAGGCCGTGAGGTTTCGCAGGAGGCACCGGTCTGCTTTATCGCTGAAATGCGGACAGACCCACAGGAATTCCGAAGGAGCTTTACACCCGCATGAAGCGCTCGCTTGCACTTATCGCTACACTGGCCTCGGGCTTTGCCCTGAGCGCCGCCGCCCAAACGTTGCCCGCTCCCGCTGCCCCCGCCGCTGCGGCACCCGCTGGTCCAACCAAGATTGCCGTCATCGCCTTTCAGGTGGCCGTGGCCCAAACCAACGAGGGCCAGCGCAACTTCGCTGACCTGCAGAAGAAGTACGATCCCAAACGTCAGCAACTGAAGACCCTGAACGATGAAGTCGAGAATCTGACCAAGCAGTTGCAGGCGCAGGGCGATAAGTTGAACGATGCCGAACGCGCCAGCCGCGCCAAGTCTATCGACGACAAGAAGAAGCAGTTGGATCGCCAGGCCGAGGACGCTCAAAACGACTTTCAGCAGGAGATGCAAGAGCTTTACAACGGTTTGGCCTCGAAGGTCTACGACGTTCTGGCCAGTTACGCGCAGGCGCAGGGATACACACTGGTGCTCGACGTTGCTCAGCAGCAGAATCCGGTGCTTTACGCCAGCGAGTCCACCAACATCACCAAGCAGATCATCGACGCTTACAACGTGAAGTCGGGTGTGCCCGCTCCTCCGCCTCCGCCGGCAGGGACTGCGGCACCGGCGCCGTCAGCCACCAAGCCGGTCATCAAGCCCCCTGTCGCGCACTAAGAACTTCATAGATTGAAGGCTTGCAAGGGCTCCGCGATGCGGGGCCTTTGCTGTTCCAGCGGCAACCTTCAGGAGCGACGAAACAGTCTGCTTGTCAAACCATGCGAATGTCCGCAATCTCGACAAATATGCTTGTGGAAAAAAATGTGGATTACTTCCACGAATCCAGCCAAAGAATTCAGAACTTTCCTCTTGCCAAGAGTTGTTCTGTTTTGATAGATGAGGCAACTCCTTATTTATCAATCGACATCTTGAGAAGATCCAGCTTCCTATGCTGGCTGGTTCGAGCTATCGGTGGTACACGAGTTTGCCGGGGTTATCCACAAATTCGGTTAAACAGATTGTGAATTGGATCACAAAGTAATCGTTACTTTTGCGAATCTTCGCCGACCCGAAGGACTGCCAAAAAGGCCTCTTGCGGGATGTCCACCTTGCCGATCCGCTTCATGCGCTTCTTGCCTTCTTTTTGCTTCTCCAGCAGTTTACGTTTGCGGCTGATGTCGCCGCCATAGCACTTGGCCAGAACATTCTTGCGCAGCGGGCTTACCGTCTCGCGGGAGATGACTTTGGCGCCGATAGCGGCCTGAATGGCAACTTCAAACTGCTGGCGCGGAATCAATTCGCGCATCTTCGAGACCAGCGCCCGGCCACGCTCATATGCAAAATCGCGGTGAACGATGATTGAGAGTGCATCGACCGGTTCGCCGGAGACCAGAATGTCCAGCTTGACCATGGGTGACTCCCACTCGCCAGCCAACTGATAATCCAATGACGCGTAGCCGCGCGAGATCGACTTGAGGCGGTCGTAGAAGTCGAGAACGATCTCGTTGAGCGGCAGTTCGTATGTCAGCATGACGCGCGTCGGAGTGACATACTCGAAGTTCACCTGCTTGCCGCGTTTTTCCTCGACCAGTTTGAAGATGCCGCCAACATATTCTTCGTTGGTCAGAATCTTGGCATTGATAACCGGCTCGCGGATCGATTCGATGTTTGTGGGCTCGGGCCAGCGCGAGGGATTGTCCACTTCGATCACACTGCCGTCGGTCAGCGTGATGTGGTAGCGCACGCCGGGAGCAGTAGTAATCAGGTCCAGCTCATATTCGCGCTCTAGCCGCTCCTGAATGATCTCCATGTGCAGCAGGCCTAGAAAGCCGCAGCGGAAGCCGAAACCCAAAGCAACTGAACTCTCCGGCTCAAAGAAAAACGAGGAATCGTTGAGGCGCAGTTTCTCGAGGGCATCGCGCAACAATGTGTGTTCGTGCGAGTCCACGGTATAGAGCCCGGCGAAGACCATGGGCTTGATGTCTTCAAAGCCCGGCAACTGGGCCGCCGCGGGTCGCGCTTCTTCAGTAACCGTGTCGCCGATCTTAGTGTCGCTCACCGTCTTGATGGTGGCCGCGAAGAAGCCTACTTCTCCTGCACGAAGTTCGCCAATCTCGACCGGCTTGGGCATCAACACGCCCATGGATTCGACCTCGAACGACTTGCCATTGGACATGAGCCGGATGCGTTGGCCCTTGCGCATCGAGCCTTGCATCACGCGCACCAGAACAATGACTCCGCGATAAGCGTCGAACCATGAGTCGAAGATGAGCGCCTGCAGCGGGGCGTTGGGATCGCCCGTAGGCGGCGGCAGGCGATGGACAATGGCTTCGAGCACATCGGCCACGCCTTCGCCGGTTTTGGCGCTGACCGGAATTGCGTCGGTAGCATCCAGACCCACGGCTTTTTCGATAGCTTCTTGAGTGCGCACAATATCGGCCGAGGGAAGATCAATTTTGTTGATGACCGGAATAATTTCCAAGCCATGATTGATGGCCAGATAGGCGTTGGCCAGGGTCTGCGCCTCAACGCCCTGCGAAGCATCTACCACGAGCAACGCGCCCTCGCAGGAGGCCAGCGAGCGCGAGACCTCATAGCTGAAGTCCACATGGCCGGGCGTGTCAATGAGATTGAGCTGATACGTGTTTCCGTCATGAGCCTTGTACATCATGCGGACGGCGTGGGCCTTGATGGTGATGCCGCGCTCGCGTTCGAGATCCATGTCGTCCAGGATCTGCGCCTGCATCTCACGGCCCGTCACCGAGCCAGTCAACTCCAGCAGACGGTCGCTCAGCGTCGACTTGCCATGGTCGATGTGGGCGATAATCGCAAAATTTCTTAGGAAGCGAGCGTCCATGCTTGGGTTGGCAAAAGAGACATTCACGCCATTCGAGCGCGCGTGCCTCCATGGCATAGCTTATCATCGGCATAGTGCCTTTCGCGGCCTATCGGCGGCTGGGCACAGTATCCTTCATGCACATAGGCAAGATTCACTATCGATCTCTCGGCTGCGCTCAGCTAGCTCTCTTACTGGCGGGCTGCGCACCCACAGGCGCTCCGGGCAACGCGCAGCCGCAGGCCATAGCGCCCCCGCTCGCGGCGGCCCCTCGACCCGCTCTAGCCCCGCAAGCCGCAGCTCCCTCACCTCCAACACCCACGCTTGAGCAACAGCGGGTACGCCTGCTCATCCAGCAGGTGGAGGAGGCCTACACGCGCGGCGAAGCCGACTATCGCAAGGGGCGATTGCCCGAGGCCAAACAGGAATTTGATCTCGCCGTGGACCTGATGATGACCAGCGGCCTCGACATCAAGAACAATGCCCTGTTGCAGGAGGAGTTCGACCACATCGTGGACGGAGTGAACTCGCTCGAGATGGAGGCTCTGAAGCAGGGTAACGGCTTTGTGTCCAAAGAGGAGCCCACACCTGCCGATGTCGCCGAGGATGTCACCTTCGAGGTGGACCCTAATATTGTTGCCAAGGCCAAGGCAGATCTGGCCACCACTAACTCCGATCTTCCGCTGGTAGTGAACGACTACGTCGCAGCCTACATCAACTTTTTTGCCAACACGCAGAAGGGCCACAACGTGCTGCTCCACTCCTTCGAGCGCGCCGGCCGTTACAAGGCGATGATCCAGCGGGTAATGAGCGAAGAAGGCGTGCCGCAAGACCTGATCTATCTGGCGGTGGCAGAGTCGGGCTTTCAGCCGCGAGCTCTCAATCGCCGCTCCAAGGCCGGCGGGATGTGGCAGTTCATGCCGCACGGCAACTACGGACTGGCTCGCAATGTGTATGTGGACGAGCGCTTCGACCCGGAAAAATCAACGCGCGCCTACGCCCGCTATATGAAGTTTATTTACGATCAGCTGGGCGATTGGTATTTGTCCATGGCCGGCTACGACTGGGGCGCAGGCAATGTGCAACGCGCCGTCGAGAAGACCGGCTATGCGGACTTTTGGGAACTATACAAGCGCAACAATCTGCCCAAGGAAACCCGGAACTACGTGCCGGAAATCCTAGCGGCCATCATCATCGCCAATCATCCCGGGCAATACGGCTTCGACGATGTGACGCTCGATCCACCGGTGCTGACCGACACGGTAACCATCAACTACCCGGTGGACCTCAGGCTGGTCTCAGACCTGGTGGGTGCGCCGGTGGATGAGCTGATGGCGTTGAACCCCAGCCTGCTGCGGCTGATCACGCCGCCCGATACGTCCTTCGATCTGCACCTCCCGGGCGGCACGGCGACGGTCTTTGAGCAGCGCATCGCTGCGATTCCGGAGGGCAAGCGCAATGCGTGGCGCTACCATCGCGTTGCACCCGAGGATTCGCTGGCATCTGTTGCGCTCAGGTATCGCGTTACGGTGGCGGCATTGGCAGCGGCCAATCAACTGAGTTCGAGCGATAGCATCGAGGGAGTCGAAGCGCTGGTGGTTCCGGCTGCTCCCTCAGCCGCGCCACCGGCCCACACACTGCTTTACACGGTGCGCAAAGGCGAGACACTGGTCACCATCTCCGATCGCTTCGGCGTTTCACTGAATCAGTTGCGCCGCTGGAACAGGGTCACCGGCGTCCAGGTGCAGGCAGGGCAACGTTTGCATGTGGTCGACCCAGAGAGCGTGCCGTACACATCAACTCGCAAGCATCGCGGTCACTCTCAAGCGGGCGTGAGCACGCGGAAAGCCGCGCCGTTAAAGGGCGCGGAGGCACGGCGAGCGACTCCGAGAACGAGAAAAAACGGGTCAACTGGCGCAAAAAAATCCAGTACAAAGAGGTCCGCGAAGAACTCCAAATCTTCCGCGAGCAAATAAAAATTGCCAGGGACCTCATTACACACTTGTTATTTGCTGGTGTTTCTGTGCAAGCTATTGCTAGAATAACTTGCGTGAGCGGAGCTGGATTCCGCCGCGTGAAATCAGAAACAGAAACCAGTGCAGCGGCAAGCCGCTGGAGGCAATGGGATGGAAGAAGTGTTCAAGATGTACGCGATGAGCGACGGCGAAGCGAATGGCGAGCCGGATGAACTGGATTCCGATCACGACGACTTTGAAGAAGAGGATGAAGAGGTTGAAACTTCCAGCATACTCACCTCCTCGGATGACGACGAGGGAGTGGCTGAAGAGACGGTGATCGTGGTCATGGATGAACCCGCATCGAAACCGGCCGCAAAGAAGGCCGCAAAGAAAAAGTCTCCCGCAAAGAAGGCTGCAAAGAAGGCCCCGGCGCAAGAAGCCGCGGCGAATAAGGCTCCAGCGAAGAAAGCTCCAGCCAAAAAAGCAGCCGCGAAAAAAGTTGTGGCCAAGAAGGCCGCAAAGAAGTCCGCCGCAAAGAAGGACAGCACTGGCGTGAAGGGCGGAAAGGCTGTGGCCAAGAAGGCAGCAGCTGGAAAGAGCGCCAGAAAAACCACCAAACGAGGTAAAAAGTTGGCCGTTAAGAAAGCAGCAAAGAAGGCGCCCGCCAAGAAGGCAGCAGCGAAAAAAGCAGTTGCCAAGAAGGCCCCGGCGAAGAAGGCAGTTGCCAAGAAGGCTCCTGCGAAGAAGAAGGCAGCCAAGAAAGCCACTGCGAAAAAGGCAACCAAGTAGCAGCGGCAACCCGAAATACAAGGCAAGCAAAAGAGCCCGGCTTAGCGCCGGGCTTTTTTGCGTCTGGACTCTGGCCGGTGGCTTACACTGCGCCAACCGGGGCGGTAATCTGCGCGAGATGCCAAAGCTGGTGGCGGAGATAATCCTCGACCAAAAAACGCAGCGTGACAGGCGCATGGTCGCCGACCGTGCAGCTCGATTCAAGCCGCTCTTCCGGTATGCGATCCACCACGGACATAAGTATCTCGTGTTCCACTTTCCACCAATCGAGCAATGTGGCCCAGGGCTGGCTGGCATAACCGTGGGCGGCTACCCATGCCTCCTGCGCGTACTCCGGTCCTGTGTAGTTGCCATCTGCGGCTGCCCGCACAAAGCGTTGGCGGTTGTTGGCCGCCGAGTCGAGCAGGTGTCCAACGATCTGTTTGCGCGTCCAGCCCCCGTCTCGCCAAGGAATGTTGGCAAGCTCGGGAGGAAGAGCGAGAAGGGCTGCGTGAACCGTATCCAATTCGGTACGGAAGTGCAAAGCAAGCTGGGTAGACATCGCATTCTCCTTTGCAATGGTCTCTCTGAAACTCGAATGCGATCAGCCTACCATGCAGCGCGGCCTCGCCTGTGAGGCCGTATCGAGATCACTTCTTCAGCTCGTTGATCGCCTCCAGCACTTCCTCGGAATGGTGCTGCACGTCGACTTTGGTCCACACCTTGGCAATCTTGCCCTCTGGATCGATGAGGAAGGTGTGACGGTTGGCTATCTTGAAACCCATATAGTCGCCTAGAGAGCCGTAGCTATCGACGACTTTATGCTCCGGGTCGGCGAGCAGCCGGAAGGTGAGCCCTTCCTTGGTGCAGAACTGCTTGTGGCTGTCGGGCGTATCCACGCTCACGCCGACAATCACCGCGTTGGCGGCGTCAAACTTAGCCTGATCGCGCTGGAAGTTGTGGGCCTCGATGGTGCAGCCCGTGGTCATGTCCTTGGGATAGAAGTAGAGGACAACCCACTTGCCGCGAAAGCTGTCGAGCGAGATTTGAGAGCCATCCTGCGAAGGAAGGGTGAAGGTGGGCGCAACCTGTCCGACGGCGGGTACCGGCTGATCCGCGGCTTTGACAGTGGCAAACGAAATCGCCAGCACAACGACCGCGGCGAAGGCAAAGAAAGCGATCTTTTTCATGAGAGACCTCCTGGTTGTCGAGCAGGGAATAGGGAATAGGGAGCAGAAAAATCGTCCCGCAATCAGTATCCTCGCGGAGAGGCCACAATGGCAATCCCTGCCTGGGCGGCTCTCTGGAGGAGTGCCTCGCGATCGAAGAGCAGCGTGCGGCCGGCCTCGACGGAGAGGCAACTGGCGCCCGCGCGGATCATGGCCTCAACCGTCGCGATGCCGATCACGGGCACGTCGAAGCGCATATCCTGATTCGGCTTGGCCACCTTGACGACGGTCAGGCGACGCTCGAGTGTGGACGCATCTTCTTCGAGCGAACTCATCAGCGCCCCGGCGCGCTCAATGGCCGCGTCCGTGCCTTCCATGGCCTCGACGGCGACGCAAGCCTGCGCAGCCACCACCACCGTCTGACCGATGTCGAATCCGGCCACTGCGCGAGCCACACCCAGACCGTACTCGATGTTTTTGCGCTCGTCCTCATCCGGTGCGCGCCCACCGGCTACGTTCTCCGTCAACACGCCTTCCTGGGCCAGCAGCGGCTCAAGAAACGCGGTTGAGCTGATGAGTTCGATGCCCTCGTCGCCCAGAACCTTGGCCACCGCACCCAGCAGCATGTCGGTATTCCGCGTGCGCAAATTCAATAGCAGCTTAGCCAGCCGCCAGTCGGGCCGGATGCTCGAAAAAATCTGCTTGTGCCTCACCTGGCCGGCCATCACGGCCTTCTGGACGCCTTCTTTTTGAAAGGTCTCGATGAGCCGCGAGAGTTCGCCCAGCGAGAGCCAGTGGACGGTGATGCCATCATCGGCAGCTGCGCGTTGATCGATCTCCGGATCGGTTTCTTCGCGGATGGCGGCGACGACAACGGTCAATCCCTGCGCCCGCGCCGCATCCAGAAGCAGAAACGGAAAGCGACCGTTGCCGGCGATGAGGCCGAGCTTCATGGCTACTTGATAACCCCGCGCTCGCTGCGTTCGATGAAGGCGGCCAGCAGCGCCGCGTCTTCGCCCTTGAGTTCCTTGATCTTCTCGACGGCTTGCGTGGTATTCAGCTTGGCGGCCAGCAGCAGCCGGAAGGCTTTCTGCAAAACTTGCAGGCGCTCTGACGAGAACCCACGCCGCGCAAGGCCAACTTTATTAATCCCGAAGGCCTTGTTCTCGCGTCGCGACGAGGTGAGCGAAAAGGGCAAAACATCTTGAGTTACTATTGTCCCACCGCCTATGAAGGCATACTTGCCGACGATGCAGTGCTGATGGACCGGGCAAAATGCGCCCAGCGTCACGTAGTCTTCGATGACCACATGGCCGGCAAGCGTAGCGGCGTTGGCCAGAATGCAGTGGCTGCCCACCTGGCTGTCGTGGCCGATGTGCACGCAGGTCATCAGCAAGCAGTTGGAACCCAGGCGCGTGACACCGCCTCCACCCACCGTGCCACGACTGATGGTTACACACTCGCGAATCGTATTGCCATCACCGATCTCAAGCATGGTAGGTTCGCCGCCGTACTTCAGATCCTGCGGTGCCACACCTACCGAACAGAAGGGATGAAACGTATTGCGCGCGCCGATGCGGGTGCGACCGTCGAGCACCACGTGGGAGATCAGCGTGCAATCTTCTCCCAGCACCACATCGGGACCAATGGTGCAGAACGGGCCGACGGTGCAGGAGTCAGGAACGATTGCGCCAGGAGCGATCACGGCGCTTGCATGAATGCTCACTCCGCGGTCACCGCTTGCGTCAACGGCTGGGCCTCGGGTGCAGCCTCGCGCGCTCGTGGCACGATTGCGCAGCTCAGCGTGGCCTGGCACGCCAGCTTGCCGTCCACTGTCGCCTTGGCTTCCATGCGCCCCATGCGGCTCCTGAAGGCCAGCACGTCCACCTCGATGCGCAGTTGATCGCCCGGCGTCACCTGGTTGCGGAATTTGGCCTTCTCGATCCCAGTGAAGACCGCCAGCTTCTTCTCCCGGTCGGGGATCTCGCTCATCATGATGATGGCGCCGGCCTGCGCCATCGCCTCGATCACCAGCACGCCTGGCATGATCGGAACATTGGGGAAATGGCCTTGGAAGAAAGGCTCATTGAAGGTCACGTTCTTGATGGCGACCAGACGCTTGCCGCGCTCGAACTCGACCACTCTGTCAATCAATAGAAACGGGTAGCGATGGGGCAGTAAACCCAGGATCTCCTGGATGTCGAATGTCATTCATGGCTCCAAAGAGCGCCTGGCATAGCCGCTTGGCGCTCCACTGGATTATAACGAAAGGCCCATGCCGGATTCTCTGCCCACGCCGGTCCGCGCATGGATTTACTTCTTGATGCGACGGTCGGCTGCGTCCACATCCCAAAAATTGGACGGTAACTGCTGATTGAAGGTCACATGAACCACGAAGTACTGATGAATCATGTCGTCGTTCTTGAAGCGGGTGATGGTAAAGGGCGTGGGGAAGCTGTTCATCGTGTGGTAGTCGTCGTACTCCTCGGCATCCAGATTCTTGTCCTTGTAAACCGGGTCACGCCACTCAAAGGTGCGTCGCAGGGGCAGGTGAGTCTGCACGTCCATCAGTATGGTCACGGCCTCGTTCTCGGCAGAGATGAGGGTCACCTGGTCGGCCAGATGGCGCTCGGCTAACCGCTGGCCCTCGTAGATGAGGATGGTTTTCGGGTCGTTGAGCCAGAGCTTGATCACCGTCTCGATGGAGTGGTCGCGGCGGCGCAAAAAGTCGTCCACCTGCTCCTGAGGCAGTGGCGCCTTGCCTTTGTAGGTGACCTCAGTGCCCGTGCGCCCGATGTAAAACTGGACTACGTCGCGGTGCTTGGTGAATTCGATGCGGTCGTGGTCGGGCCAGGTGTGATACTCCCAATACTCGGTGGTGATACCCGAGGGCTTGCCGTGAAAGAAAGCGGCGACACGTCCCTCTCGTACCTGGTTTTTCATGTTGAGCCAGGCTTGACCACCGAGCGCCTGTACCATGGCGTCCAGAGCCGCGCGCGCTTGCTTCGCATTCTTGGCGCCAGCGTCCTCGGTGGTTTGCGTCCGCGTGGTCAGCGGCACAGCAAGCAGTAACATGGCTAGCGCCACCGGCAAGACTTTCCGCATTGTTCTTCTCTCCTCTTACCCGGCCAGTACCGCGCCGCCGTTGACGTTGAGCACTTCGCCGGAGATGAAGCCGGCCAGCGGTGTACACAAAAAGAGTACCGGTCCGGCGATCTCTCGCGCACTCGCTGCCCGGCCCACCGGAATCCCTGCGACAATCTTCGCACCCTGCTCGGGATGGCTCAGCGCAGCAGCCGACATATCCGTAGCCACCCAGCCCGGCGCCACACAGTTCACGCGAATCCCCTTCGGCGCAAGCTCGCTCGACAGACTCTTGGTAAGACTGATGAGCGCGCCTTTGGTCACGGCGTAGTCGGCATGGTTTGCTTCGCCGCGCTGCCCGGCGGTGGAGCTGATAAGTACGATGTGGCCAGTGGTCTCGCCGGCTGGCAGCGGCGGCCGATTCTGGAGGTCCATCTGGGTAACTGCCGCCTGCACCAGCCCGAACACCGAATCCAGATTGACGGCCAAGGTGCGCCGCCATTGGCTCTCGACCATCTGGGCGATGGGCGCATCCTCGACCGGCCAGATACCGTGATTGGCCACCAGAATGTCCAGCCGGCCAAAGGCGGCAACGGCCGCTGCTACCAGCGCCCGGCCATCGCCAGGCGTGCTCAGCTCCTGCTCGATAGCGATGCACCGTTCCGCGCCGCCGCACTCGTTCACCAGGGCCTCGGCCTGCCGCCGCGCTTGTCGATAGCTGAAGGCCACCCGCGCGCCTGCTGCGGTAAACAACCGTACCATTTCCGCGCCAATCCCGCGCGAGCCGCCACTGATAAGCGCGACCCTTCCGTCCAAAACCAGAGAAACATCTGCCATAGCGCTCACGCTAACGCATCTCCGGCCAGGATGTCGAGACCAACCTGTCAAGACCAACTTTTCGAGACTAGGACGAAGAGAAACGACCGCCTATTTTTCTCACTGGACAGGAAAGTGCGCAGCGCGGCGGTAGATCAGCGCGATGAAGAAGACGCCAAGGTTCAGATCGTCCGCATCAGCCGCACAGGCAGAAAGAGAATAGCGCGCACCAGCTCCAACACACCGTCTACTGCAATTCCCACCACCCGAAACGGCAGCAGGAGCAGCCACACCAGCGGGTACAGCAACAACGCCACCAATGCCAGCGGCCAGCACAGCACCAAGAGAATGCACCACAAGAGAAATTTCATCATGGCTTCAACCCTCGCCGCTCCTGCTTCTGTCCCAGGCAGTCCAACTCCTAAGCGGCCCAATTGAAGATACGAAGGCGCAGCCGAAGACGTTCCCGCCCATGGATAAATGCGTTGCGGCAACCCGCAGGGGCGGACCGTCCATACCCACAGCGGCTACTGGCTAAAGGATCGAGCAAAGCTGTCCCAGACATGCCCTACGCGGTCGCATGCAGACGCGACCCGGCTTGTCTTCTTCGCGGCGGCGCAGGAGCAATGGGCCGGAGAAGTGGCAGGAGCAGGTGCCAATGCCGGAGCCGGCGCAGGTGCAGGCGCGCCAGAAGCAGTGGCAATCGGGGGCGCAGTGGCAACAGCAGGGATAGTTGCCAATGCCGGAGCCGGCACAGGTGCAGGAACGCTAGCAGCAGGCGCAACCTCTGGCGTGGTGGCAGTAGCAGGGATAGCCGCCAGTGCAAGAGCCGGCACAGCTTCAGGAAAGCCGAAAACGGTGGCAGGCACAATCGTGGCAGCGTCTGCAAGAGCCGCTGGCATAGCGGAGCGCGTAACCGCAGCGGGAACTGCAGTCGCAATCGTTGGCGTAACGACACGCTCAATCGCAGACTTAATCGAAGTTACAGGAGCAGGTGCAATCGTAGCAGCGGCCGGTGCAATCGTGGGCGTAACGGCAAGCGTTATCGAAGTAGCGACGGCAGGTGCAATCGCAGTGGCAACAGCGAGAGCAACAGGGGCCTTGCCCTTGCCTTTAACGAAGACCGTAAAAACGCCTGGCGCATCCTCGACCGTGATCGTCCCACAGCGATTGGGCGCGCTTAGCCCGTCGCGACGGATGCGCTCCATGCTGAAGCTGGCCTTACGCGGATTGGCCTGGCAGAGCGGCTTTTTGTTGACCCAGACCTGGAGCCAGGGAAGATTTGTCAGTTGGTTCGAGAGCTGCGCCTGACCCTGCGCATTTGTGATCGCCTCCTCGCGGAAGAGTTGATCGCGAAGGCCACTTTGGTCATAGCCGGCTATCAGGACAAGATGAAGATGGGCGAGCGGCAAGCCGTTCTTACCGCCAAGAACGCGGATGCTGATGGGTTCGTTGTGAACTACCGGAAAGACTTCATCCGCGCGGCAAATCGTGGTGGTGAGCAGCGCCATTCCTGTGACGAGACAGAGTGCGAGAGATCGGATCATACGTTGCGCCCTAGAGAACTTATCGGCGCAGCGGAATCTTCCTAGAGGTCTCTGGTTGTCTTTGCCTTGCCGGTGTGCCGCAGTTGGCCAACGCCTCGATCTTAAGACTTGCAAATCTTCCCCTCATATCCCTTTTGCGCGGGCTGCCAGCAGCTTTTTACGCTCACGGATGAGTTTGGCTCGCTCCTTTTCCGGCAGGGCAAGGGTCGCTTTGGTGCGCTTGGGAAGTTTTTCGTGGATGAGCGCATGGGCACGCGCGAGTTCGTCCTCGATCTCGCGCGGTTTGAGCGCACTCCACCGTTCCAGGGCTACCCAAAAGGCCCGAGCCAAATGGGGCGCGGGTAAGATCCCCTCGTTTTCCAGCAGCTCGTGAAAGCGCTCAGCACCGCAGTGGAACCAAAGAACGCCCGTTCCGGTGCCGTCCAGATCGGTCATGGCAAACATTTTACCGCCGATCTCGCGGTCGCCCACCCAGTAGACCAGATGATGGCCCCAGTTCAGCGTCTCCGACACATGCGGCAGAGCGAAGCAGATTTCGCGGATGCGCTCGTTGTCCATGGAGTGAGTTTATGACGTAAGCTCTGCCCTGCGGAAGGTCGAATCGCCGGACGATTGCTCCACTCCAAGGAATAGTGGCGCACCGCTGGAACCACATCTGGCTACAATCAAGGTAACGATGATCCAGTACCTCTATCTCGGGCAAGTGGGCTACGACGAGGGGCTCAGCTTGCAGGCGGAGATTTCCGGACTGCTCGCCCAGGGCCGCGTCAAGAACGTCCTATTGCTGCTGGAGCATCCGCCGGTGCTCACGCTGGGGCGCAACGCTCAACGCTCCAATATTCTTGCCTCGGACGAGTTGCTGGCCCGCCGTGGCATCACCGTCCACGAGATCAACCGCGGGGGCGACGTGACCTATCACGGACCGGGGCAGTTGGTCGGCTACCCGATCTTCGATCTGCGTAACCTTGGCGGCGGCCGCATGGGACCGGTGGATTTTGTGCGCGGAATGGAAGAGGCGCTGATTCGTCTCTGTGGCTGCTTTGGCGTGCGTGCGGGACGGATTACCGGCCTCACGGGTGTTTGGTGCGGCGGCCCTGACGAGGGTAACGAGGGCAGCGGAAAAGGCGCGCTGTCTGCGGGGCAAGGACGCAAGATCGGCGCCATCGGCATTCACGTTTCGCGCGGCATCACCTCGCACGGCTTTGCCTTCAATGTCACCACTGACCTGCGCGATTTTGAGCTCATCGTTCCTTGCGGTATCGCCGATCACCCGGTCACCAGCCTTGAGAAAGAGATCCAAGACCCACACGAGATCCCTCCGCTGGAAACCGTTGCCCACCGAGCGGCGCGGCAGTTTGGGCAGGTATTCGGCAAGCAAGTGCTGGCGGTCGAAAGCTTGGCAGCATTGCGCACCCAAGCCGCATCCGCGCCCGCGATGACGTCTCAACCCTCGATGCAGTTTCCCGCACAGGACACGCCGCTGCGGATTCCGGCTGAGGTCGAGCGACTGCGTAGCGGCAAGGAGCGACCAATTCGCGCCTGACGCCTTACGCTTGTTGCGATCTGAACGGCGGACCCCGGCGGCAAGCATTGAGTTGGCTGCCACGCCGTTCCCCTTGCCGCCAGCGCCGCGATTTATAATCGGCCAGAATCGGGCGCATTTTGTAGCGTCTCGGATCGCGGAGAGTTATCCATGCCAACCGACGTCATCATGCCCCAGATGGGCGAGTCGATCTTTGAGGGCACCATTACCAAGTGGCTCAAGAAGGCCGGCAACCCTGTCGAAAAGGACGAGCCTCTCTTTGAGATTTCTACCGACAAGGTGGATGCGGAGATTCCCTCGCCGGTGGCCGGCGTGCTCACTGAGATCAAGGTTCCCGCGGGCGCAACCGTCGAGGTTAATACGGTGGTGGCAGTGATTGACGGCGGCTCAGGTTCGAGTGCTTCCGTTCCGGCCGCTGTCGAAGCTTCCAAGGCGCAGGCGGCTCCATCCCAGGCGACGCCGCAGATGCAGGCAGCCACATCGCAGGCGCAGCGCTCCTCGCCGCTGGTGCGGCGAATCGCCAAGGACAACAACGTCGACCTCGGCCAGATCACCGGCACAGGCTCGGATGGCCGCATCACCAAGGAAGATGTGCTGCGCCATCTGAGCGAGCATGGTCCGGGCAGCGCCGCAGACGAGCAGCAGTTAGCCGCACCGAAGTCACAGTTGGCTCCAACGGAGTTGGTGCCGCTCACGAAGATGCGCGCCATCATCGCCCATCGCATGGTCGAGAGCGTGAAGATCAGCCCTCACGTCCATAGCGTTTACAAGGTGGACATGAACCGCATCGCGCGCCTGCGCGAACGCGAAAAGACCCGCTTCGAGCAGCAGCATGGCGTCAAGCTCACCTACATGCCGTTCATCGCCGCCGCAGCCATCCAGGCGCTGACCAAGTTCCCCATCGTCAATGCTTCGCTCGAAGGCGGCTTGATCCGTTACCACGCCAATATCAATCTCGGCATCGCCGTATCGCTTGAATGGGGCTTGATTGTGCCGGTGGTCAAGCGGGCCGAGGAGCGCAGTTTTCTGGGCCTGGCGCGCTCCATCGCCGATCTCGCTGCGCGCGCACGCTCAAAGAAACTGCTGCCCGACGAGGTTCAGGGTGGCACTTTTACGCTTACTAACTCCGGAATCTTGGGCGAGGAGTTTGGAACGCCGATCATCAACCAGCCTGAGTCGGCGATTTTGGCCATCGGCAGCTTGCGCAAGGAACCCGTTGTCCTGACCGACGAAGAGGGCAACGACTCGATTGCCATTCGTTCGGTGCAGTACTTCTGCTTGGGCTTCGACCATCGCACCATCGACGGCGCAGACGCTGGCAAGTTCATGAGCGAGTTCAAGCGCGCGCTGGAAGGCTGGGACAAAGAGATCGGCTGACCAGCAGGAAGCGATCGGCGGCTTTGCTCAGAATGACTTAGCGCGCAGTTTCACAGAGAGACGCCGATTTGGATGGTTACTTGGCCTTTACGGTGTGCTTTTGCGGCCGAAAATTCCTTTGCGGAAGTCGATGATTCCGGGATAGTTATGGGTTAATTCGGATTTTAGTGGTGTTGACTAGAAAATTATATGCAGGTTTTTGAAAATAAATATAGGGGGGAGGGGGGTGCCCCGGAGGGGGTTAGGGATCAGGGGGTAGGGGTTAGTAAAACCCGCGGCTCTGGTCGTTGTTCCATGCTTTGATTGTGCGCCGGTGGAGGGTATTGTTACGCAACCATCTGCCACCTGCGATGGGGCTGGCGGCGCTTTCTCGCCATGAAGTTTGTGGTCTCCGACCCTTGAATCAAAGGCGATTCAAGGGTCGGGCACCCGGCCGCGCGCCACAACGCCTTACATCGATAGAATACTCTTCAGAGGGTTCCAAGGATGAGCGAAGAGCCGGGTGCCTTTCCGAAACCACGCCTGCTTAGTATCAGGAAGCATCTCGAAGCGAAGGGGGACAATGAACCGTTCACTAACCTCACACAGTTCCTCTCACACATCCATCAATCCTCCTCACAATGGCAGAAGGATGATTGGAAACGTAGAGAAAACGATGAGGGTGACGTTCTTAACCCCGTCCGGATCGTCGGGCGGGTGTGGTTCCGTGGTCAGAGAAATCCGCAGCATGGTCTCCAGCCTAGTCTCTACCGGGAGGATACATGGAAGCATCTGAAGAAGGACGAAAAAAGCCCTCGCCCTGACGACGACTCTGACGGCAAATTGTTTTCGGAATTGTTCAACTTGGAGCATGAGCTAAGGATTGATTTCACCAGCTTCGGCCACCTTCTGAATGAAGCCAACCATGCAAAGACGCCTATTGATTGGTACTTCCTGATGCAGCATCACAGTCTACCGACGCGCTTGCTTGATTGGACAACGAATGCACTCGCCGCCCTTTTTTTTGCGCTGGAAGACTATCGTAATGAGGTCGAGAGCACCACGGTGGGCGGAGAGCAGCCTTCGGTTGTGATCTCAGTGTGGATGATGGACGCCTATTGGCTCGCCGACAGGTTGAGTAGCGATTGGAGAGCCCCAATCCTTGCATGGTCTGAGGACGCCGCACGATACGTTCCTCCTCTGGAGACGCTGGTTGACAAGATGGACGATTCGCAGGCACTCGTTCCCAGCCACGCGATGCCCATCGAGCCACCAGCCATGCACCCGCGAGTCGCATCTCAGGAAGGGCGGTTTGTGATATTCGGAAGGGAGCGAGACCTCCTTGACGAGAAGATTCGCCTAGAGCCGCTTGACGATTGCGAGAGGATTGAAGAATTACGGCTGGAGCAAATCAAAATGCAGGTCAACGACGTTGACGATCTCATGCAAGACCTCGCGCAGCTCGGCGTATCAAGGCGCACGCTCTTCCCAGACCTCGCGGGGTTGGCAGATTTCATCCAATGGAAGCATTTCCATAAGGTACGTGGATACAAATTGTAGCCCGGAACTGTCATGGGAGAGTTCCTCGGGTGGGTGGTCCAGGTCTGATGAATCAAAAGGATGGAGCACCTGCACCGGATGTCCGATCTTCGGCCGGCGACCAAAGGGGAAGTTCGATGCAAAGTGGGCCTGACGTGTCGGTGTAGTTCGCCGGGCGAGTTACGCGACTACAGCATTTTCGATTCTGCTCTTTACAGAATCCATATTGTCGAGTGGCTTTTTCCTTTCCGGGGTCCCCGGCGACAGGCCTTCGTCGCTGGGGTGGAAGCAAAAGCCACATTCTATGCTCTCCCGATGTCGAGATGTGAATCGAAAATGCTCTACGCAGGAACGTACGTCAACCTAATCACGTCCTCGGTAATTCGATCGCTGGAAAGAAGGCGGAGCGGCGGCCGGGGGCCGGTGAAGAATGGCTTGCCGCGACCAAGCACGACGGGATGGAGGTAAAGTCGATACTCATCAATAAGACCAAGGTTGGTCAGGCTTCCTGCCAAGTCTGGTCCGGCCACATCAATCTCCCCAACTTGCTCTGCCTTCAGCCCGCGTATCGCTACCTCGATATCATCCTCGATAAGTGTGGCGTTGGGTCCGACCGACTTCAACGTGCGCGACACGACCCACTTCGGTTTGCTCCGCCACGCCGCCGCGAAGTCGTGTTCCTGCGCGTGCCAGTCCGCAAGGTCTTCGTCCCAATAACTCATTATCTCGTAAGTGCGGCGACCGTACACCATGCCCGTCAGGCCGCGCACATGCTCTATGAAGTGACGAAAGAGCTCCAGGCTTGGCCTGAATTTCTGATGGTCGACGTAGCCATCCAACGACTGGTTCAATCCATAAACGAGCTTTGCCATGTTACAAAATCTCCGCTCCGATCATCATAAGGTAAGAGATTGAATTACTGGCAGCTGTGAAGTCGCAACCGGGTTAAATTTCCGGTTTCCGGATGGAGCACCAGCCACCTGCGGTGAGGCAGACTGCACTTGCGCGCCATGGGGTTCGTGGTCTCCCACCCATGAATCAAAAGACGATTCATGGATGGGACACCCGGCTACAACTCTTGTTTGAGCTTGAATGCAGCCAATCCCAGAAGAACCCTGCAATGAAAGCTGGCAGCATCAGCCACATCGCGGTAAATATTAAGCCCCCGTGTACAGTTCCTATTCCAGGATGTGGTGGAACCCAGATGAAATGGAGATACAGTTGAAGGGCGACGAAGAATGAGATCGCGAGGCACGAGGCGAGACCGACACCAAAGATGACGCTGTGTAGTAATCGAAGGAGCATATTCTCTTGGCCTCCGCTCCAATCTTCAGTGCGCGAACAGGTTGGCAAGCAGGTCTTCTATGGCATGGTTCAGCGCCCGCTCGCCATGGTCGCGCACGTAGTTCGTCGCGGCGACTTCGACGGGATTCTGATCCCTTGTCCTGCTCGTCAAGGTCACGTAGGAACGTTCTGTTCCCGGCTCAGGCGGCTTGGATGGGTTCTTGATCTCGTCTGAAATCCGTTCGCCCTTCCGAACCATCTCGCGCGCTCCAGTCAGCGCCTCCGGCTGGTTGCCGAGGGTCCAGAGGATGTCGAGCGTTTCGAGTGCGCGGCAGCCGTCGGCGACCCTTCCATCCGGGCCCGCTGCCCAGATGTTGGGAACGGTCCAGATGTTCTGATTACCGCGCGCCCAGAAAAATTGCGAGGTCACATATTGGCTGTCGCGCAGCGAGTAAATCTCGGCCGCGGTAACGAATGATTCCGGCGGTGCGCCAATTTTCACAAGGAAATCGTTCCATACATCGACCACATGCTGTTCGGGAATCAACGTACCCGGATCGGCCGCCGCTTCATACTCGGCGCGCGCGATTCGATTGCGGATTCCACGGGTCGCCCAGCGCGGCGGAAGTTCTTTCGCGAATTCGCCGGCAACAAGGTTCACCAGCTTGTGCGCATCGTCGAGCGATTGGATCTGGCCGGCAAGCTCGTTGATCGCAATGGCGTGCTGTCGCCCCAACTGATAAGGCGATAAAACCCGCGTGTTTTGGGCAGAGAGAAACGATAAAGGCAGGAAGGCAGCCGCGAAGAGCGCGAGTCTGCGGTGGTTGGCCACGTTTTCTCCTTCGAGACAGAAATCACGAGTGCCCTGAAAACATCCTCATAGTAATTCGGCACAGCTAAAAGTGAAAGCGCTTTGTGAGGATTACGGGCGAATCACCGACTACCCGCGGTGGGGCGGAAGGTGCTTGTGTGCCATGGGTTCGCGGTTTCCGAGTCTTGGATCAAAAGCGATTCAAGGATGGGGCACGCTAATTGAGTGCCCCCTCAGAGAACCCAACCGCACCACCTTACTCCGTCGCGCCTCCTGCAACCTGCGTGCAGTCCATCCGTAGCGCCCCATTATCGTTGAAGATCACGCCCGTAAACCGCAACACGCTTCCCGCCGCCGAAGAGCCCGCATTCACCATCTGCGTGTTCTGATCCGCATACACAACCACCTGCAGCGGATTCGTGAGCAGCGTCGTCTGCCCGCCCTGCACCGCAAATTGCGGAAACATGTCGTACGACTGCAACTCCACTGTGTACGTCGTAAACGTGCCTGCAGTCCCCACAGCCTGCACGGTTCCGTTGATTGTCTGCGGCATCAGAGTCATCACGGTCGCCGGCACGTACGTTGGATACTCCTCCACCTCAGTCACGTGCGACGTAATTGCCACCAACTGCCCCGGAACCATGTTGGCCGCATCGAAGCTTGCGGTAAACGGCAGGCTCGCCACGTTGAGTAATCCGCCCCAAATTGCGAAGGTCGCATTGCTGAAGCTGAACGCCGGCCAACCTTCAATGTACTGTTGCGACCCCTCCGACCCCTGATTCACTTGGTTAAGAAGCGGCACCGAAGCCGTCACCTGCATCAGCGGCCCGCTGTTGACCACCAGGTTCGTCGTGTCCGAATCCGGCACTGCTACCCGCGTCGCCAGCACTGAGCCATCCGCCTGCAGCATTCCATCGAGATCCACCGCCATCCCCGCCGTCAGCCCGCCGGCATTGCCAATTCCCTGATACGCCGTGCTGCTATTGGTGCTTACTTGCCACGTGGTGCTCGTGGTGGTTCCAATCGGAGATCCATCCGCCGCCGCCACTGTAAAGCTGCCCGGCTCGGCAACCGCGTTTATCACCAGACCTTCCAGCGCGGTAAACTTCCCGTTCGTCGGATTGGTCGGCTGCGCGGGTATAGTCATCGCCGCCAGATTAAACGTCGGCGTAATCGAATACGGCGCGATTCCGTTGCTGCTGTAACACGTTGAAGGGAACGTCGCCGACTGTGACACCAACAGTTCCAGCGACACAGCCATCGTGTCACCGTCCACCGTCAGCGGCGCCGGCAGCTGCACCATCACCTGGCTGTTGGGCACGGTGCCATAGGCATACTCTGAAGTCCAGTCGCTATTGGTGGACACATCCTGCGCAGCACACGTGAACAAAGCCCCGCCAACTATCGCCGTCGCCGACGTGTAGACATCTTGCGGCACACTTACCGTCAGCAGCGGTTCCGCACTACCATTCAGGTGCATAAACTCCACCTGCTGCGGCGTCGACATAACCGGCACGCTCTTACCTGCTTTGTTTGTCAGCGACAGACTGTTCAGAGTCATTCCGAAGTGCACCAACTGGTCGTTGGCAGCACTGGAGGCGACGACCGTCATTTGCGTATTCTCTCCGGGCACAGGACCGCCGTTCGAGCCCGGCGTTGAACCGCCGCATCCCGCTGCCATACTTCCCACCAGCACAGCGGAGCATAGCGCCACCCAATGGAAAACTCCTCTTGAGAACTGTTTCGAATCATCAAGCTTCGCACCCAAAGCAGAAAGGTGATCAGGACCCGCACACATCATGACTTCCTCCTTCAAATACAGTTTTGTTTGACACTCGACAGAGACGGACTACTCCGCCGGAAGGTTTCGTGAAATCAGGAGCGCTTTGGGCGCGGTGTCAGAGTCCAAACGCGACCGATGCAACTATAAACCCAAATTTGCCCAAATCGACTCTAAAGAAATGTCAATTTTAGAGGCTGCCTAGGTAATATCCCCTGATCGGACCTCACTCGCGGCTGGGAATATATTCAGTTGTAGATATTGGATTGCTAGCGGGAAGTTCTCCTGACTGCGCTCAGCTATTTCTTAGCTCTCGTCGTATCACTGGCTGACCTGAAGTTAATATTTAGTTATCTTTTTGACGCGCGCGGCGCCTGCGCCATGGGGTTCGTGGTGCCCTATTCTTGAATCGAAAGCGATTCATGGATGGTGCGTGCCAAGCCGTGGAATCTGGCGGGTCATTCCTCATTTCCCCCGCCAAACATCCAGACGACGCGAAGGACAATGTTGTGTTGACTGGGATTGGCGAAGGCCCAATAGTCGCGCACCTCGACCTGGATGTACCTGCGCTCTCCGATCCGCCCGATCGGCTGTAAGTATGACAGACCGTAGTCGAGAGCGTGACCAGTTTCAAACATGCGGGTGTAGCCTCCTACGGCGACCGGCGAGCCATGCGTGCTACTGGGGCGCAAAGGAAGCCAGAGGTTAGTGCTCAGATATCCGGAGACATCGCTGCGGTTGGCTTGCGCACCCATGACACCGACTTCTATCTCGAAGGGGTCGAGTCCAACGAGCACACCGCACTGCGAGGTGGTTTTGGTTGCGAGGGATGAAGTGGAGGCTCCTCCGCCACACACTAATCCACCACGAAGGGCCAAGTCGTCGTAGACGGTTGGGGCAGACGGAGTTCCCGGCTTGGCGACCACTATTTGCTGTACGGGCTCTGTCGGTATTGTGAGCGTAGGTGGCTGGGCAGGCGCCGTGGGTTGGTCTTGAGCGTGAGCGGGGGAAGTAATCTGAATTGCGAGGAGAATGGGCAAGACCCAGGTTGTTGACCGCCTGAGCCATTTGACGATTGCGATTGAGCGGACAGGCACTGTGAGCCGCCGTTTAAAGGGCGTTAGGACTGGCGTTCCGCTAAAATGCGTGTCTACTCCGCACTCGAAACGCTTGATCATGTGAATAAACCTACAACGTAGTCGTTTAGGGGCGAGGAGTGATTGTGACACTTTCGCCACTGTCACAATGGTGCAAATGAGCGATAAACGGGCAAGCCTGAGGTTGGGAAGGGCGCGATGAAGTCGACGAGAAAAGCCCTACTCCGGATACCTCGCCGATTTGTGAAACCGAGATCAGTTCGTGAAAAAATTGCCAATAGACTCGTCGACCCGCGATGATCCAATTCGGGGTTTCGGTCGAGTCACCGGCCAACCGTAAGTTACTATTTGGTTCTCTTTTCGAGGCCGGCGATGTCAGTAGGGCTTTGAAAAACGGAACAAGTTTCGTATAAAAACTCGGGTGGGTCTGCGACTTTCTAAGCAGGAATCGGATTTTTTAGGCGAGATGAAGTTCGGCTTCGCCGTTTTTTAGGCAAAACCACCTCAGGGGCTAAAGCCCCTGTTTTTTGCAACTCAGAATGTCAGGGCTGAAGCCCTGACCTACCAAATTGCCCGCGACTGGAATTCGTCAAACATTGCCTAAAGCCAACATTTATTCTTTCGCCTCTCATGTCGGGGTTGAAACCACGATCTACCAGTTCCGGATGGCCAATCCTAATAACCATCCTTCGCCGGGTGCGGGAACGCTACTCGTGCTTGGCCCAGGGGGCATAGGTGCCTGCGTTCCATGTATGGCCTTCGGGATCTTTTACGCCGAACTCGCGGCTGCCGTAGTCGGTGTTCTGGAGCGGGCGGATGACCTCGGCTCCGGCAGCGACGGCGCGGACAAATGCCGCATCGGCGTCGGAGACCACGATATAGCAACTGCGCGTTTCGATGCCGCCCAACTCCTGGGGTGATTTAAAGCCGCGGCCGACTTCGTCGTCCTTGCCCGATCCGAGCATGATCATGCCGCCACCCAGAGTTAGTTCAGCATGGTCGATGGTTCCATTTTGGCCTTCATAGACGGCATGGCGCTCGAATCCAAAGACTTTAGAGAGCCATTCGATGGCGGCGGGAGCGTTGCGGTAGCGATGGCCGGGAATGACGATGCTGCGGGATTCAGACACAGGAAAACCTCCGCGGCCAGATTAACGCAAGGACATAAGCCCTTCAAGGGAAACGCCTGCCAATAAACAATTAATTGTTTGCGACTGGCCGTCGCGCAGGCAGGATTGGAAGTGCGTGACCGTTTCTCACGTTGGCTAAGTACGGCGGTGTGGGTTGTATGTGACTGAAGGTATACGCACCCAGATTTTGAAGGCGACTAATACTAGGAATTCCGGTATTCTAGCCGATATGCGCTTGCCTACAGGCGATTCTTTATTGGTTCAAATTATGGACTCGGCGCTTGCCGATGCCACTCAGCGCGCGGGGAAGCTGCTAGCATGCAAGCCCGGCTGCGCACAATGTTGCCATGGTGCCTTCGTTCTCAATCCTCTCGATGCCTTGCGAATGCGAGCGGGCATGGATACGCTGCGAGCCTTGGAACCGGCTCTTGCGGTCCAGCTCGAACAGCGTGCGCAAGCGTGGATTAGCGAGTATGGGGAAAGCTTTCCGGGTGATCCTGAGACGGGCTTACTGGGCGATTCCAAGGTGGACAAGGAGCGTTTTGAGGGGTTCGCCAACGAGGCGGCCTGTCCTGCGCTCGACCCCACCTCTAACCGCTGCGACATTTACGCGTGGCGACCGATGGCGTGCCGAATCTTCGGTCCGCCGGTGCGTATGGGAGACGGCCAGGAGATTGGCCACTGCGAGCTGTGCTTCAAAGGCGCCAGCGCGGAGAAGGTGGCAGATTGCGAAATGACGGTGCCATTCGATCTCGAGGCTGAACTGCTGGGCGAGATCCCGGTGACGGAAGAGACCGTGGTGGCGTTTGCACTTCTCGGGTGAGGGCGGCATCTCGCCGCGCTAAACTGTTGATTGGACACCCCTGATGCAGACGCGCCCTTGCTGGGTCGAGATTCATACTCGCGCCCTTGAAGACAACTACCGGTTTCTGTCGAGGCTGGCAGCTCCCCATGCGGAGCTGCTGGCGATTGTGAAGGCCGACGCTTACGGCCACTCGCTGGAGCTGTGCGCTCCGGCCGTGGTGCGTGCGGGAGCCAGGTGGCTGGGCGTCACGAGCGTCGAGGAGGGCGCGGCCGCGCGCGCGCTGTGCCCCGGAGTCACAGTGCTAGTGATTTGCGGCCCGTTTCCCGGCGAAGGTGCGGCCGTGGTGCGACACGGCCTGACTGCGGTGGCCTGGGAGCCATGGCAGTTGGACGAGCTGGAGACGGCTGCGCGTTCGGCGGGCGCGGCGGCTGGTTCTGTTCCGGTGCACCTCGAAATTGACACCGGAATGAGCCGTCAAGGGGTTGCTCCCGAAAATCTCAGTCCAAAGGGGTGGGGCGTGGAAGCGCTTTTGGCGCGGTTCGCTCCGGGATCGCCGCTTCGGCTTGAAGGCGTGATGACCCATCTGTTTGCCGCAGATGAGGCGGATGGTACGGTCACCGAGGCGCAACTGGGCCTTTTGGATGAGGCGCTTAGGCGGGTCGAGGCTGCGGGGCTTTATGCGGAGTGGCTCAACGTGGGCAACTCCGCCGCTCTTTTGGCTGGACAGGCAGGCAGGATTGCCGCGCTCGCAGCTCGCCATGGAATGAAGGCGCTGCTGCGGCCGGGGCTGGCGCTCTATGGCTTGATTCCGCGGTTCGACCCGGAGTTCGAGCTTGATGAACCTGTGTCTATGGCCGCGGCGCGTGCTCAATTGCAGCCGGTGCTGGCATGGAAGACTCGCGTGGTGGGCGTGCGCTCGGTTCCTGCAGGCGCGGTGGTGGGCTACAACGGAACCTTTGTCGCCACCGAACCGATGCGGCTGGCTCTTCTGGCTGTGGGCTATGCGGATGGTCTCGACCGGCGGCTCGGCAACCGCTTCAGCGTGCTGGTTCGGGGGGCGCGCGCACCTCTTGTGGGCCGCATCAGCATGGATCAGGCTGTGGTGGACGTGACTGAGATTCCGGGAGTCGAGGCGGGCGATGAGGTGGTGATTCTGGGCGCGCAGGGCGGCGAAACCATCACTGCCTTCGATCACGCTCAGGTCGAGGGGACGATTCCCTGGGAGGTTTTCACGCGCATCGGTGCGCGCGTCCAGCGAGTTGGAGTCTGACATTGACTCGTGAAAGGAGACGCGGAGGATGGCGTCGCCACCGCAATTCGATGCTCCCGTCAGCCGCTCCAAGATGAGTCTCGGAATCAGACTTGTGATCAGCTTCTCGATGGGACTGATCGGGGCCAGCGCGATTCTCTTTGTTCCCGCCGGAACCGTACATTTCTGGGCTGGCTGGGTCTATCTGACGGTTCTCTTCGTGCCTACTTTTGTGGGCTATCTATATTTTTTCAAGCACGATCCGCAACTACTGGAGCGGCGGCTCCAGAACAAGGAAGAGATCCGCGAGCAGAAGAGGCTGATTCAGTTGAGCACGCCGCTCTTCTTCGCGGCGTTCCTGCTTCCTAATTTCGACTATCGCTGGGGATGGTCGCGTGGCTGGCTAGGTGCGGAGCCGTTGTGGCTCATGCTGCTTTCGCAGGCCATGGTCCTTGGGGGAATCCTTGTCGCGGTCTGGGTCATGAGCGAAAACCGCTTTGCCGCACGCACGATTCAAGTGGAGGCCGGCCAGATGGTTATCTCCACGGGGCCATACCGTTTTGTTCGTCATCCCCTGTACTCGGGCAGCGTGGTGCTTTGGATTTTCACGCCGCTGGCGCTTGGTTCTTACATCACCTTGCCAGCGTTTCTGCTGCTCGTTCCTTTTTATGTCTTCCGCCTGCTTGGCGAGGAAAAGGTTCTGCGCGCAGAGCTGGCTGGGTACTCTGAATACTGCCTTCGCACACGTTTCCGGCTGATTCCGTCGGTTTGGTGAAACTGAGGGGCTTTGGCTGGAAAGTACCCTTTTAGATCTCGTTTTTGGGCGGGCGGTAGAGTTTTTAGGCAAAACCCTGCTTTTTTGGCAGGAGCCGGGTTCTGGTCGAGTTGCTGGAACTTTATCGGCCTTACTAGCTAGGATGACGACGTGATAACTTCCGGCTATTTGGGACTGAGAGCTTTTTGGGGCGGCAGACCGCATAGAATCGTCTCAAGCAATCCAGGAATGGCTGTCCGGCGGTGGGATCTTCGAGCGAAAGGCATTTTCGATTCGTCTCGTCCATGAATCAACTGCTGATCAGGGAAGCAGCTCCGCGAATGACGAAACCTATACACTCGGATCACTGTTCCAGGCCGGTATGGCAATTCATCGGTCTGGGCCTTTCCATGGCCGTTATGTATGGGTTTACGTTCCTCCTGCGCTTCTCGAACGATGGGTTCAACATCGCCTACTGTTGTCTTTTCTTTCTGCTTCCGTTCCTAGCGTTCGGGGTTGCGCTGCGCCTGCGTCCCAGAGCTAAGTTGGTGGCGGCAGTTTTGCTTGTACCGGTATTGGGAATCTCATTGCTGGCCCTGTCAGCGATCGCAATTTTCGATATTCCGGCGGCAGTTGGACATCGCCAATTGAGCCGGGAGTTGGGCATAATCAGTCAGGGACGCTATTCAGTCCACTTGGCATGGGAAGAGACCGCAGGCGGCGCGTTGGGTCCGCACGGTGTGAGGTTGGAGCAACGCAAGACTATTCTTCCCGGTCTCTACGCTTTCAGGACTCTGGACTACTTTGAAAAGTCGAGTGAGGGCAGTCTCTCGGCAGCAGGCCTTGACGGGGTTGAGCTGCATATTCCCCACTCGAGCGGCCAATCGGAAATCGATCGCATTTATTCGTTGAAACCCTGGCTTTACTTCTAGTTAGCTTTGGGCCGTCGCTACAGTGTCCGCCTAGCCGGTAGTTACCACGTCAGCTCTGCGAACCTGGATGCGCGCGGTCTTTGAAGCGATTGTTGTCCTTATTGCGTAACGGGTTGTGGCGGCAGAGACTTCGACGGCTTCAGTTTGGTCACGTTCGGGGCCGCTGGAGATTTGGATGAGACGGTTGGCGGCGGCTCGGACGGGAAGCCCGGGCCTTTCTTGATGCGCACGTCGCCGTTGTCAGCACTGAGCACGATCCGCGACCCGCCGGAGCCGATGGTGAATGTGGTCATCTTGTTCTCGCCTTCGGCTGAGGGAGCGGGATAATCCGAAACGATGTCGCCGTTGTGCGTGCGCGCGTTCACAGTGGCCGAGGCGTTGGGCGGCAGTGTCACCTCGACGTTGCCCTTGCTGTTCTTGGCATCCACTCCGAAGACGCCGGCCGGCTCAACCGAGATTCGGCCGTCGCGGGTTTCGACGTAACTGTCTCCATAGATTTGGCTTAGATCGATGTCTTTGGAGTGCGTTACTACGCGCACCTGTCCCTTGGCTTCGTTGACGCGCAGATCGTCGGAGTTGAGGGTCAGATCGCCGGGCAGCTCGGCCACTTCCAGGTCGGTCATTGAGGTGTGCAGGTGCACCGGCCCATTGATGCTTTCCATGTGCACGTCGCCGAGGATCTCGCCGTTCTGCGTGACCTTGCCCTTGATCTCGGAGAAGGTGATGTCGTTCAGGTCGCCGTCGGAAGTCACGTCGCCCTGGACGTCGTGAGCGGAAAAGTCGTGCTTGCCTTTGGAAAAATGCGCCTCGACCGAACCGGCAATCGTGTTGAGATGAACGTCGCCGAGCGCTGTCACGCTGATGCCGGCGCCAAGGCCAGCGGCGGTCACATCACCCTTGCCGGCGTTAATGTTGACCTTGTCGGCCCGGGGAACGGTAATGGTGAGGTTGACCCGCCCGTTCGAGTTGCCGTCTACCTTGATGAACGCCTCGTTCCGATCCGCGCTGAAGTGGACCTTTTCGGCGTCGAAAATCTTCTTGGCGTCCGCATCCGAGCTTGCGTAGGCCACTTCGTGAGCCTGCACTTCGATGGTGGACTCATCGCCCGCTGTGATGCTAACGTCGCCGCGAGGATTGTCAATCTCAATGTTGGCGTTCGTGGGAATCTGCGTCTTTTGCAGCGGCGCATCGAAGTCGTGTTCAGGCAGGCCGAAGGCGTTGAAGAAGTCGTTGTGGTCGCCCCACTCGGTGTGCCACGGTCCACGGTAGTTGTTCCAGCCGCCGGCGCATAAACCCAATAGCGCCAATATGATGATGATGCCGCCAATGCCGCCGTGGCGGCGGACTGGCACATCCCGCCGCAGGTCGAGCGCCCACTCACCAAGCAGGGCCAGGCCCGCGCCGATCAAAAGCAGGGGCCACCAGTGTCCATACCACGACCAGAACTCGCCGGCATTGATATGGCCGGTCATCAGCAGCAGAGCGATCACGCCGACTGCGATCAGAATGATGGGGCCGACGATTGAGGGAACACGAGGCCCGTATGTACCGACATAGCCGGCCTTCCAGGCGTAACGCTGTGCCTTCCAGGCATCGCGTTGCGCTCGCCAGGCGGCTTTTTGTTGCTCGCGGTAGACGCGCCACTGGGTCTTCGAATCGTAGGGCGGAATCGGGCCGCCCGGAGGCGTATTTGGAGGCATATTCGGAGGTGTACTGCTCATAGTTGTCCTCCTTCGGGATTCTTCCCTGAATCCTGTTGATTCTGCAAGGCTTGGGCCGTTGGCTGGCCTAGATAGGCTGGAACAATTGATGTCGCGCTGGGGTCGCCCGTCCCTGGATAGGGTTGGCCCGGATACTGCGCTGCCGGATAGTTCTCCTCGGCAGCCAGAGCCGCGCGCTCGGCCAGCGATAGCACGCCAGCCAAAATAAGATAGAAGGGCCAGCTCTTGCCCCAACCCAGAATGTGGCTCTCGGCCAGCAGAGCATTCACGCCAATCAACAGAAGAAAAGCCGGGCCGCGCAGACGGTGAATCATGATGTAACGGTTCATTTGGGACCTCCTTGCGACTCTCCAAGACGGCGAACGAATAGCCAGCCTCCCAACGCAATCAGCATCAACGGCCAAACGAAGCCCATGAAACGGCCGTGGAAGAGATCCAGTTGGCCGAGAAGAAACAACATCCCCAAGGCAATCAGTACGATGGCGCCAATCGGCTCTCTGCGCCGCCAGGGAATTGGTGGTACCGGCGGCATGAACGGAGGAGGCTGATAAGGGCTCTGGTAGGGCGGCTGGTACTGCGCCGCATATGGAGGCGAATAGCCACCGGCTGCTTGACTGGGTGCCTGACGGGGATCATAGGAACTGGGATTCGCTGGAGCTGGCCCTGTACCGGGTTGGCCCGGATTTCGCGGACGCATACCCAGATTCAGCCAATTGCCCACCTCGTTCAATCCCAGCGGATCGGGCGCAGGCTGGCCTTCGCGCAGCGCCTTGGCAGTGTGGAAAGCTTCGAACGACTGATAGAAGATCCAGGCGGCGATGAACAGGCCGAAGATCGGGTAGTGTTCGGCGATGCTGATGAGCACCGCGAACACGACTACGTGGATAAAACCCTTGAAAAACTGGCCGTTGTACATCGCGCCTACGCCGGGAATCAGCCCCAAAACAGCAGCTGCCGTGGGGTTAGGTCCTTGCGCGAGAGATGGTGCAGCGAAAGGTTGTTGAAAGCCCTGCCATGCTGTCCAGCAAGGCTCGCAGAGGAGCTGCCCTCCTGATGCGGTCCGCTGGCAGGTAGCGCAGAGCGCCTTGCCGCAGTTCTGGCAATAGGCGGTCGCGCTGATGCCACTATGATTTACGCAGTCCATACTGTGCTCCTCTCCCGTATTTCCTTTGCGGAGCCGCCGGAATGCGCGGGCCGGTCCTGAAATCTCAGGGAAGTTTCTAAAAAGTCAGAATTGTTCAGGTTTGGCTCAACGGCCGGCCTAACCGCGGGCCTGAGAGCCGGATTGCTCGACTGCTCGGGAGACTCTACAGGTAAGCCTCCGTCCTTGTGTTCTGGAGTCTGTTTCGACTCGCCGGGGACTGCGTCTTGCGGTTTCTGCGGGCTGGTTAATTCTTCGCCCTGCCCTTCGCCCTGAGTTTCGCGGCGCAGTTCCCGCAGTTCGTAAGCCAGCCGCGAGTGGTCGTAGTAGCGGACGATTGGGGTCGAGGCCATGGTCAGCCGCCGTTCCATGAACGAGCGCGCTACGCTGGGAAAAGAGAGCACCGTGCTGGGTCGCAAATCGCTGAGACGCAAGGCGCTCAGCCGGACGCCCGTCAGGTTCAGGGTCAAAGCTATGGAAAAGAAGGCCATCGCCGCAGTCATCATCAGGTGGGGTTCGGAATAACGCCGGATGTGGCCCACAAAGCCGGGACGCTGCCACGCAGGAATGAGGGGCACAATGTTGCCGCTGGCGGCGACGACACCGTAATCTGCCGCCTGGCCCGGACCCGTTTGCGCCAGAATTCTGTCGAACAGCCCGGATGGCACCTCCGGCTCAGGTGAAAGAAACTCCAGCCACTCGCGGCCCCGGCGCGATGCTTCAAAGAGCGCCGTGCAGGCCGGGCAAACGGCCATGTGGGCAGTGAAGGCTGTTTCGTCCTCGGGCTTAAGCTGCCCGTCCAGCGCGTCCGCTAAAAGTGTCTCCCACTCGCCGCAGGCAGGGGAGTTCGGATTGAATGTGCGCTCTGCCATTACATTACCTCCCTTCTATTACGTTCCAGCAGCCGTGCCAGTTCCGCGCGGCCTCTGCTGATGCGGGACTTGACCGTCCCTTCGGGAATGCCCAACACCTGGGCGATCTCTTTGTAGTCCAGATCTTGCAAGTCTCTAAGAATGACAGCCTCGCGCAGTTCGACGGAGACACGCGCCAAGGCTTCCTGGACCATCTTTGCCAATTCTTTTTTAGCTGCCGACTCGTGCGGCGAGGGTCCGACGGCCGTGAGTCGGGCTATCGGCTGCAACTCCTCAGTGGACTCCCAGCCGTCATCCAAAGAAGAGGTAGCGCGCTGGTTCTTGGTCCGGCGGAAGTTGTCCACCAGCAGGTTGCGGGTCATGGTTGCGATCCACACCTGCAAGCTGCCGCGGCCCATATCGAAGCTAGCCAGGTTGGAGTAGATTTTCAGGAAGACATCCTGGGTGAGATCTTCGGCGTCGGCCGGGTTGCCGGTAAAACGGTAGCAGAGCCCATAGACGCGACGGTGGTGTTCGCGGACCAGTTCGGCCCATGCGCCGGAGTCCCCGTCCATGCAGCGGCGTACAACGTGAGTCCAGTCTTGGGAGCTCGAGATCTCCAACGAACCTGCCTCCCCGCGTGCTGGGCGGGCAATGGGCGCAAAGGTCTTGCCGTCTGGGATTTGGCGTGGCCCTTGAGCGCTGGCCGGCTGTGTCCGGGGTTCCAGGTCGCGCCGCGACGGCGTGCCCGGCAACGCCAACCCCATCCCGCTCCAGCTTAATGTACCCACGCATTGCATATTGCATTAATACGGAGGAATTGTGGGGTTGGTTCCCTGCTGTTGGTCGAGCTGGCAAATAGCCAGCCAGAGCTGTGGCGAAAGCGAGGAAACAAGTTTCGACCGGAACTTTACCAGCTCGAACGCATCTCTCAAGTGCGGGCCTGTGCGGCGTTGGCCTTGGAGGTATAGATGTCCGGTACAGTTGCAGTGCGCAGTGTTCTTGTTTCGCTGGTTTTTGCGTCCGTACTGGTTGCCGGGTGCAGTGCGGCGACGAAGGTTCCCGTTCCTGCTGCTGTCGACGACGCTCCACTCGTGCCGAAGCCGGGAAAGCAGACGGCGGTCTTCGCCGGGGGCTGCTTCTGGGGCACGCAATCCGTTTTTGAACGGGTGAAAGGGGTGGTTGCGACGACAGCCGGTTACGCTGGCGGCTCGGCCGCGACCGCGACCTACGACCAGGTGACCACGGAGACGACGGGACACGCGGAATCGGTTCGGGTGGTCTACGATCCGTCGAAGATCACCTACGGACAACTACTGCGGGTCTTCTTTTCTGTCGCTCACGATCCGACTCAGCTCAACCGGCAAGGGCCGGATGTGGGCACGTCTTATCGCTCGGCCATTTTTTATTCGAATGAGGAGCAGCGGAGGATCAGCCTGGCCTATATTGCGCAACTCGATGCGGTGCACGTGTTTGGGAAGGCGATAGTGACCCAGGTTGTGCCGCTGAAGGGCTTTTACGATGCCGAGTCCTATCATCAGGACTACGCGCTGCATAACCCGGATAATCCGTACATTATGGTGTGCGACCGACCCAAGATCGAGGCGCTCAAAAAGGAGTTTCCGGAACTGTTTCAGGATTACAAGGGCAAGTGACGTCTGCCTGAGTAGGTCAACAGGCCCGAGTGTCTTGAGTCAGAAGTTCGTTGCTGTTGGAGGTTTGGCCTATCGCTCTAATCGCATATCTCGGTCGTGCTATCGTAGCCCAGGACGCGCCAGCACCGTTTCGGTTCTTTTCGATTGTTCATAAGGAAAGTATGCTGTCGGCGCCGGGGAGGCTAAAAGGAAATCGCGGTTAACAATCGCTGGCGCTGGTGTTATACTCCCAGTCACGAGGGCTGGCCATGAGACGGATGATTCTGCTCAGCTTGTTTGCACTCCTCGCGTTGAGTGCGGCGAACGACGCCTGCGCCCAGCGCCGCGGCGGAGGCGGGTCGGGCATTGCCCGGCGTGGCTTTGTACGCAGCCGCGCCCGAGCCGCCTCGCGCCAAGGATTCGGCTACGCATCCCTGCCCTACGACTCCGGCGACCCGTTCGACTACGGCCCCCAGCCAGCTCCTTTCGATCAGCCGTCTCCCATGTTCGTTCAGCCGCCTGCGCCGACCGTCGTCGCGCCGCCGGGGCGTACCGTGATCACAGAATACAAATGGCCTGCCACAGGCGCGGCTTCTTCCGCCTCCGCGCACTCGACAACCTCCGAGCCTGAATCACCGCCTATTGGCATTGTCCTCAAGGACGGTTCAACCGTCTCTGCAGTAGCCGTCTTCGCCTCTGACGACGGCCTGCACTACGTCGATCCCGACGAGAGGCACCTGCGCATTTCCATGAGCGAGGTTGACCGAGCAGCAACCCTCAAGCTGAACCGCGCGAGAAACGTGAACGTTTATCTTCCTTCCGCGCAGTGAGCCACGCCTGCCTGAGTAGTGTCAACAGGCCTCGTTCCGGGTTCGATCACGAGATTAAGGGAACGTCTTTGGAGCATTTTCGCCTCGCGCCTTGGGAAAGAGAAATTCATAGCCTCAAGATTCAGGGCGTGCGATATACTTGTCTTCCATACGATATGCGACGGGCAATTCTTCTCTTAATGCTCGGGATTTTCTGTACATCCCTGTTCAGTTCTGCCATCTCGATCTATGTATTTCACGACGTGGATAACGACAAGATCAGCCACTGGAATGAAGCGTTCGCAGGGTTGTGTTCCGAAAGCGTTTTATTCACTATAGTAGTCGGCGGGGGAGTAGCACTTCTTACTGTGCTGGGGCGGCATCTTTTTCATCTCAAGGGATACTCACCTCGTTCAAAGTTGGTTCTTTTTCTTGGTATAGGCGTTACGGTACTCCAATATCCCTGGGACTTCGTCGGACGGATGGCATTTCCAAAGCTCGTAGATTTCTCTCTTTCTTTATATTTGATCGTTGCAATTGTCCTCTGCTCTATTGTTATTGTCCGCGATAACTTGAAGCAGATGAAACTGTGCCGGGCTTCTACAGCTTAATTCGACGGTTAATAGCTCTCCAAAAGCGACATTTTGGGAGACTTCGAGTCGAAGGTTTCTCCGTGTCACATAGGGTAAGTGACCCCAGCCTGAGTAGTGGCAACAGGCGATAACGTACGGCCCCTGGTTCCGCATTCGATCGAGCCCTATTCAATCTTCTATACGAATGCATTTTCCAAAAATGCCGGTCGCCCCGATCCAACCGTTAATTCCACCGCGATTATTGCCTATCTGGAATCGTTCGCCGTTGATAGCCTTCACGAAGTGAAGATATTCGGTACCCCGCACCTTACAAAGCACAATGTCTCCGACCGAGAGAGTCGAGCAAGCAACCGGCGCGACAGTGCAGAGTTGGCCAGATTCTATGCGGCCCTTCATTGATGCGCCACGAGGTCGAAACGAAACGGTCTCTCCAGTTCGAAGCTTTTCTATGTAGTTGCCCAGCCCAAAACACACCTCCCCCAGCTTGCGCGGAAGCGGTATTAATAACGCAGTTGAAAGTCTGGATCGACGGGGTTCTCGAAGAGCGAGGCGTCGCGGGTGACGATGGTCAGCCCAGAGGGGGTGACGAAGTAGCGGCGTTTGTCCTCGACCGGATCGTAGCCGATGACCGTGCCCTCGGGAATGTGGACATGGCGATCGACGATGGCGCGGCGGATGCGGCAATGGCGGCCGATGTTCACGTGCGAAAAGATGATGCTCGCGTCTACGCTCGAATAGGAGTTGACGCGCACATCCTGCGAGACCACTGAGTTCGACACCGTTGCGCCGGAGATGATGACGCCGGAGGCGATGACCGAGTTGACCGCCATGCCGGAGCGGCCCGGCTCGCCGAAGACGAACTTGGCTGGCGGATACTGGCGCACGCGGGTACGCATCGGCCAGTTCTTGTCGTAGAGATTGAAGACCGGCGAAACCGCGCACAGGTCCATGTTGGCGTCGTAATAAGCGTCGAGCGTGCCCACGTCGCGCCAGTAGAGCGCCTGCTGTTTGTTCTCGTCGACAAAGCTATAGGCCATCATCTTCTTTTTGCCTAGCAGGCCCGGCAGAATGTTGTGGCCAAAGTCGTGCTTTGAGCCGGGGACCTCGGCGTCGGCGATCAGCGCCTTCAGCAGCACCTCGGTGTTGAAGATGTAAATGCCCATTGAAGCATCCACGGCGTTGGGGTTGAAGGGCGACCGGAAGGTGGTCGAGGCCGGCTTCTCCTGAAAGCCCAGCACCTCGCCCGTTGTGCCGACCTCGACCACGCCGAACTGCTTCACGTCGTCAGGAGGAATTGGCAGCGTGGCCAGCGTAACTTCGGCCTTGGTCTCCTTGTGGTACTCGAGCATCCGGCTGTAGTTCATCTTGTAGATGTGATCGCCGGAGAGGATGATCATGTGCTTGGGCTGCTCGCTGCCGATCGAGTAAATGTTCTGGTAGACCGCATCGGCGGTCCCCATATACCAGTTCGAGCCGGTGCGTTGCATAGGCGGCAATAGCTCGAAGAACTCACCCAACTCCTGGGCCACAATGCCCGTCCAGCCTTCGCGGATGTGCCGGTTCAACGAGAGCGCCTTGTACTGGGTGAGAATGAAGACCCTGCGCAGGCCGGAGTTAATGCAGTTGGAAAGGGTGATGTCGATGATGCGATAGTGTCCGCCAAAAGGCACGGCTGGCTTGGCTCGATCCCGTGTGAGGGGGAAGAGCCGCTCCCCGGCTCCGCCCGCAAGCAATACTCCCAGTGTGTCTCTCATAGCCGTTGCACCCAGCCTCCGCACTCATTCCTGCCGGGAGATGTCTCACCGGGCAGGAAATGTTGCTTCCCAATTCAGCATATCTTCTGGCAGCACGTTTTTTTGAGATTTTGCCGAACGGCGGAGAATATCATACAGACCACTGAACTTGGTAGCTCGTCTCACCTTATCGACTATAACTGCTTCAAAGACAAAAGCGGAACCGCTAGAGGCTCCGCTTTTCGAAAGATTGATATTTAGGTGCGGCGGAGGATGAAATCACTCGTACGCCGGCCGGTGCGCAGGTCTTCTACCGCTTCCTCTTGAACTTATACTCGATGCCGACCGAGATGGCAAAGTTGACGTCGTACTGGGAGACCTTTGGCACATCAGCGGTGCTGTAGTGAGTCATCACTGCGTCGGGCGTGATGCGGAATACCCAATGCGCCGAGCGGTTCAGGTCCATGTGGCCGCCGATGATCGCCGCCGGAGCTGTTTGGTTGTAATAGAAATTGGCTTCCTGGGGCGTGTGGCCAGCCCCTAGGTGCGAATCAAAGTTTGCCCCGCCCAGCAGCAGATGGGCAACCAGATCGCCGTGCTTGTTGTGGGGCCCGAGCCATTCAGGCCCGGCGGTGAAGAAAAATTCTCTGACGAACGGTCCATCAATGCTGGAATGATTGGATTGGCCGGCACCGCTGGTTCCCAGATAGGTACGGCCTGAGCCTTCGACGCCCCAGTGCTTGGCGAACCAGTAAGAGGCAGAGAGATCCAGTCCGCCCAGGTTGGCCCCTTGCAGCACATTCGCTCCGGCTTTCATGTGGTCGTAGGCCATGCCCAGCGAAAGATCATAGCGATTGTCGTAGCGCACATTGGCCAGCGGGTCGGCTGCAATGTAAGTGCCGTTGCCGGTGGTAGGAGCGGCGGTGCTTTGCGCCTGCGCGCGGGTTCCGAAACACAAAGCCAGTGCGGCCAGGGCGACAAGAGAGGCGGAGAATCTTACGGAGAGACGCATTATTATCCAGCTTACAGGAGCATACCGGCGCGGGACAACGGAAACGGCCCACTTGTATCTTCTATGGCTCGCAGCGCTCGGTCCAGCGTGCCCAAATCAAGTAGCGCACAGTCTTCAAGACTTCGACGGATGGCGCAACCTCAAGGTAACCCGCAGGATCGGGCTCGAGCGGCGGTGCGGCATGGGTGCGCCACAAAAGCGGCAGGCTGCTGAAGATGAGGCCGGCACGCGGTAGATGATAGGCGTTCGAGACGATCTCGGCTGATCGCCAGCCGTGAGACTTCATAATCCGGGTCGAATAGCAGGCATTCTGCACGGTGTCTTTGGCCAGCGGCTCGATAAAAATGGCAGATGGCGGAATGCCTTGTGCCTGCGCGGTTCGCGCCATGACGCGTGCCTCTACAAATCCGTTGCGCACCGCTGCTCCGGTGACAATCAGCCTGGGAGCTACTCCACGCTCATATTCATGGACCGCTTCTGTCACGCGGGCCAGTTGGGTCGGCGTGGGATTGCCATCGCTGTCCGCTGGATTCCCCAGCACGATGATGGCGTCAAAGCGGGTGAGCGAGGTGTTGGATTTGGGAGCAAGCATCCGGGCGATTACCCCAGTGACTAACAGACTGAAAATCAATAAGATGGCGGAAAGTATCAGCCGGCCCCGCCAGCTCATTCGTCTGTGCCGCGATGGCACACGCCGGTGGCTGAGGCGGCGAGCTGGTTTTTGGCGGATTGAGCGCGTGTTGGTCAAAGCAATCCCCTAGCTTCCACTCTAACGCGGGAGCCAGGGGTTGGGAGGCAGAAGTTGGTTGCTAGACTCTTGCGGACGGCGGATCAGCCGAGGTCGGCTGGTTGGCCCCAGGCCGATAAGACGAACTCGTTCAATGGCTTGCGCGTACGAGGCTCGATTTCGCGACTCACCAATTGCTCGTTGCCGAGGGCGGAGGGTTCGCCTTGATAACCGAGAGCGATAACGGCTCCGATGGCGTAATCCTCTGGAATTTCAAGGACTTGGCGAGCGGCGGCTGGGTCGAAGCCAGCCATCTGGTGGGTGGTGAGGCCGAGAGCGTGGGCTTGCAGCGTGAGGTAGGAAGCGGCTGCGCCTAAGTCATAGAGGGCAACACGGTTGGGTTCGCCGTTGTGGCTGAACTTTGTGCCCGTTACGCCGAGAATCAGTACTGGCGCTGCGCCTGCCCAGCTCTGGTTGAAGCCGATGAGGGTTGAGAATATCTTCTTATGCGTCAATGAGTTGCGGCGACCAACGAGGAAGCGCCAGGGCTGTTCGTTGTAGGAGGAGGCGGTCCAGCGAGCGGCTTCGAAAACTTTTTTCAGGTCGGCATTGCTCACGTCGCGGTCGGCAAAGGAGCGCGCGCTCCAGCGGCCGAGCACGACAGGCAGCACGCCTTCGACTGGGGGAGCTTGCTTCAAGTTGTGGACTTCAATGGCAGATAGGGTCATGGCAAGGGCTCTCTAAATCAGAATGAACAACACGCCTTTGATTCGAGGAGAGAGCGAAAGATTCCGGTTCGGGGAGAAAAAGTTGTTGGAACGAGTATTTTCTATGCTGCGACGGCGGTTTCGAAAGTGGTGGCCTCTGACTCACCGGTTTTGGGCAAGTGGTGATCTATAGGTTGCCGGTTTTGCGACGACTGTGAAGATGTAGGTTGCCGGTTTTTGACGAAGTGGAGATGTCAGGCTTTGCAATTTCGCGCTAATGGAGAACTGGGCCGCTCCAGAAAATGGGGAATCAGTTGCAAATAATTCAGTTGTGAAAGGGGAGAATAGGGGAAAAGAGGATGCATATAGGGTGGCCGGGGAGATTTTCCCGGTAATTCTTATCTGTGAGGTGGGCGATGGAATGGCAGTTGAGGGTGGCGGCGCAACAGGATTTGGACAAGCAACTGAAGCCGTTTTTGACAGCGCGGCGGGTGCACCGGCCGTTGGGAGGATGGTTGCGGACGGTGCGGAAGGCGCTGGGGTTGTCAGCGGCGGCGATGGCGAAGGATTTGCGGGTGAGCCCGTCGGCGGTGTTTCAAATGGAGCGGGCGGAGTGGCGCGACACGATCACGCTGAAGCGGCTGGAGGATGCGGCACGGGCGATGTCTTGCAAGCTGGTGTATTGCGTCGTGCCCTACGAGGGTAACTTCGAGGGACAGGGAATTATGTATGTGAAGCGGATGCTGTGGAAGAGGAGGGCGGCGCGGCGGAAGAAGAAGGCGAGGCGGGTGAGGCCGCCTGCGATTTGCTTAAAGAAGGAGGAGGGTGGGGTGGATTGAGGAGCGCTTTAGGGTGGCGGTCCCAGGTCTCGGAGACGAGACCTGGGGCGTGCTGCTCAAGATGCCTAGGTCGGGAACTGCGCTTCCATCTGCTTTGACAACGCAGGCCACATCGATTTCCCCTTAGCTACGTTGTCTGTTCCGCCCAAGTCCTTATAGACGGTGAGGGCCATGGACGCAGCTTCGGTAATTGTCTCGCCAGGAACTCCTTCGACGCATTTAGCGACGAGTGACGCCATGGCTTGTGTTGTTGGCTTCGCCATTTTAGTGAGCGCACATGCCACAAGCGAATCAACGTAGTACCTGATATTGCGCTTTTCATCACGGGACAGCAAGTTACCACCGATTCTGACAGTATCAAGGTAATCATCTACCTGGCGGTCGATGAAAACGCAAGAGACATACAGGTCCCTATTGTACCCGTCATCAAATAGCTTATTGTATTGGTCTGAATCCTTTAGAAGGGACTTAGGGCGCCCCCGAGCATCATCTGGCCGTTGAAGCAGTATAGACATCGTGGCTTGAGCTAGGCTCTTCATGCTGACAATTGAGTGCATAGGCTTTCTGAGGCGGCGATATTTTCCCTTCTTCCTGTCGTAGTACAGACCATAAAGTTTAAGTCTATCCTCTATGTCGAAGTGAATCCTGTCAGTCGTTCTTAATGAGACTGGGTCTACAGGTGTTTGCGAGTTAGTCGCCTTGATGACCTTGTTCCGGCTCATGTCATCCGTGGCAAGAACAACCCTGACAAGTACGCTGCGTTTATCTGCCTTCTGTGGTGGATCGCCTGAAAAAGCGTTGAATATCTCGTGTGATGTCTGAAGGCCGTTGACTATTTCTGGGTCGCTCACCTTCATCTGGTTTCCACTGATTCCGCAACTAGTCGCTAAGATCGTGATGCCATTGTTAAGCCACCAGAACTCTTCTTTTGGAGCAGATTCGCTCAGGGTTGCCCTTATCTCTCCGTTCACAGTATTTCGAGCACCCTGATAATCTCTGACATTGGGTTCGAGTAAAGCGGTCTTTAGGTTGCCATTCTTATCCCGCAGGAATTCAGCGAACTGCCTTAGTCCGATCAGGCACACAACGGAACCATCGTCTGCGCTAAGGCTCTTTTCGATCACAAGCACTTCTTCCTTCTGCGGGAGCGCCCTAGCGTGTGATAGCAACCGAGAGCATCCCCAGAAAGTGAACTCAACCTGAGCTAACGACAATCGCGATGTCACCAGCTCTTTTAGGTTTGCGACACGAGCCACAACCTTTTCATTTCGGCTTGGCTCCTTGTCGGCTTTGGTTGCATAATGAAAACTCACCTTCATAATGTGGGGTGAAGCAAACACCTCGGTATATTTTTTCCGAAAGTTATCAATCGAGTCTCGCGCATCTGAGTTTAGATAAGTTAGCGACTTCGTAGGCTTATTGTAATCCAGCAGATCGGCGCAAAATGACTTCATCTTCTCTACGGCGGTTTCCGAGAACCCCGTCTCATACTTGGCTTGTATCACTACCAATTCAACGCTGGTTGTCGGGTCTGGTGGGTTCGTCTCTTCAGTCACAAGTGCGGACCCATTCATGAGCAGATAAATCGCGTCAACCCCGCCGTCGTCTCCGCCCCCCAAGTCCCCGGAATCGATATCTTCGTCGGAGGGGTCTATATCCTTCAGCACCTGCTCAATCACAAACCGCTCGAACGCCTTACCCGGTTTAAGTAGCGGGGCTCGGTCGTTACGCCAGTTTTGAAACAGGGTCTCAAGTGCCTGTTGGTCTATGGTGCTCATAGCGAGAACAATCATACAGTAGGAGACTGAAGCCCGTACCCCCCAAAACACTGCAAAGGCAAGAACAAAAGCAGGTCCTTCGACTGCGCTACGCTTCGCTCAGGATGACAAGCAATTCGGAGCGGTCATGGTGACAGGCTTTTCGGGGTTGCTCGGAATGACCGGCTTGTTACATGCTTAGAATGACTGACGTTCTGCTTTGTACCACGGCTCGCTTAGGTCCTCCCATGTCGGGTTGGCCTGTTCTATAAGTGCTATCTTCTTTGCTCGGGTCCAACCCTTTAACTGCTTTTCTCTTGCAATGGCGCGGGTCGGGATTAAGTGTTGTTCGAACCATACAAGACGGTTGCAGTTGTAGGTGGCGGAGAATCCTTGGTGGATCTTCTGCTTATGTTGGAAGACGCGAGTGCGCAGGTCGCCAGTTATGCCGATGTAGAGAGTGCGGCTGCGGCTGGCTACGATGTATGTGAAATAGTGGCGCTCTTCCATGGTGAAAGGTTAATCGATTGCTGCGGTTTGCGCGGGTGAGGGTCAGCGGAAAAGGTAGAGCAGAAGCAGGTCCTTCGACTTCGCTGCGCTTCGCTCAGGATGACAGGCATTTTAGATTGCTCAGGATGACAAGCATTTTTACGTCGCTCAGGATGACAGACATTTTTTAGGATGACAAACCTTTTCGGGTGCTCGGGATGACAATCATTTTAAATCGCCGTACCCCTCAAAACATTGCAAAGGCAAGAGCAGAAGCAGGTCCTTCGACTTCGCTGCGCTTCGCTCAGGATGACAAGCATTTTTACGTCGCTCAGGATGACAGGTTTTTTTTGGATTGCTCAGGATGACAAGCATTTCGATACGTTCAGGATGACGGGCATTTTGCATTGCTCAAGATGACACAAGCGCATTACGGGTAGATGCGGTGGAGGGTGCGGGCGAAGGGGATGGTTTCGCGCACATGATCTAAGCCGCAGATCCAGGCTACTGCTCGCTCGATGCCCATGCCGAAACCGCTGTGAGGGACGCTGCCGTAGCGGCGGAGATCTAAGTACCACTCGAAGGCTGCTTTGGGGAGTTTGTGTTGCTCGATGCGGGAGTTTAGTAACTCATAACTCGAAACGCGCTGCGAGCCTCCGATGATTTCACCGTAACCTTCGGGAGCGAGGACATCGACGCAGAGGGCCAGGTTGGGGTTGAGTGGGTCGGGCTCCATGTAAAAGGCTTTGACGTTGGCGGGATAGCGGTGGACCATGACGGGGCGTTCGAATTGGCTGCTGAGCCAGGTTTCATCGGGTGAGCCGAAGTCGTTGCCGTATTCGAAGGGAGCTTCAAGCTGGCCGGTTTTGTGGGCGGCGTTGAGCATGGCGGCGGCATCGTCATAAGTGAGGCGAGGGAAGGGCGGACAGATAGCTTCTAACTTAGCCCGATCGCGGCCGATGACTTCTAACTCTGGCGCGCGGTTCTTAAGTACAGATTGGACGATGTGAGAGAGGAAGTTTTCGGCTAACTCAAGGAGACAGTCGAGATCGCAGTAAGCGACTTCTGGCTCGATCATCCAGAACTCGGTGAGGTGACGGCGGGTTTTGGATTTTTCGGCGCGGAAGGTGGGGCCGAAGCTATAGACCTTGCCGAGTGCGAGGGCCGTGGACTCGATGTATAACTGGCCGGATTGAGTTAGATAAGCTGGGTCGCCGAAGTAATCGACGGGGAAGAGAGTGGAAGTACCTTCGCAAGCCGCGGGAGTTAGGATGGGCGGATCGGTGCGGATGAAGCCGTTGGTGTCGAAATATTCCGCGGCGGCGCGCATGATTTCCGCTCTGATGCGGAGGATGGCGGACTGGCGCGGGCTGCGGACCCAGAGATGGCGATGCTCCATGAGGAAGTCGACGCCGTGCTCCTTGAGGGTGATGGGGTAGGGGTCGGACTCGGGGACGCGCTGAACGACTTGGAGGCCTTCGACGTCGAGCTCATAGCCGCCGGGCGCACGCTTGTCGGCACGGACTTTGCCGGTGACGATGACGCTGGACTCCTGGGTGAGGCCTTTGAGGGCTTCGAAGACTTCGGCGGGGACGCTCTTCACGTGGGCTACGCCCTGGATGGTTCCGGTGCCGTCGCGAAAGATGGGGAAGAGGAGCTTGCCGCTCTCGCGGAGATTGTAGAGCCAGCCGCGGAGGGTGACGGATTGGCCTTCGTGCTGGCCCAGGGTCGCGATGGTCGCTACTGGCGGTGGGGCAGACGGCGCTTGCGCGCCATGGGAACTTGGGACTGGGAGATCTTCTGGCATGGGTTCCTCGGTGGCCTTGGTGGCCGGACTCAATAGGATAGCGCGTGAGTGGGGGGTGCGGGTTGGCGAGGGGCTGACTGGCGGCATCCAATGATATTGGTATCGCAATAAGAAAAATTTGGCGAAGATAGGGCGCAGAAATTTCTTGTGGCGAAAAGATCGGGATTGCGGCGGGAATGGAGCTTTGGTAGGATGCGAATAGTTGTTGATGCGCGCAACATTTATCCAGTGGACGACCGATTTGCGTGCGGACTGGAGGGTCGATGAGCGAGTTGACGATGGTCAAGAGCGAAGAGACGCAAAAGTCGCAGGTGGACACGGAGACTACGGAGCGGTTCATCGCCGAGAAACGCATCGGCGAGCGGATCAAGCGGCTGCGGCTGAAGAAGTCGATGGGGCTGGTGGAGCTGGGAAAACACACGGGACTTTCGGCCAGCTTTTTGTCGCAATTGGAAACGGGGCGGGTGGTGCCCACTTTGCGCAATTTGTCGCGGATTGCGATGGTGTTTTCCAAGGATCTGTCGTACTTTTTCGAGGCTGATCCGCGGGCGGTTTTCCGGGTTCACCGGCGCAAGGACCGTGTGAGGCTGCCGCAGACAGGCGCGGATGCTCCGAGTTATTTCTTCGAGAGCCTGGGGTACTTGGTTCCGGACCGGCACATGGATCCTTACTATGCCGAGTTTATTCCGGTGACCAAGGAAACGGAGCCTGCGGCGCACATGCATCCGGGGTTCGAGTTTTTGTATATGCTGGATGGCGAACTGGAACTGCATCACGGCGAGCAGGAGTGCACGCTGACGCCGGGCGATGCGGTGTACTTCGACTCAAGCACGCCGCACTCCTACCAATGCGCGGGACGCAGAGCGGCGACGGCGATTATTGTGACCATGCACCAGGCGCCGACGATTCCGCTGCCGGTGCGGGCGATGAGCGCTGCAAAGACGACGCCGAGCATGCCGGGTTCGATGGGAGCGGGCATGGCTCACGCATAGTCTGGCTGATCTTCAATCGTTACGCAGGGCTGCAATCGGACTGATGCGTCCAGCGCGGCGTGCTGGAAGGTAGTTGGACAAGACGCTGATGGCGATGAGCGTGACTCCGGCACTCAAAAAGACCATGGCATCGGCGGATTTGACGTCGAACAATGATGTGGAAAGCAGACGTCCGGAGAGCGCTGCGGCGAGGGCTCCTGCGGCCAATCCTGCAAGGACTGGCGTCATTCCATCGCGCACGATCATTTGCACCAACTGGCCGCGAGTGGCTCCGAGGGCGGAGCGGATGCCTATCTCCTTTTCGCGGCGGACGATGGTGTAGGAGGCCACGCCATAGACTCCTACGCTGGTGAGAAGCAGAGCGACCAGAGCGAAGGCCGCTATCGAATCGCTTTGTCCTTCGGCACGCACGCCGCGTGCAATGAAGGGTACAGACCACTCCGCACTGAAGCCGTTGCTTGAAATCGTCCGATTGATCGGAAGGAAGCCTCCATCGAAGCCAGGACTGGGCCAATCGCCCTGAACGGCGAGGTGAGTCGTCTTACCGTAGGCGAGCACAGCCACTCGCTGCGCGCCGGAAAATCGCAGAGAAGATGTTACATTGAACTGCGCATTTGGCTTTGCGACCGCGTCTGCCTTCGCTCCAAAGAGGGTCAGCTTCGTCTGCTGGTTCTGATCTCCACCGATAGTCAGATTCGGAGATACTCCAGCGGGAACAAGCGTCGCAGTTTTTCCATCTGCCGTCAAAAGCGCGTCGGCTAGTGCTCCACGTGCGTCGCTGACTCCGACAACGATCTCTGCATGGCTCCAATCAAGTTCAGCGCCTTGCGGGGCGGAACTGGGTACCCCCGTCAGATCAAACGTCGCATCGAACTTCAAATCAGCCTGGAAGACCGGCACCTTGAAGAGCGAGCGATGCCGCTCTTCTGTTGCCGTCTTCAAAACCGCCGAGGCTCGCGCGGGAAACACAAGGTACACGCCATGCCTTGCAACATCGCTCTGCGATTGCGGTGGAATGTTGAATGGGATCGCGAGGGTTGGTCCAAGGAAGGTTTGCTGGCCGCCCACGTGGCCGCTGATTTCTTTAATGACGTCCGCTGCTCTGCTGGTTCTGTCGTCCACCAATCCTTCCACAAAGAACGCCGGAATGGTCATGAGCAGCGCTAACCCGCAGACGACGATGAGTTTCATGCCCATGGAGCGGGACCTCAGTTTAACTTGCAAACCGGTCTGCAACATCGAAGAGTCGTTCACGTAGATCTTCCTCTCTGAAACCTACTTTGCATTGCAAAGTAATTACACAAAAAAATAGTCAGGCCCGTGATGGGAATAGATCACCTACCGGGCCTGTGGCGATCTCCTCTTGAGAACCCTTTGCGGCATCTTTGACCACTTGTTCGAGCGTTGATAGGTATTCAAGATAGCGCTTGCGGCCGGATGCCGTGATCCTGCAAATTGTCTGCGGGCGATTGCGATCGTGGCCCTTGACGATCACAACCATCTTTGCCGATTCCAGAACGCTCAAATGCCTGCTCAGGTTTCCGTCCGTCAGTGCGCACAGTTGCTTGAGATCAACGAAGGTCAGGCCCTTGGGGTTTGTGATAAGAGAGGTTAGTACACTGAGGCGGGCGCGCTCGTGAATCACGCGATCGAGTCCTTCGTATGCGAATCGAGCCTCACTGTTTGTTGATTTAGCCTTCATCGCTGCCCTCCTCCGCAGTAAAGTACAGAACCCCCGCCACTAGCAACTGCCCCGCTCCATACGAGATGCCCATAGTCCACGGAGAAAGCGCTCGGCCATCCGCCAGCGTAATGCAAGTAAGGCCGAAAAGCAGATACCAGACGCCCGCCGCGAGCATATCGGCCGGGGCAGAAACCGGCAGGACGAAAAAATGCCGAGACTGAAGATGACCTGCCAGAGTCCTGGCAACATCCACAGGGCAGACGGAACCGCGCGGACCAGCACAATCGTCATCAGCGCGCCTGCGCCCGCCGCCGGCAAAAACTGCTCGACAGCCATGCGGATCATCTCATCGGCCATGCCCGAATGCATACGATGGCTGCGCGTGACCATCTGGACGCCGATCAAGGCTGCCGACAGAATGGCTGTCGAAATCCAGATGGCCAGATATGCAGCAATGTGATTCGCCGGATCCGGCAGCAAGAGCGCCTGCGCACCCGCCGCCAGGATCGCGAACCCAGACGTAGCTGCCAGAGTCGCAGGCCCATAGCCGCGAAACTCCGTGCTATGAGCTACTTGCTTTCGAATGCAGCTGATGTCTCCGAGCGCTTTATAGAGGTCATTCATACGAGATTCACTTTACATTGCAAAGTATACCTTAAGACAGCTCTTGTCAACACCTGCTCCCGGCGGACCGCCTGCCAAAGGGCAAATGGAGGTCTACGGCGTGGATTAGTGAAAAAGATCTTGACAAAGTGTCTTTATGACACCACTATAGTGTTAGTGGAACACTTATGAGGTGACCCGATGCTTTTCTCTTACGTGAAAATACCGGCAACTCACTACGCATTGCACTTCCAACAGGGCCATATCCGGCACGAAGGCCCGGGGTTGTCATTCTTCTACTATTCTCCAAGCGCGACGATTGTTTCCGTGCCGATCGGCAGCACCGATGCGCCGTTCGCCTTTATGGAAAGCAGTGCGGACTTTCAGTCAGTGACGGTGCAGGGTCAGCTTACGTACCGGGTGGTAGACCCGAAGAAAGTTGCCTCCTTGCTTGATTTCAGTCTGGGCCGGAATGGGCAATATCTTGGCGATGGGCAGCAGAAACTGCAAGAGCGACTGGTCAAGAGCGCCCAGGTTGCGGCCAAAGCTGTGACCCAGAGGATGGGGTTGCGCGAGGTGCTGACCAGTTCGACGGCTATCGGCACCGAGGTGGAAGATGCCCTGAAGAACTCTGAAGCGATCACGAGCCTGGGCGTCGAGATTCTGGATTTGGCCGTCATTTCGATGAAACCAACCCCCGAGATGGCAAAGGCCCTTGAAGCTGAGGCTCGCGAAGCATTACAGCGCAAATCGGATGAGGCGATCTATGCGCGCAGGAACGCTGCGGTTGAGCAGGAGCGTCGCATCAAGGAGAGCGAACTCAATACCGAGATTGCGGTCGAAGAGAAAAAGCGCCAGATTCGCGAGGCGCAAATGGCGGCCGACATTGCAATTGAGGAACAACGCGCTCAGCTTGTTGACCAGAAGGTGGCCAACGAGCGCAAAGATGCCGACAGCCGCGCCTATGCCCTCGACGCAACGATCAAAGCGATCGAGACCGCGGACTGGAAGAAGTTGATGATGATTTCTTCCGGCGGATTCGATGCTCGGCAAACGATTGCCATGGCCTTTCAGGAACTGGCCGGCAATGCGCAAAAGATCGGCGAGCTGAACATCTCTCCCGATCTGCTGCAAGGCCTGATTGGAAGGACCCGGAGCTGAACATGTTCGAGAAGGTCTTTATCGTGACTCGGAAGACTCGCCTTGCCGAGCTTGTCGAACGCTTCAACACGGTTGGACAGGCTCGGTTCTATATCGAGCACTCGGGCGGAGACTTCGAAGAGTATGTCCGCGAGGACGCCGTTTACCGGCAAGCGGTCGAGGTGACTCGGCGGTCGATGCAATTCGATCTCAAGTTACAGTTCCTCGATCGCGCCCTTGCGCCTACAGTGCTCTTCACCGAGAAGGATCTCATCATTACGTTAGGCCAGGATGGGTTGGTTGCAAATACTGCCAAGTACGTCAAGGGGCAACCAATTGTCGCTGTCAATTCCGACCCGGAGCGATTCGATGGAGTGTTGCTTCCGTTTCTTCCTGAGCAGGTGAGAGAAGCCGTACACTCAGTGCTCAACGGAAAGGCTCCGATTCATGAAGTCACGATGGCAGAGGCGAGGTTTAACGACGGCCAACGCATCCTCGCTTTCAACGACCTCTTCCTTGGGGCTAGCAGCCACGTCTCTGCTCGCTACAAGATCACACTTGGCGGCCAGACGGAATTTCAATCTTCAAGCGGCGTGCTGGTTTCAACTGGGGCAGGCAGCACCGGATGGATTTCATCGGTATTCAACATGGCCAAGGGAATGGCCAACACTATGGGCGGAAAACTACCCCAAGCGGTCCGAATGAACTGGGAAGATCCGCGGCTGTTCTTCGTCGCTAGGGAGCCATTCATTAGCAGGCATTCCAGCGCAGGACTGGTGGCAGGATGGGTCTCCGATGGTGAAGACCTTGTGCTTGAATCCACAATGCCAGCGGGCGGTTGCGTCTTCAGTGATGGGATTGAAGCGGATTCGATTCCGTTCAATTCAGGAGCTACTGTGCGGGTTCATCGCGCCGCAGAAAGGGCCAGACTGGTGTCAGCATGAACAAGCATGAGATCCAGGTCACGGTTGATATCGTCGTATTCACGGTTCATCGGCAGCGTCTGAATGTGCTCCTGATTCAGCGCGGGATTCCTCCCTTCAAGGGTCAATACGCATTGCCGGGAGGGTTCGTGCTTGCCAACGAGACGCTGGAACAGGCCGCGTTTCGCGAGTTGAGAGAAGAGACCGGGACGGAGAATGTGTACCTGGAACAGCTTTTCACCTTCGGCGATCCGAAGCGCGACCCGCGTGGACGAGTAGTGACAGTCGCGTTCTACGCTCTTGTGCCATCGGACAAATCCCCGCTTCTCGCGGGAACGGATGCGGCGGCGGCCGGATGGTTCTCCGTCGATGAGTTGCCTCCAGTAGCGTTCGATCATCACAAGATCATCGACTATGCTGTCAACCGGCTCAGGAACAAACTGGAATACACAACGGTCGGCTTTGAACTTTTGCCAAAGAAATTCACGCTCACCGCATTGCAGGTGCTGCATGAGGCAATCCTCGGCAGAGAACTCGACAAGAGAAACTTCCGCAGAAAGATACTTGCGCTGGGACTGGTCAAAGCAACGAAAGAGATCGAGGCGACCGGACGAAAGCCTGCCCGGCTCTACTCCTTTCGGAATGCAAAATGAATCGAACTCGCATGTGCACTTGAAGTAAGACGCGCAACGGACCTTTGGCTCAATTAGAGGGCAAGAAGGTGAACGAGATGAAACCATCCTACGGAGTGATTGTCGGCAGGTTCGAGGTACACGAGCTGACCGATGGGCACATGGAACTATTGAGGCAGGTGCGCGTTCGCCATCCTCGCGTCATCATCCTGGTGGGCTGCACGCCTGCGGGACCAACCAAGCGGAATCCTCTCGACTTTGTGGTCCGCCGCCGCATGATCGAGGCCAAGTTTCCAGAGTTCATCGTTGTTCCAGTCATGGACAAGAAAACCGATGAACTTTGGAGCATAGAGGTCGATGCTCGCATTGCCGATGTGATTGGCGCCGTTCCAGCGGATGTGGTTCTCTATGGCGGAAGAGATAGTTTCATCCCGTACTACAACGGCATTCACGAGCCGCACGAGCTTGAACTGAGCACGCCGATCACAGTTTCCAGCTCAGAAGTACGCGAGAAGCTGACCAACACGGTGATGGAATCTGCCGACTTCCGCGCCGGCGTCATCTACGCCATGCACCAGATGTACCCCCGCACCATTCCAACGGTCGATATTGCCGTTCTGCACACCAGCGGCGACAAGACCGAAGTACTTCTGGGACGCAAGAAGTATGAGAAATGGCTGCGTTTCATCGGTGGTTACGCGGAACCTGGAAGCGATCACTATGAGTTTGATGGAGCGCGCGAGGTGATGGAAGAGGCCAACCGCGAGATCGGGAATCTCGAATACATCAGCAGTCAGAAGATCGATGACTGGCGCTACACCAATGAGACGGACAAGATCAAAACACTGTTCTACATGGCGACTGCAAATTCACGCGATGTCAAGGCTGGCGACGACATCGAGCATGTCGAGTGGGTTGATGTTCATTCGATCCAGCAAACGCACTTCGAACAAGAGCATCAGGTTCTGGTTGACGCACTCATCATGCATCTTCAAAAGAAAGGTATCCTGCAATGATCCATCTGACGGAAAGCATTATTCATCGTTCTGACAGTTACAAGTACAGCCACCATAAGTTGCTGCCCCCTGGGACTGAGACCATCTATTCCTATCTGGAATCACGCGGCGGCAAGTTCAAGGACGTGGTCTTCTTTGGCCTGCAATACATTCTGGAACAGTATTTCAGTGGCGTTGCTGTCACTGCCGCGGATGTTGAAGAAGCCAGGAAAGACGTGACAGCCCACCTGGGCCCGGGCGTCTTCAACTACGACGGCTGGATGCGGATCGTCAATGTTCATGGGGGGAAACTTCCCCTGCGCATTATGGCCGTGCGAGAGGGGACGGTGCTCGGCCCTTCACAGGTATTGTTGACAGTGGAGAATACTGATCCGGCACTGCCCTGGCTGACCAACTTTGCCGAGACCCTGCTGATGCAGGTTTGGTATCCAATCACGGTCGCCTCGCAGCAGTATGCGAAACGCAAGATGATGCTCGGCTTTCTTGAGAAAACAGGTACACCGGAGTCCATTGACTTCAAATGGCATGACTTTGGCTATCGCGGATCGACATCTCAGGAATCCGCCGCGATTGGCGGCGCCGCGCACTTGCTGAGCTTCAAAGGTACGGACACATTCATCGCTCTTCAGCTCATCAGGAAGTTCTACGGCGGAGAAGATGCTGGCTTCAGCATTCCAGCTAGCGAGCATTCGACGATCACTAGTTGGGGCCGCGAACACGAGAGCGACGCCTACAGCAATATGCTGCAGCAGTACCCAACCGGCATCATTGCCTGCGTCTCTGACTCCTACGACATCGAGAAAGCCTGCCGCGAGTTATGGGGTGAGAAATTGAAGCTCGAAGTCCTTGGCCGCGATGGAACGCTGGTTGTCCGTCCGGATTCCGGCGACCCGGCGCCAGTGATCTTGCGCATCCTGAGCATACTCGGCGAGGCCTTTGGGACCACGACCAACGCCAAGGGATACACCGTCCTGCATCCCAAGATCCGCGTCATTCAGGGCGACGGTATCAACTACGAATCCGCTTACGAGATTCTAACTGCCCTGGAACGCCGCGGCTGGTCGATCGATAATCTCGCTCTCGGTGAAGGCAGCGGCGCGCTGCAGTTGGTGAATCGCGACACGTTGAAGATGGCTATCAAGTGTTCAGCCGTCAAGATCAACGGGCAGTGGTCTGATGTCTATAAGGATCCGGCGACTGATCCGGGAGCGACTGATCCGGGAAAGACATCGAAGCGGGGACGGCTGGCCCTGGTTCATTACAACGGCCAGTTTCACACGATCCAGAAGGATCAGGCATGGGACAACGATCTGCTTCGTCTCGTTTGGGAGAACGGCACGCTCGTTGAGCGCGATAACTGGACCGCCATCCGCAATCGTGTCCTGCAGGAAGAAGTCGTCAAAGAGTGGGAACATAGCAATGTTGGGATAGCGATACCACCGATGCATCAATCTGCCCCACCGCCAAGATAATGATGGGAAGGAAGCCGCAGAAGATGAGTAGCATAACACTATACCGACCAACTGGATGTAAAGAACTCGCGTAGATACGCGACAGTGAGTGGCGTATGTTTCCGCCGCGCTTATGAACCACCTCCACAACTTCTGCACCTAGGATCTTCGCCACTCGGTCGCAGACCCAGTTACGGCCTGCGTACGCATAAGAGCCGGCGAGGTTCATAGCCAACAGATACTGCGAACCGAGATCGCTGTTCACGTCCAGAACACAAGGTTCAACATCCATGCCGTCCTTCGCGCCGGCAGCCTTGAGGAACCACGTTGCAACTCCGTGGCCGAAGCCGCGGGATCCGAAGTGAACTCCTATCCAGACGCGGTCTTCCTCATCCGTGAATATGTCGACGTAATGGTTGCCCGACCCAACGGTCCCGAGTTGCGCCTCAGCCTTCTGGTAAAGAGGCTTAGTTGCATCCAGGCTCCAGCCGTCCAACGCGCTATCCAGCACCTCACTGTCTACGCGCTCATTGTTCTTGCGGCCAATGCCAAAGCTGATGGTGCTCCAGATCTCGTCCATGAACTGGCCGATGTCCGGACGCAGGTCACAACCTTTCATATCAAGCCGGACTGCCTTGTTGCCACAGCCAATGTCGTATCCAACACCGGTTGGACTGATGGCATTTCGGTAGGCGACAACGCCACCAATAGGCACACCGTAGCCAAGATGGTTGTCGGGCATCAATGCGACCTTGTCGGCAGTCTTCGCGCAAGTACGGATCTGCTTCAGAGTCTTCTCGTCAGCCTCGCCGAACACTGGTATGTTTCCATCGATCAACTGCATTTCCGTTCCTCTTTCTTGATGGAGCACCTGGCAGGACTCGAACCTGCATAGAGGCTGTTAACCTCAACCCGCGTTCGTAGCGC
>JBEKRS010000029.1:0-65870 GCA_049518535.1 Occallatibacter sp. | reverse complement strand
CACTCAGATCAGCAGAAGCGGCGAGGGAAAAAGCCATCGCAGTGAGTATGCCATAGAAGCTGCGGAGTTATAGATCAAAAATGCGTGAGTTATCCTGCCAACTGTGGTTCCCATGTTCTCTGCGGCTGGCGCCAGTCAATGCCCTCCAAAAGCATCGATAACTGCGCGCGTGTCAGAGCTACGGTTCCACTCGTAGCCTGTGGCCATACGAAACGGCCGCGCTCCAATCGTTTCGAAAAAGACAGAGCCCATCGCCGTCGAACCATAAAAGTTTTATCAGGTCGCCGCGTTTTCCCCTGAACACAAAGACGTGTCCAGAATACGGGGCCTGCTCTAATACCGTCTCAACGATGGACGAAAGGCCTTGGAAGCCGCGGCGCAGGTCAGTGAACCCAGCGGCGATCCAAATGCGAGTACCAGGCTTGAGATCAATCACCGCAGAAGGCTCCCGAGTACTGTCCGCACCAACTCAGGATCAACGCCAGCTTCGACACTAACCAGCGCTCGGCCCGGTATCTCGATGTGGATCGATGCAGCAACTGGCATGGAGGTGGGCGCCGCTGCAACCGCCGACACAACGACAGTGCTCGGCTCTGCCGCAACGGTCACGGGTAGAAGCTTCTGCCGCGGTTGTTTCGCCGCCCAGCCGCTGCCGTTTCGATACTCGTATCGCCACTGGAAGACTTGGTTGGCGTTCACTCCGTTCTCTCGCGCCGCTCGCGCAATCGACGCGCCCGGAACAAGCGTCGCCTCGACAATCCGTCGCTTCTCTTCAGCCGGACGGTGAACCCGCTTCGCGCGGCCACCTGCTGCAACTTGATTCGTCTCGCTCACAAGGCCATCGTCGGCCACACAGACGCTCATGTCCATACGGCGAGACCCGGACGCTTACAACTTATCAGACTCTGACTCCGAAGTAGAACGGCTTGGGCTTGCTTCTGCTCGCCCTTTATGGTCTTTGTTATAGCACTCGAGGCTTCTTCTCCCCGGCGGGGTCTGGAGTTCGCTCTTGCGCTCCGATACAATTCGGAATGCCATCTTCAATCGCCGTACCCTCTTCATGATCGTTCCACGTGTCAATCATAATGAATGGCAACAGATCGTCCGGGGAAAAGTACTTATGCCATAAGTTAGAGGTATCGGTAAATGTCTGACCGCACCGGGCAGATATGTGACGGTTCAAACCCCAGGAAGCTTTGCTGTCGTCGAAACTTGACCAAACGCCACCTACAATAATCTTGTCAGAATATTTTGAGTGCATCGTTTCATAGAAATTACTCAAATATTGCTCGCCCCAATTGCTACCATCGCCCCCCTGCACTGGACTAACCCAGGCATAGAAGCCATCGAAAGCATCTGCATCTGGCCCGGGTAGGTTCTCCTGAATTAGCAAAGGTGCCGGATTCCATTTGTTTGTCAGCGCACGTATCTTTTTCCAGTCAGTGTGCCCACCCTTGGGAAAGATGAAAATCAATGGCCGGCCTTCATAAGTTAGATATGCCTGATGGCCAGGTGCCTTCGACGAAAGATAGGTATCATGGAACATCGTGAAATCTGCGAGAGCTTCGTCGGTCGATGCATCCTCGTCGTCGGTTTCGTCGTACATCATCGCAACCTTGAACTTTTCATTAGCGGCGATCTTCTGCATCAAAGCATAACTGCGATCGATAAATGGCTCTCGATCCCCATACCAGTCCACCACGAACGCAGAAATTCCCATGGCCTTCGCCTTACGAATCTGACTGCCTATCACGACGGGATCCTGCGAAGAATAGCCGACGGAGATGTGCTTTGGATGTCCAAACCATGCCTCATACACGGCAATTGTCTCAGGGGCGTCTCCCGTTGCCCTGTGCTTCAATCGCAACGCATGGCTCAACCCTGGACGAAAGCATCCGTGAGGCAACAGAAAAAGAAAGAGAAATGCACTAGCTGTACGATTCAACATCGGCTTATCTATTAGAAGTCTTGAGAACTCTGTGGGTTGCCCTGAATCCAACACAAGGCCCCGTCCACATCCATTCTAAGCAGCCCGACTTTGCATTCTCGCATCTTACGAATGTTGCTGTGAACAAATCTATATTTCCGATTCGACGCAGACTCTTTTTATTCTGGTGAACCGCAGTTTCATGATTTTGATGAATGGCTTGACCCAAAAAACGAAAACGTTGCCGGCTCGCATTGTCTCGGGAAGCATTGTGTTGCTCTCGGGCTCAGGCCTCACGACCGCGATCAACCTCGCTTACAATATAGTAGTTGCGCAATTTCTTGGCCCTAAAGGCTTTGGACACGCGACAGCTGTCTATACCATCCTCACTCTGATATCTGCGGTAACCCTATCCTTTCAAATCATCTCAGCAAAGTTAGTCGCGCAAGAGAACTCTCCGGAAGGGAAAGCTGCCGCTTATAAACTTCTTCATCGAGGTTCTTGGGGATGCGGGATTCTCGTTGCCTGCTTGTTGCTGCTATTTCAGAAGTCAATTGCAGAATATTTAAATCTGCCTGGTTCTGTTCTTGTTGCCCTCCTCACGGTCGGCGCAGCTTTCTACATACCACTGGGAAGCCGACGGGGATACATTCAAGGCACTTATGGATTTCGTCGTCTTGCCGCAAATCTTGTATTGGAGGGAGCGGTTCGACTCGGTGGATCGTTCCTTTTGATCCTCTCAGGTTTGGGTGTGGAGGGAGTGATCGCGGCCAATTCCGCAGCTGTCGCGGTGGCCTATCTTGCGATCGCGCCCGAACTGGCGGGTCGGATTCCGAGCCCTCCTCGCTTCTGGTATGCCCTTCGCGAAACATCTCAGGCAATGGTCTTTTTTTTCGGCCAGGTTCTGATCAACAACTGCGACATTGTTCTGGTCAAACATTTTTTCGTGGCAAAAGAAGCGGGGATCTATGCGGCCGTGGCGATGGTTGGTCGGGTGATATATGCCTTTTCCTCCGCCGTCGTAAACACCATGTTTCCACTTGTGGCTGGCACTCCCGATGCGGAGAGAAGGGATCTCCGGGTCATCGCAACTTCACTATTGCTGGTCTTGGGTACGGGCTCGGCCCTGGCGCTCGGTTTGAGCATCACACCCGCAGGGATCTGGACAGCGTTTCTCGGCTCCGGATTCGAGATTGCTGGGAAGTACAACATTTCCCATCTCCTCGCTCTCTATGCAATTACGACAATTGTTTACTCGCTCAGCGTAGTGATCATTAGTTTTGAGATGTCCTACAAAATTGCAAACACAAGCTGGGTACAGTTGGCATTCAGCGGTGTGGTCATTGCGGGTATTTGCCGTTTCCACTCGTCTTTACAAGAAGTCATCTTCGTTCAACTAGTTCTTATGGCTGTTCTGCTCGTCTTCGTGGCATTACCATTCCTTGTCGATTCGCTAACTAAGCCGAGGGACCTTCTACCGGCTTGGAGCGCCCAGCCAGTCAGGTTAATCCGGCGCGTATCGGAAGACGAGGTCATCGCGGAATTTTTGATGAGCGACTTCCACTGTTCCACATTTCGTGACTATCAGGACAGTCTGCGCGAAATTGTCAGCACGCCGAATCTCGATGATGCTGGCGAAAATGCAAAACGGCGAGCCCTGCTGTTCCTTCGGCACCTTGCCCTGTGGCAGGAAATCCCTGTCGGCACGGAATGGTACGAGGTGGAAATCAATGAATCGCACCTCAAACAGATCAGGGCGTTTCCTCGAGCCCAGTGGCGAAAGTTGGCGCGGGGCAATTTTTCGATCATCCAAATTGTGAAAGGCGTGCGCACCCGTCAGCGCCGGGTCGACAGAGCATTTTTATCCAAGATCGCCGCAATTGGCAATCAGCTGCTCCAAGAAGACCCTGGATTTCGAGCGGTAATCCTCATCGGCCTCAACGAAAGTGAACTACTCACTGTTCTGGATGGAAATCATCGGTTGGCGGCGGCAATGCTCGCGTCGCCAAACAGGCTAGATAAGCTTAGATTTCTTTGTGGGCTATCACCTCGCATGACTGAGTGCTGTTGGTATAACACGAATCTCATGACTCTCTTTAGATATGGGCGAAACGTGCTGGCACACATTATGCGGGACCCCGCAACCGAACTCGCGCGTCTTCTGCAAAACCCTGGATGACCGTAATGCGTCGGTTTGAAGGTGCGGAAGGGGGCGATCTTGCGTTCTCAACTCAATTCGATAACTCTCGCTGCGAGGGACGAACTGAAACACGAGATATTGACAAGGAGGCTAACATGAGACTTCGAGTTAGTACCGTTACGGTGAAGCAGTTACCGGAAACACTGAATGTGAAATACGTGCGAACCTTTATAGGTGAATTGGAGAATGTTGATCGTCCTCGCATCGTTCTTGACTGTTCAAAGATTCGGCAGATGGACCGATCGGGTAGCCTCCTGCTGCTATGGTGCCTCGAGGAAGCGATGAAGAGCAACGGCGACGTGAAGCTTGCAGAAGTTCCTAACGGCGCGCGGGCGATTCTGGAATGCACCGGAGTGGACCGGCTATTTGAGATTTTTAACACGACTATTGACGCGGTTAATAGCTTTCGCCGACTTCCGGTGGATGCGGCTTCGCATCCGCTTGTGCTATGCGACTCACTGCAAGTTTCCGAGAATGCAGCTTAGCCACCACTTTGGGTATGATCAATCTGTGTCTCGCGGTATGACAGGAGGAGACGATGAGGATTACAACTCGTTCGCTAAGGAAACATATTGCTGGCGTGCTTGTGATGTTCATGTTGGTATTGCTGGAGGAAGCGGCTGCGGCACCGCGACAAGAAATCGTCGGTCAGCAGGCGCAAAGCATACCTTCCACCCAAAATCAGTCGCGAAATTCAAATGTTCGGGCCGAGAAATCGAGCCCAGACGCAAGCCGGTCTGAGGGAAGTTATCCCGACGATCCTGTCCCATCGCGTCAGCAAACTGCCGATCAGAGTGTGCAGTCAAGCGCTCTGCAGGCTGGCTCGGAACAACCTCAAGACAGTACTCAGAAACCGGTCGGCACGGCTGCGGCTCCGTATGGAAAGACGAGCGGCGTTGCGGCATCCAGACCTGCCGGGGTTTTAATCGCGCCTGCAAAACAGCGCCGGGCGCGTGCCATCCTGATCAGGGTTGGAGTAGTGGTGGGCGCAGGTGCCGCTATAGGAACTGTAGTGGCGCTCTCCCATGGGAGTCCTAGCCGCCCAAACTGAGATATAACCGAGCGGCTTCAAACGGACAATGGGCCAAATTGATGGATGTATTTCGAGAGATCAACCACACTAACTTCGTAAGCTTCTCCGGTATTGATGGCGCTGGAAAAAGCACCCAGATCGAAGCGCTTTGCATGCGGCTGAAGAAGAATGGGCTGCGGATTCTGCTAATCAGGTTTTGGGATGATATTGCGAAATTGACTCGGCTCCGGGAAGGTGCCGGTCACCGCATATTCAAAGGGGACCACGGAGTTGGATCGCCTTCCGCTCCAATCAATCGACAAGACAAGAACGTCAAGTCGTGGGTGATGACCTGGGTACGGTTGTTCCTTTATTTCATGGATGCTTTCTCGACCCGGCAGGCGGCGCGTAGAGCTTTGCGTCCGGAGGTCGATCTTGTTATTTTCGACCGATACATGTATGACGAACTTGCAAACCTGACATTACACAATTTAGTCATTCGCGTATATGTCAAATTGATCATGAAAATCGTTCCCAGGCCTCACATCAGTTTTCTATTGGATGCCGATCCGGTGAAAGCTCGTGCACGAAAGCCTGAATACCCCATCGAATTCCTCCGAACCAATCGCCGGTCCTATCTGACTCTTAGCGAGTTGGTCGGTGGGATGACAGTGATACACCCAATGTCTATTGAGAAAGTCGAGCATGCCATTCTTACGTACGTTCTCAACCGACTATCATTTAGGGCTCCCTCAACGGAAGAACCATCCTGACGCGGCTACGACTAGCATTGGCGTTGAACGTGCGCATTTGGTCGGGCTGCCGGCCCGATTATCACTTGAAGCAATGCGGATCCGGCCACTAACGATGAAGTTATAGTAATCGTTCCGCTCTTTCACCATCGATAGAAAAAGACGCAATCATAAAATGCTTTCCTGGGAAGGCAAGCCTTTACTCAAAATTTAAAGAAGCGTGGCTTATGCAGATCGCCCTCGTGTCGTCAAAAACTTCTCGGGGGCTCGGGCAGAGAAACCATTTCACCGAGCTAACATTGCGCAAGTCCAGCCTGCACTGCAAAGCATTTTAGCTGAAGGCTTGCAAGTTGCTTTCGCTTTTATTGTTAGTTCGCCACTTGTCATCTTGCTGTCGCTGATTGGGGAACTGCATCGGAAAGAGTTGTGGCGTGACATGGGCCACTTTGTGAAATTTTCCTGCATCATAGTAATTAGAGTAGCGAGGAGCTGTGTTCCGCTCAATTTCAATTAAGGATCGACGTGAAGGCCGCACCCATGTTGCTGAGACGATCAAATGAAAGCCGCGAATTATTGTTGCTCTTGACTTTGGCAATTACGATGTTACCCCTAGCTGCAAGGGCAGCATCCTGCAAGACGCAATCGCAAATGACGGCCGCACAACGCGATGCTCTTTCGATTGCTGCTCGTACCATGGTCGGTGAAATGCAGATTGGGGATGCGCAGGCCCTTCGGACGAACACGATTCCCACAGTGGCGGCGGATTTCAGTGGGATCGCAAGTTCGGTCGCAAGTCTAAAACCTCTTATACAACAAGCAGTCATTACCGTAGATAGTCTTTATGCGTTGGACGCATCGACTGAGCCTGGAGGCACAGCTCAAACAGATTTCTTTTGTGGCACGCCAGTCGTGGTATTGAACTTTACTGATTTACCGTTAGGATCATATGCGTTGGCAATCCTGCATGCTACCGGTATAACACAGCCACAACAGATTTCACTGATCTTGTCCGAAACAGCAGAGCACCGCTGGATGCTTGCCGGCTTCTTCAGCAAGCCAATGATCGAGGCAGGTCACGATGGCCTTTGGTATTGGGTGTCGGCGCGCAAATACGCTCAGAGAGACATGAATTGGAATGCCTGGTTCTACTACCGCACGGCCGCCTATTTTCTGGATCCGGTGGATTTCCTATCCAGCCCCAACCTTGAGAAGCTGCAGCACGAAGAAGACCGAGTACGCCCCGACAATCTTCCGGGCGCGAAGCCTGTGATGCTCGACACGCACGGTTCTGCTTTTCAACTGACGGCGATTGACACCACGGCCGAATTTGGCGAGTTGGATCTCGATGTCCACTACATTCCTGACGCTGCGCAGACGTCGCAGTTGCACGATCCTCCATCTGCCAGGAAGCAAGTAGTCGAGGTAATGGCAGCACTGCTGACGCTGCACCCTGAACTAAAAGAAGCCTTCCACGGTATCTGGATGCATGCGGATGAAGGATCTGCTTCCCTCTTTTCATTGGAGCTACCCATGGACCAGATCATCCGTGAGGCACATCCGTCCGCGATAAGTTCGATTTCTATTGCCCGATAAGTGAAGGGCTGCCGAGAACTTTGCGCGAACCTATTCGCATTTAGCAAGTGCAGCAAAGAGGTGGAATATTGGACAGTAACGGAACAGCTCGGCCGGGCCACCAAACTCCTACCGACATTGAAAAATCACTTCAAGTTGGCCGCCTCAACCTCCACTCTAGGGCTTCAGGCCAGTTCACTACAGCTGACGCTTCATGCCGCGAAGTTGAGCTGTTAAGATCTCTCTCGGCGCAACTTGCCCCGGCGGGGAAGGCGCAGTGGCACACCAGCATGTCCACTTTCGCTCGTACTTGCATTTTATTACTACGGCGTAAGAAGCGATTGTTGACTTTTAGCCATCTTTCCAGGTTCTCAATGGGCTCCTCAATATTACGCACCCTTCGGAGCATTCGTGCGGTGGTCCTTATATCGCTCGTCTCAAGCGGATCATCATTACTCTGCCAGACTCCGCCCCCACCACCCGCGCAGGCGCAATCCGTCACGCGCGATCCTACGCATCCCGAGGTCCAGTCGCGCTTGGATGTCGAACGCGATCCGATTCCCTCGCCCGATCCTGAAGACATCGCACCTCTGAGCACATCTGCTCTTACACCAGTTGCGCCGGGAGAAATTCAGAAGCGGCAAGATGGTGTCTATACCATGCACCAAGACGTCGATGAGGTTCTGCTAACCTGTGCGGTGGTCGACGAGAAGGGCCGGCCAGTCACGAGTTTGACTCGCGATAATTTTCGCGTCTGGGAAGACGGGGCACCGCAGGTAGTCAGCTCATTCCTGCACCAAGGCCAGCCCGTTTCTCTCGGCATTCTCGTCGATAACTCCGGCTCAATGCGCGATAAGCGTGCGGCAGTCGATGCGGCCGCTTTGAATCTGCTGAAGGCATCAAATCCGCGGGATTCTGCATTTATCGTCAATTTTTCCGATCGCGCTTTTCTCGATCAGGCATTTACCTCGAACATCGAGGCCCTGAATCGGGGGCTTTCGCACTTCGATTCCAAGGGCACTACGGCCTTATATGATGCGGTAGCCGCCTCTGCCGACGAATTAGCCAACCATGCGAATCACCCAAAGCAGGTGCTGTTGGTTATTACAGATGGAGCAGACAATGCTTCAAGGCTGAACCTGGAACAAGCCATCCGGCGTGTGCAGAATCTGGGCGGTCCGGTGGTTTATACCATCGGACTGCTTTATGATGCCGACAAGAAGGAATCGGAGCAAGCGGAAAATGCTCTAGAGAAGTTATCGCAGGAGACGGGCGGCATCGCTTACTTCCCAGATTCCTTGCAAGGCGTGGATCGCGCCGCATCTGAGGTTGCAAGTGACATTCGAGATCAATATACCATCGGCTATCACTCCACTAAACCGTCTAACCTTGGGGGCTACCGCATCGTGCACGTTGAAGTGAGCCAACCAAAGCATGGCAAACTAGTCGTGAGGACACGCAAAGGATATTATGCTTCGAAGCCGGGTTCGCAACATACGCAAACAGCGCAGGAAACTCAGCGCTGACGCAATGGGAACGGGATGCGGCCGATGACAGCGGTGTCGATCATCCGCCGTCGGACCTTTGAAATATTTTCGATGTGAGTCATCACGGAGTTAGATGAAAATTCCTGTGTTCGGCAAATGAGCCCGAGAAATTTCCCACCTTTAAATCCGATCAGAAATCGATGAAAAAACAAGCTGTTCGCGGAGCCAAATTTCTTCGCGTCGCCCTCTTTCATTACATTCTTTCGATCAATGCAGATGAAAATCCACGTCAATCACGATCTGCACCGATACAGGACGACCCTGGTACATGGCAGGCTTAAACTTATATTGCTTCACAGCTTCAATGGCTTTTTCGTCCAACCCCATGCCGAGGTGTCGAACCAGTTGGACGTCTTGCGGATTCCCTTGTGAATCGACAATTAGCTTGATCGACACTGAGCCCTGAAAATTCGCTTGGCGGGCTTCCTCTGTGAAATCCGGCTCAACGGAATGGATAACCTTCGGCGCAGTCACACCGTCGCCCACGCTCATGAGGCCGCCACCGTAGCCGGCACCGCTCCCATGAACCGAACCGATGCCGCCTCCAAAACCCTGGCCGAATCCCGAGCTACTGCCCCTTCCCTGCGAAGCTAGGCTGATCTGCGGTGACTGAGATATGCCAAGCTTCGGCATATTGCTGCTGACTGGAATCTTCACTGGCTCGGAAGGCTCAACCCCTAACTTCGGATGGTCGATCTGGAGGATCTGCGGAGACAGCACCGGCATCTTCATGACGACTACTGGAGGCTTTCCTTTGACCGCTTCCACCACTTGATGAGCGCCCCCCCCGCCTCCCATTGCCTTTGCGACCGGCACGATTACAGGCGGAGGAGGAGCATAGAGCGTGAAGTTCAATGGCGTAACATTGGTGTTCGGCGATTGCATCATGCTTGTGTGTACTCTTAGCGTAAGCCACAGTATGACGGCGACAATGACGCAATGAATAACGAATGAGACAGCCCGGGACGCAGGGTCACTTTTAAATGCTAACGGATCACTTGTGAAGATCGGCCGCGAAGTCGGACTTAGTGGCATCTCGTTGCTAGAGGAAGACGCATCAGGCCAGTTCGAAGGCTTCGACCGCCATGTTAAAACGCCGGTGTCCGGCAGCATACTTGACTTCGTTCCAGATGGCATAGGACCTGAGATCGAATTGGGAGTCGTCGTCACCAGATTGCCCATAACATTTTGCCGGACGCGTAGGCCCGGCATCTCCTCGCTAACGTTAACCACAAATTAACCACCAACGAACACAGCATGTTTCCCAATCTCGTAATGTAAAAGGCTAGAGCTTGACTTGCCGTTACCAGATACCTTTGTCGCTTCCGATGATTTTTTGTCCGACCACTGCTGCTGTAGCAAGCCATGGCAATAAACTGAGTCGGGCACCGTTATGCAGGTCCCCTCTTCCCAGCAAACTAGCGAGCTGCGATCCATAGAGCTTGGCAGATTGCGGCATGATTGGTACACGTAGAAAGCCTTTGCCGTAATAAACGCTATCGCCGCCAAAATGCGCTTCCGATATCACGAACTGCGGCAAAACAAGGCTCGAGCCCCTGTACTCCATCACGTAGTCCGATACAATCGCGAGATAAGTCGCGACTCCTTCCCAGATGCCGGCATGGATCGCCGAAGATCGCAGATCCTCGTAGTCAATACTTCCCGACTCTACCAATGCCGCTGAGTCGACAATGTCGCACAACCGGAAATAGAAATGGCGGTACATCCGTTGAAGTGTGGAAAGCATCAGTCGATCCGACACCGATGGAACCCGAAACTCATGGCCACCGATTCGGACCAATCGCGTGCGCTCCGCCAGGCGCGAAGCAATTACGACCTGTTCTCCTGTCTGCCCCAGGCGGCCCATATGAATTTCGACCGCCTCGGGTAGTTCGGGAATGTGGAAGTTCCATTTCCGCGCCAGCCGGTCTCCCCAGCTTCGCGGAGCAAGGTGTGCGTTATAGCGAGACCGTATCAGATTAGAAATATCTTCCGAGCCGGCATTCGTATAGAGATCCAGGTCACTACCAAGATCGGGCCAATGATCCAGCGACTTAATCACGGCGACGTCATAGTGGCTGTCCTCGAATGCGGCGCAAATCTCATGCAGAAAGCTCACGGCCTTTGCAATTCGTACTCGCTCGACGGCAAGGGCTGTCTCTGCCCATTCGATGCGGACGCTGTCTCCTGCTTCGCGCATTATGCCAAGAAACGCTTCCAATCCACGCACGACCACATGGTGGGAAGTCGCCAACGTTAGTAAATCATCGAACTCTTCTCGGCTGATATTCTGAACCTCTGAATTCAGGGCCACCCTCATCGATAAAGATGATGGACCGCCGTTCCGCGGCGCCAGAAGCATACGCGAAAGTAGAGTCATCGATCGATGCGAGGCTAACTGTGCTGCTGGCTTGGTCATGGGTTGGATCCTTTTTTCGTTACTGAGGTTTTTGCGATTCGAGAGATGGAGATACTAAGTGCGGATCCGTCGACGGGTTACCCTCTTTCGGACCCTTCGATACTCCCGTCGGCGTGTCGTAGCGAGGAGTCAATTCGATCGGGCCTGTTCGCCGGTGACGCTCAGCACTGTATTTATCGAGTTCGCCGTCAACTTGGTGGTGACTGTCCGTGGCCACGATCGCGAGGCTTTTACCTTCGGCTGTATGCTGGGTCGCCGATCCAATACGCGCATTCGAATTGGATGCGCGGCGAGCTTTGTCATAAAAAAACTGCGCCGTTTCAAGGTCACCATCCCTTTCCGCCACATATCCGCGGTTATTAAGTGAAAACGCGCTGGCTGGATCGATCATGTATGCCGTGAGAAAATTTTGTCTTGCCGCAGGCCAGTCGTTCTTGTTTGCCGCCGCGACTCCACGCACTGTAAACACGGTGGCTTGCACCTCTGCAGGCCCCAGCTTGCGAATCCGTTCTTGCAATCTCCGCGCGCTTTCTCCGGCCATGTTGCTGATGGGCTTTCCCCTCCATGCGCGGCCCGGCGTAACGACTACCGGCTCCAGGGAATTCGAATCGGCGGCCTCGCGATAGTATTTCAATGCGTTATCGAAATCTCCGATAGCTTCATTTGCAACCCCCAGATTGTTCAACGTGAAAGGGTTTTGCGGATCCAACGACAGCGCTTCCTGCAGAAGTACAACCGCCTCAAAGGTGCGATTCTCTGACATAAGGCTCATGGCGTTTACGTTCATGCGATTCATCCGCATAGGGCCATTCTCGCGACCATTGACGGCGTACATCATCGGCTTCCCTTCCAGTTGCTTGGCATTGCTGCGGTCAATATCCGCGGTGCATCCTTGTTCCGATGCCAACGCGTAGAACTGAAGCGCCCGATCCACCTCTCCTTGCAATTCTGAGATATAACCCAAATTATTCAGAGTGAAAGGATCCGCGGGATCGTAAAGGTATGCTTTGTAAAAAAGCGCCGCCGCTTTTTCGTATTCGTTCTTTTTTACAGCTTCAACACCCTCGCGGTTGAGCCGCTGCACCGGAGTTAGCTCACTGCGTCTCGGAATAGTGATTTTCAGAACATCGCCTGCCCGGGCTATATTGGCCCCTGTCACTGCAATGAGCATAGTTAGCGAAGCTGTTCTTAGCGACATCATCTCGTTCTATTTCTCTCCCTGGCGCTACGCTCTGGCGCTACGCTCTCGCGCATACCTAATAAGATGCGCAATCCTTGCCTCTGTTGCCAGGGCGTTTTCAAATATCCTGCAGGCCACCAATGCTCACTTGATAACATCAAAGTATGTCAATGAACTGCCTGAGCGTAATCAATTGAGGATTTACTGATATGGCGGCGTTTCTTGCGACAATTGCGATAATCATGATCGGTGGCGTGTCAATTGCTCAAAAGTCGGTTGCTGACGCACCGTCACAAGTTGCTGATTCGCAATCGGCGTTGAAAACTGCAAGTGGGTCGATTGAGCTACCCGCGCTGCCGCCAGTGCCGCGAGGGGAAAGCACCATCATAGGCGGCGAGATCCAGAATATTGATTTGGTCCGCGATGAGCTCACGTTGAGAGTCTATGGGCAGAGGCCAATGAAGATATTGTTTGACGAACGAACACAAGTCTATCTAGACGGAAAGAAGATTCCTCTCCATGACCTGGGTTCCGGAGATCACGCATCAGTACAAACAGTGCTAGACGGAACAAGCGTGTTTGCTCTCAGCATCCATATGCTATCGCGATTGCCCCGAAAGCGATTACAAGGGGATGGTGCTGAGCTACAACTCCAACAGAAGAGAGCCGATCGTCAGGCCGGCCATATCAGCTAAGTTCCTCAAGCTACTGATACCCACAAGCACATTAGTGATTGGCGAGAGCCGTTCAGCCTCGTGGATTTACCAAATATCCAGCGGAACGCGCAAGGACGAAACTGACGTACTTCTTGAGCCGGCCGCCCCAAGCACCGCAAGCCGCGTGCAGTCAGAGTCTTGAATTTGCTGAAGCAATTCTGAAACACCTGGCCATGGTCTCACGCGTAACGGCCGATCTCAAACGGGGCGCGGTTCCATCAAAGTTCAGAAGCGGTGCAATTCGACGTGTTGAGATCAGCGATTGTAAAACTTCTCGGCAGACAACCCAAATCGTTAACCTACGAAAGTATCACTCTGCTCCAACATGATTGGCATGAATCATTTTCATTGGGGTATTTGTCATTGTATCCTGAGTATCTGTTTCAGCCACAGTGAATTTGCTGAGAACTTGACTTGCGTGCTATCGCTACGCTCATGCCAGCTTGCGGCGCGAGCGGTTTAGAGAAACCTCGAGGAGTTCATCTTCGATTTGTACGGCACAAAGATCCGTCAAAATTGTGGACGCCCAGTAATACACATTGTGTTCCTTCACCTGCTGCCTCATGCGTTGCATTCGCAGACGTCGCTCTGCCGGGTTCATGCGCAGCCCGGCATGAATGGCTTCGCTCACCTGCTCCGTATCGTAGGGATTTATCAGCAGAGCATCCTTCAGTTCCCGAGCGGCTCCAGTGAAGCGGCTTAGCACTAATACCCCATCGCCATCATGGCGAGCAGCTAGATACTCTTTGGCAACAAGATTCATGCCATCGTGAAGAGAAGTTACCAGGCATAGATCGGCGGCTCGATAGAAACGCTCCACCTCGTCATGACTGCACTGACGTTCAATCAAAATGATCGGTTTCCAGTACAATGACTCGTAACGGCGGTTGATGCGCTCAACGGTCTCCTTTACCTGAACACGCAGTCCAGCATAACTCGAGATGCGAGTGCGGCTTGGGGAGGCTATTTGCAAGAAGACAATCTGTTCGAGGTACCTTGGGTACTTTTGAAATAAGAGTTCAATCGCGAGCAACCGCTCCACGATACCCTTGGTGTAGTCCAAACGATCCACACCCAGCAGAAGTTGCTTGCCTTCGATTCCGAGTTCGCGATGCAAAAGGCCTATCGAATTGGCAGATTTTCCTACCAGAGCCACAACACCCATATGCTCCTTAGTCGTGCAGTCACTTATCTTCGCCGGCCGTACGTTTCCTTCGCCGGTATCAACATCGCCGCTGAGAAACGGCTGCGCTATGTTCTTATGTTCGTCCCACGCGACGCTGATCGGGTACGGACGAACCACGGATTGATGCCCGTTGCGTCTAACACTGAAGTGTTCCCAATCTGTTCTCGCCTCTAGTACGCGGTCCACGGTTTGGAGAAAATTGTTACAATGCGCCTGTAGATGAAAACCGATGACATCAGCGCCAAGCAATCCATCTATTAACTCTGCTTGCCAGGGGCAGATGCCGAAAGTTTCGGCATTGGGCCAGGGAATGTGCCAGAAGATGGCCACGCGCGCGTCGGGCCGGACATGCTTGATGATTCGCGGCAACAGAGCGAAATGGTAATCTTGCACAAAAACTACGGGATGATTCATTCCGCGCATTTCTTCAAACAGCACTTCACCGAACTTGGAATTCACCGCCTTGTAAGAGTTCCAGTCACTGGCGCGAAAGATAGGCCGGGTATGCGCGATGTGACAAAGAGGCCACAGGCCCTCATTGCAGAAGCCCTCATAGTAGCTTGCCTCATCTTCGGGGCTGAGCCACACCCGGCGCAAGGTGTAGTGTCTTTCATCGGGAGGTACGCGCAGGCGATCATGGTCATCCACAAAGAGAGCATCTTCACTGCCGCTTCCATGTGCGATCCAGGTTCCGTCGCAAGCATGCAATATGGGCTCGATGGCTGTCACGAGTCCGCTGGGCGGCACAATGCACTCGGTATCTCTTCCATGCCGCACATGCATGTACGGTTCCCGGTTGGAGACGACCAGCAGCCTGTCACTGCCCAAACGTTCGCGCACATGCACAGCCAGGCGGTCCGCCGTCCATAGGTGCTCCGCGCGATCGCGAAGCCGCGCTTCGGTTTCCGCTGCCAAGCGTGCATGGGTCAGATTTTCGGCCAGCGAAGTTACCTCTTTTGCCAATGGAACCAAATAGCCAAATTCACTTGCTCCCTCCTCGACGCCTGCTTCTCCACGTCGCAACCGGCGGAGCCACTCCGCAGCTCGAACCATAGGCTTCTGCAGAAACCATCGAACCATAACCAGGGTCACTACAAAGACAAGAACCAGCATTGCCAAGATACGCAGAAAGCCTCTCCACCAAACGTCAATTCCCTCACTGTCGATGTATTCGGCATCGGCCACCAACAACAGAACAGCGACGGTCCGTTCGTCGCCTTTGACTCTGAGCGGAATTGCATCTTCAAACAACAGCCAGCGTGAAGAGACACTGCCGTTCCCGCGATTGCTTGCTGATCCTGAATACTCCCCCACTTGACGGGGAGCATCATGAATTCTGACAAAGGCATTTGCTTCTCTGCCTGAAGTCAGTGTGCGCTTTAAAGTATCTAACGGAAGAGTCTGCCATGGAAGGGTATCATTTCCTGTGGAGGCAAGGAGTTTGCCATTGACGTCAAAGGCGGCCACCACCGGTTGATCAGAATTTAGGCGCAGGCTCCCCAGCATCTCAGGCCAATCCACCTGAGCCCCCATCATGAGTTTCTGTTCGATCTGCGGCTGCAAGCCAGCGGCTAGCCATCGCGTTCTTCGTGCGAGGTCGCTACGCAATGCGTGCTTATGCGCCAATACATCAAAGTAAGTGGAAGCCACTGATATCAACGTAATTCCGAACAACAGAGCCGCAACCAGTCGAAGACGAAAGGAGTGCATCTTGTATTTCCTCCATATGGAGACACAAAAGCCCCCTCTTGGGAGGATGCGTCCAGGGGTTCAAAGGTTGCGCCCAGATGTTCATCGCGGCGCTATCCAAACTCAGCAAACACGGGGGCCAGTTGTTCATTGGCAAAAACAACCGTTCAATCCGGCTACCGATGGATCTGACTCGCCCACTCGTGCGTGAGGAGCCATTCGCGACAAAACCGGCAAAGTCTCCCTTGAAAAGGCCGAACGCAATTATATGAAAAGACAATCCAAGGCAGACATAGTGGAGGGTGATCTCGATGAGCAAAAGGCGTAAATCCTGCTGCAATGAACAACCAGTCATCAGTGGTCGGACATCAAAGGATGTGTTGGATTGAATGTTGAAATCGGGAGCGCATAGCTCTGGAAGGGAGGTAGGTGCCATGCTTTGGACAATCTTTGTCATTCTTCTGGTATTGTGGTTGGTCGGAGTGGTCAGCTCCTATACGCTGGGTGGATTCATCCACATATTGCTCGTAATTGCACTTGTTGTACTTCTTCTACAGTTGATTTCGGGCCGCAGGCCTATAGTATGACTTTACGCCGATAATTGGTTCGCTTTAACCTTGAATGGGAGAACTGGCATAATTCCGTGCCGAATAACGGTAAGACTCTAAAACCTATGGAGGTGAACAAATGGACAAGGACAGGGTAAAGGGTACGATCGATGATACGGCGGGACGCATTAAGCGCCAGGTGGGAGAATGGACTGGGGATAGCGAGGCCCAAGTTGAAGGCGTAGCGCAGCAGGTGAAAGGCAAAGCCGAGAAGATAGTGGGCAAAATAAAAGATGCAGCACGCGAATCCAAAGGAAAGACAGATGGTCATGCCGATAAGACCCTCGAAGACGAGCACATTATAATCAGCGACCATTAGAATTATGGCGAGTGGAAAATCGGCGGGTGGTCGAAGACGCGAGGTTTCCATAGCTCCTGGAAGCGAGCGATGGCATAATCGAGAAAATCACCCGCCGGAATACCAATGATCATCGTTGGATTTATGTCTATGTGCAGCGCACTTTGGTAACTGAATGTTCGGTGCTGCCGAGTTTGTATAGGTGAAACCGTTAAAATGTGCCTGCCAAAGATTAGATTCATGGCAAGGCTTCTTCCTATCATTTGATGAATGTATCGAATGAAACAGCCATGTGCGCCAGAAATGAGAGCGGTTCTTGACTGTGGGCGGCGCGCTCGCCGATTTCTGATCCGCAAGCGCACAATCACGTAATACATTGATCTGCTGTTTCACTTCAATGACCGCGATTTCGTCCCAAGGAACCGAAGGATATCGACGGTCAGACTCTGCCGGACCTTCGCCATCGCTTTCCATGGATCGCGCCGCAGGCGTTTTATCCATACCGTGAGATCCATCACGTGGAACGCGGGCCGAGTGTGGCTTTCCAATTCTTTCCAGTCGAGAGGCATTGCAACTGGCACCCCACTGCGCGCTCGCGATGAATACGGCGCGATCGATGTCGCCTCATGATCGTTGCGCAGGTAATCGAGATAGATGCGGTTCTTCCGTGCCGCTTTCGCCATCTTGGTTAGATACAGATCGGGACGACTTTTTTCCATTCTTAGAACAACCGTGTGAGCAAACTGCTTTACAGTGCTCCAGTCCGAATCGGCTTCAATGGGAACAACAACGTGCAGTCCCTTGCCACCGGTGCTCTTCAGGAATCCCTCCAGCTTCATCCTTTTGAGGAGCGCTCGGAGCTCAAGCGCGGCGGCCGCTAGTGTTTGCCAGTCAATGCCGTCGCCGGGATCTAGATCAAATACGATGCGGTCGGGAACGTTGGGCGAGTTGTTGTTCGAACCCCATGTATGAATCTCAAGCACGCCCATTTGCGCCAATCCAACCAGACCCTCGGCGGAATTCACTGTCAGAAACTCTTCCTTCTCTCCAGTTTTGCGATTGGCGATTGGAACACTGCTAACACCCATGGGCACCGCGGTTCCAACATGCTTCTGAAAAAAGCACGGCTTGCTGCTGCCGTCTGGACATCGAACGACGCTGAGCGGTCTGTCAGCGACGTGCGGCAGCATATGCTCAGCCACTGCAATGTAGTAGCGCGCGAGGTCCTCTTTGGTCATCCTGCTCTCCGGATCTAGCACTTTGTCGGGATGCGTAATGAAAAGATCCATCATTGCTGCGCGCTCCCTTTCGTGTTCATGTTTACCGGCATTATTGCTCGCAGTTCCCGTGCGCTTGAAAATCTTATTCGCCACTATGGGTACTTCACGGATGACTTCTTGTGCTGGCTTGTCCTCGCGCAGCCCCTTGAACGATGCCTGGCGTACGAGATGGTCTCTTGTCCACGTGGCGAAGGCAACTCGAGCTACCAACTCGGGCCGGACCCAGCGAGCATCGCGGCGCGCGTCCGCCGGAGGCGAAACGAATGCAGGCTTTGGTTCCGCGAGTCCGTCCAGGCGTTTGCGCAACGCTCGATGCGTCTGCCGCGTGAACCCCGTACCGGAGCGGCCCGCATAGCTGAGATTGCCATTTTCATAGTATCCCAAGAGGAGCGCGCCGATCCCTTTGCCGCCCTTGGAAGGCACTGTAAATCCCCCGATGACAAACTCCTGTTCCTGAATGCACTTCGCCTTTATCCATGTGCTACTGCGTCCTGATTGATAACGGGAGGGCGCAAACTTGGAGACAATGCCCTCGGCCCCCAGCGAGCACGCCTTGACAAATACATCGTCTCCGCCAACTTGCAGATGTTCGCTAAGGCGCAGAGGTTCTTCTGACTGCGCGAAGATGTCTGAGAGAAGCCTCTTGCGTTTGGAAAGCGGTAGATTGCGAAGATTGCGTCCATCCAGATGTAAAAGGTCAAACGCGAAATAACTCAAGGCCCCTTGCTTGCCTTCCTGGAACGCTATCTGCAAATCGGCGAAATTACTTTGCCCTTTCTCATCGAGCGCCACGACCTCTCCGTCGAAGATCGCGCTCTCGACGGGCAGCTCCGCTGCAGCGCGTGCGATATTGGGCATGCGCGCGGACCAATCGAGTCCCTTCCGCGTCAGCAGCATGGATCTGCGGGTCTTTCCTCTGCTGCGAGACTTATTCGCTCGAACGTGGATCTGGATTCTGTAGCCGTCCAGCTTCAACTCGTGTATCCAGTCCGTGTCCTTGGGTGGTTCCGTGGCCTGCTGCGCCAGTTGTGGAGGAACAAAAGCTGGCATTTTTTCGCGCGGGCAGAATGCAACGATTGCGCTGCGATTGTCGCCACGCTTAACTCCGCGTTTAATTGCGCTTTCTTCCATCGAGTTCGTGGGTTGTATCGCGCGGGTTCGTGTCGATCCGTTTCGTTCTGTTCTAATCTCTGTTGAGACTTGCCGTCTATTCTCGTGTAATGCTGACCTCTTCTGGTCATTTCGGCTGGAAAAATCCCACACATGATCTTCGCTCGTAGCAATCTCATCAATGCTGCGCCGAGTGATAGCGCTGTCTGGAGATTTGTCGACAATGGCTGGTTCGGAATCGTCTCGTGCGAACCCATCCTTCTCTTTGATCAGCAGCCAATTTGGTTTGTCGGAACGGCCTGCAAGGGCGTGCATGCGCACTAACGCCCACTTCCCTCTTAGCTTCTTGCCATGCAAATCAAATTCGAGACGTCCCTCCTTCAGTCCGCGATCGACATCGCCAAGCGGCTCCCATACGCCGAAATCCCAAACCATCACAGTGCCGCCGCCATACTGGCCCTGGGGGATCGTGCCCTCGAAACCTCCGTACTCAACTGGATGATCCTCAACCTGCACGGCTAGGCGCTTGTCGCCGGGGAAATAACTCGGACCCTTAGCGATTGCCCAGCTTTTGAACACACCGCTCCATCCAAGCCGAAAGTCATAGTGGAGGCGCGTCGCGGCATGCTTCTGCACAACGAAGGGCAGTGTTTTAGCAGGGTGAGAGACACTTTGCCCGTCACCGCGTGGTTCTGCCGTCATTTGGAAATCGCGCATAGAACGATAGCGCGCAAGCTGACGATCGATCGCCCTCGATGCCTTAGTCTGAGGTTGTGTACGCGTGGCCATTGTTATGACGCCTTATGCCTGCGGTTTGTTGCGCTGACAAGAACTGGCCTTTTAGACTGCGCTCGGAATGGTCCGATAGAACGGCAAACACTCTGAAGCTCTTCTGACCGTCAAATCAAACTTCTCATTAACTGATTTTCATCAACCACGCATCCTTTTTTCGCTGGCATGAACGGTGTGATGAAATAACGTTCCGGCCTACTAGTCGGCGGCCGGGAATAACTGACTAGAACGGACTTTCCACCATCATCATCTTCGGTTTGTCGTTCATTCATTTGCTCCTTCGCGATTAGGTTTAGATGCGCGTCGCCAGCGTAAGGTTTTCACCTGCGCTCGCCACAATACGCAACGAACGGCTCAGGAGCGTTGTTGTAGTGAAAACTGATCGGATCCAGCCTTGCTGAGTGAAATGAATGGAAGCCGGTCATACCGGGCGGATCACAAGGTTAAGGCGGTTCTCCTGCTAGGGAAGGATCTACAGCATCTCTTATATCGTGAAAGAGAGGTTCACTCATATCCAAGCTTTGATTGGCCCCGATCGAAGCTGAGTAATACAAACAAACGACGGAGAACTGCATCTGACGCGGGAGATCATCTCAATCAGCAACTAATAACTCATAGTCAAGCGACGCATATCTACCCAACCCAACGCAATGAACCAGCATCCAATTTTTTCACTGTAAGACAGCCGTGATTATGCGGCGAGATAACGGAGGCCATGTTAAACGCAAAGGCCAATCTTTTCTGAAGGGGAAAAATATGAAGCGCATAGCTATACTTGTTGGGTTCAGTCTTTCGCTAGCTCTAACATTGCCATTCGGGATCACGGCCCAAGCTCAAAATAATCAGCCGACCCCGCAATCACCATCCGCACCGGCCGATCAGCCCCTGTCACCGCCGCCCTTGGCGCCATCTGACCAGGCGGCCCCACCGTCATCATTTGTTCAACCGGCGCAGTCAGATGAATCTTCCTCGTCGGCCTATCAGCCACCTCCTTCAGATTCGACGCCACAATCGCCTGCGCCAGCCCCAGTAACGCAGCCAGATAGATTTGACAAGGATCACGGAGAGATAGAAGCCTTTGGCGATTATCTTCGATTTACTCCAACCGGTTCGACTACCAACTACGTCGGCGTGGGCGGACTTGCGGGATTCAATGTTCATCCAAATCTGGCAATCGAAGCCCAGATGAGTTATGACTTCGCCCGAAATTTCACAACCTATACTACTAATGGAGTTACAACCACATTTTCGACGACCAGCGTGCGGCCGCTCACCGGACTCTTCGGGCCCAAGCTGCAATTCGGTACGAGTAGTCCTGTCCGCGCCTTCCTGACCGGGAAAGTAGGCTTTATCGATTTCAGCACCAACACTTCGGGAGGGATCTCGGGAGGCTCGTTCAACGGTGCCGTTGCAGGCGTGGGAGGAAGCGGTACGCATTTCGCAGTCTACCCCGGCGGCGGCATCGAAATGTTCGCGGGATGGTTCGGTTTGCGCCTCGAAGCAGGCGATGAGGTCTATCTCAACAACGGAACGTACAACAATCTGCGTGTGGCTGCGGGCCCTGTCATCCGCTTCTAGCCGGATCTTCGTGTCGATCGCAATTGCGGGACAGTCCAGTTGTCGATACCAAATGTCTACATAAACCGGCAGCTTATCGAGCTCAGTTATGCCAAGATCCTTCCGCGGCGAGTTGCCGAGAAGTATCCGAGAGTAGATAGTTACGATCCCGGCCTTCGTGCGATTAACCTTGAAGCCGGTTTATGCGTCATGGAGAAGGACTATATCATCTAGACACAAGGCGGAACATGAAGATTGCCCAGATAGCCCCCCTATACGAAAGTGTGCCTCCACGGCTCTATGGAGGTACAGAGCGCGTGATTTCTTATCTCACGGAGGAACTTGTGAGGCAGGGTCATCATGTAACTCTCTTTGCAAGCGGGGACTCAATCACTTCCGCGCACCTCTCGAAGGTTTGTGATCAGGCACTTCGACTGCGTAAGGTGCAGCGGCCGGACCCCTTAGCACGACATATGCAACTCATCGAATCTGCCGTGCAAAAGGCCCGGGAATTCGATATTATGCACTTCCATCTCGACTATCTTCCATTCTCGCAAATTCGGCGCCAGGCAACGCCTACTGTTACGACACTCCACGGGCGGCTCGATATTCCCGATCTTTTCCCAATCTTCCGCGAATTCAATGATATGAATCTAATCTCGATCTCGAATGCGCAAAAAGAAACGATGCCATGGGCTGCTTGGCTGGCCTCGGTGCACCACGGTTTGCCGGATAGACTTCATAAGATCGGTCGAGGAGAAGGAGGTTATTTGGCTTTTCTGGGCCGCATCTCTCCGGAAAAAGGGCTCGATCGCGCCATCGAGATTGCGAAAGTTGTCGGCATGCCGCTTCGGATCGCGGCAAAGATCGATCCTGCAGATCAAGATTACTATGATCGTTGCATTCTATCTCTTCTCGAAGATCCATACGCTGAGTTCATCGGAGAGATAGCAGAACACGAGAAGACTGAGTTTCTTGGCAATGCGCGGGCGCTGCTGTTTCCTATTGATTGGCCCGAGCCGTTCGGGCTGGTAATGATCGAAGCCATGGCCTGCGGCACACCGGTGATCGCCTTCCGCGGCGGCGCTGTTGAGGAGGTTATCGAAGACGGAGTTACCGGTTTCGTGGTAAGCAGCATCGAAGAGGCGACAGAGGCCGTGCGCAACGTATCACGTATTGATCGAAATGTTTGTCGCTCGACCTTTGAGCGGCGGTTTAGCGCGCGGCGGATGTGCCATGATTATGTTCGCGCGTATGAGCTGACGATCGAAAGAATGCGGACTGGAGGGGGAAAGAACGGATTTCATCAACTAACTGCGGGAGGAGTCGGTATTGGCACAATTGCCGGTCAAGAGTCAGAGCAGTGACGTCATCGAAGTGGGACAGCAGTTCTATATTCGAGCCTCATCCTCACTTGCGGATGACCGAACCCGGGTACTGCTGAATGGCGACACATTTGCCATCTTCGATCGCAGCGGAGACATCCAGCCTGTGGGATTTGGACAGCAGGGAATATTTCATAAAGAGTCACGTCACCTTTCCCAGCTTGAATTGCTCCTATGTGGCACTCGCCCGCTTCTTTTGAGCTCAACGATTCGCGAAGACAATGTACTCTTTGCCGTTGATATGACAAATCCCGACCTGAAGCTTTCATCTGAAACTATTCTCCCGCGCGGCACGTTACATATCTATCGTCGAAAGTTTTTAACTGACAGCATCGTGTACGACCGGATTACCCTGCACAACTACGGAGAGAAGTCTGTGGAGTTGCAACTGTCGGTCACCTTCGGAGCAGACTTCGCCGATATTTTCGAGGTGCGAGGTGAGAGACGCAAGCGCAGTGGAGAAACTTTCCCGTCCCAAGTGAGCCAAGGTGCCGTAACGCTGGTCTACGAAGGGCTGGACAGAATACAGCGTCTAACTCGGATCGACTGTTCGGCTCCATCATGCAGCGCGCAGTCCGGGAAATTCGTGATTCCGATTCGCCTGGCGGCGCAAGAGGAAACAGACTTTGTGCTTACGGTAGAATGCGCGCAGGGTAACTTCGAGAGGCATGCAGAAGGCTATGGCCCAGCATTCCAGCGCATGAGTCAGAGGCGTCTTCTTGGCCCCCTCGCAAACGTCCGCATCGAGTCCTCCAATGACGGATTCAACAAATGGCTTAGCCGTTCAAGTTCCGATCTAGCCATGATGACCACCGAAACTCCATTTGGGCCCTATCCTTATGCGGGTGTGCCATGGTTCAGCACGGTTTTCGGCAGGGATGGTATTATCACCGCGCTCGAAACTTTGTGGTTGGCGCCGTCGATTGCGAAAGGCGTGCTTTCATACTTGGCTGCAACCCAGGCTAAAGAGCATGACCTGAAGAGCGAGGCTGAGCCGGGAAAGATATTGCACGAAATGCGCAAAGGTGAAATGGCGGAGATGGGCGAGGTACCCTTCAGGCGTTATTACGGATCGGTAGACGCGACGCCGCTTTTCCTGGTTCTAGCAGTCGCCTATTATGAGCGGACGGGAGATATTGAGTTCGTGCGCAACATTTGGAGCAATCTCTTGGCCGCACTCGAATGGATCGATCGTTACGGTGACCTTGACGGCGACAAATTCGTGGAGTATGCGCGGCAATCGACGAATGGTCTGGTGCAGCAGGGATGGAAGGATTCGAATGATTCGGTGTTTTACAACGACGGAAGGCTGGCCATCCCGCCGATTGCGCTTTGTGAGGTGCAATCGTATGTCTACGCCGCACAGCGGGGCATGGCCGCGGTCGCGATAGACCTGGGTGATGCAGCGATGGCTGAGCGCCTGAATCAGCAAGCTTCGGATCTCCAGGAGAAGTTTCAATCGGTGTTCTGGTCCAACGAGTTGTCCATGTTTGTTTTGGCCCTCGATGGCGAAAAGAAGCAATGCGCAGTTCGAAGTTCGAGCGCAGGTCACTGCTTGTTTTCCGGCATTGCTTCCAAAGCCCAAAACCGTGCTGTAAGAGAGGCCCTGTTATCTTCGGTATTCTATTCAGGATGGGGCATCCGAACGATTGTCACAAGTGAGAAGCGATTCAATCCTATGTCCTACCACAACGGATCGATGTGGCCGCATGACAACGCTGTCATCGCATGGGGAGCGCTGCGAGAGCCGAATAAGAGACTACCTTTACAAATATTATCGGGCCTGCTTGATCTTTCTGGTGAAGTGATGATGCATCGCCTTCCGGAACTGATCTGCGGATTTCCACGCAGGCCAGGAAAGGGACCAACACTCTACCCAGTCGCGTGCGCACCGCAAGCATGGGCTGCAGGAGCGGTGTTTATGGTCCTGCAGGCTTGCCTCGGATTGGAAATCTGTGCACGCGAACACCGCATTTACCTGCACTATTCATCTCTCCCGGAGACACTCGATCATGTTAAGGTCTTCAATCTGTCCGTGGGCGATGCTTGGGTTGATCTTTCGTTCGAGCGCCATGCGGAAGGCGTGACAGTCCAACCTCTACGCCAGACCGGCAGTGTAGAAATCGTATATCTCTACTAGAATCGATTGTTAGACAAACTCGCGCTCAGAAACGCGTAAAGTCTCCAAAACAATCATCGAACGATTTGGCTCTCCGCGCATCAAGGTTTCCGCCAGTTTAGCGGCTCGCAACGCTGCCGCGCCGCTGTCTGAGAATTGGAATCGACGATTGATTCGATTGATGAGATTTCATGCCGTCGCGAATCGAGCACAAACTTTCTTAACAAAAGTCGCCTCAATTCCATAGAAAAATACTGTAATCACCCGAGGAGTGCCACAAGCAACCGGGAATTTGACCTGCGCATCTGATCGTCTTCAGGTAAGGGACAGAGAACAGAATCATGGAGGATTGAGATGACGGTAAATACGATTGACGGCTTGTTTGTTGAGGAACTAAAAGATCTGTATTCCGCAGAGAACCAAATCACGAAGGCTCTCCCCAAATTAATCAAGGCAGCGTCGTCAGAGGAGTTGCGCAGCGCCTTCGAGCACCATTTGAAAGAAACCGAGGACCATGTCGCGCGCCTGGAGCAGGTTTTCGAGATTTTAGGTTCAAGCCCAAAGGGTAAGACCTGCGACGGGATGAAAGGTGTCCTTGCTGAAGGTTCTGAATTGCTTCATGAGACAGCCGAAGGGGATGTCAGAGATGCGGCCCTTATCTCCGCCGCGCAGCGGGTGGAACATTATGAAATGGCCGTCTATGGCACAGTCCGATCTTATGCCCAAAATTTGGGTCAGTCGCAAATTTCTGAGATCCTTCAGAAGACACTCGAGGAAGAAAAAGCTGCAGACAAAAAGTTAACCGAGATCTCTCATAAACTCAACCGGCACGCGCAACATGCCGCCTAGATAGAAGGTTGCGGCAAAAGTGCACATAGTGAAGACCCTCTCCATTGACGGTCAGGCCAGGCGGGTCCGACCGTCAATTTTCAGGCATTAACGCCGGGAGGACACACATTGAAAGAGTGCGTTGCGGCCCTGTAAGCCGGTAGCGTTTTTGTACGGCGCCACGGCTGCTCGGATGGTCGTCTGCATGGCCGGCAAAAAGCTTTTGATCTTGCTGCTTCTGACATGGTGTCCTTAAATAGTTATGGTGGCGTGACTCGCCGATCTCGGATTCAATTGTAGGAACTTGTTTAAGAACTAACATCGGAATCATGAAAGGCATATGCGCAACCAAACTATTAGGTTAGCTAGGGTGCATGTACCCCAGCGATTTGACAGTTTTTCAGTGGGCCAAACTGGAGCCGTTGCTGCACAAGCCGCGAGAAGACGGTAGATACAGAGGAGGAGGGCCGCGCAAGTGTCCGTTGCGGCGGGTGGCTGATGCCCTACTTTACACGGTGAAGACCGATTACTTTCAACCCAAAGCTCGGCGGTTCATTGCAACGAATAGCTGCATTCTTTCGCATTGTCGTGTTCCGGTGCGAAAGTTATCGATGGAGCAGTCATGACGGTTTAAGGGAGCAATTGTTCCGACCACAATCGGCGCAAAGACAAAGACGCGCCAAGTGCAGGGCCGATCGAATCCTAGTCCATTGTTGACGTGAGCATGAGGATTCTCCCATTAACAGCAGTGGAAGGCTTACGCGCGTTAACTTATGTCACTTGGTGGCTATTGCGTCAATTCCAGTAGAGCGCTCAGACCTTTTATGTCCTTAATGAGGATTTGACGAGCATCCACGTCCAATAGTCCTTCGGCCTGGAGTCGCATGAGATTTCTAGAGATGAGTTCGCGAACAGTTCCAAGCTGATTCGCCAACTCCTGGTGGCTTGCGGGCAATTGGATCTCAACTCCGTGCAATGTGGATATCCCTTCACTTTGGGCGAGTTTAAGCAATACCGAAATGAGTCGTTGACGGACTGTAGTAAACGACAACTCCTCAATGATTCCTACTAACCGTCGCAATCGCGCTCCTACTACCTTAAGCACTTTGAGCGCAACTTCCGGATGCTCCAAGCAATAGGCCTGGAAGTCGCGCCTCGATATGTAGGCAATCTCCGTCTCTTCGGTTGCGACGGCGGATGCGGGAAATGGGTCTCCGTCGAAAACGGGCAGTTCTGCGACTGACTCGCCTGGCATGTTTACCGCCAGCACCTGCTCCCGGCCCCCTATGGAAGTTTTGAAAATGCGGACTTTTCCACGCGCAATGATATGCAGGCCGTTGCAAGGCTCGCCTTCCGAAAATAGCAACTCGCCCACGCTGAATAATTTGCGCATCGTCCGCGCTGCGAGTGTGTCCAACTCGGATTGCGAGAGGTCCGATAGCAATGCGGTTTTGCCGAGAACTCCGGCCAGATCGATGCGTTCAGCAGTCACTTGGAAATTCTAACAGCCTGGGACTTTGGTCACTGCGCGGGCCAGGCTTCATGGAGTCTGATGGGAATATGAACCCGCAGATCAATACGATCGATTTTAATGAGCGCCACTTCATTGCCTTTAGGGAGCAGACCCAGGCCTGCGACCTGGTGTGCATGCACACACAGGCAATGCAAACGCCGAAAAGCCTTGCTGCGTCGATATCCCCGGGGATACGTTCAGTCTTCTCTGAGAGTGAATAAATCATTTTCCCAACATGTTATGCAAGAAGCGTAACGGGGCGTCCATTTGACGACTCGCACCAAGCCAAGCAATCCTGTTCCTCAAGCCAGCCACACGAAAGGTAGGCAAAGAATATGGCGATACAGATCGGTGCAATACCTGACAGCGGTTTCGATGATCCAATCAGGATGCTAGCGGATTGCCACCGCAGGGTCGAAGGTTTTTTTGGAATTTTGTGCGTTGTTGTTGAGCGCGCCCAAAACAGAGAATTGACCGAAGAAGAGAAGAGTGCGGTTCAATCAGCGCTTCACTATTTTAAAGTGGGTGGGCAGCGGCATACCGCCGATGAGGAGGAGTCTCTGTTTCCTCGCTTAGGAGGAAAACCTAATACTGCAACAGACGCGATTGCTGGACTGCAATCGGACCACCGTCGTGCCAATCGGTTGCATAATTCGATCGAGAGTATCTACCTGACTTGGATTTCCGGCGGCAAATTGGCGCCCGAGGAGAGAGAACGACTACTGTCTCAAACCGGTGAGCTTAGACAGCTCTATGCAGCTCATATCCAGGTTGAAGAGACCATCGTGTTTCCCTACGCTGCGAAGGTATTGGATAGGGAAATTATTGCAAAAATTGGCGCCGAATTCAAGATGCGGAGAGAATAACGACATTCTTTCAATTAATGTGACCAAAGTCGCTGTGGTTCATATCGCGAATTTATAGAGTGTGAGTCAAGGAGATCGAAATGACCTCAACCACACAGACCGTTCGCGAAATCGCACTGGAGCAGCCTTCCTCAATACGAGTTTTTGAGCAGTTCGGAATCGACTATTGCTGCGGCGGCCGCAAGCCGCTCGCCGAAGCGTGTACAGCGGGGAATCTTGAAATAGACGCAGTGATCGCTGCGTTGGAAGCGGCGGCAAAGATACCGAATTTAGAGACTGAAGATTGGGCTGCAAAATCGTTGAAGGGCTTGAGCGAGCATATCGTAACCAGACACCACGCCTATGTGAAGCGAGAACTGCCTAGGCTCGCAATGCTCGCTGCGAAGGTCGTCAATCGTCATGGCGCAACAAAGACGGAATTGCCAGTCATTGCTGGATTACTAGCGCGACTCGACGGGGAACTCACTCAGCATCTGGCGAAAGAAGAAGCCGTCCTGTTTCCTTACATAGCCGATCTTGAGCGAGCCGTTGCGATTGGTACCGCAAGGCCACGCAGTTGCTTTGGGACGGTTGCCAACCCGATCGCGATGATGACGCAGGAGCATGACGCAGCCGGAACTTTTCTCGCTGAAATCCGTCGCCTCAGCCACAATTTCACGACGCCTGAGGATGCCTGCCCGACCTTTCATGCCTTCTACGACGGCCTAAAGGAATTCGAACAAGACTTACACCAGCATATTCATTTGGAGAACAACATCCTCTTTCCGCGCGCAATTGAGCTGGAGCAATCCGCATCCTTAGAGTAGGTCGTAGCTACCCTGATTGTGCGGGGTTGCTCGAATCGATAGTAAAAAGGGTCACTCTTCGATCGGGGCGATCTTCCCGGCTCCGCGGAAAGGCAGACGGATGCGCAGGACACGCTCGCGGCTACGTTCCTCGGAGAGGTTGCGGGCACGCGCGTGCAGCAGGTCTTCCAAGGAAATCATGCCCACCAATCTGCGCTCCTCGCCGCTATCCACCACCGGCATCCTCGTGAAGCCCGTCTCTGCCATGCGATAAACGACAGTTCGCAGCGATTCGTCTGCAATCGCCACGACGGAGTTGCGGCGCGCAATGTCAGACATCAAGGCAAGGTCGTTACTTGACTCAGCCAGATTCTTGCGAGTGATCACCCCACTGAGGCGACGGTCTGCGTCAATCATGGGATAAAGGTGTTGCCCGCGAGAGGGATGCCCATTCTTCAACATTCTCCGGGCATCCTCAAGCGTGCCGTTCCCCTCGAACGCAATCACACGAGTGCGCATCACTTCGCGGACGAATAACACTTCCAGCGGATCCACGCTGTATTCCCGACTCAGATGGAAACCACGCCGCGCCACTTTCTCGGTCAGGATCGAACGCTTCAACACCAACACGGTGAATGTGTGCGCAATAATAGCGGCAACAAGGAGGGGCAAAACCATGTTGACATCGTGCGTCAGCTCTATTGCAAATACGATTCCGGTAAATGGCGATCGCATTGTGCCACCGAGGATCGCTCCCATGCTGACCAGTGGCCAGAAGCCAGCCCCGGCAGCGGGAAGAAACAACGCTTCGAGGCCGCCCAACGCGCCACCCATCATCAACAACGGAGCAAGCACACCGCCAGACGTTCCAGACCCTAGCGATACGGCCCAGATGGTGGACTTCACCAGCAGTATGCCTAACAGAAGACCGATAGCGCCATTGCCCTGGAGGAGTGTGCCAATGGTGTCGTAACCGACACCGAGGGCCTGGGGGAAGATCATCCCTCCGAGCCCGATCACCAGTCCTCCGATAGCCGGCCACCACATCCAATGAATCGGCAACTTTGCGAATGCGTCCTCGGCTGCATATACGGCGCCTGTAAGCAACGCGGACAACGCACCCGCAAGCAGACCGCAAATCACGCAGCCTATGAGACTAGCAGGGCCAATGAATACAGGGTGCGCCGGCGTGGGAAAGAGCGGGCCGAGACCGATCAGATATCGCCGTGCGGCACCTGCAGTTGCGCTGGCCAACGCCACCGGAATTAGACTACGCGGTTTCCATTCGAAGAGCAGCAACTCGACCGCGAGAAGGATCGCCGAGAGCGGCGCGGCGAATGTGGCGGACATGCCTGCTGTAGCCCCGGCCACAAGCAAGGTCTTTCGTTCAGCGCCAGTGAGATGAAAGAATTGTGCGATCATCGACCCGAACGCGCCACCGGTCATGATGATGGGGCCTTCCGCACCGAATGGCCCGCCAGTTCCGATCGACAGCGCCGCCGACAGCGGCTTAAGAATTGCCAGCTTCGGATGCACCTTGCTGCCATTTATCAAGATCGATTCGATGGCCTCCGGTATGCCGTGCCCGCGAATCCGTTCCGATCCGTATCGCGCCATCAGGCCGATGATCAGCCCGCCTGCTACGGGCACCAGCACAGCCCACCAGCCGAGGTGATTTCCCGCGGGCGAAACCAGATTGCTTCCCAGTCGCTGATAGTAGAAGAGATTGGTGAAGAATCCGATCAGCCGTAACAATGCAAGCGCGACGAACGCGCCAATGAGGCCGATGACCATGGCCATGCCGGAGATTGGCATCACACGAACGGTAGTTGTAAAATCGCCTAGCTTCTTAACTTCGGTCGAGAGTTTCATACGCCCCCAATACTCCACTTAACGTTTTCATCAGTTCGGGTCCCTTGGCCTGCAATTCTTCCCGGTGCGCAACTGACAAGCTGTGCAACAATGTCTCCCCTTTCCTCGTGAGCCGGACGAGAACTTCACGGTGGTCTGTATCTGCCGCAATCCGCTCGACGAATCCATGTTGCGTCAGCCTGTTGACCAGCTCAACGGCGCTGTGATGACGAATCAGCATTCGAGATGCGAGTTCTCCAATTGTGGGCTTCATGCCATCCGGCAAGCCTTTAATGGTCAGCAAGAGCTGGTGCTGTTGCGGCTCGATTCCGTGAGTACGTGCCTGATCTTCGCTGAACCGCAAAAATCGGCGAATCTGATAGCGGAATTCAGCCAGGTCTTGCAACTCGCGAATTGTAAACTGAGCTCTTTTTGTAGTCACATATACATCGTAACACGATATATGTCTACATTCAACCAGTTGCACCAGCCCCAGATTCGGCCAGGTTCTCAACGGCATATGCCCTATCACGCACTACTTTGGGAACTAAACGGCGCGGCAAGAAAAGCATAATTTTGGTATCAAGCTAAACAGCAAGGTAAATCAAAGGTTGATTGACAAGGAAGGTATGCTGTCGCAGTCTAGGGCCCGTTTGGAGGCATGAGCAATCCCCACTTGGGGAGGCGCTTCGAATGGCGCACGAATTTCTCCAAACGATTAGTGAGACGACAGCATCCGAGCGGCATTGAAGAGGGCAAAGTGCGAGAGGGCCTGGGAAGTTCCCGATGCCGCAACCGGTCTCAGGGTAAATCTCCTCGGGAGGCAGGCCGAGGTCGTTGCGTCGCGCGAGCAGTGTCAAGGGCAGAATAAGATCAGGCCACTGGGGCGGAGTAAAGCTGGACCGGTCTACGGCGATGAAGGTGTTGGATTTGCGGGGTAGAAGTACCTCTGGAGCGTAGCGGAAGAGGCCCTTCTATCCCGCGGCGCGTTCGCCATGGAATGTGGTTCAGTGAGCGGCGAGTGCGGAGTGTTTTTGCGGCTTTGCTTGAGGCGGTAACTGTCTCCGTTCATCTCCAGGATGTGAACGCTCTAAGGAGGAGGGCGGTGTCATGAACATCTGGTTGCTCGCGGGCGCTGGAACATCGCCTTGCCTGATCCCGTCGCGGATATGTGTTTCCTGGGAACACCCCCAACGATAATCGGAGGGTCAGGAAATGGGTAGCATGATCGCCACGATTGCAGAGGTACTCCTCACGATAGGTTTCGGGCGCTCCCCACTTATTGACCTGCCTTTGGTGTTTGCATCAATGTCTTTCACAGGTGGACTGCTGTTCTCCTGTTTCTGCGGGGAGCACCTATGACGATTGGATTGGCTGTCGGAGATGTCTCGCTGTAACTGAAACTTCTCCTTCCGAACTGCGGAAGATAGCCATGCACACCGCTTAGGATATTGAAAATGGGGGGCAGGTGACGGAACGTCGCTGCAATCGCCCCCGGTAGATATTGGGACGACGCAATGGTTAATCTCTCCGCCAGAATGCAACGATTGCATTGTGGAAATTACTTAATCACAATTCGGTTTTCGGTATCTGCAGTGGGTCGGAAACCCGGGTCGATATACCGGGGAACGCGAAAGTAGCGGCCGAAATCTCATCGAGAGAACTAGGCATCGGTAAAGAACCACCTCACCTCAAACCAACCTTAAAAGATGTTTGTGAGACGTAGGGCAAAGCTTCTTGACGGCCCAATGGCATTGCCGGAAAACAGGCCGCCGAAATCAATCACGTCCAGAATGTTATTCAGATTTTGGCCGTCCGCCTGGAGGCGTATCTTCACGCGGTCGGATTTATAGATATCCACGCCCGCGGAAACATTCGCCTGAAAGGCTGGATAGATTCGCCCACGAGCGAAGTTGATGCGATTCAGGACCTGCCGACCATACTGGGCGAGCACCGTGGCCGGATCGCCATCAAAGTCGAAGGGTAAGCCCGTGTCATATTGCACTCCGAATGCGGCCCAGATGCGCGACGTCGCCTGGTAGCGCACGCGTCCGCGGACGGTATTGCGCTGATCTTGAGAATCGGGAAAGTGACCCTTCAATTCAGATGCAGCCTGACTGGCATTGAAGCCAAAGAATAATCCTCCGGTCACGGGAAACCACGCGTTGCCGACAATATAGGAATAACTTCCGAAGCCTGAAAAACGATGCCAGTCGGGAATCTCAATTTTTCCTTCGGCGCCATAGAGGATCGCTTTCCGAAAGGAGATAGGAAAGCTGATCGTGGTGTTGAATATCTGACTATCATCGGCATAGTTATCGACAATTCTTCTGAAGTAATTGCTTCCCAGCTTCAGATGCCCGAAGAATACCTTGTTCAAGCCAGCTTCGTAGTAATCACCATCAGAGGGCCGAACAGGAAGATTCAGGAAGCCTGCAGGATCGATATTTGCAACCACCGGCGAACTCGACAGCAGGATGTTCTCGAACGATGGTGTCTGGAATATCCGGTCGTAGGAGAAGTGAATCACAGCATCATGCTTCTGAAAGTAATGCGAAATGGCAAGACGCGGTTGCAAGGCCTTCTGGTTGAGAAGCAATTGATAGTGATCCCAGCGCAAGCCGGCATTGATAGTCCAGTTGTGCAGCCGGATCAGATCCTGCACAAAGGCCGACTGCTCCAGATCCGGGCGATTAGCCTGATATGCAAATGTGGGCGGCGAGCCGGGGTCGAATTGCGCAGGGTCGGTGATGTTGTAGTTCAGCATCTCATTCAGAAAGATGTTGTCGGACTCAACGCCAGCCTTCCACTCGTTTTGGCCATGATCGACGGTCGCGCTGGTTTTGAAGTAACCCTCGCGAAACCAGTTATGCTGAAACACAATGATGGGCGTCGATTCAGGGTTGGAGTAGAAATCATTCGAGTTATCGCGAACCATTCCGCGCAACTCGCCTGTTGCGCTGGACGAAAAGTTATGCTCGTAGTAAGCGGTTCCCATGGTCTCAAAATTGTCGGCGTTCTGGCGTTGCCCTGCTGCCTGCTGCACCATTTCATTCGGAATGTCATAGCGTGCGAGCTCATGGCGCACGATGAATCGAAGCCGGTCGCTTGCCGTCAGGTGCCGTGCGTAGTCCAGAGAAAAATCGCCCACGGTGCCGGTATTCGAGAGATTCTGCGGAACGACGGGGTTCAAGTAGTGTTCCGTCATGCTGCCGCTTGCGCTTCCGCCGAGCGTGTTCCTGCCCCAAACATACTGTCCCTTCCCGAATGTGCCAGCCGAATCGAAGCTGCCTCCGGAGAGAGCGACTAAGCCATGGAAGCCCGGCTGCGAATCTTGAAGAGTGTTTACTTCAATGACGCCGCCCATCTTCCGGCCATACTCCGCTGGAATGCCAGCGGTATAGATACTCATCGACTCGACATCGTCGGCCTCAATCTCCGGACCAAAGCTCGGGGAGCGATTGTCGGTCAGCGGTATGCCATCGATAACAAGCTGCGTCTGATACTCCGATCCTCGGGGATGCAGCACCGCATTGCCTTCATAGAGCCATCCAGGCTGCGAGTTGACTAAGTCCTGCAGGTCGCGGCCCGGAACTGAGCTGAGCCGGTTCTGGATGAACTCCGTGCCGACTTGGTTGACTGAACCTGCCTCGTCTGGATCGCTGAGTGTGCTGGTCGCACGCACGGTGACCGATTCATTCACCTCGCGCAGTTGAAGTTGAATCTTGACAGAGGTTGGCAATGACGAGCGAATATCGATCGATTCGAGTTTTGCGGCAAAGCCCGGTTGCTTGATTTCGAGCTCATATGTGCCAAACGGGACATGCTGCACATCCAGATCTCCCCGATCGCTGGTCGCGAGAGTATTTCGATATTGATTGGCCCTGCTGACGATTTGCACGGTTGTTTTCAAGCCTAGACCGGCGGGATCGATCACCTTCAGGTGCAACTCCCCGTTATTCGTCTGGCAAAAGAGCGGCATGGCAGAAAAGATGAAGAGAACTTGGATTTTCTTCATGAAGAGTCGACCTCTGTGATTGGACTGTCAATCTGGCGTAACGATTGAAGGGGTGGAACTTCCGCGGCGAAAACGTTCCGGACAAAGTGGGCGTGGAGTCTGTGCTCTGTCATTCTGAATATTCCCGTTCGTACCGTTTTGTTCATTCTTTTATTCTCCGGCAGGGTCAAAAATTTTCTGTGAGAAGATTGAACAAAATCACGAGAAATGGAATCTATACATCAGAGGTATCAATCGGGTGGTCCTGAACGGCTCGACTGCGGAACTTGTTTTCTCAACGGCCGATGGCTCCGCGCACCTGCTGCAGCCCTCGGAGATTGAGAATGCGGTCCTGACTCTGTTTGAACAGTATCGCGATCCGATCCTGCGTTACACCCTTTCGTTTGGCATCTCTGTTCATGATGCGGAAGAAGTGACCCAAGAGGTATTTCTTTCCCTGTTTCGGCACCTCCAACTAGGCCGATCAAGGAAGAACCTTCGAGGCTGGATATTCCGTGTCGCACATAACCTTGCTCTGAAACAGCGCTATGCCAACCAAAAATTGTGCGACACGATTGGACCAGGCGACGGAATCGCAGAACAGCATCGCGATCCAGCACCGAATCCTGAAGAGCATCTATCGTCTTCTCAAAGAAGGCAGCGCTTGCTCGCCGTTCTCCGTGCCCTTCCTGAAACGGATCAGAGCTGCCTCCGGCTGCGTGCAGAGGGCCTCCGATACCGGGAGATAGCCACGGTGCTCGGAATTTCTCTGGGATCCGTATCGACATCGCTGACGCGATCAATTGCCCGGTTGATCTGTGCGGATGGGAGGTAGAGTGATGGCGAGCAAAGATATACACATCTCGGACCAGGAACTGCTCCTGGCCGCGGACGGCGAATTGCCAACCCGACGCACCACTCAGGTTCGCACTCACCTCGCGAACTGCTGGGACTGCCGTGTGCGGATGGCGGAGACCGAGGCAGCGATCATCGACTTTGCACGAGCTCACCGGCGGACTTTCGATTCTCAACTGCCACCCGTCGCCAGCCCACGCGCGCTATTGCGAGCCCAATTAGCCGAACTGGCGTCCAAAACCGGAGTTGGCTCCCGGAGTTGGTTTACTCACTTCAATTCAACCACGGGTATTGCGGCGATTTGTGCTGTGATTATTATTGCCACTCTGGCCGGCACCCTCGTCTTGCATCATTCATATTTGAGAGCAATGGATTCCAATTTTGCTTCGATTGAGCGCGGGGCAGTTCCTGACCCAGGCCTCACTCCCGGCGCTACACGGACTGTGATGGTTGACGAGGTCTGTTCGATGCCGCATGAAGAGGTGGTTCGAGAGGTATCGCCATCGATGCGTCAAAAGGTTTTCCAGGAGTACGGAATCCTGAACGCGCGCGCGGGTGATTATGAGATCGACTATCTGATTGCACCAGGACTTGGCGGCACGGATGACATCCAGAACCTGTGGCCGCAACCCTACCGATCTTACACATGGAGCGCTTCGGTCAAGGACGCTCTGGAAGAACACCTCCATCAGTTGGTCTGCACTCGTGAGCTCGATTTGAGTACGGCCCAACACGAGATTGCCACAAACTGGATCGCAGCGTACAAGAAGTATTTTCATACGGACAAACCTTTGTCCCAGTATTCCTGTTTCGGCTCGACGGATCTCTTCGAACCATCTGCATTCCACGGGAATCGCGTCGAGTGCAGTAATCCTAATGAGTTCCCTCTAACATAGTTCGCTGCTTGGCGCTCCTTGAGAACGAGGAAAAGAAACGGTTCGCGTAGACTCTCAGTACAGACTGAAAGTTTTGCAGCGATGAGGAAGTGGCCTCATCGCGGAGTGTCTTGCTCCGATTTACATCAAAGCTGGCTTCGTCTATCTTTTTGCTGACCGCGATCAGCTCATTTATCTTTGCTTCATTCATGGCAACACCCGGGCCGTTCTATGAGGCTAGAAGTTGAACTTCAGCGCGCCTTGCATAATGCGAGGAGGAGCAGCGCTGATCACCTGCCCCCAGGTTGAGCTTCCAATGTTGCCGTCGACAGCCGCAGGCCCGTTGAACTGCGTGTGATTGAAAAGGTTAAATGCCTCGACACGAAAGAGCAGTGACCTCGACTCCGTAATCGCTAACTTCTTGGCAACTGCCATGTCGTAGTTGTCCGCACCAGGGCCGTAGAAGAACCGGCGCTTGGATGTTCCTGGTGTGCCTAGCGCATTCATGCTGAAAGAACTCGTATTGAAGAACCTGTTGGCGTTTTTGCGGGGATCGATTCCGAGATGAATGTGTCCCCCGTTGTAGTCGGGTTCGTCGATGCTGCTGTTGTTAATCCCGTTGGGATTGGTTCCTATCAGCGAATTATCTCCGTTGTTAACCATGGTGACGGGGAATCCGCTGGCGAAATGCGTAATGCCTGACAGAGACCATCCGCTCGTTAGTCTATTTGCGTGAAAGAAATGTTCGACGGGCAGTTGATATTCATAGCTGAGCACGACGTTGTGCTTCACGTCGAAGGAGGAAATCGCATAGCTGAGAGCCGGGTTGAAAGGATTGACCTCTTCGCCGACGTTCGACGATTGGTCCATGGATTTGCCGTAGGTATATGCGGCAGAGAACTCCAGACGGCCACTTGTGTGGCGGGCGCTCAACTCGAGTGCGTTGTAGTTGGCATGGCCGATGGTGGACTGAAGCGCATTACTGCCGAAGTTCGACCCTAGCGGACCGCGCGTTCCATTCACCTGTCCACCTGCGATCGGATAGTAGATTGTGTCTTCTCCCTTCGGACCGCAGGTTAGTGTCCCGGGCCGCACTTCGCCAACGAGGCTAAGGCTGAGGCAGAGCGCAGGGTTGCCGGAATTCGGCTCGATAAGCACACGCTGGCGATGACTGGAGGTCCCTACATAACTCATACTGAGCACAGTGTTCGGTCCGGCCTGGCGTTCGATCGATAACATCCACTCCTCGGTGTATGGCGTGCGGTTGTGGATGTCATAGCCTGGAATGCCACTGATGGGCTCGTAGGTGATCCAGTTGATGTCAGCGTCCGGATGGCTCTTCGATGAGTTGAGCGGCGCGAATGTATACGGAAAGGGCTGGCCATTATTCGTACCATCGGGAGCGGAAATGAATGGCGTTGCGAAGAGCGGCTCTTCTGGACTGGTATAAGTTGTGCCATAGGGTGCATTAGCAGCTAGTACGCCGATCGAGAGCGCGTCGATCGCCGTATAGAAGTTTCCAAAGCTCGCGCGAATGCTCGTTGTGCCCGGCGTACCGAGAATCTTGCCTAAAAGACCCAGTGCGTTGGCTTGCGGAGACCACGCAACGCCCACACGGGGAGCAATGCTCAGATTGCCGACGGGGGCAAGGGTTTTTGCCACGCCTGGATCTCCGGGGTAGAGGATGCCTGGAGGTGCGCCGGGGAACACAACTGACTGCGCTCCGGGAACGAAGGTGGAAATCTGGTTGTATTTCTCCGCCCATGGAGCGATGCGATCCCAACGCAGCCCATAATTCAAGGTAAGGTCCGATCGCGCGCGCCAGCTATCCTGCGCAAACAGGCCAGAGTACCTATTGCGCGCATAGAAGGGGTTGAGCTGGCTTTGATTGTATTGGCTCGGCACGCCGATGAGGAAGTCGGCAAAGTCAACGCCGGTTTCCGTTCCGGAGAAAACAAAACTGCCGTTGAACTGCGCAATGGCAGCGCCATTTACCTGGTCCGCGTGAAACTCGGCGCCGAATTTGAGGGTGTGACCGCCGGCAATCTTCGAGAACGTGTCCGAAACTTGATAGGTGTTATTAACCTGGATGAGTTGGTTGGCAGCAGCCCCGGTTGAGTAACCATTGAAGTTAAGATTTTCAACACTTTGTCCCTTCGGGTCGAGAGCAACGATGCTGGCTGTGCCATCTGAATTCTCAAAGCCCTGTGAGATGAGGCTCACATCGCGGCCGCCGACAGGTTGTCCAAGATTGGTGAAATCGCGCAGGTAGCTGAGGTGAAACTCGTTGACCGTCGTGAAGTTGACGGTCTTGGTATCGCCTAGAGACAGAAGCTGTGCCCGACCCGTAGTGATGGCGTTAAAGCCTGGAACGCTGGCTCCGCTCTGCGCCACCGGGTAGGGATTATCGAGATTGAAGTCGTCAATGAAGTAATAGGCGGACAACAAACCCCAGCGAGTGTTCGCGTCGAAATGCGCGCCAGCTTTATCGTCACGAAGGGTCTGATTGAAGGCGGAAGTGGCGAAGGTGCCGGTTGCGGTATTGGGAGCCGGAATGTATTGAAGCATACGCTGCGACGGAGTCGACCATGCGCTTGAAGGGATAGCGGCATTCGGCAGAACGCAGGGTCGGCTTCCGGTGCTTACGCAGCCGGGATAGTAGTATGCCTCACCGCTGGCGACGGAGTAGCCAAGCTTTTGAGTGAGAAGGTTGGCTAGATAAGGACCACTTACTAAGGTCAGCGGTTGATCGGTGTCAGTATCGTAGAAATGGTTGGGAGCAAGATCGGAGAGATTGCCAGTTCGGTCCGCATTCGAAGGCACGCTGATGCTGGGAGTAGCGACGCCCTCCGCTTGCCGGGTTCCCTGGTAGTCCATAAAGAAGAATGTCTTATCCCGGTGGATCGGTCCGCCAAGAATTCCTCCAAACTGATTTTGGCGGAAAACGCCTCGCGCCAGCGAGAAATAATCTCGCGCATCGACGTCGGTGTTACGCAGGAAGTTAAATGCGTCGCCATGGAATTGATTGGTTCCTGACTTGGTAATCACGCTGACCTGTCCACCTGAGAATTCTCCATACTCAGCGTCGAAGTTGCTCGTAACAATGCGAAACTCCGCTATGGAATCAAGGTTCGGGATAATGGCCGTGCCGGCATTGACGTCCTCTTCCACATCGCTGCCGTTTACACTGAAGTAATTTGCGAACTCGCGTTGTCCGTTGACGGAGATTGTGCCGGGATTGAGCGTTCCGGACGGATCGAGCACTGTCGCGCCCACATCCTGCACATTAGTGGAGGTAATGGAGGTTGCCGGGGCCACCCCGGGCTGGAGTGAAAGAAGATCGGTATAGCTGCGGCCGTCGAGTGGAACTGCGGCCATCTGCCTGCCAGTGATTACTTCACCCATCTGGGTGCTGATTGTCTCGACATGCAACGCATCGTCGCTTACACTAACTGTCTCAGTCGCGCTGCCAAGCAGAAGCACGGCATCGAGATTGAGTGCCGCGTTCGTATCAAGCACGATGCCCTTGCGCTGGTAGCCGCGGAATCCGGAAACCTTCACATCCAACCGATAATTGCCAACCGGGAGAACAGGAAGTGTGTAATATCCCCTAACGTCTGTGTGTGTCTGATAAACGATGCCGGTATTCACCTCCTGAACCGTAACGTTTGCATTGGAGACAACGCTTCCAGTCGGGTCTTTGACTGTGCCGGAGATACTTCCCCCCACGCTGGCCCATACCAAGGAGGCCGACAGGAGGCCCATTGTGCAATAAGTCTTCGTAATTTTTGCTGCAAACTGAATGATGGTACGTAACATATCTTTCTCCGAGTCTTTCCGCTGGCGAACTTTTTCAACTACTGGACCGTGATCAGGACATTGACGGTCTGGTATTCCGTTGAGCCGCTGCCAGCCGTACCACGCACAAAATATTGAGAGCCAGAGGAAACTGCAGCCAATATCGATCTTGCTTTCACATCTCATTGTTTTGGACCTTCGGAACACACACTTTCTCAGCCGCGGAAGGGAGTCGCGGATCGTCGTGGCAGTTGAATCCTTTGGGTGAGGGACCTATAGTAAAAGCAGTCCGCTACCCTCGAGGGTTGTGGTTGCCAGGTCCTCGCGGTCTCCGCCAAGAGATCCCCGCGAGGATCTGGTGCTTAAGCGCTATTGCAGCTGCCTCTTTTTCTCTGCAGAGCAGGTGCCGCAAACTCCCCCAACTTCCAGGCGCATTACTTGAATGTCAAAGTCGTTTTCTTTTGCGATCTCGCGCTTGAGGCGCTCGAATGTCGGTGTCACAAACTCCTCGACTTTCCCGCAGCCAAAGCAAGCCAGATGAAGATGATCTTTTTGCGTGCGCACCTCATAATAATGTTTCTCCCCGTTCAAGTGCATGAGGTCCAATTCATCAATCAATCCAAGCTTCTTCAGCAACTCTATTGTTCGATACACCGTGGCTCGGTCAACCCGGGAGTCGCGCTTGCGCGCTAGTTTCAGTATGCTGGCTGCGTCCAGATGACTTGTGGCTTCTTGAATGGTCTCGATCAGAGCCCGGCGTTGCGCGGTCAGACGCACACCCTTCGATTCCACTTCATTGAGCAATTCATATCGCTTCAGCATAAGATCCAGTTGCGACACTGTCGCATTATCTGTAATATACGACAAAATCGGTCCGATTTGCAAGTGGCCGGAATCATACCCATCTTGCTACGTGGTATAGGGCCTGGGAAGGCTCGGTCATTTAGCAGCCCGCCAAGGAATTGCGAAACAGTTCGATCGATCTGCAGCTGAAACACGAAGCTGCTAAGAAAATGTCAGGAAGTGCCTAATCAATGGCAACACTTTGGCCGATGCATATTTCGATACACGAAGGGACAGGGCTCGGTCCAACGAACGCTCCCTCTCAGGTGAGAGCGGATCTATCCGCGGCCGATTTGAAGTCCTACCTTGGTGCGATTTTAGTCACCCACTCAACAACTCCGATCAAATCGATCGCATTTGTGACGGCGGTCACGTCAATATTCTCCGATTCGCTCTAAGCTGAAAATGATTTTCACGTTCATGTCTGAAAGGTGACCGCATTTCTCTTTTGGGCAGCTAGTGAAACTCGATAGGGAACCCAGAAATGATCAGTGCGTATCGCATGACGAGCAGAATTATCCGGACTTCATTCTTAATTGTTATGTTTGCTTTATTTTCGACGCAGTTGTTTGCGGGAGATGTTCTGTGCTTTGCAGGAAGCGTTACAGATCCCACCGGGGCATTGGTTCCGCAGGCGAAGATCACCGCTGAAAACACCCGGACCGGTCTCCACCAAACCAAGCAAACCAATGACGAGGGATGGTACGAGTTTCTGCTGCCGGCGGGAACCTACCTGCTTGAGGTTGAAATATCCGGTTTCCGCAATTACTCGCGGAGCGGCTTGGTGCTGGGGCCAACCGCGCCCTTGCGTGCAGATGTCGTGTTGCAACTCGAGTCGCAACAGGAGACTGTGGAAGTGACCACCACCGGCATCGAGTTGGACACATCCAGCACGCAGGTAGGCGAAGGTATATCGCAGGACAAGATGACGGCGGTGCCACTTAACGGCCGCAGCTTTACGGATTTACTGGCCTTGCAGGCGGGAGTGATTCCTGTCAGCTCGGCACAGCCCAATGCCGTGGTCATGTCGGGCGCAACCAGCACTCCGCCTTCAGGAGACCTTAACCCCGGCAACATGTCTGTGAGCGGGCAGCGAGAGACGGCGAACGGATTCGTGGTGAACGGCAGCTCGGTGGAAGAGGACTTCAACAACGGAGCCAGCGTTATTCCGAACCTGGATTCGATTGCAGAGTTCCGCGTGCTGACGAGCAACTTCGATGCAGAATTTGGAAACTTCAGCGGCGGCCAGATACTCGTCGTGACCAAAACAGGCGCGAATCAACTACACGGCAGCGCGTTTGAGTTTGTTCGTAACACGAATCTTGATGCCACTAATTATCTGGGCCGGGAGCGTGCCGCGTATGACCGCAATCAGTACGGCGGAACCGTGGGCGGACCGGTGCTCCACGGCCGCCTCTTCTTTTTTGCCGATTACCAAGGCACCAAAATGACCGAGGGAGTGGAGTCGGGACAGATCGCTGTGCCGTCGTTGGTTGGCCGGACAGGGAATCTCCTCGACCAAGCGAACCAGTTGACAGGAAAAGTCAGCGGCGTTTACCTTGCGGCGCTGCTGAGTCAGAAGCTGGGACGCTCGGTCAGTACGGGCGAACCGTATTACTCATCCGCCTGTACGGCTGCGGCGAACGATTGTGTCTTCCCGAACGCCTTCATCCCTGACGGCGCTTGGTCAGCGCCAGCGAAGGCGTTGCTGGATTACATCCCCAAACCGAACGTTGGCACTAACACATTTTCCGATTCAGGCCAGAATGAAACGCTTGGCGATAACAAGGCTGCATTGCACCTGGACTGGACTGCACGGGTTGGCAACCTGTCGGCGTACTACTTCCGCGATGGGTACGACCTTGACAATCCATATCCTACTTCGCAAGGTGGTGCGAGCGTGCCAGGATTCAATGCCGTGTCGCGCGGCCGTGCGCAACTGGTGAACCTGGGGTGGACCAGGCCGTGGGGCGTGTCCCTAGCAAACGAACTTCACTTCAGTTATATGCGCGATGCAAATAAAATTGGCCAGCCGGTGGGTGGGGTTGGACCCACGCTTGCGTCACAAGGATTTACTGAGGGAGCTGGAACGCTTGGCATCGTTCCCTTGAATCCGAGTGTCGAAGGCATCGAAAACGTCTCGTTCAATGACTTCACTTTCGGCGTGGATGTGACCGGAGAGCGCCAAGTCAATAACACGTATCAGGCAACGGAGAGTCTCTCAAAGGCGGTGGGCAAACAAACGTTCAAGTTTGGTGCGGACTTGCACGTAGACCAGGTAAATATCAACTCGAATTCGATTAATAACGGTGCATTCGTCTTTCAGGGTACGGAGACGGGTCTAGATCTTGCCGACTATCTGATCGGAGTAGCCAGTACGTATGAGCAGGGAGATGCCAGCGGCTTCTATATCCGCAACAAATATACGGGCATCTTCGCGCAAGACAGCTGGCAGGCGCGCAGCAACCTAACCCTGAATTATGGCGTGCGCTGGGACATGCTTCCACCGTGGCGGGAAAAGTATAACCAGTTGCAGACTTTTGTTCTGGGCCAGCAATCGGAGGTCTATCCCGGTGCGCCGCAAGGGATGGTATTTCCAGGCGACCATGGCATTCCTTCAACACTTACGCCAACCCAATGGGCAAATTTTTCTCCGCGGTTAGGCATTGCCTATTCGCCAGGCTGGACTGATGGTTGGACGAGCAGAATTTTCGGAGGAGCGGGAAAGAGTAGCATACATGTCGGGTTTGGCACTTTCTACACGGCGTTTGAGGGGCTTTCGGCAGGCATCATGAGCGCCTGCGCACCTTATGGCTATGACTATGACAGCACGTCTGGACGCCCGCTCTTTGACCAACCATTTGTTTCGGCCAGTACGGGCAACACGAATGGACAGCCTTTTCCATCACCGATTCCAGCCTTTGGCGCGTCGAGAAGCCATCCAAACACAACTGTGGATTGGTCGAAATACAGCCCCATCACTGGAGACCCAGCATTCTATTACCGCAATAGTTCCCCCTATACGGAGAGCTACACACTTTCACTCCAGCGTGAATTGAGGACGGGAACCATTCTGAATGTTGGCTATGTGGGCACGCAAGCTCATCATCTGCTTGTGCTCACGCCCGCGTCACCAGGCAATGCGGTGCGGTGCCTGAGCGTGAGCGATCCCAGCCAAGTGATGCCGGGAACTAACACCTGCGGGCCATTCAACGAAGGAGGACTGTTCACCAAGGCGAATGGAACACAGGTGCAGGCGCGTGGCCCATTTGGACCGCAGTTCGATGGCATTACCTACCAGAAAACAATTGGCGCCAGTGGCTACAACGCAATGGATCTGACGCTGAAGCACAGCAGCCGTCATGCCGAATTCCTGGCCGCGTACACTTACAGCAAATCGATCGACAACTCCTCCAGCCTTTCAGAGGAAGTAAACCCGCTGGACCCTGGAATCAGCCGCGCGATCTCTGCCTTCGATGTGCGACATAACTTCGTTTTCAGCTATGACGCACCACTGCCATTCGCCGAGTTGACAGGCCGCCGCAACCGCTTGATACAAGAGTGGACGCTTTCCGGTATTACACGCTTCAGTTCCGGTATGCCGGTTACGCTCTACAACAACGATGATACTTCGCTGATTGGCTCGATGCCGAACGGCATCAATAATAACGGTGTCGATACGCCTAATATCGCTCGCGGCGACCTCAGGCTCAACAGGAATCCAAGAAACGGACGAGCAGCTTTCAACACAGCCCTCCTCACGATTCCCGAAGTAGGTGAAATGGGCACAGCGCGGCGTCGATTTTTTTACGGACCGGGGATTGAAAACTTCGATGTATCGCTCGAAAAGAAACTGTCCCTGAGTGAATCGCGCTCATTGCTCTTGCGCATCGAGTCATTCAACGTCTTCAACCATGCCCAGTTTTTCGGACCGAACGCGGTGAACGGTAATCCAGACAGTAAGAACTTTGGTCAGATCATCAACGCCAACGCTCCGCGCCAACTACAACTAGCTGCGAAGTTTTCTTTCTGAATTATGCGCTGGTCCTGAGTTGCTCGCAGGCTGAGTTATAGCAGTCGACCTGGCTTTCACTGATCTATGGACTTCCTCTTGAGCTTCTTCTGACAAGCCTCGCAAGTGCCGTAAATCTGGAAAGTGTGCCGCGCAGTAGCATAGCGAAACTTTTTGCCGATGATGTGCTCCACCTCCTCGACTTCCGGAGAAAAGAATTCGACGGAGTTGCCGCAGACCGTACAGACCATGTGATGATGGTTACGCCTGTTAAGGCTATGCTCGTAGCGGGCGATGCCGTCATGAAACTCCACCACCGTGGCCAGACCGCATTGAGCGAAGAGCTTGAGAGTACGATATACGGTGGTGTATCCGATCGCGGGATCGCTTTTCTTGATCAGGCCGTGCAATTCTTCGGTCGACAAGTGATCGTGGGTGGCGAGAAAGACGCGCAGAATCGTATCTCGCTGTGAACTGTGCTTAAGTCCAAGGCGCGCCAGATACCCGCTGAGAACCTGTTTCGCGTCTTCCAGCGTTTTCTCGGAAACTTTAGACCGATCATCAACCCGCTTCTCTTGCATGGTTCTGAGATTGCCTCGCTCCCCATGGATTATAAAGGGCCATGGCACGGGAAATGCGAATGTTCAGGCTTAAGGCTTTCTTTTGCCGTAGCCAGAGCAGCCTTGCCCCCTGAACAAGCGCGATAATGGTGGAGCATGGTCAGAGCGCAAACTCCGGAGCAGATGGTCCAAAGAGGCTTGCGATCCTCAATCGTCGGCATCGGATTCAACCTCGTCCTCGCCCTGTTCAAATGCGCAACAGGGTTCATGGGTCACTCTTTTGCTTTGATTGCCGATGGAATCGAGTCGCTATCGGATGTCATCAGCTCGACCGTCGTCTATCTCGGTTTGAGTGTAGCCATCAAGCCGCCCGACGAGGAACATCCTTACGGCTACGGAAAGGCTGAACCCATCGCGGCTGTAATCGTAAGCCTGGCTTTGGTCGTTGCAGCAATCGTAATTGGCATAGAGAGCATCCGGCAGATCCAGACTCCGCATCTTCTACCTAACCCCTATACGCTTTGGGTCCTATTCTCTGTTGTTGGGATCAAGATATTGCTATCCCGCTATGTCTCTTCCGTGGGCAAGGGCATTGATAGTACTGCAGTTCGTAGCGACGCCTGGCATCACTTAAGCGATGCCATCACTTCAACGTTTGCGTTTATCGGAATTTCGATTGCCTTGTGGAGCAGGAATCCTGCTGCCGATGATTGGGCCGCTCTGTGCGCTTCACCGATCATCATTTTCAATGCATTGCGGCAACTCCGAACGCCATTCGAAGAGCTGCTCGACATCGCACCTTCCCCACAGATGGAACAGCTTGTACGTTCGGTAGCCTCCGGAATGCCGGGCGTGATTGGTTTGGAAAAGTGCCATGTGCGGAAAATGGGGTTTCGATATTATGTCGACCTTCACGTGGTGGTCGACGGAACCCTTACTGTTCGGCAAGGACATAACATTGCACATGATGTCGAGGATTCTCTCCTCGATAAGCTACCTAAAATAGCGGAAGTCCTTGTCCATGTCGAGCCTGAAGAAGAGCTATTGAACCCAGCTCTTAAAAGACAGTAGACAGGCTACATGATGATCGTCGATCGCTCGACAGGCTACGTTTCGCACCTAATGGAAAGATTAACGACAGAGGAATGCCTTGTTCTCGACGCGCTGAAAATTGTTCATCTCGATTCATCCAGAATAGAATGCTGACAGGCCGCAACATCTCAGTCGTCCCCTATGTCCCGGCCTAGCCTGGGCTTCTCCGGTTCCAGCTCAGGCCAACCTCTATGCGCTCTTCAGCGCCAGCGGCAGATTCTTTGGGTCGGGTGGACCGTGGGCCCTCCAATTGGCCACGCGCCTCGAATTCTGAGGAGTAGACCGGCGTTGTGATTCGCCAAAAGGAAAACAGGGCTGACGAGAATAGGCCAGACGGGAACGTCATGGAAGGCCGTGCGGATATGCGGTCTGACCTCGGCGGCATCTTTACCCGGCCATGGACGGCGCCGCTCGATTTGAGCCTACGAATGACTCGAAGAGCGCCGAGTAAATCGGGCCGACACCGGGCCAGTCCGCAGAAACGCATTGGTGGAAGTTCGAAAAGGGGAATGCTATGCTTGTCGATGTGTACGAGCAGATTGAACGCGTTATCGAGCTTGTTGACCCCGCACTGAATCACCTCTACGGCATGAGCGTGGAAGAGGCGCGGAAACTGGTGCTTGACGGCCCGGCGGAGAGCGTGAACCGGATTCGCGGCTCTTTCGCCCTGCTTGCCAAGCGCGGCCGGACAGTGAGATTGGCGCGCTCGCTCGACAGGCCTCTTCGTTACTTTCTCGCCAAGCGTAAAGACGGCCCAGCGCTCATTGTCTCCGATCGCATTGACAGCATTTACAACTGGCTCAAAAGCGAAAGGCTGCATGAGCAGTTCCGGCCCAATTACACGCGCATGGTGCCTGCGCATTACGTGGTTGAACTGCAACTGGTGGGCTGCCCTGATCCCGATCCTGTATACCAGCGCTTTTTTACGCCCATGGCCGGTGCACTGCCTGCAGACCTCGAAGTGATCGGCCGCGCATACATCTCCGCAATAGCCGATGAGATTGCGCAGTGGCTTCTCTCTATTCCCAAGGATGAGCCGATCGGCGTATGTTTTTCAGGCGGCATCGACAGCGGCAGCGTATTCCTTGTCACCTATCATGTGATGCGAAAGCTCGGCATGCACCCAGGCAGGCTGAAGGCGTTCGTGCTTGATCTCGGCGACGGACCCGACATGCGCCAGGCGCGTGAGTTCCTCGAGCCGCTCGGGCTATCGCTCTTTCTCGAAGCGATCGAAGGTGATGCTTCCACTCTTGATGTGAGCGAGACGATCCGAGTGGTCGAAGACTACAAGCCGCTCGACATTGAATCAGCCACCATGGCGCTAGCCCTGGCAAAAGGCATACGGGAACGCTATCCTGACTGGCGCTATCTGATTGACGGAGACGGCGGCGACGAGAACCTGAAGGATTATCCGATCGAAGCCAATCCCGAGCTGACGATTCGCAGTGTCATCAACAATTCCATGCTGTATCAGGAGGGATGGGGCGTGGGGAAGATCAAGCACTCGCTCACTTATAGCGGTGGACTCAGCCGCTCCTATGTGCGTACCTATGCAACGGTGCGCCGCTACGGCTTCAGCGGGTTTAGCCCTTACACCTCGCCGGGTGTGATCGCTGTTGCCGAGGCGATTCCGTTTATTGAATTGACCGGCTATAACGTGGAACGTCTCTATGCATTGAAGGGCGAGGTGGTTTCGCGCGGAGTCGAGGCCGTGACGGGAATGAAGATGCCGGTCTTCACTAAGCGGCGCTTTCAGCATGGGGCGTTCTCTGAGGATTCGCTGCGGCATCGGTTGCCCTACCGCGAAGCCGAGTACCGCAATCGGTTCCTTTCGCTTTACGAGTGATGCTTACCCTGCCGACTGACTATCCCAAGTCCGCTCACGAGCGCGATGAGTGGATTCTGGCGCGCCGAGGTTCGCGCAACGCTGTCGATCCTCGCGTTCCTTACGCGTACTTTGTCGAGGACGAGCTGACCGTCGCGCGCAAAGTCGTGCCCACGGCAACCATATTTCTCACCAACCGCGAGTGCCCCTGGCATTGCCTGATGTGCGACTTGTGGCGCAACACGATTACGGACACAGTCCCCGCCGGCGCGATTCACGGGCAGATTGACTACGCGCTGGAGCGCTTGCCAGAGGCGCGGCAGATCAAACTCTACAACAGCGGCAGCTTCTTTGATCCCCGTGCTATATCGCCAGAAGATTACGAATCGATTGCGCGGCGTCTCGATGGATTCGAGCGAGTGATCGTCGAGTGTCATCCGGCATTAGTGGGCGATGTGTGTGTTCGATTCAGGGATTTGATTCAAGGGAAGCTCGAAGTCGCAATGGGACTCGAGACCGCGCATGTTGAGATTCTGGAACGGCTCAACAAGCGAATGACGCTTGAAATGTTTGCGGAGTCGGCGCGATTCCTGCGGAAGAACGAGATCGATCTGCGCGCATTTATTCTTGTTAAACCGCCCTTTATGCGCGAGGAAGAAGCAGTTGAATGGGCGCTGCGCTCGCTTGAGTTTGCGTTTGAGTGCGGAGCCACTACCGCGACATTGATTCCTACGCGCGGCGGAAACGGCGCGATGGAGGGGCTCGCTGCTTCCGGTGATTTTTCTCCTCCAGCACTGCGAACGCTCGAATCGGCATTTGCGCGCGGCATCCTGCTCTGCGGGGGGCGGATCTTTGTCGATCTCTGGGACGCAGAGATGTGGACCGGTTGCCAGGCTTGCCGCGAGCGGCGAATTGCTCGGTTGGGAGCCATGAATCTTGAGCAGAGGATTCTCGAAACAGTCGCATGTAACATGTGCAAGGACGAGACGAGACATGAACGCACAATATGACATTGCGGTCGTTGGTTCGGGCTTTGCAGGCTCGCTGCTTGCAATGATCGCGTGCCGGCTTGGGCATTCCGTTGTTCTCATCGAGAAGGACACGCATCCACGCGTAGTTATCGGCGAGTCGTCGACGCCACTTGCCAACCTAATATTCGAAGAGCTATGCATACGCTACGATCTGCCAACACTCAAGCCTTTGTCTAAGTGGGGAAGCTGGCAGCGCACGCATCCTGAAATCGCATGCGGGCTCAAGCGCGGGTTTACGTTTCATCATCATCTGCTAGACGGCAATCTCTCCTTTGACCCCGAACACCGTCATCAGCTCTTGGTCGCGGCCAGCCCACATAACGAAATCTCTGATACGCACTGGTATCGCGCCGATTTCGATCACTTCCTCGTAAAGGAAGCCGAGAAGCTCGGCGTCGACTATCTCGATCGCGTTGCTCTTCAGAGCTGTGAGGAGGAAGCAGACGGAGTTCGATTGTGCGGCGAGCGCGATGGCGGCAGCGTGGAGTTCCGCGCTCAGTTTGTCATCGACGCCACGGGCCCGCGCGGATTTCTTCACCGCGCCTTGGGTCTCGAAGAAGCTCCGTTTCCCAACTATCCAGCAACGCATAGCCTGTACAGCCATTTTTCTGGTGTAGACCGGCTAGAGAACACAGAATTCAGCCGCATTGACGGTCGCCCACCATTTCCAATCGATGACGCCGCTGTTCACCATGTCTTCGACGGCGGATGGATCTGGGTCCTCAAATTCAACAACGGAATGACAAGCGCGGGTGTTGCGGCAACGGATGAGTTCGCGGTGCGAATCGGTTTTCAAGAAGGCGGAGCGGCGTGGCGACGGCTGCTTGACCGCATTCCGGCTTTACGGGCACAGTTCGCCAATGCGCATGCCGAGCGGCCTTTCACGCACATGCGCCGGCTCGCTTTTCGCAATTCTGCAATCGCAGAACTGCGTTGGGCCCTGCTCCCCTCGGCTGCCGGCTTCGTCGATCCTCTGCTTTCCACAGGGTTTCCCCTTACTCTGCTCGGTGTCACGCGTATTGCTGAAATCATCGAATGCGCGTGGGGCAACGAGCATTTTGGTCCATGGCTCCAAGGTTACGCACAACAAACCGATCGGGAACTTCGGACGACGGCGCGGCTTATTGGGGCGCTCTACGCGAATATGAATCGGTTCGACGTGTTTGTCGCACTTACACTGCTATACTTTGCTGCGGCGAGCTTCGCCGAGTCGGCGCGAAGGATCCAGAAGCCGCAACTCGCGCCATCGTTTCTCCTCTGCACGCATCCGGAGTTCGATCCGGCTTGCGAAGAAATCTGCGCTTGCGCGGGGAATAAACTCTCCGATGAGGAGGCAGAGGCATTGATCGACCGGATTTATGCGGTTATCGACCCCATCAACGTCGCAGGGCTGGGAAGGCGTGACCGGAGGAACTGGTACCCGGTGGAAGCCGACGATGTGCTGAACGCTGCTTGGAAACTCGAATCCAGCCGCGATGAAGTGCAGGCTTTACTCAAGCGGTGCGGCTTTGTCTGCGAGCCGATAGCGGATCGTACCGCTATGGCTTAGATTTCGGTGTGAATGCGATCGGCCGCGCGAAGACAATACCTTTGCCCTCTTCGACGACGAGAAATTGATCTGGTGTTATGTGCGAAAGGGTCTCCTTGCTTCCGCTCGGCCATGCGATCTCGATATTGAGTTCATCAACTGTGCCAGGTTTTCCGAGGCCGAAGGTCAGCGGAAGCTCACTTTGTGAGAGATAGCTTGAGCCCGATTTGACCATCGCATGTTGCCGGATTCCGCCTGCGGCAGTGAGTGTCACCTTTGCCCCGATGGCGTCACGATTCGATTTTGTGCCGACAAGCTTAAGACGCAACATGTCGTTGCGGTTGCCGTTGTCGTTCCGGAAAAGATACGCAGGGCCGTTGTTGGTGGTCACAACCAGATCGAGATCGCCGTCGTTGTCGATGTCAGCGTAGGCCGCACCACGTGCGACAATAAGGCGGCGCAGCGCAGGGCCAACGTCGGCTGTCACATCCTGGAACTTGCCCAGGCCCAGATTATGGAAGAGCAGCGGAGGCTCAGCGTAATGAAGGTTTGGACGCATTACGCTGATGTCGTCGGCAACGTGTCCGTTTGCGGCAAAGATATCAAGACGGCCGTCTAGATCGTAATCAAAAAAGAAGCAGCCGAAAGTGAGCGACTGGGCCGAAGGTAAAGTAATGCCTGCGTTCACTGATTGATCGGTAAAAAGTCCCGAGCCGTCGTTATGGTAGAGCGCTATGCTTTCATCTGTGAAGTTGCCGATCACCAGGCTCTGGCGTCCCGAACCGTCGTAGTCTCCGGCATCTGTGCCCATGCCCGCGCGCGCGCGGCCAGCATCGCTGAATGCGACACCTGCGGTAAAGCCCGATTCAGAGAACGTGCCATTGCGATTATTGTGATAGAGTTTATTCGCTGCTGTGTCATTCGAAACAAAAAGATCGATCCACCCATCGTTGTCGTAATCCAGCAGTGCCACCCCAAGCGACTTTCCATTCGGATCGTAAAGGCCGGCTCGCTTGGTCACGTCCTCAAATCTTCCGTTGTCGAGATTGTGAAAGAGCCGCGCACTTTGTCCTCTGTAGACTTCGGGCGTGCAATACGACTTGTGCTTGCCGTCGAGCGAACAGAACTGATCGCTTCTCTGTGACCAATCGACATAATGCGCAACGAACAGATCTAGCTTGCCGTCGTTGTCGTAATCGAACCACACAGCTCCAGAGGGGAAACCTGAATCGGCGAGGCCGGCCTTAGCCGTCACATCGGCAAACTTGCCGTTTTGCAGATTGCGGAAGAGATGGCTCCCTCCGATTGCGGTGACATAGATGTCGTCATAACCGTCGTTGTCAAAGTCGCCCACAGCGCAGCCCATGCCATACATTTCAATATCAAGTCCGGCCTGGCGTGTCACGTCGGTGAAGGTGCCGTCGTGATTGTTGTGGTAGAGCGCGGGGTATGATTTCCCTTTTACGTGGCCGGGCCAGTCCATCGAGTTGACGAAGAAGATGTCGGGCCAACCGTCGTTATCGTAGTCGATGACGCATACGCCGCTGCCCATGGTTTCAGGCAGATATTTGGCGCCGAATGCACCGCTGTTGTGCTTGAAATGAATTCCAGCCTGCTCGGTTACATCGGTGAAGATAATGGGACCCGATGGACGCGGCGCCGCCAATTGCGCTCGGTTCGCAGGTGCGGGCACGGCTGGAGTTGGCTGAGCAGTGCCGCCTTGTTCAAGCTGTTGAGCGGGCTTTGATTTGCATCCGCTCAGCATTGAGGCAGTGAACGCGATGAACGCAGCAAGGCGCAATGCGCTTGCTGTTTCACTCCGTTTGCAACCGGAAGAATGCGGGGTCTGGCACAGGGGTAGCCTACGCACGGGCAGCCTTTTGTTCGGAGGTTGAAGGGACACCCGCGGCAGGAGCACGTCGAGAGTCAATCGCCATTTCAATCAACAGCGCTGCGGGACCGACCCAGAACAGCGCATAGAGAGGAGCGTAGATGCTGCTGTTGAGCCGGAAGAAGAATTCGAGCACAGCAATAGCGGCGGCGACGACATATTGGCCCAGGCGCGAGCGTACTGTTGTCTTCGGATCCGTGATCATGAAAAAGATGAAGAGTTGATACATGGGACCAGTGATGGGCGAAATCTCAGACTGCCATGAGTCCCCAGTGATGTGAGCGCGCAGGAACGAGAGCGCAATAAAGCAAACCACATAGGTTAGTGTGATGTGGAGTCGCTTGGCACGCCACACGATAACCGAGCCAAGCACCCAGATGACGGCAAGCGAAGCAAGGTTGTTGCCCCACTGAATGCTGAGCGAGGTCACGGCCTGCGAGGCAAGAATGAGCATGGCGCAGATGCCGAAGTTGGAGGGGTTCCAAATGTGCCGTCCGCGAACGCGCAGCGCGTATTTTGAAATGATGGAAAGAGCGCTGCATAATGCGTAAGGCCAGAAGGCCGGTGAGCGTAGAAGGATGCCCACGCTGATGCCGGTGATGTAAGAGCTGGCTGGGTGTGGCCACTTGCGCAGAAAGATGCGACCAAGCACCATTTCCACGGTGATGGCGGTAGCGATGGCAAGCAGCGTCTTCGAATAACTCTCGAGAATGCCGAACGATAGGTTGCCGACAAGAAGAATCAGCGTGATGAAAATAGGCGGAAGATATGGATTGAGCTGGCTCGCTGGAGATGTCCCTCCCTTGGACTGAAGCTTGGCCGCGGTTTGCGGCAGTAACGGGTTTGATTGCGCGGCTGGCTGGCTCATTATGGTTCCTTCAAAGTGTAGAGACGGTCGGGCTTGAGATTGTCAAGCGTTTGCACGGCGCCCGAAGGCCAATGAATTACTGCTTTCTCGATTTTCGGATTCTTACCGAGGCCGAAGTGCAAGCGCCGGTCGTTTTGTGAAGCGAATCCATTGCCACCCGAGACCTGCTGCAGCTGTTCTTTGCCCTCCCAGTAAAGTGTGATCTCAGCGCCGATAGCGCTGCGGTTGCTCTTTGCGCTTTCGAGCGAGAATTCGATCCAGTGGTTTTCCGGCGTAACGGTGTTCTTGTAGATCAGCAGCGGCCCGCTCTGGTTGGCCACAAGAATGTCGAGCGAGCCCGTATTCCAAAGATCCGCGAGCGCCACGGAGCGACCATCGTAGGTATCTGTTGCGCCCACCGCTTGCGCAACGTCGACAAACTTGCCTTCGCCGTCGTTGAGCCACAGACGCTTTTGCTGATAACCGGAAAGGCTGCGGCCGTTGAATGCAGGCCAGTTTGCGGCATCGCCAATGATGAAACTGTTGCCAGCGGCCACTTTTGCAAAGTCGTACCAGTAATTGCGCTGCCGGTCGAGCGAGATGTATCCGTTGGCGAGGTAGAGATCGAGGTTGCCGTCATTATTAAAGTCGCCGAATTGCGCTCCGAAGCTCCACCCCCCAAGCTCAACGCCAAGGTCACTCGCCATGTTGTCATATTTGAGCGCTGGGCCCGCCTGGGGTACCCATAGATTATTACCCTGAATCAGCACACCCTCCTCGGAGATATTCGAGACGTAAATAGAGAATTTTCCCTGGTCAAAGATGTCGCCGAAGGAGACATTCATGCCGCTCTTTGGCGCGAAGCCAACCCCTGTCTCTTTACCTGCCTCATGGAAGTGCCCGTGGTTGTTGATATAGAGCTCTGAAACTCCGTAGTCGTTAGCGACAAAAAGATCGGGATATTCTGTGCCGCTCAGATCAGCCGCCGCGCAGGCCAGCGCCCAGCGGCGGCTATCGATGCCAACCTTGGCACTGATTTCTTCAAAGCGCCCGTCGCCGAGGTTGTGGAAGAGGTATTTGCGGCCACCGTTCTTCGCATATTCAAAGCTGTCGGGCATCATTCGAGTACCGCGCAGGTGCCACAGGTTTACGTAATCAGGATAGTAACCGGCAACAAAGAGATCGAGCTTGCCGTCGTGGTCGTAATCGAACCATACGGCGGTATTGGCGTTAATCCACGGCGGCAGTCCGGCCTGATCGCTCACGCGCGTAAAGTGTGCGCCCTGGTCGTTGTGGAACAGTTCGGGCTTGCCCCACTTGATGAGGAAGAGATCTTCATAGCCATCGTTGTCGTAGTCGCCCCACACTGCACCCATTGAAACGCCGGTGCCGGGCTGGTTGACGTCGGCGATGCCCAATTGCTCAGCTACGTCGGTAAATGTTCCGTCGTGATTGTTGCGGTAGAGATGATTCTTGCTGCCGACGGCGCTGTTGGTCACGTAGATATCTGGCCAGCCGTCGCGGTTGTAGTCGACGATAGAGACCGACGCGCCCATCGATGCGACCTCTGGCATGATTCCGTCTAGTTTCGAGTCCAGAATAGGCGCCTGGTGGACGAAATCGATGCCGGAAGCATGCGCTACCTCTTGGAGTGAGAAGCCGTATCGGGCCAGTGCGGCCTGCGAACCGGGATTGTCGCCGGCTTTTGCGTGAGCAGTGAAATGGCGCACCATCCACGGCACCGCTAGAAGCACTGCGAAGAATATTATGACGAGGATTCGCGCGATTGGAACTTTCTTCATTGGGTTGTCCCGTTGCGCAATGCACTGCGAAAGGTATCCGCTGTTATGTAGCGCGTCTGATAGTTTTGCCAGTCTTGGGGATAATGGCGATAAACCCACTCGTGTTCGAGCATACCCGGCGGCGTGTCGTATTTTGTGCGCGCGTGGTAGGGTAGCGGCTGCACGGTGCGCGAGAAGGTGGAGTTGAAGTCTCCATCCTTCACCCAACCATCGCCGGCAATCACGTAGTCTCGTACCCAGCCCGAGGGCGGGGGCGGTGGCGCGGCGAAGCGCAGTGCAAGCTCGTCTCCCGCGTTCATAATCACATAGCGGTCGTCGGTCGTTTTGAGCAACTCGCGCACATCCCCATAGCGCGTGTAAAAGCCTTCTAGATCGCGCCATATCTGCGTGGTCGCGGCGAGTTGGTTGTAATCGGGAATTTCGGGCGACGATGCGTTCGCCTGATGGATGACCGAGAAACCGCGGTAGTGCAGCTCGGCCGATTGCGGAGCGAGATGTGTGATTCTGGTCGCGACATCGGGCAGGCCCAGCGCCCACTCGATTTGGTCCCAGTAGATTTCGAGATTTGTGCGCAGACGGAGTTTGTGCGGCACTCCCGAAGGGAGGAGGCCAGTGATATCGATAAGACAAGTCTTGTTGCGGCCCGCAGGAAAGCCAAGATTCGCGCGTGCTACCTTCCAGCCGCCACGCCCGTCAGGAATCTCAAGACTGAGCGGCCTTGGATGAACGCGGTCGCCTTGCGACATTGCGACATTAACCGACGAATCGGAGGGATGCAGCCAGCCGCGCGCGACGAGCCAGAGCGGACCGCTTGCGGGGAGATCGTGGCCCAGATCGACTTCAACGTAATGGTCGTGCGTAATGCCTTGATACTGACCGCGTCCGAAGGTGTCGAGATACTTGGCGTCGAGGTCGCGCAGAATTTCGGTGACGTCATTGCCAAGATCGTCGGTGGCGTGCGCAATTGCGTGCGGCTCGGCAACAGTAGTAATGGCCAGCTTGATCGGCGGTACTGCGAATCGTTCGTCGGTGAAGACCTCGGTGCCGGCAGGGTGGTCGACGGCCATTATTGCGAGATAGTCATAGTAGTAGGTCTCCCATAGCTCGCCGGTAATGCTCAGATCGAGCGAGCCGTTGTGCGGAGCGAGCGCGCCGCCGGAAATCTTGTACCACTCTTCAGTTGCCGCGATGCGCGCGGGACCCATGGAGTCAATGCGCAGGCCAAGCGCGGCCCCCCACGGCACGGTGTCTTTCACAAACTGCATCGACCGACCGTTCCATGCGAAGAGAAACGGGCAGGAGCCTTTGAGGCGCTGCTCGGTCAGCACTTCCTGATCGGCTTTGAGCGCAAACTCCGCGCGAACCGTGCCGTTGGGCCACACCAGGCGCGCCACTTCCGCGCCGGTTTCATCACCAAGGCCAAAGTGGAGCTGCGGGCCGTTGATGGGTTGAATCTGCACGAGCAATCCCGAGCGGATTTCGATTTGACCGCCGATACCAAAGGAATTGATGCGCTGATCACCAGTTGCCTGATGTGCACGCGGGCGAATGACTTGCCAGTGGTAATTCTTTGTAGTGTGATTCACAGTATCGATGGGCTGCCCGTCCGCTGTAAGTCCAAGGAGATCGAGCCGGCCTTCGGCGCTTACTGGCGCAGCATCAAAAACGCGCACAGGAACCTGCAGAGATGGGAGCAGATTGAAGTGTTCTTTCTCGTCCGCGAGCCAGATCGAAGCGCCGGGTGCGTTGCTCTCGACGCCAACCTTTACCAGCAGCAGATCGAAGGCGCCGTTATTGTCGAGATCGGCAATGCGCAGGCGTACATCGCCTGCCAGCGCGCGCGCGGCATCGGGTACTTGCACAATTTCACCGATGTCCCATGCGTCATTCGTATTTGATAGCCGCACAATCGCTCCGCTCGACTGCACGGCCAGAAGATCGAGAATACCGTCGTGATTGGCGTCGGCTGCCGCAATGGCCCTGACGTCGTTGAAGCCAACGGGCAAGGCCGATTCAGCAAAGTTGCCGAGGCGCTGATTGATGAAGATGTGAAGACGGCCGGCGCCGTCAATAAGCGATGCATCGGGATTGCCGTCCCCGTTCAGATCGGCCCAAACAAGCTGGCGGATTCCGAAGATAGACGCGAAGGGATGAATCCCTTTGAAAGTGCCGTCGCCGTTGTTGCGCAGAACTGTGGGCAGGCCGCTTGCCGTGCCCAGTACAATGTCAAGATCGCCGTCAGCTTCAATGTCTACTGCCCACGCACCGGTGTACGGTGCAGCGAGAATCTCCTTCGGCAATTTGGTTTGCGCGGTCACATCGGTGAACTTCGCCGGATTCTCTTGGCGCATGAAGCGTAAGCCGCCCCCGCCCGCAAGCACAAGATCGGTTTTGAAGTCGTAGTTGAAATCGATCGGCAAGACGGACTCGGACGAAGGGGCCACGTTTGCCATGCCGCCAGGAAATGGAAACGATGCGCCCGTTGAGAGCCTCACCACATGCGAGTTTGCGGTTACAACGGCGGGCGCGCCTTCGCCGTTGAGCGAGACGGCGCCAATCCAATCCCATTTGTCGCCTGCTGGATTTGCGAACGGCTGATTCTCGAAATGCAGCGCGTTGTCTGGCGGGGCAGGCCAGTCCGGCGGCGAACTCAGGCGCAGAAGATGCGTGAAGGGCTGGGTGTCATCACCGGGCGCGGGTTTGATTTGTGCGAGTTGCTGGCGGAACACGGGAAGCTGCATGAGTACATTGCGCAGAAACACGCTGCGAATGGCCGCAGCAGCAGCGGGTCCCGAGGTTGCCGCGATTTGTAGCTGCACGAGCTGTTCGCGAGCATCCTGCGGCCATGCAGCGGATTTCGCAGCGATGCGGTCGACCGCGGAGCGAAGTGTTGCCATGTCTCCACGCTTGGCGGCGATGCGGCTCAATTCAAGCAGCGCGGCCAAATTGTTTGGTTGCGCGGTAAGGATTTGCGAAATTAGTTGCTGAAATGCTTCTTCGCTGCCTTGGTTTCCCTGGCGCTCAACCTCAAGCGCAAGCTGGTACGCTGCCTGAAGATTCGAAGGGTCAAGCTTGACGGCTTGGCGGAGATTCGCGATAGCGCTCGCTGGGTCGCCGCGATCGCTGCCGAGAATCCCGAGCAGGTAGTAGATGTGGTCGCTTTTGGGTGCGAGCTTGCGCGCACGTTCAAAGCGCTCGGCAGCGAGATCGAAGTTGCGCTGGCGCAGCGCGAGGATTCCCCAGTCACTCCAGACAGCGGGCTCGCCTGGAGCGAGTTGCGCGGCGTGCGACAGCGAGCTTTCAGCCCGCACATCGTCGCCCACCTGCAGCGCGGCCAAGCCAACATAAAACGACGAGATGAACTCGTCATAGTCCGCCGAAGACGGCAATGGCAGATCACGGTGACATCCGGCGAATAATGCGATGGCAGCCGTAAGAGCTACAGTTGCGAGCCGGGATGAAGAGTAGGAAAGAATGGATTTCATCTCGTTCTTGCTGAGGAAGATTCTAATCATTCTTGCTTGCTCCGTGATACCTGAACCGATTGAGCCACACCGGCCCGTTGAGTTCGCCTACGTCGCCGGCGGGTGCGCGTTACGGTTGCCGCCTTGAACCACAACACACCAACGCCGGCAAACGGCAGAAGAAAGAGCAGCAGATTCCACCGGCCCAGGAGCGTTGGCGTAACGGGGACGTCGGTGTCTGCTTCGCCATTGGCCGTCGAGCTTGAAAACATGATGTGGACGTGCCACATTTCTTCCTTGTCGAAGGGCACCACTGCCTTGAACTCGACGTGATCGAGAAGCTTCTCTCGCCATGCGTTGTAAACCGCCACCGGCAGACGTTTGTTCACCGGCTGTACGGCCACCTGCACCTTCATGTCGGCAGGAACGATAAGCCCGCTGCCCTTGGGCGGATCGACAATCACGTAGAAGCTGCCGGTTCCAACGTCCGGGTTGCTCCACACTTCAACGTTGAACGGCCCAACCTTGCGGCCCTGCATGATGGGGTAAGGAGGGCCAATATGCGCCCAGGCCGGCATGCAAACGCAGAGCGCAAAAAAGGTCAACGCAATTGACCAGCGCACTCCAATCGTCAGCGGAGCGCCGATCAAGGGCGAAAAGCGGGTTCGGCCAAGCTTGGAATAAAAACGCATCATTGTTATCCAGCCAGCATGGTGGCGCGCATATCCATAGGCTGGGTCATCAGCCACGCACAACAGAGGAATAAGATTACGCACAGCACTCCCCACGGAGCGAAGGCGCGCACGGGGTGTTTCTCTGAGTCGTCCTGGGCCATGTGCCAGGCAACCAGCATGGATCCGGCAAGGCCGAGCAGTAGGAATCCGAACTCAAGGGGCTCGACCACCGTTTTTGGTAGACCAACCGACGTCCACTGTGGGTCGCCCAGGATAGGCCAGCCAAATTCAGCGAATGCACTTTGCGTTACAGGAATGATGGTATAAAGCCCGGTGAAGAAATGGTAGCAGTAGTGCGCCAGCCACATTCCGAAGCCGAGCGGTGACAATGCGTAAGCGTAGCGAACGGCAATGGCGAGCCAACTACTTCTTACTCCCGCCCAGGCACGCGTAATCCATGCGGCTAGACCGAGCAGCAATGCAGGTTCCACTACGATTACCGCGGTAAACAGGATGCCGAGCACCGTAGACTGGCTCTGTAAGTGCAGCGTGCGTTTGAGCCAGTTTTCAACGGTGTAGACCGGACTGACCATGCCGAAGGCGTTCATCAACGCGCCAAAGCAAAAGACGACGGCCAGCGCTGCTATGTCGTTGCGTCGCGAGAAGCGGCCGATGCCCGAGCGCTGCGGATCGCTCATCAACTCGGCGCCCGGCATGCGGCTCAAGATTCCAACATTGTCATGCGGACAAGCATGGACGCAGTCGAGGCAAAAGGTGCAGTCCATATTGCCCACTTTGGCGGGCTGAAAGAGCGCAAGCTCGCAGCCGCGTTGCAAAACGACGAGCGGCGACGAATCTTCGCGGCGGCCGCGGATGCAGTCTTTTGTCTGGCAGCTGCCACAAACTTCGTGATCGTGGATGGAGACTTCAAGTGGCGACACGGTGGAGGCAATGAAATTGAATTGGCCGATCGGGCAGACATATTTGCAGAATGTCGCGTGAGTGAAGAGGCCATCGACAATCAGCACCGCGGCGAAGTAACCCACGATGACCCACGCGGTGAGCCACGGAGAAGCCCAGAGGCCGAATAACTCGTAACTGAAGAGCATTCCGATGAAGAGCGCAATCGGGATCCACTTGTTGCGAAGGCGTCTCGGCCAGGTAAAGTGCGGATGAATCCACTTGCGCATAAAATTGCGGATCAACATGAACGGACAGGAAAGGCAGAATAGATTGCCCGCACAAAGAATGGCAATTACGAGCGCTCCGCGAAAATGAACCCAGGTGAGCACTGTCGCAAGATTCTTGGGGGAAAGAGTGGGACCGAGCAGTCCTTCGAGGATCATGACAACGCTGACTGCGAGCAGCGGAATCTGCAGGAAGGTGCGCGAATGACGCCGACGTAACAGCGGCCCAATTGCCGGGATAGTGAGGAGATCGAATGGCTGGGCTTCAAGGAATTCTTCCGCCTCGGCACGTTGCTCCTGCTCCGCGGCTGTGGAGAGCGCGGGTGTCGGCCTGATCAATTCGATTCGACCCCTTTCACATCCATTTGACGTTCAAATTTGTGGCCATCGCTCAAAGTAATGTGGAACAGCACCACCCAGTCGCCGCCCATGGTGAAGTTGAGCTTCGCGCGATAGTCGCCCGGTGCTGTTTCAATGGCGTCAGCAAATATCGGTGCCATGCCGGGGTGGCTCATATCGCCTTCTACATGCACGTGTGCGCCAATGGCGGGCTGATACGATGCCTTCGTCAGTCGAAGAAAAATCGTTTCGTCTCCGGCACGTACTGGTAGCGGCGCAATGGATTCATTAATCGAAATGCCGTCTTCATCATTAGACGATCTGCGGCAACCGACGACAACAAATGCTGGCGTCGCAGCCAGCATCAACAAAGCCAAAACCCGCTGAGAGACTGCCCTCCGGCGACCCCTCAAATCAGCCCAAATCATCCCAAATTCCACAAATTTCAGGTTTTGCCGTATAAGCTATGCGTAGCAATCGGCTTCTTCGTTCGCGTCATCCTTGTACCACGAGCAACTACAGGTGGCGGATGCCTCATCCTTTTGGGGGAACATGTGATAGTACATGGCGATCACCATAGGGATGAACACAATCGCGTTATAGAAAAGGTGGAGTTGAACGCGAGGGAAAAAGAACTGGAGTACGCTGAAGGGCACCGGCTTGCCCATCAGGTTGTGATGGAGAGTGGCCTGGGCGATTAGGAGGAAGTGCTCAAAATGGTGCCAGATCTGGATGCCCAGAGTGATCGTCCACCAGGTCCGGCTGCGACCGACGAATCCCTTGCGCAGCACCCATAGGCCAATGAGCATCGCCAGCGCGTAACCGTAGTGCAGCGTCTCAGACTTGATGAGCCACGGATACCAGAGACCCAGAATGCCATTTGCCTTGGAGATGGGCCAGCCCATTACCCAGATCTGGTAGGCCTGGACAAGATGCTCGCCCCAGTGGGCAAGCACAATTGCCATAAACACCCACAGGGCCTTCTCATGCCATTGGCTGTTCAGCTTCTCAGAAAGCGTCATGCACGAGGATGAGGGCAGAGCATGACCGTGAACATTGGGAAATGATGCAGCCATTTCAATTGACCTCACTTGGGGAACCAGACCGGGGTGTGTCTGAATCGATACCAAGTTTACATGAGAATCAACCCAATTTGGGCCGATTGAAAGAATGAGTCTTGCATCCACCTTTTGGTTGAGTCAGAGCTAAAACGCGAATAGAAGTCTTTACCCAGGTGGTTGCGCCAGTCTTATGCGTTCGCGCCAACTGGCTGCCAGGTACTCTTCGCTCACGGCTATGTAACCTTCGCAGACCACGCGCTTGCCGCGCTCACGGTAGAAGGCCGTATCGGGCGTCCATCCAGCGCCGCATCTGTTCATACACTATCGGCCACGAAGGCTAATCGCGCGGCATCATGCGGCGCTAGTGAGAACTCCGGGGCCCTTTAAGGCATGCTTGCCCCGACAGCGCGGACAGCGGCATGCAATCGTATGCACGAGCTTGAATAGCCGCGGACCGATAGTGATCCTCGATGACGTTTGTCTTGTTGCCCATGAGCAAATTTGCATCTCACTACAGAAAGGTTTATATGACTTGGTCCGGGTTGGGAAGGCTCTTTCTTTATGCTGCGATTGGAGTAATAGCGGGCTGCAGTCGGCCCGCCGTACCGCGGCTTTCTGTTCAACCCGAGACGAAACCGGCTCCGCCCACTCCGATTGCGGAGAAAAAAGAAGAATTGGGCAAACCGTCATGGAATCCAAAGTGGGATCTGATCGTGGAGAAGGCCCTGCCACCGGAGATGCTTTCATCCAGAGTGGCGCGAGCTGTGAAGCCATTCTGTCCGCGCTTCAATGCTTTGAGCGAAGTAGACAAGCGAGCGTATTGGGCATATTTATTTCAAGCGCTTGCCGGGGCGGAAGCAGGGCTGGTTCCGACTACGGATGTGCGTCACACAGAGTCGGAGGTCGCAGTAAAGGACGCAGTGAGCAAGCGGATGGTGCGGAGTGAAGGGCTACTGCAACTGACTTATATGGACGCCGAGCGGTATGGCTGCGATTTTGATTGGGAGAAAGACAAGGAGTTACCGGAGAAAGATCCTTCGAAGACAATCCTGCAGCCAACAAACAATTTGACTTGTGGAGTGAAAATTATGGAAAACCAGCTTATCGCAAGACGAAAGCCCCTTGTGAGCCGGTCGAGCTATTGGTCCACTCTGCAACCTGGAACTATCAGCTATCGTGTATTCGTGAAGCAGATGGTGAATGTGCCGGAGGTGTGCCGCGTTGCGAGTCTGGCCCGTCAGAACGCGAAAGGGACAGATCGCATTTCCTCTGCTAGCTCTCTTGATGGTGACACATCGGCCGCCGCAGCGAGATAAGCGGCGGCCGATGTGTCAAGGGCTGATATGGTTCTTGGCGGTGCACTGCATTTGCTTTTTACTCCTTTTCTATAAAGATTATTTACTGCTATCGCGCGCCGCTCTTATGTAATCGTGCGATGTTTGAACATGAGTTGACTGTGTGGATAGGACTTGACGAACGGGAAACGGGAGGTCTTTTTCTAATGCCTCTTTATACACCCGTTTGGCTTCATCCTCAGCTTGCTCTGCAGTAACAAGAAGAGAGTGATCGCCACCTCCTAGTTTCACTTTTAATTCTCCCCAAACGCGATGAAGAGTACCGGCCATCGTCCCTTTCTCTTTTACATCATGTACATCTCCTTGGTGAAGCAGGGTTTCGAGTTCTCCGCGAAACTCCGCGCGCCGCAGCGACTCGGCCAGGAAATAATGCTTGAGCGTTTCGTTTTTCAACTCATTGCCGACCACCTGAAATCCCTCTTGATCGTCTATCAGAGTCTGGATGATGGAACGTAGAGTTTCCTCAGTTTCAAGTAGAGTGTTGGATGGATTGTTCATTCTGTTCCTCATTCAAGAGTTGTCACAGATCGTTGGTGTTGAAGGGCAAGGTCCGGTGGCTGGTGTTGCGATTCTCCTTCGCCACCGACAGAGTAGGGGAAATCGCGAAAGCCCGACAGCCCTGCCCAGCTGTTGGACGAGCCATCATAGATTAAACGAGCTATAATAGGGCCGTTCCACTTATAAACAAAGTCTAATCTCTAATCCGGTCCTCGAACCTTATGTTAAGTTCGAGGACCAAGATATGCTACCCCTCAACACGTTAGCAGTTTCCGTGTTTTAATCAAGAGTTGGCCGTCGAATGCTTCTTCGGCTTAATCTCCAATTCATTCACAACTTGCTGGACATTGGGTACTTGCTTAGCCAAGCTTTCTGCTTCCTTCTTTTGCTCCATAGTTTTGACGGTGCCTTTCAGAACCAAGGTGCCATTCTTTGCCTTGCAATGTATGCTCTGGTCATCGAGATTGTTGTGGGCCTTTATAGAGGCTTTAAAGTTATCCTCGATGGCGCTATCCAGATTAGAGGCTACCGTGCCCGCGCTACTATCTCCGGCCGGGCGCACACCTATCTCATCGGCAATCGTGTAATCGGGAGCGGCCTGTTTGGCAAGAGTTTCGGCCTGATTCTTCTGATCGTCTGAAGCCACGTTCCCAGTGAGCGTCATGATACCCTTCTCTCGGTCCTGAGATACGTCGATGTTATTCAGGTTGTTGCTACTGAGCGAGTTCGTGACCACTGCCTTCTCGTCGGGATGGGCAGGTTGGTTATGGCAGCCAGCGAGGACCAAAGAACCCACGAGGATAGCTGCGGATCCCAGTAGGATTTGACGTTGCGAATTCATAGATCTCATTTGCCTGATCTCCGTTACTTACGACTACTCAGGTCAATTGAGATGCGGGAGGAGCAGATGCGGTTGTTTTCGCGCTGAAAAACCGGACTCGACAACACAGAAATTCGATAGTCACGAGGAATTGATGGGAGTCACTTAACTGTAGGATTCGACTCCTGAGCATCGATCCATCTTATTGATCCGGCAAGAAAATACTGCTAAGCGGCATATGCGACGATTGGATCTTTGAAGAAGGCTTTGATTCTTTCCGGATTGGTCTCGATAACTGCCATGTGATTGGTCGCAGCCTGGCGC